>JAFWHH010000015.1 GCA_017512025.1 Clostridia bacterium
CAGAAGAAGTAGCAGGTACAGCTGTACTAGAAGAAGAGATACCAGAAGGATTTGAATTCATTGTGGCTGAAAGTGATCCAAGCTGGAACCTAGTAGATGGTAAGTATGTATTAACTACTGATGAGATATTACCAGGAAGTATAAAAGAATATACAGTAGTATTAAGATGGTTAGTATCTGAAACAAATAAAGGAACAAAGACAAACAAAGCAGAAATTACAGGTACAGAAAATGGTGCAAATTATAATGAAACAACATTAGATGATAATAAAGATAGAGCAATAATTAATATAACATTAGAACAAACAAATGAAGATATAGATGAACCAGAAGTTGATATAAAAGATAAAGAGCTTGAACCAGAGCTAATAGCACCAGATAAAGAAACAAAAGATGAGAAAAAATCAAAGAGCATAAAAACAGGTGATGAAGTTATATACTACATAGTAGGAATGGCAATAGCTGGAGTAATAATGGTAATCTCAATCAAGAAAAGACTAAACTAAAGAAGAAGGGCATAGCCCTTCTTTTTTAGTTTAGCATTAAGATAAATATAGAAAGCATCATAAAGACTATATTACAATAAATAATTAAAGTATTAATATTTTTGCATAATGAATAAAAGCTAGGGAAATAAGAAATCAGAGGAACTTTGTAAAAAAATGTTTATGAAATTGTAATAATAAAATAATAAAGACTGGTAAATGCTATATCCGTAAGCATTAGTTAAAAATGTGTACAAGCTTCTTATATATATACATATTTATAAGTAAGGTAAAATATCCAATATGAAAATAATCTAATTGGAGGTTTTCAATATGGGTAAATTAATTGAGAATGTAATTAAAAATAGGGTGGTGGTAGTTACAGCAGCTATGTTTGCAGTTGTAATGTCATTTATCATGAGCAACAGAATGATAAAAAATGATAATAATGTTGCTACAATTACAGATCCTGAGACATTAAGAGCAATGTCATACGAGGAAATAACAGCAGAAGACGAAGTAGTAGGAGGGATTGATACACTTAAGTTTAGCGCATTCTTCTTAAGAGACATTGATGGAGATGGAATTGCAAATAAATTGAAAGGGACATGTAATGATGTATCTGAGAAGCCAGATACATTGTATATTAACTTTAACTTACTTGGTGATGGTAAGTTAAAAAATGCAAAAATTACATTGTATCAAAGTAACTTTAACTGGAACAGTGAAATTGTTCAAGATAATATTGTAGCATCTTCATATAGCGGTAATGTTACAACTATTACTCTAAAAAATGAATTAATCGGTGGAAGCCAAAAGTTATTTTCAGGTTCAATTTACCCATATATCAGAGATAATATTAATAACTATACAGGTGTTAACAGAGTTGTTTTAACAGGTACATATGTTGATGATGAAGGAATAGAAACTCCAATTGAGAAGTCTATAGATTTAACTGTTGATTGGTATGGAACAACCAAAACAATAGTTAATAAAAATAATTTACTTCAAACAAAAGAAATGAAGACTCTAATTGAGAATGATACAGTAAAGGTTAAATTTGAAGCAGTTGTTACTGAAACAGAAGAAGAATTAATATTACAAAAACAAGTTGCTGAACTAAAAATACCAGATTTAAACGGCTATGCAGCAACAAATGCATATACAACTACTTCGAGAGCAAATAGTCAATTTGACTCAGAGAACAAAACATTGACAATTACAAATAATGCTAATGTAAAACAAAATGGTGATGTACAAGTTGCTATTGCAAGAGGCAATACATATGAGGTTGTAGTTGAGTATCCATTAGAAGCATACGAGGCAGCAAATGGTGGAAATATATCATTAGATTTCCCAATCAAAGGATATAACTATGGATACAATAATCCAAATACTGAATTTTCTAATCCATATGTTTCTTCTGATAGCAATACAATAACAGTTGTATATACTGCAGATGCAGATCCAGGTGAAGGTGGTCAGACAATAATACCAACAGGCAATACAAGCGAATATAGTGTTGGTATTTCAGTTGGTGATTTTGTATATAGTAAAACAATAGGTAGTGAATATAGAATTTCACAAGATACAATCCTTGAAAGATATAGTGGTAGTTTGTATGAAGATGTTGAAGATACTTATACAGTACGATGGTATGCATACATTTTTGATTCAAATAAAATTTCTAAAATTACTTTAGAAGAAGAAACTGTATCTGAAAATAGAAGAACAGATGATTTTACAAAACTAAACCTAGAAAAAACAAGCATGAGAGACTATGAAACAACTGTTGGAATATCTTTTGAAAATGCATCTAAAATATTGGGTTCAAATGGATACATCAAATTATATAATGCAGAAACAGATACTCTAATTGAAACATTTACGAGAGCAAACTGGAATTCAACATACAGAGTTGGACTTGATGATTTGAAATCAATTAAAATTGAAACTAGTTCGCCAATAGCAAATGGAGCATTAGGAGTACATCAAACTAAAAAAATTGATGATAGTAAGGTAATAGAAGACTTTACAAAAGAAGAGTTCCAATCATTTAGATATATATATTCATATGTTAAAGGAACGGCTTATTCAGCAGGTGCCAACTTAGCAAATGGTGATACAACATGGACTAGATATTCTCAAGAGCGTGCTAAATACGAAGGTTCATTATCAATTCAAAACATTAGTGTACAACCACAAGAAATATCTAACCAAGATACAAGAAATGTAAATATTATAATCAATACCAGTGCAACAAATGATTTTGAGAGCGGCTGGATAGATGGTGTATTTTTAGTTGAACTTCCAGAAGACTTTTTAGAGGTCGCTGTTAATAGTGTTACTGTAAACAATAACAATGTTAAAATAAGCAACTGGAGTTATTTTGAAGAAAATGGAAAGAAATATATAAAAATATATACAAGCAACTCAAATGAGGAAACATACAACATAACAATAAATGCAGCTATAACAGCAAACCCACTAGCTGCTACAAAGCCAGAGACAATAGGATTATATGCTTACAATAAGAACTGTAATAACTATTACTATAATGCATTAGATCAATATGATTTAGACGAAGATTTATCAGCGCAAGATCTAATTGGATATTCAACAACAACTTTAACAACTGTAGCACCATCAGGACTACTAACAACAGAATATATTACAAATTATGATGAATATAGCAGCGTTACAATAGCTCCAAACATTGCTGAAATAGAAAAAACTGATGGATCTAGAACAGCAACAGTTAATATAAGGCTAATAGATAATTATACTGGAACAATCAGTGATGTTTGTATTTTAGGTAGAATTCCATATGAAGGAAATAGATATATACTTGTAGATAGAGACTTAAAATCTGAGTATACAGCACATATTACAGGACCTATAAGTATTCCAACAAATCAAGTAAATAATGTTACTATATATTATTCCGCTAATGGAAATGCAAATAATGATAAGGATGGTACTAACAATGGATGGATGTTAGCTGAAGATGTAACAGATTGGACAACCATAAAATCATATTTAATTGACTTTGGTGATTATGTATTTACTGAAGCTTCAGAAGATACTTTTTCATATGAAGTAGAGATCCCAGCTGGAGTTGGATATGATAGCGCAACATATAGTAACCACGCAGTATACTACAGTCTAGAAACTCCAAATGGAAAACTTGAAATGGAAACAGAGCCTAATAGAGTTGGTATGCAAGTTGTAGGAAAATATACTTTAAATCTTACAAAAAATAAAGTAGGAAAAACTGGAACTTTTGTACCAGGTGCAACATACAGAGTTGTTGCAAAAGATGCCAATGATAATTTAATCAGTAAAATTGCTGTTACTGATGAAAATGGAAACCTTACATTTAATGATATGTACATTGGTAGAGAATACACACTAGAAGAGATTGCTTCTCCAAGTGATTATTCATTAACAGAAGGCATAATAGTATTCAATACAAGTGTAAATGATCAAGGGCAATTAATTGTTGACGTTATACATGATATAGAGCATGGAATAACTAGAGATTTTAATGAAACACCTACTGTAACATTAGACAATAATGGAAACTATGTTGTTAATGCAAAGGTAGAAGATGAAGCTAAATATACAATAACAATTAATAAATCAGATGAAGAAGGTAATCCTTTAGCAAGTACTATATTCAAATTTGGTACAGATGAAAGAACTAAAAATTATATCACTGATTCTAACGGCCAAATTGTAATTACTGGATTAGAATTAGATAAAGAATACATTATCCAAGAAACAAGATCAGACGGATACTACGTAGATGAAGAAGAAAAGAGCTTTAAAATCACAAGAGATGAAAATGGACTAAAGATTGTAACAGAAGACCCAATATTAGCAAATGCTGTAATTGATAGTCCAAATAACAAAGCTCAAACACAAGTAACAATTGATATTGAGAATGAAAAAATACCTACATATAAATTACGAATTACAAAGGTTAATAAAACAAAAGATGGAGAAGCTGAAACAACACTTGAAGGTGCATATTTCAGAATAGCAAGTGCAGATACACAAAAACAAGAAGAATATAAAACAGATGAAAATGGAATTATTGAAATAGATGGACTATATTTACATGTTGATGGTAAATACGTTTCAGGAAGATACGAAATACAAGAGACAAAAGCACCAGGTGGTTACTTAAATAGCTCTGATTTAATAGCAATAGAAGTAAATGGTGTTTATAATGACCAGACACAAAAATATGACTTAGATATTAGTGTTGAAAATGAAGATCAATTAGAATCTGTAAAAAGTATTACAGTCGAATCTGATACAGTAAAAATTGTTGTTCAAGATAAACCATTATTCCAATTAACTAAAGTAGATTCAGATACTGGAGAAATATTAGCTAATGTTGAATTTATTGTATATAAAATGGAAAAAGACGGAACAACAGATTATGCAAAAGATGAGTATGGTAATTATATTGGAATTCCAAACGACCAAGGTGAATATATAGTTACAACAGACGAAAATGGTGTAATATCTTTACCATTACCAGATGGTAAGTATTGCCTAGTTGAGGTTACATATCCAGAAGGGTATCAAGTTAAAGAAGAAGCAGAGTATTTTATTATTGGTGATGACGATGGCGAGGAAGTTGAAGATGAGGATAAAAAGGTTATAGAAATCAACTACATAGAAGATTTAGTTGAATTATCAGAGAAAACTAATAATGGATACTCATATAAAAATGCGATAATAAAGCTAATGCGAGATTTAGATTTTAATGACCCAGGTTCATATAGAAGTGGAGAAATTGATTGGAATTTAGTAGAAACAGAAAATAGTCAAGGATTTACGCCAATTGGAAAACAAAATTGTAACTTTACTGGAATATTTGATGGACAAGGACATACAATTAGTAACTTATATGTTAATTGTGATGAAGCCTATATCGGCCTTTTTGGACGTATATCCGATTCTGAAATTAAAAACTTAAATGTTAATGGAATTGTAGGGTGCGAATCACTTACAAGTTCAACTTTGAGCGATGTATATGCAGGTGGTATAACTGGATATAGTTCAAACAGCAAGATTAGCAATTGTTGTTGTAATATTGAATTTGATATTCCAACTAACAGTGCGTCTTATGTTGGAGGTATTGTTGGTTTAGTAGAGAATGGAGAAGTATGTGATTGCTACAATGACACAGGCTTTGAAATCAGTAAAACTTCTAAATCTTACTATGCATATACGTTTACAGGTGGAATTATTGGAAAAGCTTCAAACAGTATTATAAAACGTTGCTATAACAACGGTAATATTTCAGGAAGCAACAATGGAGGCGGAGCTACTTCAAGCCAAAAGCCAAGAGTATATACACATACTGGAGGTATAGCTGGTGATATATCAAACACTGATGTATTAAACTGCTACAATACTGGTGATATATACAGTTATGCATATACAAATGGTTACATTGAAGGTACTGCATATCATGATTATTGGGTTAAAGTTGGTGAAGCTTATTCTGGAGGAATAGTCGGTTATGTGGATAATGGAAATATAGAAGATAGTTACAACGTTGGTAATATAACCAGAAGTGGTATATCTTCTTCTGGCAATTATGGAATAGCTGGATATTTATCAAATGGTGAAAGAATCAACTGCTACAATTTATCTGGAAAAGGCACAAGTGATGAAACTGGTGTTACACAATATACTGATGAATATATGAAAAGTTCAAATTTTGTTCAAGATTTAGGAAGTGAGTCTTGGTCAAAAGTTGCTAATCAGAATTCAGATTATCCAATACTAGAAGATAATACAGAAGATATTACTGTAATTAATTATATCGATGATTTAGTTGATTTAGCTATTGATGTTAATAACGGTAATAGTTATGAGGGTAAAACTATTAAGTTAATGAGAGACCTAGACTTTAATGATGCAAGTTCATATAAAAATAATCAAGTTGATACATCATTAACTTCAAGTGGTACTGGTTTTAACATAATTGGTATTAGTAAAAAAACTCCTTTTAGCGGTATTTTTGATGGACAAGGACATACAATCAGTAATCTATATATTAAAACGGATAAAGATTATGTTGGATTATTTGGATATATAAGTGAAGCCGAAATAAAAAATCTAAGCATTACAGGTAGTGTTGAAGAATATTTAGTTATATCAACCAATGCATATGATGATTTACAAGAAACAAAGTATGTTGGTGGTTTTGTAGGCTTTTCAAGTTATAGTGGTATAGATAATTGCTCTAATGCTTGTGTAGTAACGGGGAGAGTTTCTTTAACAAACACAAAAGGTTCATCAGCAAGTACAGGATCTGCTGCTTCAAGTCAAGTTAATATTGGAAGTATAGTGGGTAATGCTACATATTCTCGTATATCTAACTGCTATAATACGAATAATGTAAATGGAAGAAGTACAAGTAATTGTAAGAATACTTCTTCGCAAAATTATTGTTCAAGTTATAGTACGGTATTAATTGGAGGAATAGTAGGTCATATAAATGAAAGCAATGTCGTAAACTGTTATAACAGAGGTAATGTTGAGAGCTCGGCAAGTGCTGGAAGTTCGAATTATGTTTATAAAGATGCAAATGCAAGAGCAGGAGGAATTTGTGGAACTGAAAGTTCAAGCGTTATTAGCAATGTTTATAACACAGGAAATGTTAGTGCTTCTGCTTCTGAAAATTCTTCAGGAGGAATCGTGGCAACAAACGGTTCTGCTACTACAGTTACAAACGCATATTATCTTGATACAATAACGATTCAAGGAACGGTAATTCAACGAGGAGAAACACGTACTGAATCACAAATGAAAAATGCAGACTTTGTTGATGAATTAGGTGATAGATATTGGTCATTAAATGAAAGTGAAAATGATGGATATCCAGTATTAAATAACGAAGTTGAATTAATAACAGAAATAAATTATATAGAAGATTTAGTTCAATTATCAAATGATGTAAATAATGGAAAAAGTTATAAAGACCATGTTGTTACATTGATGAGAGATTTAGATTTCAATGATCCAAGTTCATATAGAAGTGGAGTAGTTAACCAAGATTTAATTTCTGGGGAAAATAATGGAGGATTTATTCCAATCGGATGTGATTCTGGAAGCGCTTTTTCAGGAACTTTTGAAGGTCAAGGATACGAAATAAGAAATATATATGTAAATAGTGGTAAAACTTATGCTGGTCTATTTGGTAGATTAGATGGAGCTAAAGTTAGGGATTTAGGACTAACAGGAGAAATTGCTGGAAATTCAAAATATGCCGGAGGAATTGCTGGAGAAATACTTAATGGAGCTGTAATAATGAATTGCTACAATACAGCTAAGATTAGTGGTAAAATTTATGTCGGAGGAATTGCTGGAGATAGTAAAGATAGTATCATTAAGTATACAAATAATAGTGGAACAATAGAAGGCGTAAATAATGTTGGCGGTATAGTAGGTCGTTTATCAAACAGTAAGGCCGAGTATTCATACAATACTGGCAACATAAACGGAAATGATGCAGTTGGAGGTATTGCAGGATATGTAGAAAATGAATCTCTTATCATAGACACATACAACACAGGAAAAGCTAAAGCTAAAAAATATGCTGGTGGTATTGCTGGATATACTTCAGCTGGTGATATATTAAACTCATATAATGTTGGTAGTGTAAAAGCAACAGATAATTCAGGTTCATATGGATATGCAGGTGCTATTATAGGATATAAAACAAATATTAGTTCTTCAAATATGGCAGCTCATAATTCTTACTATGTTGATTCAGTGGTTATTGATGGTAGAATAATTAATAATAAAGGTACTGGTATCACAGATGACTATATGAAATCTAAAGAATTCTATAGTGAGTTAAATGTTGATGGTGTTTGGATGTATCGTAAAGATAAGTATCCAATACTAATTAACAAACAAATCAAGAATGTATTAGGAGATTCTACAGAGCTTACAATTAACAACACAATAAAGAAGTTTATAATTACAACTGATATAAAAGAGATAGATGGAGTTAAAGGCGGAACAATTACTGGAGAAGATGAGAAACCATATGAAACAGTTGATTATGCTGAAAGTAGTACAAAGGCTATAAGCATTGTTCCAGATGAAGGATATGTAATTAATTCTATTACAATTAATGATGAAGACTTTGTATTTGTACCAGAATCTGATGGTACATATACATTTGCAGCTGGATATTTCTCAAATATGGATGAAGATAAAAATATTGTTGTTTCATTCTCACCAAAGGATAAAACTATTTATATTAGTAAAGTTGATAAAGAAGGTAACCCATTAGGTGGTGCAGAGTTTTCAATTGAATCTAATAATGATACACCAGAATTGGGAACATTAACAAACAATAATGCAAATTATTATTTTGTTGAAAATGAAGGTGTATATGTATCAAACAATAATGGGGTAAATAGCTCATGCGCAAATTCATATATAAAACTTGATTTAACAAATTATCATGGAAAATATAACGTAGTTGTAAATGCCCAAGTAAGTAGTCAAAGTGGTGGAGATTATGGTTATGTGACAATAACAAAAACAACAACTGCTCCAGCATATAACAGTACTACTGGAAGACTAATTTATATTTCGGGAACGGTTAGTGCACGAGATTATTCTACAGAATTAGAGGCTGGAGATATATATTATATCCACTTAGGATACAACAAGAATGCCTCAACAAATACTGGAAATGATTGCTTTACTGTAAATAGTGTAAATGTAGTTCCTGTTGTTGAAACATATACAGCAGTAACAAATGAAGGTGGTATTGCAATATTACCTGTTACATACTTAGGAAAATATAAAATCAAAGAAACAAAAGCACCAGAGCATTACATTATAGATGATACAGAAAAAGAAATTGAGCTTGTTTCAGGTGCAAGTGTACAAACAGTTGAATTTGAAAATAAGAGAAAAACAGAAATAGTTGTACATCATTATTTAGAAGGTACAACGAATAAGGTGGCTGAAGATGATGTATTATGGGGAGAACCAGGTGAGTCATTTGAAGCAAGACCACACACAGATTTGGAAAAATTAAGTGTTGTTGAGAATCAAGAATACTATGCTGGAACTTTTGGTGATGAAGGTGCAGAGTACATTATTTATTACAAGGCTGCCAAAGTTAAATTAACAATTCATCACTACTATGAAGGTACAGAAAAATCTCTAGTAGAGGATAAAGTAATTTATCAAGATTCACAAGTAATATTTACTGGTGAAGCTGAGTATCAAGTTGTCACAGATGCAAGTTATGTATTAAATACTAATGAAGATTATACAGTATTAAAAGAAGATAACGAATTTGTTGGTGTAACAGTAAAAAATAGAGATGCTCTAACAATTGAAGATACTCTTGAATACAATACAGATACAGAAATAACATATTACTATAAACTAAAAGAAGTTAATTACAAGGTACAATACTTCTACAACAATGTTTTAGATGAAGATAAGACAGAATATTGCACAGAAGTATGTGATGTTACTATTGAATCATATATAGACAAGTGTACAGAAGGTTATAAATTTGATTACGTAAAAGCATTAGATGAAAATGGAGATGAGACAGAAATGCCTCTAACATTAAGAGCTAATGAAGAATATAACGTAATTAATGTGTACTATATAACAGACGATACTCAACAAAAAGATATCGGATATATAGTTGAATACTATAAAGATGGTGTTAGAGTTGAAGAAGATACACAAATCAAAACTGGAAAAGTTCAAGTATTAGAAAACACAATGGAAGTTGATAAAGATGATATCAATATTGTTGACAAATATTTAGGATACAAATTTGATAGTTCAAATCCAGCTCCAATTCCAGATACAATTGAAAATGGTGGAATTATCAAGGTTTATTATGTATTTGATGAAGATGCAACAAAAGAATTAAAATATACTGTAGAGTATTATCTTGATTCAGTAAAGGTTGAAGCCGATACACAAGAAGAGAAAATAATTGTACATGTTCTACAACCAGATACTTTAACAGTTGATAAGACAAAGATAAATACTGTCGACAAGTATGAAGGAAGCATATGCACAAGTACAAATCCATCTACTATACCAGATATAGTCAATACGGGTAGCGTAATCAAAGTATATTATATGAATGTAGTTGATTATAAATTTGGTAAGATATGGAACGGTAAGACGGAGGAAGAAGTAAACAAGCATAGAACAACATATACTTTATATAAGAATATTAATGGTTCTGAAAGTACTGTTACAAATAGTAATCGTAAAATAGTAGCTGTGGTTAATGATGCTACTTCGACTGATAAAGAAGTAACATATTCATCTACATCTACCACTGTAACAATTACAGTTATTGGTAATGGTACTGTTGAATTCAAAAACTTACCAAGATATAGCAATGGAAACGAAATAACATATCTTGTTAAGGAAACAAGAATTGAGAGAACAACAAATAATGGTACATCGTGGTCAACACAATCTCTTAATAACTACAGAATAAACTACAATGATGAATATGAGGGATTAGATAGACGTGTCGAAAATACAGAAACGTTTAAGATTACAACAGAAATTGCACCTAACGGAGCTAATGAAAGAGTCGGAGGTACAATTACAGGTGAATTCACTTCAGCTTATCCAGAAAGTAGTGGAAAAAGATATGTAGAAACAGTTAACGAAAGTGAAACACCAGTTAATGATATCGTGATTGATCCTGATGAGGGATATATAATCACAGGTATAACAATTAATGGAAGCAGTTATTCATATACGCCAGATGCAAATGGCAATGTTACTATTGCAAAGGAATATTTCCAAAACATAAAAGAGAACAAACACATTGTTGTAAGTTTCATTGACACAACTAAATTAATAAAAATTATTAAGGAAGATGAATACGGTAATAGATTAGCTGGAGCAGAATTTTCGATTTCTAATAAGAATGATTATTCTTCACATATTGGAGCGATAACAGCAGATCCAGATTATGATTATTACTTTGAAGAAATGTCAGACGGATCATTTGCTTCAAATAACGTTGGAGTAGATGGTTCAACAGCAGGAAGTTATTCAGATATTGATTTAAGTGATTTAACAGGAACATTTAATTTAAGAGTTAATGCATCTATTTCAAGTGAATCTGGATATGATTATGGTTATATCGAGGTTGAGGATATAGAAACCGGTTCAGTTGAGACTTTAGTATCAAATTCTGGTTCTGAACGAAACATAATTCGTGAAGTAACTCTACAAGGTGGCAAAGAATATAAGATATATTATCGATATTCAAAAGATGAATCTAGTGGATCAGGTGACGACAGGTTCTATATTAATAGTGTAAAGATAGAAACTGGAGATGAATATACAGCAACTACAAATGAAAATGGTGAAGCTTTGGTTGAAGTATATTCAGATTCAGCATATAACGTTAAAGAAACGAAAGCTCCTGCTGGATACATAAAGAGCGATGAGATAAAGAGCGTAACAGCTCCAAATGAAGTGTCTTTTGTAAACAGTGCAGACACATATGTAATTACAACTGAGGTTGGAATAAATAGCTTAGGAGAAAGATCTGGAGGAACAATTACTGGTGAATATACAGAAGGCTACCTTGCAGAAAATAATATAAAATTCGTTGAATCTGTTAGAGGAACACAAAATGCTACAATGGATATAGAAATTACCCCAACAAGTGGATATGAAGTTAGTAGAATTACTATAAATGGAGAAAACTATACATTTGAAGCAGATTCAAATGGAAATGTGGTTATTCCAAGATCAGAATTTACAAATGTAACAAGTGACAAACATATTGTTGTAAAATTTGAAGAAGAAGAAAAAACAGTAACTATTATTAAAACAAATAAACGTAGTGGACAACCATTACAAGGAGCTAAGTTTAGATTAACAAGTAACTTTGAAAGAGGAACTAATGTTGATAGCTACATTAGTGATATGTATGGAGATCCAGTATATAATCAATATTCATTTGATTATAGTCAATCAACTGGAACATATACATCTAATAATCAGCATGAAGATGGAACAATGGCTATTGGATACAAGATAGTTGATTTAACTACTTTAACTGGAGAATATACTTTTGTTGTAAATGCTGAAGTATCTAGTGAAGAAAGTTATGATTCTGCTCGTGTTATTATTGATGATATATCTCCAGAAACAGCACAAGCAGATATTAATTATGATAATTTACAAAATTCATATGAAATGTTCTATGCGTCTGGGGAATCAAGTAGTCAAGATTATACAACAACATTATATGGTGGAAAGAAATATGCTATCTATTTCATATATAGCAAAGATGGTAGTGAGTATAGTGGTGAAGATACATTTACAATAAATAGTATAGGATTTGAAAATTCATCTGCTCCAATAGTTGTTGAAACAGACTTAACAGATGCAGAAGGTAAAGCAACATTTAATATAAGAGGATATGGTGAATATACAGTTTCAGAGATTGTTACACCAGATGGCTTTATAACAATGGATGATATGACATTTGAGTTATTACCTTCTGAAGATAATCAAATTATAAATATTGAAAACGAACGTGAGAGCGTAATTTATTCAACATATACAGTAAATTATTATGAAAAGAATACAACAACTCCACTTGAAACATCTAAGACAAGTGGCGAGGTTGAAGTTGATTCTCAAATAATGGCAACTGATGAAGTTATTAATATTGATGGATATGAATTTGATAGTGCTGATGTTGATTCAATATTTATTAGTGAAGACTCTGAAGAAAATGTAATAAATCTATACTATACAAAACGTAACGATTTAAGCTACACGGTTAATTACTTAGAGAAAGGAACAGATCATGTTCTACATACTTCAAAGACTGAACCAAACCAAACATTTGGAGATGAAATAACATCAGTAAATGAAAAGATAACAATCGATGGATATAATTACGATAGCGTAGATCCAGAAGTATTAACAATTGGAGCAAGCTCTGAGAACAATGTAATCAATGTTTATTACACTAAACGTAATAATTTAAGTTACACAGTTCATTATAGAGAGCAAGGAGTAGACGGAGACGCCGGAAAACTTGCAGATGATAAAGTAGAAGGAAATCAAGTATTTGGTGATAAAGTAACAGAGAATGCAATAGACATTCCAGGATTTGAAAAGGTAGAGCCAACAAGTGCTGAAATTGAAATCACAACAGGAACAAACGAGCATACATTCTACTATACAAGAATTACAGGATTAAGTTATACTGTTAATTACTTAGA
>JAFWHH010000016.1 GCA_017512025.1 Clostridia bacterium
AAACGGACACAAACCGAACACCAGTTCGAACACCCAGTGCTAACACCCAGTGCTAACACCCAGTGCTACCACCCAGTGATTTGTTCACAAAAAGTTCACAATTTATATGTTTACTTTTATGACATATAGTATTATAATACAATTATACTAAATGTTACATATTTAGTATATAACACATTAATATTTATACGAAAGGCAAAAGGTGATAATTATGAGAAATTTCACAGAAGAGAAGAATGCTAGTACAATAGCAGGAAAGATTAAGGAAGGTACAAAGTTTACTAAACCTTCGGATTTTGTTGGTAGCTATGGTAAAGGTCAGTTAGGTATTAAGGGGTATCTTAAGACACACAGTGATAAGTATGATAAAGACCAGTATAGTCTTTACATTGAAAGAACACAAGGTGTTGCAGTAGACAATATGGACGAAGCATCAATGCTTATGAATATTCCTAGTTGGTATGGTGCAAGACTTGAAGAGGATTTTAAGAATAGTAAGCTTTCAGCAGAAGAGTATTTTGAAAATGCTTTTGTTAAAGAAATTATTCAGTTTGATACAAGATATGGTAAGCCTTCATATAATATAAAGATTTATGAAGCTACAGAAGATTAATAAGAAGTCATAATTTACTCCTTTTTATAAAGATGGTATGGCAGGTGTAAAAGCCTGTCATATCTTCTGACATTAAATAGTCAGACTATTTATTAAATTTAATAAAATTGTTTGACAATTAAGAGCTATTTAATATATAATAAAGTGAGGTGAGAAAATGAAAATAAAACTTATTAAATCATTAAATGTCTTCACAGAAGATAAGTCTAATAAAAATATATGCCGTTATATTGTAAAGAATTTACCGAAAGACACAGAATTAGACATAGTAAGAATTGAAGAAAACTATGATAGAACAATAGGCTATTTAGAAGATGGGTCTTTCCTTACACTTTCATATAAAGGTATCAATAATTATAAAATAGTAATCCCAAAAAGAAAGAAGGTGTAATAATTGAATGAGATTTCACAACTTATAATGAGTTTAGGATTTCCTATAGTTTGTTGTATTTTCCTCGGTTGGTATGTTAAAATTCAGACAGACAACTATAGAAATGATGTAGCTACTATGCAGAAAGAACATAAAGAGGAAATATCCAAAGTAACAGAAGCACTAAATAATAACACATTAGCTCTACAGAAGCTTGTTGACAAGTTAGAAGGAGAAAAGGAAGGTGACTAAAATGCATTTTTTCGAAGATTTCAATAAGGCTTTTCCTGTCAAAGAAGAAGAAAAAGAGGAAGTTAAGACAGGTGAAAGTATTACACTACAGGATATGAAAGATTATTTTAATGCTATGAAAGAACAGCTAATTGAAGAACTTAAGCTTATTAATCCTATCCCAGAAGATAAGGATAATAATATAGAAGAACCTAATGATAATAAAGAGGAAAGAGAGGATAATTAAAATGGGTCAGATTTATTCAACAATTAACACTATAGCTAATAACCTTGGCTATACAGGACAGACAGTAGTAGATGCTACTACATTTGCAGCTTTTGCTAGTGCCACTATTAGTGGTGGTGTCGAGCCAGTTTATTCAACCTTATATGATATGGTTGGAAAGACAGTAGTTTCTATTGATGAAGCAGAAGATAGCGAAAGAGGTATTACAGTATCAGCTTTTGAGTATGGTGCAATCCTTCAGAAGCTTTCATTCATCACACAGCAGGCACAGACAGCATCAGAATGGGATATTGCAAACCCTGAAAGTCCTTATGCTGTTACTGCTAAGACAGGAATTGTTCAGAAGTTCTTTGAGGTTTCAATTCCTACATTTAGTTGGCAGGACGTAAGCTACACAAATCAGCTTAAGACTGCATTCCATACTCCTGAAGCACTTATAGGATTTACAGATGCACTTTACATCAGAATGAGAAATGCTTATAAGATTGCTAAGAAGGGTCTTGCTGATAATGCAATTGGTGCATTTATGGCATCAATTTTCTCAGCAACAACAGATGCAAATGCAACAAGAAGAGTTAGACATCTTCTTACAGAATTTAACACACTTAAGGGTACATCATACACAGGTGATGATGCTTATATTGATAAGGACTATCTTGAGTATATCAGAAAGGTACTTGTTACAGATAAGAAGAACCTTGACCAGCTTACACATCTTTATAATGAAATTGGTGCAGTTGGTTCTGAAGTACCTATTGACAGACGTAGCAAAGATGATGACCTTAACCTTGACATTTCACTTAATGTTGCTAGTGCTTATGCAAAGTATTATGGTGATACATTCAATGACAGTTATGTAAAACTTCCTAGACACAATGAAGTTGTTAACTGGGGTATTGCAACATCACCTAATGAGGTTAAGTCTAGTATTGATGGAAATGGTACAACTGTTGACATCAAGAATGTTATCGCATTTATGTATGATAAAGCAGGTGTAGTTGCTACAATGGATAAGAGTAGGTTCGTTTCAATGTATGACCAGTGGAACGATAGAAACGTATTTAAGCTTACTGCTGAAAGACGTTATATGGTAGACCCTACTGAAAATGGTATCATCTATATTAATGATTAGTATAGTTGATTAATAGTCACCTTATGTCTTAGGGGTTATATATGATGTAGTATATAACCCCTTTTATTAAAAGAAAGAGAAGTGATATAAATGATGCAAATAGGATTTTTTAACAATTTTAATCTCTTAACAGGAAAACAGAAGAAATTCTTAAGAGAAAATGACATATTCATCAATTTACTTATATTTCTTTCTTCAATGTTTGAGTATAAAGGTATGGCTAAAGAGTTAAATACTGATTTCATAGAGTTTTATAACATCTTATCACCTAACGCTTGCAGTGGTGTGTTCAGGAATGGCAATAAGGAAGTCATCGGGTATGCTACTGAGGGTGGTATGATAAATGAATATGGAATTGCAGAAAAGTTTAACTTGAATACATTATCTGATATTCACAAAGAAGGTGTAATTAATGGAGTAAATGGTGCTATATGTTGGAATAATAAAACACATACAAGCGATATTGTAAAACTTAGTAGATATACTGAGATGTTTAATTTAGTTGAAACAGCACAGAAATGTTTAATAAGATATGCTAGACTTTTCCCTATTTATGAGGTTAGAGATAGTATAGTACAGGAACAGATAAATAATGCACTTAAGAACGCTGATAATGGTGAACCTTTTACATTTACATCTAAATCATTGAGTAAATTAGGTGTTGAGGGTAAGAAGGGTGTTGAAATCACTAACTTATCAGATGTTTCAGCAGTTGATAAAATACAGTATCTTTCAACATATCACAATGACTTACTTAGACGCTTCTACAGTATGTATGGAATGTCTTACAGTCAGTCAACAAAACAGGCACAACAGTCAGTTGAAGAGGTACACAGTGATAATAAGGTATCTTGGATAATTCCAAATGATAGACTTAATGAAAGAAAGAAATTTATTGAAACTTATAATCAGGTATTCAATCATAATGCAACAGTTGACTATAGTAAGGCTTGGTTAGATGCCTATGAAGAATTTACAAAAGGTGGTGGTATTGATGAAGAAGTATAATATATGTAACATCTTAAGAAATGATACATCTTCACCTGCTTTTGACTATTCAATTAAGACTTATGATGAAGATAATAATGAAGTAGTTCTTATTTCTGATAGTGATTTTAGAAATTTACTTCTTATCAAATATTTTACATTTAACGTACTTAGTCCTTCATATTATGATACAGTTAGAGAAGAAATAGTTGATTTATGCTCAGACCTTGATAGTGCTATTGCTATGTTCAAAGCAATCTTTACTACTTGGTCAGCAGATAGAGTTGAGGGATTTTACAAGCTTTATCAGGCACTTAGGGCAAAGTATGACCCTATCAGTAACTACGATAAGAATAGCACAATTACTACTACTTATTCAGGTACAGAGACAAACACTAATACTCCTACAGGTTCAGAGAAAGAGACTACTGACTATAAAGGTTCTACAAAGAATGAAACTGAGTTTACAGGTACAGAGACAAACACTAATACACCTACAGGAAAAGAGACAACTACTCATTCTAAAGATGGTAGTGAGGAATTATCAAAAGTTAAGGGTCAGCATACAGATGTTGATACAACGCAAAGAACCACTTATGATAGTGCTAATTTTTATGATACCGACAAAGTAAGTAAAGATAACGCAACTTATACAGATACTGATACTACATCATTTACAGATAGAGTTGATACAGATGAACTTTCATTTACTGATAGAAAAACAGAAGATGTTAAGTCTTTCACTAACAGGAAAGATACAAACACAGAAAGCTTTACTAATAGAAGTGATGAAGTTACAAAGACATTCACAAACAGACAGACTACAGATGTTAAGTCTTTTACTGATAGAAAAGATACAGTAGTTGAAAGAACATATGGAAATATAGGTGTCACAACCAGTCAAATGATGATAGAGTCTCAATTTCCACTTACTGAGAAAGATAGTCTTGCTAATTACATTGTAGCTTCTTTCGTTGCAGATAATCTTATTATATAAAGGGGTGATAAGTATGATAGCTAATTTCTATAAAAACACAAGTGATGTTAGAGTTGTTAATAAAACTTTAATTCCTATTGCAATATCATCTACTAGAACAAAAATAGATGATGGTTATTACTTTGACACTTATACTGTTAATGACCCAAATGCAACTGCTTCTACTTATCATCACTGGTATCCTCCTTTAGGTATAGTATCACCATATACTACAAGTTCTTTAAATGACCCTGATGCTAATACTTGTTGGTTACCTGATAGTGCAGATATGACACCTTGGGTGCAGTATGAATTACCTGATGCAAAGTTAATTGATAAAGTAAAACTTGTTTGTTGGTCAAATTATAGTGCAGATTTTACTTGTGGTATTACAATCAGTGGTTCAAATGATGGTATTACCTTTGATACACTTTATACAGGAACTATTACAGGTGAGTTACTTTCATTTACAAATGTTGAATATGTGTTTGATAATGATACTGCATATAAGTATATAAGATTAAGTTTTGACGCACCTTTATCAGTTGGTTATCAGCCTTCTTTATTTACAAGTAAGTTGAACTTCAATACATATCATTATGAAATTGTTGATGATTATGACTTAGATGTAATTTTCAAAGCTGATGAAACTAAAAACAACCCTACATTAGAGTTAGCATATAATAGTAATTTAGATGATTGTAATTATGTTCATATTAATAATTACTACTATTATATTGTTGATAGAACATATAGCAAAAATAGGGTAATATTTCAGCTTAAGCCTGACTTACTGATGACATTTAAAAATGATATACTTAATTTAGGTGTTATCTTAGCAAGACAGGAACACGAGTTTAATACTTACCTTAAAGATACTGAGCAGGCTATACTTACTAAGAGGGTTGTTGATACAAGAGAAGCAGAACACGGATTTAACACAACAGATACTTTTATTTTAGCAACTTGTGGAAAGTAGAGGTGATATAAATGGCAATTTACAATAGTTATATTGAATGTGAAAATGCTTGGAGAACACTTGGTTTAAATGATGAACAGTCAAGTGAAATCTTTGATGCTTCAAAAGGTTGGAATCCACAACAGGTGTTTGGTGATTTTTCATATCACTCAAACATCTTTGGCACAACAGAAAAAAGAGCTAGTTGGTACAGAAACTTTAGTCCTAGATTATATATAAGTCTTGCAGATATTGATGATATGACTAATAATAACACTTACAGAGAGTTTGTGTTTAAAAATCAGACTGCTATAAGATTTAAGGTTACAGGTAGTATGGGTAACAGACTTGATATGACTTGGTGGTTAATTAATTTAGTTGATAACTCTGTTGCAGGTCCATCGTCAAGAACTCTCGTTACTACATATTTTAATGTTTATGAAGCAGAGAATAGTGGTGTATATCCTTCTGAGGAATATGAAAATCCTGTTAAAGATAAATTCTATGTAACACCTTTCTTTAGTGAAATGATTGATACATTTGATAACCCTGGGTGGAGTGCTAGATATTGTGGTCTTACTTGGACAAGTGACCTTTCAAATGCTATGCTTATGAGTAAAACACCTATTGAAGGTGTCAGAATTGATGATGATACTTTTGATTTTTCCCCTGGGTGGGGTACTTTTACTTATAAATATGAGATGGTTAATATCTTCGGTGATAGTAACTGGAGTGATGTTCCTGACTGGTTTTGGTCTGATAATGAAGCTAAAGTAAATGTTGAGTATCTTGAGGAAGAAGAAGACGGCGATGAAGGTGGTTATCCTACAGATGAATTTGGTAGTGATATTATTCCTATTCCTGACTTCCCTACAGTGTCAGCACTTGGTACAGAATTTGTAAATATCTACTTACCTACTTTACAGAATATCAAAGATTTCAATGCTTGGTTATGGTCTAGTGATTATGATACTAACGTTAAGAAAAATCAGGCTTCTCCTATGGAAAATGTTATCACTTTCGGTTTTATCCCTAATGGTGATGATGCAGGTAATACTATTACAACGGTAGCAAATAATATTGCAATAGGTGGAATTGATACAAATGTAGCTTCATCATCTGCATCTACACAGTATCACGAGATAGATTGTGGACATATTGATGTTGGTGAGGTACACGGCAGTTATCTTGATTATGATAGCGAATTTCAGATATATTTACCTTATATAGGTTATAAGCCACTTAAGTCTGATGATGTTCTTCCTTATGGTGTTGATGTTATGTATCACCTTGATATACTTACAGGTACAGTACAGGCATATATTACAGGATATGTTAAAGATAGAACAGATGGTAGATATAAACTTTCTCTGTTATATAGTTATGTAGGTAATTGCTTTACTGAAATACCTATAAATGGTGCTAATTATGCAAGAATGAAACAGGCACAGATGAACGCAATCACAGGAACTATAGCTTCTTTTGGCACAAATGTAGTTAAGGGTGCTATGGTAGGCGGTGTTGCAGGTGCTATTGCAGGTGGTGCAGTTGGTATAGGTGATTTTGTCAATGGTAAACAGCAGTATGACTTAGCAAGACCTGACTTTGAACACGGTGGTAGTTTAGCAGGTAACACATTATTTACCTACAGAACACCTTATATTATAAGAACTGCTTACAGATTTATTAAGGTATCACAGTATAAGAATCTTAAAGGTGTACCATCAGCAACATATCATAAGCTGAAAGACTTAGAAGGTTATACAGTAGTTGATGCTATTGTAACAGATGGTCTTACACATTGTACTAATGATGAACAGATGGAAATTGCTAGATTATTGAAAGAAGGTGTGTATGTATGACAAATAGTCCTTTAACAGATTACATTAGACTTTCACCAAATAAAACAAGTCCTAGACAGTCCAAAATTGACAGAATAACAATTCATCATATGGCAGGAATGTTAAGTGTTGAAGAATGTGGCAGTGTTTTTCAATCAAGTAGAGGTAGTGCTAATTATGGCATAGATAATAATGGCAGAGTAGGACTTTATGTTGAAGAATGTGATAGAGCTTGGTCAACTACTAATGGTGATAATGACCATAGAGCAATTAATATTGAATTAGCTAATGATGAAGTAGGTGGACAGTGGCACGTATCCGACAAAGTTATTGAAAAATGCATTGAACTTTGTGTTGATATTTGCAAAAGAAATAACATTGATAAGCTTGTATATACAGGTGATGACAGTGGAAATGTTACAATGCACTGTTGGTATATGGCTACTGAATGCCCAGGCGCTTACTTAAAAACTAAATTTCCTTATATAGTTGAGGAAGTAAACAAAAGACTTGAATATAAATGCACTTATGATGAATATTTAGAGAAGTTACCAAACAGAGGATATTACTTAGTAGGTGATGGTTACAAAACAAATGTAAACCTTAAAGAACAGATAAAATATATACAGAGTTTTCTTAAATGGTCTTTAGGTTGTAAGCTTTCTGTAACAGGCAAATATGGCAAAGATACAGAAAAAGCAGTAAGTGACTTTCAGAGACTTGTAGGTATTAAAGTTGATGGTAGTTGGGGTAAAGATACACTTAGTAAGGCTAATTCATTCAGAAAGTAAACAAAAAGAGAGTAGATATCTTATGATATTCTACTCTCTATTATTTTTATAATCCTATCTTCATTCCTCTTAACTGTAAGAATATTCTACTAAAGTCATTCATAGTAAGATTATCAGCACCAAACACCCAACCCCTTTTATATAAGTTTGCTATGGCTTCATCTATTACATATATCTGTGCAAAACCTCTTGTAGTATACTCATTAAATCTGTCAACATTGTTTGTATACAATCTTGTATCTTTGTGAGGTTCAGAAGTCTTTCTTCTAATATATAAAATAGGTATCTTTTCTTTAAGTGGTTCTTCTTCATCTCTATAATGCTGAATTAAATTAATAGGCACTTCTACAATATCACCCTGAAACATTAAATCGTCATACTCAAATACTACTGTATCTAATATAGGGTAGTTTTCTCTCTTCATATATGAAAGTGATACTGTAGGATATAACTTTATCTCGTCCCACTTATTACTGCTAATACCTGTCTTTATTCTATTTCTAGGTTTCTTTATGTCTTCTTTAGTCAGTTCTGCTTTATCCTTTAAGTAATGAGCACCTATAAGAAGATATTCTTCATTTCCGTTTTCATCATAAGTACCTAAATATAACTTACTGAGTTTAATTTCACCTGCTTTGACTTTAGCTAAATGAATACCCCAACTGTTACTATAAGGGTTAACTACAGATACTAAGTTTGAAATGAGCCAACATCTAAAATGCTGCTTATGTCTTCTTAAAGTCGAATAAAGGTTCATAAGTTTCTCAGGTTCTGCATTTAAGTAGTTTTCATCTGTCAATACCTCTTCATATATCATATTATATACTTCAGGATACTGTAAAGATTTAAACTTTGCCTGTGTTGAAAGTGGGAAAAAATAACCACACTCATTATCTACTACCTTACGAACATCACCATTATCATCTGTCTCTATATGATAGAAGAAAAGCTTACCTTTTACTTTAGTTATTCCTATAGACTTTCCATCTGTCATATCAAGTATAAACTGCTTTTTATCTTCAAAATACTGTTCGACTTCATAAGTTGTTGCATCGTGTCTTCTTACATAAGCAAACTGCTTTTTGTCATAATATGCATCAGCTATTGCCTGTGATGATATTTCAAATGACTTACCTCTATTTCTTCCTGAATATACAAATGCTATATCTATTTCTCTGCCAGTATCATCTTTATACTGTAAGGTATCACCTATTTCATAATCGTGTTCTTTATGCTTATAATACTTCTTAAATAAATCTTCTCTTTTCATTAAATCACCTACTTTACAAACTTAAATTCATAGTAAATTCTAAGAGCAGTAAGTAAGTCTCTAACATCATCAATTGATGCTTTTAACTCTGCTTTACTTAAATTTACTACTTCCTTTCCATCTAAAGTCTTCACATTTTTATAAGGTATTTCCCATCTTTCCATATTATATACCACCTTTCTAAATTGCAATATCTGTTAAGAAGTCATCATCTTCATAGATTACATCATCACAGTTAGTTATAATCTTATCATCTAACTGTCTGATTATACAACCACCACTTGTCTCTATTGTATGACCATCAATTACAACAACTTTAGGTCTTTCAACAACATACTTAGCAGTTGTACCTGTGTTTACTTTGAAATGTCTGTTATCACTTAT
This sequence comes from Clostridia bacterium, assembly GCA_017512025.1. Taxonomy (GTDB): domain Bacteria; phylum Bacillota; class Clostridia; order TANB77; family CAG-508; genus CAG-492. The sequence goes on from JAFWHH010000016.1 coordinate 9,801, forward strand.
ATTATCTAATGCTACCCAAGGGTCATATACTATATTAGGATTATCTAACTTCATTTCTTTAGTTATATCACCCAGTTCTTCTTCTCTTGTAAGATAGATGTTTTCATCACCATTTTTACCTATAAGTGTCCTTGATACAATACCTGCAATAGTTGCTGATAATATTTCCTTACCCTTATCATCAATTATCATACCATAACACTTACTGTGTAAGCCTTTGAATGCTTTACCATCTTTCTCACTCTCAAAGACATCATAGTATATCTTATTTCCGTTACTATCTGTAATGTATGCACCTAATTTATCTGCATTTTTATGCTTAAGGTCATTAAGTGCTTCAATCTTCTTCTCTGTCTCATCATCTTTAAGATAGAAGATACTATCTGTATCACAGTATAACACTTTATCATAACCTATAGTCTTTATATATTCATATAACTCAAATCTAGCTAAAGCAGTGATAAAACAACCTGCCTGATATGGAAGAAAGCTATTTTTATTATTATAGTATATATCAAGACATTCCTGTGTAGATTTTGAAGAAGTTAACGGAGTGAAAATATCATCTAAATTTCTGTCATAGTTAACTAAATATTCATCATATACAGGGTTTTGTACCATCATACCATAAGTACCATTAAGACCTGCTTTGCTATGCATCAATATAGCATTTTGATAGATAGCTTCATCAGACTTCTCACCAAACTGTGCCTCAATCTGCTTAAGTTTGATTTTTTCATCTGACTTAGACTTAAAATATCTATCAACTACTTCTGCTAAACATTTTGGTAAATAACAGTTCTTAAATGCTAAAATTTCAATGATTTTAGCTTTAATGTGATACTGTTCTGTTAATATCTTCAAAAGGTGGTTATCAACATAAGTTATAGCATATCCTTCAAAGTCAATTACTCTACCATTATCAACTTTCTTCTCAGTGTACTTAACATCTGTAAGCTTAGACCACTGTAAAAATGGCATTGTAATATCATCAGATATAAGATGTACTTTCTCAATAAGTAAAGTAGTTATAGTTGAATAGTCAGGATATAACTTAAGTATATCGTCAACTGTCCACTTAGCCTTTCTGTCTCTTGTCTTTGTAATAGGACTATATAACAACTGAGGTTTTCCAAATGGTAAAGGATAACAACGCATCTGACTAGGATAGTGACTTCTAAAGTCTCTATGACCTATTTTAGCTTTAATCACCTTATCTTTAAGGTGTCTGTTGTTGTGTGTATAACCACCTGCAAAAGAATGATTGCAAATAAGAAACTCGTGTTCATTAAGTCTATTACTTCTAAAGTCCTGCATATACTTTCTATCTTTCTTAGCAGACTTCCTAAACTCTCTTCTAATGTAACCTGTTGAAGTATAAGGCACTGTTGCTATTGTGTCATTAGTTAAACATAACTGTGCTTTGAAACAGTCATTTAATGAAAGTACATCAAACTTATCATATAATAAATCAGCACTTGTAAGCTTTGTGTCCTGATATATAGTACGTGAATAGTCATATATACCAACTTGTTTCTTATGTGCAACATTAAGATTTTTACCCCAGTTCTCAAGACTGCTATTAGATAATGAATAAGTATCTCTAAATTCAATACCACCCTGTCTATACATAATGAATTTATGACCTTCATTAATGTACTGAATGTCATCTTTACCATAAGCAAATGACATCTGTAAGTAACCTATAAGATATGATAAATCATAAGAAAGATTATGTACGATTATAATTATTCTCTTGTTGAAGCTTAAATTATGTCTTACATACATTCTTTCAAGCCACTTTATGAACATTGATGGTTTTCTAAACAGATAATACTTACCATCAAAGTATATCTGTATTGAAGTAAGCCAACATATAGGCATTTTATCATCTTTATTATTAGATGTCTCAGTGTCTAATACCATAGGCTTCTGAGCATAATATATTGTATTTTGTCCTATGTATTTCTTGCATATATATCTCATAGCCTTTTTTTACTCCTTTACTTTAACTTATGCATCAGAAAACATATCTAAATTCTGATTAATGAAATCATACATATCAGAATATAATGCTTTATTCTGATTATAATACTTCATAGTAGTTGCTAACTTATCTTTTGGTATTTTACCTAAATTATTATCAACTTTAGCAGTGAGAAAGTCGATAACATCATCACTTTCATATCTACCCTTATCATCACCTACCACATTATCTCTATAGGTTTTCCATACATTCTTGTATTCATCAAAGCTTATGTTGTTTGCACCTGCTTTAACAATCACAGGGTTCTTGATGAAAGTTTTATAAGCCTTTCTTAAAGCTTTGTTAACACCACCTACTTGTGAAGTCTTAGCAGAAAGTATATTCTGTAACTGTGTTATATAGTCATACTTTTCTTTAGGTGTGCTAAATCTGCTTAAATCTGAAGTAACTCTTACTGTACCATCACTTCTAACATTATAGTAATTTTTAGGGTTATCCTTATTAACTGCATATTCATTAATCCAGTAATAAATTCTACTGTCATCTTTTAAGCCTGCCTTTTCAAGCTTATAAAGTCTATCGTTAACACCTTTAACAAGTCTGTTTATTTCTTCTTTCGTGAAAGTGCTTGGTTTTCTGTTATAAATCTTATTTGACATATGGTCATTAGGATTTTTAAGATGGTGTTCATATAAAGCTTGTAAGTTAGGCAGTGGCTTCTTTACTTTGACCTTTTTGGTCTTAACCTTGGTCTTGCTTGTCTTCTTCATATTAATTATCCTTTCCTAATATTTTGCTAAGTTCTATAATTCTCTTTACATCAGGTTTATCTTTAAGCTTATAATTGTAAATGTTTTCATAAGTCTCTTTGCTTATCTTACCATCTACATAGTTATTATAAGCTATTGATATGACATTTACAAATGCACAATACTTTGCAAGTAAGTCATCAAATTCTAATTCTAAATTATTCATATTAATCTACCTTTCTTCTATTATCATAGTCTTCTTTAGTGCTATCACTTAGTACCTTTTCAATGGTCTTATAGTTGACACCACAATTCTTACACTTCTTATATCTGAAGGTCAACATCTGATTTTGAACTTCAATATTAGAAGTAACATAAGTTGTTAATCTTGAACCACAATATAAACACCTCATTGTATCACCACCTTTCTTATATACTAAATGTATTATAATACTATATGTCATAAAAGTAAACATATAAATTGTGAACTTTTTGTGAACAAATCACTGGGTGGTAGCACTGGGTGTTAGCACTGGGTGTTAGCACTGGGTGTTCGAACTGGTGTTCGGTTTGTGTCCGTTT
>JAFWHH010000017.1 GCA_017512025.1 Clostridia bacterium
AGATAAAAAATAATAAAAAAATAAAAAAAGTCATAAAAAAATGACTTTTTTTATTTTTAAATTAAATTATTTTTTATTATTTTCTAATTTCTTTTTTAATCTAATATCATCACCAAAAAATCTGCATATATCATAATTTCCAATTAATCTTGAGACAATTCTTTCGTCATAATTTTTATACAAATTTTGAATATTTAAATTTGTAGAAATAATTGTTTTGGTAATTTTTTTATTTTGATTTAATAAACGTGTATTAATAATATTAAATAATTCAGAAAATTTCATATTATTCATACTTTCAGTTCCTAAATCATCTATAATTAATAAATCTACATCTAATAAATTTTTATATATTGTTCCATCATTTTTTCCAAAGCGATAATCAATAACTGAATCTAGCATAACTGGCGCGGTTTGATATAATACATTCTTGCCATTTTTTACTAACTCATTTGCAATACATTCAGATAAAAATGTTTTTCCAAGACCAGTATTACCAGTGAATAATAAATTATTCTGTACAGGGTCATCAAAGTTCTTAATAAAATCTTGTGCTATTTTTTTTATTTTATTAATATTATCTCTTGGTGAAATATCGGCACCATACTTTTCTTTATCCACATCTTTTGAATAAAGTGTGGATGAAAAATTTTCAAAAGTGCTATTTTCATTGTTAAGCATATTGGTTTTATTATATTCCATATCAAATAATTGTTGTTTTAAACAATTACACATTTTTGTATTGTAGTTTTCTGTTATATATCCTGTATCGTTGCATAATTTGCAATCATACACTGGATTTAAATAATTTTCATCTTTAGTTAATGATATTAGTAAGTCGCGCTTTTCTTTCTTTAATTTTTCAATCTCGTTCCTTAAATTATTTAAATGTTCAAAATCATTTGAATTAATTAAGTCTCTTGATGCGTTTATAGAGAGCGAACTAAGAGCAGAATCAATTTCTTCAAATCGAGGATTCTGCTTATATAATTCAATTTTTCTCTGTTCTGCTTCTTCAATTTTTTGATTTCTTTTATTTTCATATATAATTAATAATGATTTTAAAATAGTTGTATTCATAAAAACCTCTTTTCATATTCAAAGATTTCAAGTACTTTTAATTTGTGTAAAAACTGTTCAAATCATTATAATTCCTTTGATCATAATTAGAATATCCAGTATTTTTTTCTAGTGTTTTTATATTTTTTGTTTTTTCTTTCATTTGTGTTAAAAATGATTGAACATCATTTGAGGTTTTTAAACTTCTATCATGCCAATCAGTAAGTAGTTTATCTAGATATTCAAAGTTAGGATTTGCTTTAGATGTTGTTTTCTTCAATGCTATTTCAATAACATCTAAGTTATATCCAAAATCCATATTCCATTTTTCAATGTAGCCTTCCTCATATTGAGTAAGATTTCTTGTAATTCCTAATTTCTTAGAAATGTTCTTTTGTAATGTATTTAATTTCTCTTGTTTTTCATAATATTTATCTAAATCGTTAAATGTTCTTATATTATTTTGAAACCATGCTTCTGCGACAGTTTGAATATAATTTCTATGCAATGCTGATCTATTAAAACAATAACGGAATAATGCATTCATAACTTCTTCATCAAAAGAATATTTTTTGAACCACAAATCGATGTCACTATACCATGAAGGTGACATCATTCCTTGGAAAAATTCGTTATTAATATTCTCTATTGCTTTTGCTCTATATTTATTTTGTGCTATTTTTTCTATCTCTTCTGGAGAAGATGTAACTTTTGGATTATATAATTTATGAAGCTCAATTTCTTGTAGATTATTGACTATATATCCTGTATTTTTCTTTGTTATTACTTGCTCATCTTCTAATAATTTAATACTATCTTGAATTGTTTTTAAAGGGATATTTAACTTCTTTGATAAATCATTTAGTTTTATCTCTTTATTATACTTAGCTAAGAATGACATATACATATATATCTTTACGCAATCGCCACTTAGCTGAGATAGGTATTCTGTGAAAAATACATCTGGCAAACTTGTTGTCGAAAATAATAAAGATAAATCATTTTGCTCTAATTTCACAAAAACACCCCCTAACAATTTGTCAAATTATATCATTAATAATTTTTTTTTACAATAAAATGTTGAACATAATATAGAATATTTTTCTAGGGAAATAAAAAAGACATGATTTTGAATCATGTCTTAATTCTTATTCTTGAGGTTCGTTTGTTATTTCTACTGATGGTTCGCTTGTTGAATCATTGTTGTCAGGTTCTTGTACAGGGTCTGGAGTAGGATCAGGTTGAACCTCTACAGGTTTTGTTCCCTTTGCAACAACTTGATTATGTGGATTATATGTATCACTGTTAATCAATGTTCTTGAAACTTCTTGACCATCTTTATATAGTATTTTATATGTTACAGATCTACATCCATTTGATCCAGATTGTGTAACTTTAGTTGTTCCAACTGGTAATGAATCATCATTAACGTATTGAGTTGAGAATGGAATTGTTCCCGTTTTTGATGATTGTATTTTTACTTCATAATCATTATCAGATTTAACACCATAAATTGTAAATGTAACTCTTCCGCCACCTGCAGATGCTACAAGTTTAATTGGATATTCTCTATTATTCTTAAATTGGAAATCTGGTGATCTCCATGATACTGTTGCATCTTGACCAGCTGGTACATATGCTGGCTCAAAAGAGTGATTTGTACGAGCTACAATTTCAAGATTACATAGTAAAGCTGCGTTATATAATGTTGATGAAACTTGGCAGATACCACCACCAACCTCAGTTGATACTTGACCATTTACGTAAGCACCAGCTTCTCTATATCCTTTAGCTGTTGTACGTTGTCCAAGTGTTTCATTATATGAAAATGTTTCTCCTGGCATTAGTACAGTTCCGTTAACTGTATTTGCTGCAATAGAAATATTTGTTGATCTATTATAATTAGATGAAGCATATGTTGTTGAGTATGTTGCTAGTTGATCAGGGAATGCTTCTTGAGGTAAATCTTTTACTGTGATTTTTGGTTTTAATACTTTTAAAGGAATTGTATATGTATCTTGTCTATCTGCAACCATAGCTCTTGCCTCATCAAGTGTTATAGCAAAGTCCAAACCATTTTCTTCTTTATGAAGCTCATATGGATCTGCATTAAATGTTGCATCTTTTGGCTCTTTGTATACTTCCTGATATATAGCATCAATATCAACATCGTCTGTATGGAATTGCTCAACAGGAATTTCAATTGTTAAATTGTTTGTTGCTAATCCAGATTTAATTGATTTTTTTATTTCGTCACGTACAATTCTATAACCATCAAACCCACTAGTTATTATTAAGTTATTATCTTCAATTTTGTAATTCGAATTAATAACTCTTCCGGGCATTTCTCTGTCAATTTGATCTAATTTTTCATCAAGTAATTGATCATTATATTGGATTGAAGGAGTAATATCTTTTTTCTTAATAAGTGATTTTATAACATCAAAGTTATTAACAAATATATTGCTTCCAGATCTACCAATGTTATATGCTGCATCAACAGATTCCTCTAAATTGTATGCGGCTTCAATATCACTTGCAGCAATTGTTGTAGAAAACTCTCCTTTAGTTAAGATGATGTCTTTATTAAACTCGTCTTTCAATTGTTCTGACAATTTTGATAAAGCTTCTTGTTTTGTTAGATTAGAAACATCAATTCCATTAACTGATATTCCGTTTACTACTTTATTACTAAATGAAGCTCCAATGCCAAAAGCCGTAGATAAAATTGAAAGTAATAAAGCTAGTACTATAAGTGCAACTATTAATTTCTTTTTACCGTTTTTATTCTTTATAGTTTTTAGCTGCATTGTATCATTAACAGAAGTTTGTGGATTCTTTGTTTTCTTCTCTGAGTCCTTGTTTTTAAAGAATTCCTCAACTTTCTTTTTGTCAAAAGGAACAGCTTTTTTTGCTTCTTTCTTTTCTTCGACTTTTTTGTTGTCATTTTCTTGAGTAGATTCAGTTTTTGTTGGTTCATTAGAAATTTGCTTATTTTCTTTTTCTTGTGCTTGCTCTGTTGATTCATTTTTTTCTTCAACAACTTTGTTTTCTGTTTGTGCCTCATTTTCCGTAGGCAAATTTTTCTCCAATTTTTCCATATCCATCTCCATTTATTTTCTTAATATACTTATTATACTACAAATTTCAATTAAGTAAAGAATAATTAATAAAGAAAATTTAATAATATACTTATATTGAAAAGTATGTTTTTAATGATATAATTAGAACGTAAAAAAAGTTTACGGAAGGAGAAAAAAGTATGTCAGAAGCTACGGAATTACAAAAAAGCTTATTCAATGATAAAAAATGCGGATGGGCTGATTTGAGTGAAGAAAAGAAAAATGAGATATACAATTACTGTAACTCATATATGAATTTCCTAAATAACGGAAAGACAGAAAGAGAAATAATTAAGGAGTCAAAATTTATTGCGGATTCAAATGGATTCAAAAACATTGATGAGGTTGAATCATTAAATCCAGGTGATAAGGTATATTACATTAACAAAAACAAAGCAATGTATTTAGCTGTCATCGGATCAGACAGTATTGAAAATGGTATTAATGTTGTTGGTGCACATGCTGATTCACCAAGACTTGATTTAAAACCAAACCCACTATATGAAGATGATGGATTTGCCTTCTTCAAGACACAATATTATGGTGGAATAAAAAAATATCAATGGACAACAATTCCTCTTGCTTTACATGGTGTTATAGTTAAAAAGAGCGGAGAGGTTGTTGAAGTTAATATTGGTGAAAATGAAAATGATCCAATATTCGTAATAACAGATTTATTACCACATTTAGCACAAGAGCAAATGCAAAGAAAATTAGGAGAAGGAATAAAAGGAGAAGAGCTCAATCTTTTAGTTGGAAGTATTCCATACAATGATAAGGACATAAGCGAAAAAGTTAAGCTAAATATCTTAAGTTTATTAAACAAGAAATATGGAATTGTTGAAGCAGACTTTTTAAGTGCTGAACTTGAAATTGTTCCAGCATTTAAAGCTAGAAGTTTAGGATTTGATGAAAGCATGGTTGCTGCATATGGTCAAGATGATAAGATTTGTGTTTATACTTCATTATCAGCTCTTATGAATGTTAATAACCCAAAGACAACAGCTGTATGTTTAATTGCAGATAAAGAAGAAATTGGAAGTATGGGAAATACGGGTATGCAATCAAATGTATTTGATACATTTATGTCAGAAATATTAAATAAACTTGGTGTTAACAGACCAAACCTATTAGACAAAGTGTTCTGTAATTCTAAAATGTTATCAGCCGATGTTGATGCAGGACTTGATCCAACATTTGCATCTGTTGCTGAAAAGAACAATGCTTCATATTTGGGAAGAGGAATTGGACTTAATAAATATACAGGTGGAAGAGGAAAAGGTGGTTCTTCTGATGCTAATGCAGAATTTGTTGCATATATTAGAAATATGTTAGAGAGTAATAATTTAGCATATCAAATAGCTGAACTAGGAAAAGTAGATTTAGGCGGTGGAGGAACAATCGCATATATTCTTGCTAACAAAGGTATGGATGTTATCGATTGTGGAGTTCCAGTATTATCAATGCATGCACCATATGAAGTAACAAGTAAATTTGATGTTTACACTGCATTTGAAACATATAAAGCATTCTTTAACTTATAGTATTTTTCTAATAACTATTGAAATTTTTGAATAACTTTCATACAATATCTGTTATATATTAAACATGAGGAGAAAAAATGAATATAGTAGAAGATAGAAGAAAAACGAAAGAAGAACATAACAACGAAGGGAAAAGAAAAATGGGGATAAAAAAACAAAAAAGTAAATTTAAAAAATTCTTAACTATAGTTGTAGACTTAATAATTATTGGAGGAGCAATAGGATTTTTCCTACTATATGGACCATTTGATAAATTTAGAACATGGTATATTACAACTGCAATGACAACTATGGACCACCAATATTTAGCAACATGGTTTTATAATGAAGAAACAATCCAATATGTTTTAGACCATAATAAAGTAATTGAAGTGCAGGGAGAAACAGACACATCATTAATTAATACGGGGAGTGTAGATCAACCAACCACTTATGAAAATGAATATGAAAGAGCTGTACTTGAGAGAGATAAGAATCATCCTGATTATAAAATAATAGAAATCAAAGAGAAAAACTTTGAGGGATATCTTGCTATGGTATATGATCCATCAAAAATTCATACATTAGTTACGGCTAGACTAAACGTTTCTGGACAATATGTAACAACAATGGCAGAAAATAGTAAAGCTGTTTTAGCTATTAATGGTGGTGGATTTGATGATGAAAATCACAATAGCTCTGGCGGAAGTCCACTTGGATTAACAATTCAAAATGGAAAAGTTATAACAAGTAAATATTATGGTGGTGCTGGCGGTGTTATTGGTTTCGATGAAGACAATAAACTTGTTCTTGGAAGATGGACAGCCGCACAAGCCAAAGAAAGAAATGTAAGAGATGCCGTTACATGTGGACCATTCTTAATAATAAATGGTGAAGCATCAACAGTTGTTGGAAATGGTGGTTGGGGTGATGCTCCAAGAACTGCTATAGGACAACGTAGAGATGGTATTGTATTATGGTTAGTTGTTGACGGAAGAAGAGTTGGAATGCCGGGTGCTGATATGGATGACTTAATTAGAATTATGCAAAGATATGGTGCATATAATGCCTCAGCTCTTGATGGGGGAACATCAAGCGTTATGGTTGAAAACTATAAAGTTATTAATGATCCAATTGATAGTACAGGTGCACATAAAACAAGACCAATTGCAACAGGATTTGGATTAATATTAGATGAATAATAAAATAGAACTCTGGTTTAAAAACCAGAGTTTTTCTTTGTTTTCATAAAATAAAAAAATTTAAAAAAGTACTTGAATTTACTAAAATAATGTGTTATATTATGTAAGTACTTTTTGAGAAGTGTACTAATCGAGGTGTAGCGCAGTTGGTAGCGCGCGTGGTTTGGGACCATGAGGTCGCAGGTTCGATCCCTGTCACCTCGACCAGAAGACTATTTTCTATTCAGAAGATAGTCTTTTTTTTGGCATAAATAAACTCCCTCAAGAGAGGGAGAAAGAATACATTCTTTTTTGATGATAATCTCAGACAGAATGATTATCACTTGCTCGGATCAATTTTCAGTGTCTTCAGCAGTTCAGGACCAGGCTTACACTTGTACTTATTCTGATGGACCATAATTCTCCAGGTCAGGTCAATCCACGAAGGATCACCATGCCAATCCGGAAGGCCATCGAGATTGTACTTGAGCAGTCTTGCTCCATAGGGGATGCACTTCCAGTCTTCCATTCCCGGGTACCAGTTTGCGTCCTCGACATTCTGCAGCTCTCTGATGGTTGCATAGCCATAGCACATGTCGTCAAGCGGGTCATGGCGCAGTTGAATTTCCCAGAACCAGCCTCCGTACTTTCCTGCAAACTCGTTGCAGAATCTGTGGAACTCGCTCTTGTTGTAGTCATATTCCTTGATGTCCCACTTGTAGTTCGGCAAAAGCTTGGTCCATTCGTTACGCGTTTCCTTGTAACATCCAACATAGGCGTCGACCGCATCTTTTGCCTGCTTGATAAACTTGTTGTGAGTTTCATCGAGCATTGCAAGTGCAGTCTCGCGCTTCTTGGTGTTCAGAACACCCTGCAGCGCATAAGCTTCCTCGAGAGCTGCTTCATACTGGTAGCCCTCATCTCTAACCTGACGAATGAGTTCATCAAAGTCCGTCAGGTTAACTTCGGTGACGTGAATAAACGCCATATATTTGGCGAATGCTCCGTCAATCTTCTGAATAGTGCTCATAAGATACCTCCTTCATTGGTACGAGCAGATACGGACATCCCGGATTTTACCGAGATGTACAGGCAGACGGTTTTCTGCCTTGTACTATAATTATACCATATTATGTAAAATAATAAAAGTATTATGGTGATTAAATAAATCAACATAATATGATATAATAGCTGCATAGGCGTGAAAAGTCCCGCCATACATCCTTTTTAGGTTACTCAATTGGATGTATATGTTGAAAACTAAATATTTGTAGGAGAAATCATTTTTTATGAAAAAAATATTGCATTTAATACTTAATATATGTAAAATTAAGATAGCTGATTTATAAACAAGAGATAAAAGAGGGAGGAATAACAAATGTTTAGAGACTTAGTTGGAAAGAACGTTACTGCCTATTTAATGAGTAATCCGGAAGATACTTATGTTATAAAAGGAAAGGTAACGAGAGCAAGTGAAACTTCAACTACAATAGAGGTCGAAGAAAGAAAAAAATTTGGTGAAATGAAAAAATTCCAAAGAACAATCAATAATAGATATATTACATTTATTGATCTTATTGAAGAAAAAGTAGAAGCCAAAAATGAAGTTAAAGTTGAAGAAAAAGTAGAAGAAAACAAAGAACAAGCATAATAAAAAAGATTAAAAGAGGCGGAAACCCATATAGAATGGGTATCCGCCTCTTTTTGACTGAGGAGTCAGTAATGGTGAAAAACATAAATCTATGGTATAACTAATACTCGTTTAATAGGAGTGTAATTTATGAGTAAAAAGATTTATGAATGTATAGAAATAAAAGATTTAAAAGATATGCTTAATAAAACAAGAGCTATTTATGACAATGATATTGCATACAAAATAAGAGATGGTAAGGATTCATATAAAACATATTCACATGAAGAAACAAGACAAATGGTTGATGCTTTAGGAACAGCATTAATTGATATTGGATTAAAAGACAAGAGAATTGCTGTTATAGGCGATAATAGTATGGAATGGGAACTTGCATATCTGGCTACAGTTTGTGGTACAGGTACAATTGTTCCGCTAGATAAGTCTCTTCCAGAAAAGGAACTTGAGTCATTAATTGAAAGGTCCGAAGTAGAGGCTATCTTTTACAAAGACAAAAATGAAGAAGCTGTTAAGAGAATTAAGTTATTGGAGAATAATAAATTAAAGCATCTTATCTCAATGGACAAGAAGCAAAATGAAGAAGGTATTTATTCACAAGCTGAGCTTATTGAAAAAGGTAAAGCATTGATTGCAGCGGGAGACAGATCTTTTATTGATGCAAAAATTGACAGTGAAAAGATGAGCATAATGTTATTTACATCTGGAACAACATCTGCATCAAAAGTTGTTGCATTATCACATAAAAATATTTGCTCTAATCTAATGGCGATTGGTAGCATTGTTAAGCTTGATAGAGGAGACGTAGTTTTATCGGTGCTTCCAATACATCATGTTTTTGAATGTACGGTAGGATTTTTATTTTCTTTATATAAAGGAGCACAAACAGTTTTCTGTGATGGATTAAGACATATAGGAGCAAACTTAAAAGAATATCAAGTTTCATTTATGGCATGTGTTCCGGGTATATATGAAAGAATTCTTGGAATGGTTTCCAAAAGATTTGCTAAAGAGGGAAGGCTTGAAAAACTTCTTGAGCAAGAGATTGAATATGAAAATTGTTCAATGGAAGAAAAAAGAGAAATATATAAAGACATTCATGAGATGTTTGGTGGAAAGCTAAAGACAATGGTATGTGGAGCAGCAGCTCTTGATCCAAAGATTGAAAGAAAGTATAGACAACTTGGATTTCCATTAGTTCAAGGATATGGTCTTACAGAAACATCACCAGTTGTAGGTGTTGGTACAGAGCTTGAGTATAAAACTGGATCTATCGGTAAGTCAGTTCCAGGAGTTGAGGTTAAAATTGTTGAAGCAAATGATGAAGGTATTGGAGAGCTATTAGTAAAAGGACCAAGTGTTATGCTTGGATATTACAAGAATGAAGAAGCAACCAAAGATGCTCTTCAGGACGGATGGTTCCACACAGGTGACCTAGCTCAAATTGATGATGAAGGATATATTTTTATTAGAGGGAGAAAAAAGAGCGTAATTGTTCTTAAAAATGGTAAAAACATATTCCCAGAAGAGATAGAAAATCTAGTAAATAAAGTTGAGGGTGTAAAAGAATCGTTTATATTTGGAAAACAATTATCAGATGATCAAAACGATATAAAGATTAACTGCAAAATAGTATTTGATAGACCTGTTGTTGAGGAAGTATATAAAGTATTTGATGATGCAGATATTAATAAAGTTTTATCTGAAAAGATAAAAGAGGTTAACAAAGCAATGCCTCCATACAAGGCAATAAGAGGACTGTTGTTCTCAGAAGATCCACTTATTAAAACAAGTACAAATAAAATAAAAAGACAGGAGAATTTAGATGCAATTAAAAAATTTGAATTGTAATTTTCTTGGTAAAACATTTAGTTTCTATGAGCAAATTGATTCAACTCAAGATGAAGTTTGGAGATTAATTGAAAACAACGATATAAAGAATGGACAGTTGGTTGCAGCTAATATTCAAACAAAAGGAAAAGGAACTCATGGGAGAGTTTGGCATACGGATGAATCAAACAATATTGCGTTTTCGTTTTATGTTGAAATAAATAATAGTGTTGATTCTCTGGAAGGACTCACTTATGAGATAGCTGAAACGGTTGTTAATATTTTTAAAGAAAAATATAAAATAGAATTACAAATTAAAAAGCCAAACGACATTATTTGTAATGGTAAGAAATTAGGCGGTATTTTAACAGAATCTAAAGTCACTCAAGAGACAGTAAAATTTCTAGTTATTGGTATTGGTATTAATACAAATAAATTAAGTTTTACAAATGACATTAAAGATATCGCAACATCAATAAAAAAAGAATTTAATATGGAAATAGACTCAGCTGAGTTTATCTCAGAGTTCTGTAATAGATTCGAAAAAATAATCCAAAAGAGGAGTGAATAAATTGAAAATAGCTTTTTTATTTCCTGGCCAAGGAAGTCAATTCGTTGGAATGGGAAAAGATTTATATGAAGAATTTGATGAAGCAAAGAGTGTTTATGATATAGCTCAAAACATTTCAGAATCAAAAATTAAAGAGTTATCATTTGAGGGTCCTAATGAGATATTAAATGAAACAAAAAATACACAAATGGCAATTCTCGTTCAAAGTATGGCTATAGTGGAAATACTTAAAAAATATAACATTAAAGCAGAAGGATTTGCAGGGCTTAGTTTAGGTGAATATTCAGCATTAGTAAGCTCAGGAGCACTTAGTTTAGAAGATGGAATCAGAATAGTTAAAACAAGAGGAGAGCTAATGCAACACTTAGTTCCAGAAGGTAGCTGGAAGATGGCAGCTATTCTTGGTTTAGATGAAGAGCAAGTAACAGATATTTGCAAAAATGTTAAATCCGGATTTGTTGTTCCAGCTAACTTTAACACAATTGGTCAAATTGTTATATCAGGAGAAGAGCAAGCTGTCCTTGAAGCAGAAGCATTAGCCAAGGAAGCAGGAGCTAAAAAGGTTATGGTTTTAAATACTGCAGGCCCATTCCATACTGAGAAGTTAGTTAAAAGTGCAGAAAGTCTTAATGAAGAGCTTAAGATATACACATTCAGTAGAGAAAATGTGTATAAAGTATATAAAAATCTTGATGGAAGAGCATATAAATCAGATGATGATTTCGCTGATATCTTATCAAGACATATTATTAATCCAGTTAGATTTACAGACGTTCTTAAGAATATGTATGATGATGGATTTGACTGTTTTATTGAAATTGGACCGGGTAAAACTTTATCAGGATTTGTAAAGAGAATGAAGTTTGAGAAAGATATCAAGATAATGAATATAAGTGATGTAGAGTCATTAAAAACAGTTATCGAAGCTTTAAAGGAGGAAAAATAAATGAGTAAAGTTGCTTTTATAACAGGAGCTACTAGAGGAATTGGAAAACAAATAGCTATAACACTTGCTGAAAATGGTTATGATATTTGTTTAAACTATAGAAAAGAAAATGATGAATTAAATAATACTAAAAAAGAAATTGAGAATAACAATGTTAAATGTTTAACAGTTCAAGGTGATGTATCAAGCTTTGATGATTGTAAAAAAATGTGTGATGAAATTATAGCTGAATTTGGAAAGATAGATGTATTAGTAAATAATGCAGGTATTACAAAAGATACATTACTTATGCGTATGAGCAAAGAAGATTTTGAAAGTGTAATTGATGTTAATTTAACAGGTACATTTAATGTTACTAAGAATGTTGTTCCATTTATGATGAAAGCTAGAAGTGGAAAGATTATAAATATATCTTCAGTTGTTGGTGTAGCAGGAAATGCTGGCCAAACAAATTATGCTGCTTCTAAAGCTGGAATAATTGGATTTACAAAGAGCTTAGCTAAAGAAATTGGATCTAGAAATATTCAGGTAAATGCTGTAGCACCTGGATTTATTGAAACTCAAATGACAGAAGTTTTAAGTGATTCAGTTAAAGAAGAAATATCAAAAAATATACCACTTAAGAGAATGGGAACAACAACAGATGTTGCTAATTTAGTTAAATTTTTAGCTTCAGATGATAGTTCATATATAACAGGCCAAGTAATAAATGTAGATGGCGGAATGGTAATGTAAGAAAGGATATAAAATGGAAAAAAGAGTTGTAATAACAGGAATGGGAGCTATTACTCCGATAGGAAAAAATATAGACGAAATGTGGAAGAGCATTGAAGAAGGTAAATGTGGAATTGGTGAATTAACATTAGTTGATAAGACAAAATTTAAAACAAAATTTGATGCTGAAGTTAAGAACTATGAACCAACAGATTACTTTGATGCGAAGCAAGCAAAGAGAATTGATAAATCATCTCAATTTGCAATTATAGCAGCAAGAGAAGCTTTAAAGGATAGTGGAGTTACAAGGGAAAATACTGACTTTAATAATATAGGAACATATGTTAGTTCAGGAATTGCAGGGCTAACAACTATTCAAGAGCAATGTGAAGTATATGCAGCCAAAGGAAACACAAGAATATCACCATTATTTATCCCAATGGGAATTGCTAATATGCCAGCTGGTAATGTGGCAATTGATTTAGGACTAAAAGGTGAATCAATTTCAATATTAAGTGCTTGTGCTTCATCTACACATTCAATTGGTGAAGCATATAGAGCAATTAAACATGGTTATGAAGAAGTTATTTTAGCAGGTGGAAGTGAAGCTCCAATTTGCGACATCGGTGTTGCCGGATTTGAGAATATGAAAGCTTTAACACATGCTGAGACAGTAGATAGAGCAAGCATTCCTTTCGATAAAGAAAGAAGTGGGTTTGTTATGGCTGAAGGTGCTGGAGTAGTTGTTCTTGAAGAATTAGAACATGCATTAAGAAGAGGAGCAAAAATCTACGGCGAAGTTGTAGGTTATGGAGCTTCTACAGATGCTTATCATATTACATCACCAGATCCAGAAGGAATTGGTGGAGCAAGAGCAATGGAAAGAGCAATTGAAGATGCAGGTATAACTCCTGATAAGATTGATTATATAAATGCTCATGGTACATCTACGCATTTAAACGATTCAACAGAAACTAAAGCAATTAAGATTGCACTTGGTGAATCAGCTAAAAATGTAATGGTTAGCTCAACAAAAGGTAATACTGGACATCTATTAGGAGCTGCTGGTGTAGCAGAGGCAATTATTTGTACAAAGGCACTTATTAATAGTTTTGTACCACCAACAATTAACTTTAAGGAGAAAGATGAAGAATGTGATTTGGATATAGTTCCAAATGAACCAAGGAAAGTAGATATGGAATATGCGATGTCTAATTCACTTGGATTTGGCGGACACAATGCAAGTATTATTATTAAAAAATATAAGGAGGCTTAATATGGAATACGAAAAGATTAAGCAATTAATGGAAGATATGGGAAATTCAAAGTTATCTTCACTTAGTATAGACTTCCCAGATGGAACAAAGATTAGTATGAAAAAAAATCTAAAGGCTGAAAATGAATGTACATGCGGTGACGATTGTTCATGTGGAGAAGCATGTGAATGCAACGCAGATAACATGCAATTTGTTAATGAGGTTAAAGAAGTAAAAAGTATTGATAATAAAGTTGAATCAAATATAGATAATAGAAAAATTATTAAATCTCCAATGGTAGGGACTTTTTACTTAAAACCATCTCCAACAGCTAACCCATTTGTTGAAGTTGGTCATAGTGTAAATGTTGGTGATACTGTTTGTATTATTGAGGCAATGAAACTAATGAATGAAATTGAGGCAGATGTTGCTGGTAAAGTTGTGGAAGTTCTTGTAAATGATGGAGAGCCAGTTGAATATGGTATGCCATTATTTGTAATCGAATAGAGAGGTAGATATATGTTAAACAAAGAAGAAATAAAAGAAATTATTCCTCAAAGAGATCCGTTTTTAATGATAGATGAAGTTGAGGAATATGTGCAAGGTGAAAGTGCTACAGCATACAAAAATGTTGATGAAAGCGAATGGTATTTTAAAGGTCATTTCCCTGGCAATCCAATCATGCCGGGTGTACTAATTACAGAGAGCTTAGCTCAAACTGGGGCAGTTGCTATTTTATCAATGGAAGAGAACAAAGGTAAGAATGCATTATTTGGTGGAATAGATAAAATGAAGTTTAAGAAATTGGTTGTACCAGGTGATAGATTAAAGCTAGAAGTTAAAATAATAAAAAGAAAGGGTCCTATTGGAGTAGGAGAAGCTATTGCAACTGTTGATGGAAAAGTTGCTGCTAAAGGCGAGCTTACTTTTGCTGTTGTTTAGGAAGAAGAAAAATGAAGAAAATATTAATTGCAAATAGAGGAGAAATAGCGGTTAGAATTATTAGAGCTTGTAAAGAAATGAACATTAAGACAGTTGCGATATATTCAGAAGCAGATAAAAATTCACTACATACAAGACTTGCTGACGAAGCAATATGCGTAGGCCCAGCACCTTCTAACAAAAGCTATCTAAATGTGAAGAATATAATTGAAGCTGCATGTATAACAAAGGCTGATAGTATTCATCCGGGATTTGGTTTTTTATCAGAGAATTCTCAATTTGCTCGAATATGTGAAGAATCTAATATAAAATTTATCGGACCAAAGTCAGATGTAATTGATTTATTGGGAAACAAATCTAATAGTAAAGAGCTTATGAGAAAAGCAGGGGTACCAATCATCCCCGGATCAAATGGTGCAATAAAAAGCATCAAAGAAGCGATTGAGGTCTCCAACAAAATTGGATACCCTGTTATGATTAAAGCAGCTGCAGGTGGCGGAGGAAAAGGTATTAGGGTTGTTAATTCAGAAGATGAATTAGAATCAAGCTACAACATTGTAAAGCAAGAGGCTAGAATATCTTTTTCAAGTGATGAAGTATATATTGAAAAGTTCATTAAAAATCCAAGACATGTTGAGATTCAAATACTAGCAGATGAGCATGGAAACATTATCCATCTTGGAGAAAGAGATTGCACAATTCAAAGAAATCATCAAAAAATAATTGAGGAAACACCTTCAACAGCTATTGATGATAAGTTAAGATCAAAAATGGGAATGG
This sequence comes from Clostridia bacterium, assembly GCA_017512025.1. Taxonomy (GTDB): domain Bacteria; phylum Bacillota; class Clostridia; order TANB77; family CAG-508; genus CAG-492. Next base: position 15,573 of record JAFWHH010000017.1, read on the forward strand.
CTGCAATTAAAGCAGCTAAGATAGCTGGATACACAAGTTGCGGTACAGTTGAGTTTTTAGTTGATAGTGATAAGAATTTTTACTTTATGGAGATGAATACTAGAATTCAAGTTGAACATCCAATTACTGAGATGAGAACTGGAATCGATATAGTTAAGGAGCAAATTAAGATAGCAGCTGGTGAACCATTAAAGTTTAAACAGAGAGATATAAAGTTTGAAGGATGCTCAATTGAATGTAGGATAAATGCTGAAAATCCAAGTAAAAACTTTATGCCATGTCCTGGAAAAATAACAGATATTCATTTACCTGGAGGAAATGGAATAAGAGTGGATACTGCAATCTATAATGGTTATGTTATACCACCAAACTATGATTCAATGATTGCTAAAATAATTGTTCATGGTGCAACAAGAAATGAAGCAATAAGCAAGATGAAAAGAGCTCTTGAAGAGCTTGTAATTGATGGAGTTGATACCAATAGAGATTTCTTATTTGAGATAATTAGAAATCCAAACTTCATAAGAGGGAATTTTGATACATCTTTTATTGAAAAAGAAATATTAAATAGAGAATAATTAGAAAAGAGGAAGGATATTCTGATTTATGGTTATTGATAAAATTAAGAAAAGGGAAACGAAGATTCCAAGTAATAAGGAGCCTCATATTGATATACCAGTTGGTAAATGGGTTAAATGTGATGGTTGTAAGGAAATATTATACAAAGAGACGGTTAAAGATAACTTAAATATTTGTCCAAATTGTGGTCACTATTTTAGAGTACATATTGGTAGAAGAATTGAACAAGTTCTAGATGAAGGAACATACAAGAGATTTGACTTAAATATTGATACAACTAATCCACTTGGTCTTGAAGAGTATCCAAAGAAATTAAGTAAGCTTAGAGATATGACAGGACTTGAAGAAGCAGTTGCTTGTGGTACAGGAAAGATTAACGGAGAAGAGACAGTTATCTGTATCATGGATAGTGCTTTTCTTATGGGAAGCATGGGAGTTGTTGTTGGAGAGAAAATAACTTATGCAATTGAACAGGCAGCTAAGTTAAAGCTACCACTAATTATATTTACAGTATCAGGTGGAGCTAGAATGCAAGAAGGTATCTTTTCACTTATGCAAATGGCAAAGACAACAGCAGCTTTAACAAAGCTAAGTGAAGCAGGCCAATTATATATTTCAGTTCTAACTGATCCAACATATGGCGGAGTAACTGCATCATTTGCAAGTTTAGGTGATGTTATTCTTGCAGAGCCACATGCAATGATTGGGTTTGCTGGTCAAAGAGTAATTGAGCAAACAATCGGAGAAAAGCTACCGGAAGGATTCCAAACAGCAGAGTTTCTTCTAGAACATGGATTTGTAGATAAAATAGTAGAACGTAAAGATTTAAAAGATACACTTTGTAAATTAATAAAATTTCATAAAGGAGGCAAATAGATATGAAGTCAAAGATGACAGCCTGGGAAAAGGTTGAGATTGCAAGATCACCTAAAAGAAAAACAGCACTTGACTATATAGAGAAAATTTTTGATGACTTTATGGAATTACATGGTGATAGAGCATTTAAGGATGATAAAGCAATAGTTTGTGGACTTGCCAATATTGGTAAGCAAAACTATACAATTATTGCTGAGCAAAAGGGTAGAAATACCAAAGAAAATATTGAAAGAAATTTTGGTATGCCTAATCCTGAAAGCTATCGTAAAGCTATCAGATTCATGAATCAGGCAGAAAAATTTAATAGGCCAGTAATTACATTCATAGATACAAAAGGGGCTTATCCGGGCGTTGGAGCCGAAGAAAGAGGTCAAGGTGAGGCAATAGCTAAATCAATGTATGAAATGGCAAAACTTAAAGTTCCTGTTATTGCCATAGTTATTGGTGAAGGTTCAAGCGGTGGTGCTTTAGCAATAGGTGTTGCTAATAAAGTATTCATGCTTGAAAATGCAATATATTCAATACTATCACCAGAAGGTTATAGTACGATTCTTTGGAAAGACTCTAGTAAATATGAAGAAGCTGCGGAGAAAATGAAATTAACTGCAGATGATTTATATGAAGCTAAAATAATTGATAAGATTATTAAAGAGCCTAAAGAAGTTGATGATATTGAATTTGAAAAGATAATAAAGAGAATTAAGAAAGAAATAATAAGCTCTATTGATGAATTAGGTAAGCTAAGCAAAGAAGAAATAGTAAATGATAGATACAATAAATTCAGAAATATGGGTGAATTTATTCAAAAATAGGAGGTATTAAATGTTATTAAAAGATAAAAAGATTTTAATAATGGGAATTAGAAATAAATGGAGCATTGCATATGGTATTGCTAAATCAGCGTACGATAATGGTGCTAAACTAATTTTCACATATATGGGAGAAGAAAATAAAGATAAAATTGAAGCATTAATAGCTGAATTTGAAGGAAGTAAAGCATATGTTTTAGATGGTGCTTCAGAAGATGAATTAGTTAAAGAAGTATTTACAAAAATAAAAGAAGAAAATGGCAAAATTGATGGATTAGTTCATGCAATTGCGCACGCAAACACAGAAGATCTTCATAATGATTTTATTTATACAAGTAAAGAAGGATATTCTCATGCAGTTGATGTAAGTGCTTATTCATTTGTACTTGCAGCCAGAATGGCAAAAGAACTTGATATGTTAAACGATAACGCAAGTCTAGTCACATTGACATACCATGGTTCTACAAAAGTACTAGATGGATACAATGTAATGGGTGTTGCTAAGGCTTCACTTGAAGCAAGTGTTAGATATTTAGCAGAGAATATAGGTAAAGAAGGTATGAGAGTTAACGCTGTTTCAGCTGGACCAATTAAGACTTTATCTGCTAAAGGAATTAAAGACTTCTCATCAATTCTTACTGTTGTTGAAGAAAAATCTCCACTTCATAGAAATGTAACAACAACTCAAGTTGGTAACGTTGCAGCATTTCTATTAAGTGAAATGTCAGATGCTATTACTGGTCAAGTAATATATGCTGACAGTGGATACAATATTATGGGTGTTTAAGGAGGTGAACTAAATGAGTGAGGAAGAAATTTTTGAAAAGTTCAAAAAAATAGTTGTTGAGCAATTAGGTGTTGACGAAGAGCATGTAACCAAAGAAGCAACATTTGTTGATGATTTATCTGCTGATTCATTAGATATTGTCGAATTGATAATGGCAATTGAAGAAGAATTTGAAATAGAGATTCCAGATACAGATGCAGAAAAAATAGTGACAGTTGGAGATGTAGTTGACTACATAAAGGACAAGAAAAATAATTAATAAAAAAGGCTTTCAAATCTCAAAGATTTGAAAGTCTTTTTTGCGATTAACATGTAAAGATTTCAACAATATTACATTTTGATTACATTTATGTTACATTAGCCAAAAATACTTGAAAATAAAGAGAATTATTTGTATTCTAATCTCAAGTATGTAAGGTAAAATACTTACAATGAAAATTTATTTCAAATTTAGGAGGTTTAATTATGGAAGTAAATTACAAGGATATGCCAGGAAAGGCAACAACAATGCAAAATTTAGGAAAGGCTTTAAACAAAGAATTATCAACAGCTTGGACAAGTGTTAACGAACTACGTTCAACATGGCATGGTGTTAGATACAATACTTTAATAGCTTTATTCAACAAAGTAACTCCAGCTGTAAACAAAATATTAACATTAGTTATATGCACAATACCAGATCAATTAGGAACAATTGCTAGAAACTATTCAATAGTTGATGGAGATACAGCTCCAGCAGTAGAACCAGGATCTGTTACAGCAATTGAAGCTTTAGCTGATAGTGATACAACAACAATGTCATTTGAACAAGAACCTGCAGCAGCAGTAAAATCATCAGTAAGTGGCAATTTTGATGCATCTAAAGGATATATGGATGATATAGTTAATACATTCAACACAGTTGATTGGGTAAGTGAAGCTAGAAATAGTTACCAAGCACAACTAGAGTCATTAAAAGCAGAAATCGTAGCAGCAATCGATGGAATTAATAAACAATACACAACATTAATGGAAGAAGCAGCAAACGATATGAGAGCTGTTGAAAATGCAAATAATGTTGCTCAATAATAATAATTAGGAGTAAAGTATGAGTAGAACGATTGGAGAAATCGATGCGGATATTAAATTATACCAAAAGGCCAGAGATGAGTATCAAAAACTATTTGATGGTCTTGAGTCTATGATGGACGACTATAAGTTACTAAAAGAGGGTGCTGATAGTATGCATGATGGCTATTTCGCCCATTATACTGGAAACAATGATAAGACAAATTCTGGAATGGAAGAGTTTGTCAACAAGGCAGTAATCGTAGGGGGCAAAATTTCAAAGCTAAAAATTGATGTGCAGAATTATATTAATCAAATTAATACAAAAGTTGACAATTTGTTACGTGAATATAATGAGGCACTCAATGATAGCAAATAAGTATATGAGAGGAAGAGAGTATGAGTACTATTGATCTTGAATATTTCGAGAATGAATTTGAACTTGAAAAAGATTTTATGATAAAAACGATTACTAATTTAGCAGGTAAACTAGAATCACTCAATGTTCCTAATATAAGCTTAAGCATTGGTCCAGGTCCAGATTGTCGTTCGGGCATTAGAGAAATAGATGATGCACTATATGATATAGATGGCCAATTAGGTGCAATGGGTGTAATTGCAGACGTAGAAACTATGGTTGCTGGTTACAAAAATGCTGAGCAATATGCATTAGGTGCTACTATTACTCTAGAGGCTGGAACAAGATATACGGAGAATAGTATGGGTCAAGGGAGATCTAATACAATTCGTGAAGACAACATTTATGCAAGACCCGATGATGAGTATGTTGTTAAATACATTGCTATATATGCAAATGGAAATTATAAATACAATATGATACTGGGCAAAGAAAAAGAAGGCATGACAGTTGATGAGAAGATTGCAGAGCTAAAAAGTAAAGGTTTGATTGGTGAAAATGATACTATTACGATTGCTCAAGGTATTACTAAAAAAATAGATGATAAGGGTACATTAGGAGATATTGGATGGCTAAAGCAGGTTGAATACACTCCTAAAGAACCAAATGTACAAAATACACAAAACACACAAAATGAACACCAAGTGACGCAAGAACAAGTATTAGAACAGATAAAAAAACAAGATGAAGAGGGTATTGGATACAACGAAAAGTATGATGTTAACAAAGATGGAAAAGTCAGCCTAGATGATATTTATGAAATACCTGAAATAAGTATAGATAATGCAATAGAAAAAATGGAAAGAAATGCATCATCTCGTGGGATATATCCAGAACATATAGAAATAACTACTAAAGACGATATCCTTATCGTTTGCAGTCCAGGACCAGATGGTTCGTATGATCATGAAGAACTTAAAAAGTTACTTACTACAGCAGGCGAGGGTGCAGCTATCAAAGAGTATTATGCTGATGGTACTACAGAGGAGTATACAAGAAATAATGTAGTAGAAGTAGACACAACAGCTACTAGCGCTGACAGAAACACAGAAACTACAGCTGAATATACTCCTGATAGTAACGATGCACAAGTACAAGATAAAAAAACAACAGCTCAAGAGATATTAGATCATTTTGATGGTCTTGTGGAAAATGAAGGATTTCCATATAAATTAGAGATATATTATTATAATCCTACTTTGGGTAGAACTGATACTATTATCAAGGAACCAGATGCAAATGGATACTACGACAGAGAAGAGCTAGAGCGCATTATAAATGCTGCTGGAGAAGTACAAGTCAATGGATTTTATCAAAATGGGTCATTACACTCTTCACAAACACGTAATTTTCATTTTGTTAATGGTGATGATTCTAGAGTTGATAGTGAACAACCAGCACAAACAACAGTTGCGAATAACGGTAATAATCCTACAACAGGAACTACAAATAGCAGTACAACTACTACAACAACAGCTACAAGTTCAACTCAAGTAGGTACAGCTACTGAAGCACAGACAACCGCACCTGCTAATAATCCAACACCACAAACTGGTACTGCCAATAATAGTACAACAACTACTACGACAACTGTTAATGGTAACGTGACCAAGGTAAGAACAGATGAAGAGTGGGCGAAGTTTAATGCTATCAAAGCTGGAATGGGAGAAACCGAAGCAGCGTATGCAAGTGACGAATACATTTGGTCAATAGTTGATAGTAACAAATCAGGTTCTGATAGCAATACTACATCAGGTGGAGGACATCATCGTTAAATTTTTAGTTATCGATTTAAAATGTCATGAAAATGTAAAATGAAATAAATATGAATATAAAGAATGTATTTCCGTAGGGATACATTCTTTTTTTGCTCTTAATATTGATTTTACTTATGTATATATATATTTATAATTTATTTAAATTTGTATTAAGGAGGAGGCAATACTATGTTAGTTTCATTAATAGGATACGACAAGCTATTAACGACTACTTTACCTGAGGTTCCTGAGGGAGTCTATTGGGTTAAAGGTAATAACGAGAAAAAGTTAGTTAGCATTGAAAGTAAAGTTAATGAATGGTATGTAACAAGCAATAAATCTGCGAGATTAGTAAATTCTCAAGCAGTTGTTTTTAAAGATGGCAAAATGATGTTGATACCAAACAAAGACTCATATATTAATAAAATTACATTGAAAAACAATGAAACTCATTTTATTGCTTTTGAAAAGAGTGAAGAGGTTTGTGTTTTACACTGCTCAGAAGTATATGAAAAAGACTTGATGCATTTTATGATTAAAGATCATGCCGAGATTAGCATCGGTAAAAATGCAGACTGTGATATTTCATATACACATTCACTAGTTGAAGGAAAACATGCAAGAATTTTCTTTGAAAATGACACATGGAAATTAGAGAATTTAGATCAAAAATATGGAACATATGTAAATGGATATGTTGTTAAAGATAAAGTTAAAAAGCTAACAAGCGGTGATGTAATATTCATAATGGGATTAAAGATTATATTAGTTGGAGATGGTATATTCGTTAATAATCCAATGGATAAAATGAAATATCTTTTGAGGGCTCTTGTGCCAACTAAAGATGTTCAAGAAGTTAAGAATAATAAGGATGAAGATGAGAATGCTATTCCTGATCTATATACAGATAAGGATTATTTCTCAAGAGCTCCAAGAATTGTTACAAAGATTGAGAAAGAGAAGGTTGTTATTGATTCACCACCAGCAGCACAATCAAATAACCAAATGCCTGCCATATTAACTATGGGTTCTACATTGTCAATGGGTGTTATGACCATGATGACAATGTATACAACAATGTCTGCAATTAATAATAATCAAGCTACTCTTAAAGAGAGCATGCCAAGATTAATAATGTCTGGTATGATGCTTATTTCAATGATTTTGATTCCAATTCTAACCAGAATTTGGGAAAATCATGAAAAGAAGAGATTTGAAGTAAAACGTCAACGTAGATATAGAAAATATATTAATGGAAAAATCGTTAAGATTAACGGAATTATGGATGAACAGAGAGCAATCCTTAACGAGAACCATGTAAAAGCTGAGGAGTGCGAGAAAATAGTACTAGAAAAAGATGCACGTCTATGGGAAAGAAAGATTGAAGATCATGACTTCTTAGCAATAAGAGCTGGTACTGGAGATGTGCCATTAGATATAGACGTAACATATCCAAATGAGTCATTTGCAATGGAAGATGACAACTTAGTGGAAATACTAAACTCTATTGCTACTCAATCTAGAATTCTTGATAATGCTCCAATAGCAGTATCACTTGCACAAAAGAATATTTCTTCAGTTATTGTTCAAAACGATGAAGTTAAGCAAAGATATATGAAGAATATAATTATGCAATTAGTTGCATTACATAGTTATATTGATCTAAAAATAGTATTTTTAGTAAAAGAAGATAAGCAAGGTCAATGGGACTATGTAAATATGTTACCTCATGTATGGAACTCAAATAATCAAATTAGATTCTTTGCTGATAACTCAAATGATATGAAGACAGTATCTAGATATCTTGAGGAAACTCTTGAGGCAAGAACAGAAGTAGCAAATGGTAATAATGTTGATTATAAACAATTTGCTCCATATTATTTAATTATAACTGATGATTATAAGCAAATTGAAAACTTAAAGATAATTGTTGATGTATTAAAACTTAAACAAAATTTAGGATTCAGCTTATTATGTGTTACAAATGATTTAACACAGCTTCCAAATGAATGTAAAACATTCATTACAATTGAGGATACAGGTTGTAAGATATTTGAAAGTGAAAATTCTGCTACAACACAAAAAGAATTCTCAATTGATGAAGATAGAGATTGGGATTTTGCTGGAGTATCAAAAGTATTAAGCAATATACCAATTAAATATGCAAGTTCTGGAAGCAGCTTATTACCAGATAGTTATACATTCTTAGAGATGTATGATGTTGGTCGTGTTGAACAATTAAACGTTTACGATAGATGGAAAAATAATGATACAACAATGTCATTACAAGCTCCTGTTGGTATAGATGCAACAGGTATACCAATTTCATTAGACGTTCACGAAAAATACCATGGACCACATGGATTAATTGCAGGTTCTACAGGTTCTGGTAAGAGTGAATTTATAATAACTTACATATTATCACTTGCAATTAATTATCACCCAGATGATGTTAATTTCGTACTTATAGACTATAAGGGTGGTGGACTTGCAGGTGCATTCCAAAAAAGAGATATTAAACTACCACACTTAGTTGGTACAATTACAAACATTGATACTGTTGGACTTCAAAGATCACTTGCTTCAATCCAAAGTGAGCTTAGAAAGAGACAGATTCAATTTAATAAAGCTAGAGATTTAACAGATGAAAGTACAATCGATATTTATAAATATCAAAAACTATATCATGATGGAATAGTTAAGAAGCCAATTCCACACTTATTTATAATCTGTGATGAGTTTGCTGAGCTTAAACAACAACAACCAGATTTCATGGATGAGTTAATTAGTGTTGCCAGAATTGGACGTTCACTTGGTGTGCACTTGATTCTTGCTACGCAAAAGCCAGCTGGTATAGTAAACGACCAAATCCGTAGTAACAGCAAGTTCGGTGTTTGTCTAAAAGTACAAGATAGATCTGATAGTGTTGACGTTATTAAGAGACCAGATGCTGCTAAATTAAAGAGAGCAGGACAGTTTTTCTTAAATGTTGGTAATGATGAATTATTTGTACTAGGACAATCAGGATGGGCTGGAGCTGGATACTTCCCTTCAGATATCACAAAGAGAGAGATAGATACATCTATTGAATTTATTTCTAAAACTGGTGCACCAATAAAGAAAATGAATAATACAGCTAAGAAAAAGGTTGAGAAGAGTAAGGGAGATCAGTTAACAAATATAGTAGAACATATTTGCAATATAGCAAAAGAAAAGGGAATAGTTGAAGAGCAAATGTGGCTTGAGAGTATTCCAGAATCAATTTATATAAAGAACTTGAGAAAGAAGTATAAATTTAAACCAGAAAAGAATGTTATTAATCCAATTATTGGTGAATATGATGATCCATCAAACCAAAAACAAGGAATATTAACTTTAAATTATACTGAAGATGGAAATACGATGATTTATGGTAGTGCTGATAGTGGTAAGGAGTTACTAGTATCATCAATTATCTACGATACAATCACTACACACTCTTCAGATGAGGTTGCATTCTATGTTCTTGATTTTGGTAGTGAAGCACTTAAGGTGTTTAGTGGAGCTCCTCAAGTTGGAGATATTGTAACTGTAAATGATAATGAAAGAGTTGCAAGATTAATAGAGATGCTTAAGAAAGAAATGGAAGAAAGAAAGAAAATTCTTTCTGAGTACAATGGAGATTATAATCTATACTTAAGTACAAGTGGTAAAAAAATGCCAACACTTATGGTTATTATTAATAACTACGCAGCATTTGCTGAAAACTATGCTGACTTTGAAGAGGATATTCAAACAATAACAAGAGAATGTACTAAGTGTGGAATTATCTTTACAATAACAGCAAGTTCATACAGAGATATTAGATTCCGTCTAATTCAAAACTTTAAACAAAAACTTGCACTTCAACTTAACAATGATGACGATTACTTATACATTTTTGATAAGCTTGGAAAGAAGAGAGCATCAGCTCTATATGGTAGAGGTTTAGTTCCAATTGGTAACGAAATATATGAATTCCAAACAGCAAAAGTATGTGATACAGAAAAGCAGGGAGATTATATTAAAAATATTACGCAAAAACTTAGAGAAGTTGATAAACATACCGCAAAACATATTCCAATTATGCCTGAGGTTGTTACTATTGAACATATTAAAGATAAGATTGGATCAATTAATGCTCTACCAATCGGTATAAACAAAAGAACTCTTGGAGTTGCAACTTATGACTTTAAGAAAGCTCCAGTTAATATTGTTACATCAAAAGACTTTGATTTAGCAGTATTATTTGCAGATAACCTTGTAGAAGTAGCTAAGTTGATATTAAATATTGAAGTTGTTAAATTTAGTCCAAAAGATAATTTTGATGACTTCATGAAGAATTTTGATTTAGTTAACCAAGCAATGATTAATAAAGATGATAAGAATCAAAAGCCAATTCTATGTATCATCGAAGATATTGATAAATTTGGTAACTCATTACCAACAGGAATAAATGAACTAGAGAATCTATTTAGAACTGCTGCAGAAACACAAAATTGTAATTTTATTCTTGTTGATAACGCAACTAAATTTAAAGCACATCAATTTGATTCATGGTATAAGAGCTATGTTTCAAATGATACAGGTATATGGGTTGGTAATGGTGTTGATAATCAATTTGTTATCACAACAGAAATCAACAGAAAGACCATAATCGGAAATTGTGGCCCAAGTTATGGATATATCATTAAACAAAGCGCTGGAACTCTTATCAAGTTAATAGGAATAAAAGAAAAGGGGGATGACGATGAATAATAAAGTAATAGTGAAATTATATGTTCCAACTATAGAAAAAAAGTTTGACATCTGGATTCCTCTAAATAAAAGAGTATGTAATGTAATCATGCTTTGTGTAAAAGCTGTTAATGAATTTAGTCGAGGGTACTATAAGCCAGATAAATTACCAGCATTATATGATAGGGAAACGGCTATACCATACGATGTAAATTTAACAGTTAGAGAGACTACAATTAGAAATGGTACAGAACTTATATTAATGTAAAATAAAAATAGTTCCAAATTTTATTTGGAACTATTTTCTTTTTCCCATCCTTTTATATTACTTCTTTGGATTGCACCATATAAATTTTCTCTAACTCTTGGAATATCTTTTTGGAATTGATAAATAAGATTTTTCATATCTTCCCTTTTAGACACTCCATCCATTGGACAAACTTTTGGCATGACTGGTAAATTGTTTTTCTTAGCAAATGATCTAATATATTTTTCTGGAGCATATATTAAAGGTCTAATTAATGTTATGCCAGAACGATCCATATAGCTCATAGGAGCAAATGTAGATATTGAACCACCATATAGTAGGTTAAGCATAAAAGTCTCTAATACGTCATCCTCGTTATGACCAAGGGCTATCTTATTACAACCCTCTCTAATAGCTACACTATTTAATATACCACGTCTTAAATTAGCACATAAAGAGCATGGATTTTTTTCGTTTCTAACATCAAAAACAATTGCTTTAATATCTGTCTTCTCAACTACATATTTTATTTCTTTTTCAGCACATAATTTCTCAAGTTCTGATGTATCAAATTCATCAAAACCAGGGTTAATTGTAACTGCTATTATTTCAAATTTCTTCGGAAAGAATATTTGAAGATTTTTTAGTGCAAGTAACATTGTTAAAGAATCCTTACCACCAGATAAAGCAACAGCGATTTTATCGCCATCTTCAATCATATTGTAATCTTCAATAGCCCTTCTCATATAACTTAATACTCTACGCATATATTCACCTCTTAAAATATTTTAAATTATAGCATAAATTACGTAATTAGTAAATATAATTACAGTAGAGCACCATAAAAGATTTACAAAATTTCAATAAATAGGAATATTTTTGTTGACATTAAATATAATAGATAGTATAATAATTGAGTCATACATCGCGGGGTGGAGCAGTTGGCAGCTCGTTGGGCTCATAACCCAAAGGTCGGTAGTTCGAGTCTACCCCCCGCAACCACATTAAAAGCAAGTCATTACGACTTGCTTATTTTTTTATTGTTTTTAAGTTGATACCATGGTAAAATGTGTAAAATATCTGGAAAAGGAATTAAGGTAATGGAAAATTATAATTTTAGTAGAAATGTACAAGAGAATTACAATTTAACCAAGAAACACTTATTCAAGAAAAAAGCAGGTAATGCTAAATTTTATTATGAGTTAAAGAATGATGAATCATTAGATAATGATTTAAAGGAAATCACAAAACTATACCAAAACGATATACCATTTAGAATATATGGTATGCATACAAATTTGTACATTACAGCTAATGGTTATGATGGTTGGTTTATTGATATTGGACCAAAGATGTCATATCTAAGGTTTGATGAAGATACAGAAGAGTTTATATGTTCTGGAAATTTACTTACTTCTCAGCTTGTAAATTATGCAATGGAAAAAGGGTATGACTTTGCATCACTAGCAGGTGTGCCAGGTATGGTTGGGGCAGGAGTTGTTGGTAATGCAAGTTTTGCCACAGGTAAAGAATTTGGTGACTACGTTAAAAGAGTGACATTATTTGACTTCGAAAGTGGAAAAGATGTGGATATAATTCCAGATAAAGACTTTTTTTGGACACGAAATAGCTTTATAAAAAAAGCAAATAAAGATAAAGTACGATATTTCGTAAAAGAAGTTGTACTTTGGTCCGAACAAATTGGAAAAAAAGCTGTCAGAGCAAAATTTGATGCTCAAATGGATTTAAGAATAAAAGACCTTCGAATTGGATATTTAGAGGGGTGTGCAGGTTCAATTTGGTCTAATATTGATTTAAGAAATAAAATTGGAATGAGTTTTAGAAAGGTTGTAATCGGCACAAACGAATTTAATGTAGATTTTAATGGGGCAAGATACAGCAAATATGGAAGTAGATTCTTTACTTTAGATGAGAATACTACAGAAAAGGATGTCGCTAAACTAATGCAATATACAGTTGATAAGATGAAAGAGTTATATCATGTAGAGCTAGAGAAAGAGGTCGTATTTCTAGATTATGATGGAGAAGTAGACTTATATACATATATTGATAGATATTTAGATAAATAAAAAATAAACAATAATAAAAAGGTTAAATGAATTAGATTCATTTAACCTTTTCTTTATATAAAGTCAATATCACTTGTATCAGCCATTCTAACGTAGCCAATTTTCTCATAAACGTGATTACTAATTGGATTTGTATCATCTGTATAAAGTACGCAGTATTCTGCTCCATTATCAAGTAATTCTTTTGATACTCGATATACAAGATTATATGCATATCCTTTATGACGTTCTTCTGGAGGAGTATAAACACCACTAACACCTTTTCCCTTGATTAATCTTCTTGTTGAAACTGTTTGAGCAACAATCTTTCCATCTTTTTCGAGTAAGAAATATCCTCTTTCCATGCTTCTAGAGATTGCAGCTAATATTTCTTCCATTGGTTTTTCTTCATGAAGTGCTTCCAATCCAAAATCTTTTTGGAATTTAATTAATGTATCCATGTCAGCTTCAGTAGCTCTTCTATAAGTAACATCATCTCGTAATTTTGGTTCTGTAAGTTTTTCTAAAACAAGAATTCTCATAGGTAGATGAACCTTAAAGGTTTGTCCAGATAATTCACAGTAGAACTTGGCAAATTTTTCAGCAATAATATTCTCAGCATTTACACCTGGTAGGTGGTTATTTAACTTGTAAATTTCTTCTGCAGCAAATTTGAATAGTTCATCAGAAGTATTATCTGTTGGACTATATAAAGTAAGTTTCCATGGTGCTCTGTATAAAAGAATTAATTCTGTTACACCATCATCTTTAACTGCACCAAATAACCAATCATCACCATATACAGCATCGGCAGCATCGGCACAGTTACCAACCATTAAGTTGTTAAGCCATTCCTTCTCTAGTAGTAGCTTTTCATTTTCAGCTACGAAATCTTTTCCATTTTCATAAAAAATAAAATCCATATAATCACCCTCTTACTTTTTGGGGGATTATATCATAAGGGGATTGAAAATGAAAGTATAGGATAAAAAGAGATATAAAATGTCGAATTTTTGTGATTTACATAAAACTTGCATTGGCAAAATATATGTGGTATAATAAGTAACTACCGGGCAAGTTGCCTGGTGCAGAAAGAAGTCCGAATCTCGTATTCGGATACAACAATATTCACAACGGAGGAATGATTATGAAAACTGCAAAGATTATTATCAAGAAAGGTATTGACAGCGAGATCGGAGCCAAGCTCATCGACTGCGCATGGCGGTTTAAGAGCAAGATTTTTGTGCAGAAAGAAGAAAGACGAGTAAGCGCAGGATCTCTTATGTCAGTACTGAGTCTGCAGCTTGTTGGCGGTGATGAAATCACTGTTGTTGTGGACGGTCCGGATGAGGAAGAGGCAATTGATCTGCTTGTAAAGGCATTCGATACCTCGTTCCTGAATGAGCAGGTTCTTGCGGAAATCAAAGAACGCAAGTAATCAAGTATTGTTGTAACTTGAAGGGAGCTACTGCTGTATTGCGGAAGCTCCCTTCGGGGCTCTTATTGGGGTGCTATTGAAAGAAAAATGAATTTGTTATATAATATAATGCAGATGTGTGTGTAGCTCAGTAGGATAGAGCGACGGTTTCCTAAACCGCAGGTCGGGGGTTCAATTCCCTTCACGCACACCATCTTATTTAATGCAAACGGAAGGTAGGAATAATATGAATATGCAAGAAAAATTTATGAAGCTTGCGTTAAAAGAAGCTGAGAAAGCATATAATAAAAAAGAAATACCCGTTGGTGCAATAATAGTTAAAGATGGTAAAGTAATTGCGAGAGCTCATAATTTAAAAGAGCTAAAGAATGATACGACAAAACACGCAGAATTACTTGCTATTCAAAAAGCTAGTAAAAAACTTGGATGTTGGAGATTAGAAGATTGCGAGATGTATGTTACATTAGAGCCATGCAGCATGTGCGCGGGTGCATTGATACAGTCTAGGATAAAAAAAGTATACATTGGAACTATGGATTATAAAACTGGAGCATGTGGATCAGTTCTTAACTTGCTTGCAGATTATAAATTTAATCATAGTGTTGAAATTGAGACCGGAGTTTTAGCTGAAGAATGTGAAAAAATCCTAAAGGAGTTCTTTAAGACTCTAAGAGTCGAAAAGAAAAATATAAAAGAAAGGAATAAGGACTAGTGATAAATAAGAAAGTTCAAAGAATTAAATTAATAATAGCGATTTTAGTTGTAGCAATAGTTGCGGTAATAATTGGAGTTCGTATATACATATACAACAAAACTGGAGAAAAGAATATGCCATTTCAAGTTTCAGAAATCATAATTGTAAGTACAGCTAGAAGATATGAAGGAGAAGCTACAGCGCCTATTGAAGAAAATGGGTCTATATGGAATTTCCAAGTTGTACAAAACAACGACATGTATATTGAAATAAAAAATAATGCGAAAAATAATGAGAAAATCAAAAATATAAAAATATCAAATATAGAGATTACACAAAAACCTGCGAAAGGAACAATTAGAGCGTTTATGCCTAATAGCGTCGAGGGATCTAGATATACATATACAGATGAATATGAAGTGAAAGATAGCTTAACTTATAGAGGATCAGAGGAAAATAGTTACAAAGATCTTCACATCAACAGAAACGGTGGAAAGCTTAGCATAAGTTTTGCAAACAGAGATTTAGGAAACTATTCTTCTGGAGATGATACAGAAGTAACTTATGATGGCAAGATGCTTTCAAGAATGGAATGCAGCGACGAGGATATAAGATTTAAGATTGCATTTGATTTAACAATAGAGCTTGAAGATGGTAGAGCTTACTTAGGAAGAATTGAAGCAGATGTTAATTGTGATGGTTTAGTTGAAAACGGAACAACACAAGTTGATATCAAAGATTTCTCAAACGTAGTATTTAAAAGAATATAGTTTGTAAAAAAGAGTTACGCTAGTAACTCTTTTTATTTATTAAACTTTTATCAAAAATACTTGATTAATAGAGAAAAACATTATATAATCCCCCTAGTATGAGAATAACATGCTCTTGTATGGAGAGTAATTTCAATATTAGCCTATGAACCTTGTCAGGTCCGGAAGGAAGCAGCAATAAGTAGATACTATTATGTGATAATTACTTTCCATAGAGGAGTTTGTAGAATAAATGTCTCATACTATTTTTTTAGAGAAAGGAGTGATTGTGGATGTCATATACAGCGTTATATAGAAAATATAGACCAGCAACATTTGATGAATTAGTTGGTCAAGACCACATCACAAAAACTCTAAGAAATCAAATAGTATCAGGAAGAGTGGGCCATGCATATTTATTTAATGGTGGTAGAGGTACAGGTAAAACTTCTTCTGCTAAAATATTAGCAAGAGCCATTAACTGCTTAAATCCAAAAGATGGAAATCCATGTAATGAGTGTGAAATCTGTAAAGCAGCATTAAATGGTTCATTAACAGATATTGTAGAAATGGATGCAGCGTCAAATAATAGTGTCGAAGATATTAGATCTATAAGAGACGAGGTTAATTTTTTACCAACGGTTGCTAAATATAGAGTTTATATCATAGACGAGGTTCATATGCTTTCTATAGGAGCCTTTAATGCGTTATTAAAGACATTAGAAGAGCCACCTGAGCATGTAAAATTCATTCTTGCTACAACAGAGCCTCAAAAATTACCGGCAACAATTCTTTCAAGATGTCAGAGATTTGATTTCAAAAAGCTTTCACCGGAATATATTAAACAAAGACTAACTCACATATGTGAAAGTGATAAGATTGATATTGATCCAGATGCGTTAAATACAATTTCAGTTCTTGCTGAAGGTGCGATGAGAGATGGTATTAGTATCCTTGAGAGATGTTTACAAGAAGATTCAGACAAAATTACTAATGATTTAGTAAAAAAACTTGTCGGATTACCTAAAATAGAAACAATAAACAAAATATTAAATAATATATTAGATTACAATGTAGAAGAGTCCCTAAATTCTGTAAATGAGGTATTAGATGATGGTAAAGATATATCAAATCTAATATGGGAAATTATAAAATTTGTTAGAGATGTTCTTGTTTATAAAACAACAGGAAATGCTGATTTATATAATGAGGATGAGGTTGCTAAAATAAAGGCTTTAGCTGATAAAGCAACTAAAGAAAGATTGATGGATATTATATTCTATTTATCAGAACTTTCTAACGAAATTAAGATGACTACACAAAAGACCATTATGTTTCAAGTTGGAATTATGAAATTATGTAATAACAACTTAAATACTGAGGTAAAGACTAACACTATAGAAGCAACACCTATTGCAACAAACAATGCTAATATTGGTGTTGATTTTAGTGAAGTGGATGACAGAATTTCAAACATTGAAAATAAATTACAGAGAACTGTAAATGCTGTTCAAAAACTTATATCAAATCCAGGAGTTATCAACAATTCCGGAAAAAATGTGGATAACGATACTGAAAAAAAAACTAAATCAGTAACAAGAGGAGCTGAAAATCAAAATCTAAAAAATATATTAACGACAAAGACATCAGACGTTAAAGTTGAATGTTGGGGAAAAATTGTTACCGGACTTAATGAAGCTGGTAAAAAAATGCTATATTCTAGTTTGGCTAATTCAACAGCATGTGAACTTAACGATATGACAGTCGGAATTGAATTTCCACAAGGCCTTACACCATTTGATAAAACAGTTATTGCTAGATCTGAAAACTTATCTGAGCTTACAAAGCTTGTTTCAATGGAATATGGTAAGCCTATGAATATTAGATTAATAGAGAATGCAAATGAAAATTCTGAAGATTCAGTGATAGATAGTATTGCTAAAGATTTAGATTTGCCATTAAATATAATTGATTAAGAAAGGATGATTATTATGTCAAAAAGAGGAGGATTCCCAGGAGGTATGGGAGGTTTTGGAGGTATGAACCTAAACCAATTAATGAAAGAAGCAAAGAAGATGCAAGCTGATATAGAAAAATCACAAGAAGAACTAGGAAATAAGGAGTTTTCAGCTACAGCTGGTGGAGGAGCAATTGAAGTTACAGTAAGTGGTAACAAAGTTATTAAGTCAATGACAATTAAACCTGAAGTTGTTGATCCAGATGATGTTGAAATGTTACAAGATTTAATTATCACATGTGTTAACGAAGCAATGGGAAAAGTTGATAGTGCACAAGCATCTGAACTTGGAAAATATAATATTCCTGGAATGATGTAAAATATAAAAGGAACATTCCATTTGGTATGTTCCTTTTTGCATAATATCGGAAGAAAAGGGGACTAAAGGATGTCATATTATTCACCATCAATTGAGAAATTAATAGAAGCTTTTGAAAAGCTACCAAGCATAGGAAATAAAACGGCAGCAAGACTTGCATTTCATATGCTTAATTGTAGCGAAGAGGAAGTAAATGAGTTTGTTAATGCAATTACAAACGCAAAGAAAAACTTAAAGTATTGTTCAAAATGTTTCAATATATCTGATTCAGATCCTTGTAGTATTTGTTCAAATGTTACAAGAGACCAGTCTATAATTTGTGTTGTTGAAGACGTAAAAGATGTAGTTGCAATGGAAAAAACACATGAATTTAAAGGAGTTTATCATGTATTACATGGCTCTATTTCACCAATGAATGGAATCGGACCAGATGATATTAAGATAAAAGAGCTTTTAGCAAGACTTATGGAGGGAACAGTTAAAGAAGTAATAATAGCTACAAATCCACGTGTAGAAGGTGAAGCCACAGCTATATACTTATCTAAATTAATAAAACCAATGGGTGTTACTGTAACGAGAATTGCACATGGAATTCCAGTTGGAGGAGATTTAGAGTATACAGATGAGGTTACTTTAAGCAAAGCTCTTGAAGGACGAAGAGAGTTATAAAAAATAGTTATATCTTAAAAATAAAAAACGAAGGATTTGCTCCTTCGTTTTCTTTTTTATTATTTATTATTATCATTAAGTATTGTCTCACAAATATCTCTTGTTGCATCAATATGTGCTATTTTTGATGCACAAGTCTTCATTTTATCAAGGGCATCCGGAGACTCTAATAAATTATGTATCACTATATCGACATCATCATTGGGTCTAAGCCATATTGCAGCTCCTGCCTGTTCAATGAATTCTGCATTTGCTTCTTCTTGTCCTGGTATTGGGTTTATTATTAACATTGGAAGTTGAGATGCTAAACTTTCTGATGAAGTTAGTCCTCCTGGTTTAGTAACAACTAAACAAGAAATACTCATTGCCTCAGGTACATTAGTAATAAAGTCATATATCTTAAGCTCTGGAGGATTTCCAAGTTCTTCATATATTTCAACAAATGCGTCATGCATTCTTTTATTTCTTCCAGATATTGCAATTATTTGGTATTCATCTAGATGTTTGGCAAGGGCCTTTAAAATTGCAACTGTACGACTTTTCCCAAGTCCAAACTCTCCACCACCAAAGAATAGTATTGTTTTCTTATCTGGTTTAAGACCAAATTCCTCATATATTTTTTGTCTATCGAATGATTCATTAAACTTTTCTGATAATGGAATACCAGTTGCAAATACTTTATGTTTGCTGATTCCAAAACTATTAATTAGTGTTTCTCTCATATTTTCGTTTGAAACGAAGAAAAAATCACCATATTTACATCCAACTAGCCATTGGTCATGCGGAGCAAAGTCAGTTAGAATTGTTGCAAGTTTGCAATTAACCTTGTTCTTTTTCTTTAGATAACTAATCATTTGAGTTGAAAACATATGTGTTGAAATAATTATGTCTGGAGAATATTCTTCAACTAAATGATATAACTTTCTTGCCATAAATTTGTTAGATCCATTACTTATCTTTGATAAGATACCTTTTTCAGAATTGTGGTAAACTTTCTTCCATAATCTTGGTGTTGCAGAAGTAATCTTTTTGTATGTGCCAGTACTGATTTTATTTAGTGCTCTATTTATGTATTCCATACAATCTACCATATTTGTTTCCGTGTCTTCGTAATGATTATCTATATAATTTTTAATTGCATTAGCAGCAGAGCTATGCCCACCACCATATTTTGCATATAATATTAAAATTTTTCTCATATTTTTTTACCTTCCGTAAATAATATATAAAGATTTTAACACAATTTAAAAAAAACAACAAGTAATTTTATTGTGTTTTAAAGGGGTTGATATTGTGAAAAAGATTAATATAAAAATAAAAAAATATAGTTCATACATTTTGGTTGGTATGATGCTGATATCAATTATTACACTGTTTATTCTGCTATTTAAAGAAAAAAAGTCTTATGGAATAGAGCTTGAAAATAAATATAATATGGCATTTTATCAACTTGTAGATAATGTTCAAGATATTGAAGTATACCTATCAAAAGCAATGATATCAAACTCTCCAAAGAGCGGTACTGAAACATTAACTTATGTATGGAGAGAAGCTAACCTGGCAGAATCATATCTATCCATGCTTCCAATAAGCAGCTCTGAGATTGAAAATACCTCTAAATTCCTAAATCAGGTAAGTGACTATTGTTATTCGCTATCAAGGAAAACAATGAAAGGAGAGATGCTTACCCAAGAAGATTTAGATAATATAGAAAGGCTGCATGATTATAGCAGCAAGCTGAAAGAGACATTAAATGAATTAGCTCTTGATATTAATTTAGGAAAGGTATCGTGGGGTGATTTTTCAAATGGAGATATGAAAGATATTTCAAATAATAGTTTTACAGTTATTGAGGAAAATTTGCATGAATATGCAGGGCTTATATATGATGGAGCGTTCTCTGAACACATGACAAATCCAGAGCATAAAGGATTGATAGGAGAAGATATTGATGAACAAACGGCTAAAAATATTGTATTAACTACCATTGAATCGAAAGATGTAAAAAGTATTAACTATAGTGGATTAACGGAAAGTGCAAATATTGAATCATATGACTACACTGTGGAACGAAATGATGGCAGCTTATGGTGGATATCTGTAACTAAGAAGGGAGGACACATACTATATGTAAATTCAAACAGAGATGTTAAAGATGAAAAAATAAATGATGACGAAGCAGACAAAAATGCAAAAGAATTCATGGAAAAAAATGGATACTCAAATATGAAAAAAACATATTATTCTAAAAATGGTGGTATAGAAACAATTAATTATGCGTATGAACAAGATGGAGTTGTAATATATCCGGATTTAATTAAGGTAAAAGTAGCTCTAGATAATGGGGAAATACTAGGAATAGAGACAACAGGATATTTAAATTCACATACCATAAGAGATATTCCTGAAGCAAGGATATCCAAGGATGATGCTATTTCAAAAATAAATAGTAAGCTTGACATTCTTTCAATTGGAATGGCAATAATACCAACTGAATTTCAGACAGAAATAACATGCTGGGAGATAAAAGGAAAAGTTAATGAAAAAGATTTTCTGGTCTATATAAATTGTGAAACAGGAGATGAAGAAGATATACTAATGATTTTAAATTCTTCTGAAGGAACTTTGACTATGTAAAAATGGGCTTAAGTATTGAAAATACTGAGATACTTAAGCCTATATTTTTGTGCAAAAAAACAAAGAAAAATATTATAGCATAACTGTATGAAAAAAAGCAATTTTTCATTGAAATGAAAAATATTTAGTGCTATAATTTGTGCAGATGAATTATTAGGAGGACGTCAAACAGATGATTTTTAAGAATTACTACAAACTGTTGGATTTACCTAAAAACGTAAAATCAACACAAGACGAGATAAAAACGGCATATAGAGTACAAGCGAAAAAGTTTCATCCAGATGTAAACATTAAGAATAAAGCAGCTGAAGAGCGTTTTAAGGATATTTCAGAAGCATATAGAATACTTTCTGATCCAATCCAAAAGAAGAAATATGACAGATCATGGAATAATTATGTAGGCAAAAGAATGCATAGAGAAATGGCATCTCAAAGAGAGGTTAGAGCCAATGATATTGTTAATATGTTCTTTGGCAAAAACATTGCAACTAAAGTTGTAGAAGATAAGACTCCTCTAAAGGGAGAAAATATAGAAACAACAATAGAATTATCTGTTAAAGAAGCTTTTGATGGTACTGAAAAAAAGATTTGCTTAGCATCGGCAGATGGCAAAAAGAAAAATATTCTACTTAAAATTCCTGCTGGAATAAAGAACGGCAAGAAGATGAGAATTGCAGGAAAAGGTAAGAAGGGCATAAATGGTGGAAATGACGGAGACCTAATAATTGGAGTAAAGATTGTTGATAGTGGAATATACAAGATGGTTGGAGATGATATAAACGTTAAGTTATATCTAACACCATGGGATGCTGCACTAGGATCAAAAGTTGCTGTTGATGGAATTGATGGGCAACTATCAATCATAGTTCCAAAGGGAACACAAAATGGAGATAAGCTTTCAATTCCAAATAAGGGGTATTATAAAAACAGCAAGGAAAGAGGAAATTTAGTAGTGAGTGCGGAAATACTAATTCCGAAGAAGCTTTCTGATGAAGAAAAAAGATTATTTACAGAACTAAAGAAGAAATCTAGCTTTAATACAAAAAATATAGTAAACATAAAATAATAGTTGACAATAATGAAAAATCAGTGATATAATGTCCTTTGTATTAAACGCTAAAGATAAACTATGAGTAGTCATAGGGAAGGGGTGTATTATTGTATGGAGTATATACAAGGTAAACATTTTAGTATAACTGATCCAAAGAACACAAACACAGTAATTTATGAGATAGTAAAGAATGATCAAGCAAAGGTGAGAAACATTCCTAAATACTCAATGGAGAGGTTAGATACTATTGAAGAATTAAGAAATGAAGGAACAAAGAGAACATATTTCGTTGATCTTCCTAAGAAATCTGGAAATCAACTTTTATTCTTAACCTTTGGAGACGGAAAAGTTACCGTTAACCAAGGTGTATTAAAAGATGACGAAATTAAATTTGTTAGAAAACCAGTTCCTATGAAGTTTGATACAATTTATAAGGAATCAAGTAATGAATATTACCAAGAATACAACTATACACCAAATACAAAAAGGCAAATTTCTATTGTTGACCCAGATAATGGTGAAGAAATTAAACCTATTTTATATTATGATAATAAGACAAACGAAGTTAAAGGAAAGTGTAAGTTAAAACCAAATAAGACTTATTTAGCATTCCAATTAAGATTATCATAGATTTTTAGGAGGATATTATATGGAGGGATCTATAATAGTTGGAAAATCTGGATCTAAGGTGATTAATTTAGATACAGTACAATGTGGAGTAGCAAAGGATAAGAACAACGTATTAAGCTTCTTTGCTAGAGCCGTTAAGAAAGTAAAAGAAAGAATGGAGAATTCTATTACACCTGAACCAATCAAAGTACATAACAATATTGTTACTGAAAAAGATGGTGAAGTTAATAGATTATTAGTCAAGGATAAAAAAGCTAAATCTATATCTAAGTCTAAATTAGATAAGGATAAGCTTGGACGTATAAGAGCTAAAATAAATGAAAAATACGGACATACAAAAGATAGCACACCAAATAGATAATCTATTAAACAAATGAGAAGGTGAAAAAATGGGAAAAATTTTAACGGAGAAAAGAAAGAAAGAAATATTGATTTATGTAATACTATGGCTTATTTTTGCCATAGTATTAGTTGTGCCTATGGCTGTTGCAAGTGTTGATTCTACAACACCAGGGGGACAGTTCAATACAAATAGCTTTTTATCAATTGCACTTGATTATGTTCTTAGCATCGAAGTAAGAGTAAAAGCATTCCAAGAAAGATATATAGCAAATACTGGAACAGCAATGAAATACTATACTGTATTTTATTTCTTAATTGTCTTTATCTTAATGCTTAAGAAGGGAAAAGGCGAGTACAATGATATTGAACATGGTTCAAGTGATTGGGCAACAGGAGGAGAGCAATATAAGGTATTAAGCAGAAAAGATGGTATTATTCTTGCAGAAAAGAATTACTTACCAGTTGATAAAAAAGGAAACGTAAACGTATTAATCGTTGGACGGATCTGGATCTGGTAAATCAGCTTCATACTCAAAACCAAATGCATACCAAAAGCTTGGTTCATACGTATTTACTGATCCAAAAGGTGAGTTATACGATGATACAGCTGGATATCTACAAAGAAATGGTTACGATATTAAAGCCCTTAATTTAGTTAATCCAGCAAATAGTGATGGATACAACCCACTTGCTCATATCAAGAGCGATCTTGATGTTGACGTTATCGCAAATACAATTATTAAAGGACAATCTAAAGCAAGTACTGCAGACCCATTCTGGGATGATACTGCAGAGATGTTACTTAAAGCTTTAATATTCTATCTAATTGCTACTAGACCACCAGAAGAGCAAAACTTAGCAAGCTGTGCCGAGATGGTCAGAGCAGCTGCAGCAGATAGTAACGGAAGTAACTTGTTAAAAGATATGATGAGTGTTTTACCACTTAATCACCCTGCTAGAACATATTATAAGAACGTTGAAGTTGCATCTGAAAAGACATTTAGCTCTATCTTAGTATCAGTTCAAGCTAAGCTTGGTAAATTCGATTCAAAAGATATTGCTGAAGTTACATCAACAGATACAATAAACTTTGAAGATATTGGAAACAAGAAAACATCTGTATATGTTATTTCTTCTGATGTACATACAGCATATGATTTCTTACTAACAATTTTCTTCTCACAAATGATTCAACAACTATATGACTTAGCTGATAAATCACCAGGAGGAAAATTAAAGGTTCCAACATATTTCATACTAGATGAGTTCGCAAACATTGGTCAAATTCCTGATTTTGATAAAAAGATTTCAACATCAAGAAGTAGAAGAATATCATTCAGTGTTATCCTTCAAAATTTAGACCAATTGGAAGCTATATATGAAAAATCATATGAAACAATCATGGGTAACTGTGATACTCACGTATTCTTAGGAAGTAACTCAACAAAAACTGTTGAATATTTCTCTAAAGCATTAGGTGAAAAGACAATTTCAAGAGAAAGCAGATCTATAAACAGAGATAAACAAAAACATAAAACAGGATTTACAGATTCTGATCAAATAATGGCGAGAGCCCTTATGACACCGGACGAATTAAGAAGAATGAGTATGGATTATGCTATTATCTATGAAAAAGGTTTAAAGCCTATCAAAGCAAAGAAGTTCTTCTATTTCAAATCTAACATGATAAAAGAATTTGAAAAGTTCCAATTAGATCATAACCAATATAATGGTGGAGAAAGAGGAGCATGGAGAAGATTTAATCCATATAATCCAGATCAAGGAACATCTGAAGAGCCACAAAAAGATTTAAAGATTGATTCATTAGATGATTTATTTGATGATGATACAGAGACAAAAGAGCCAAAGAATAACAATGATATTGAAGGAAATAACATTCCAGAAAATAACAATTCTGTAGATTTAGCAGCATTTGATGATTTATTATCAGATGATAATGAACCACCAAAGAGCAGCAAAAAACAAAAAGCAATGACTGATTCAGAGCTTGATGAATTATTTGCTGATGATTATGCTGATAATGCGACTCCAAGTGATAGCGAAATCTTAGATATCCAAAAAGAACTTGAAGCAAAATTTGATGAGTTATTTGGTTCTTCAAATAATAATGATTAAAACGAAAAGAAAGGAATTATCCTTTCTTTTTTTTTACGATAATATTGTAAGTTAAATATTGTTATAATAAAATATTGTTAAAATATAACGGTTTTACGAACGAGCAAATGATTAATGATTTGGAGGAAAGATACTATGGATAATAAAAAAATGGTTAAGGCAACAAAAAAAACAGTTATCAAGGGGAAATACTTACCAGTAGGAACAGTTGTGTTATTGGAAAATGGTAAGAAAAAGTTAATGATAACCGGTTTTGCTGTAATTAATCCGAAAGAAGAGAAGAAAGTATGGGATTATTGTGGGTGTTTATATCCTGAAGGAATAGTTAAGGCTAATGAAATATTTTTATTTGATCATAAGCAAATAAAGAAAGTGTATCATCTTGGGCTAAAAGATGATAAAGAAGAAAAACAATTCAAGATGTATCTAAAGAAGCAATTACAAGAAAAAAAATAATAATTTTAAATTGAAAGGAACATATGTATGTCTGAATTTGATGTATCTAATGAAGCAAACGCACTGTATAGACAAGTTAAAAATTTAAACAAAGAAAGTCAGCAATACACGGAACTATATAATAAACTAAAGAATGAAGTGTACAATGGAACACTAAAGGATTTGAAGCAATTGACAGAGAAGATATTGAATAATGTGTCAAGTAACTATACTGGTCAAAACAAGAAAATATTCGAACTTGCTGGTCAATTCAACGGAAATGCACAAACTATGTACCAAACACTATATACTCTTCTTAACAAAATTTACGATAAAATTGAAGAGTTGAATGGTGATGTAAAAAAGCTTAATAAACAAATTGAAGACCTAAAAGAATGAAAGGAATGGATAAATTATGGAGAGAAAGAAACAAATGAGTAGTATCAAAAAAGAGAATACTAAAACAAGTAATCCAGTAGCAAGAAAAAAGTATTTACCAATAGGCACAGTAGTTAGATTAAAAAGTGCGAAGAAAAGACTTTTTATAACTGGTTTCTGTGTAACCGGAAATAGTAATAAAAATAAAATATGGGATTATTGCGGATATATATATCCGGAAGGAAACATCAGAACTGATATTTTATGTATGTTCGATCATTCACAAATTGAAAAAATTTATCATCTAGGTTATGAAAACGAGGAAGAAAAAGTATTTAAACATCAGTTAAAAGAATACAAAAAGCGTAATAAAGCATAAATATAATAGGAGATAACATTATGCAAATAAATACAGAGTATTTTAGAGGAATTTTTGTTGATGATATGGGGAAGGCCATGAATGATTTATTAAAAATGGAAGATGCGTTTACAACAAACATTCCTTATGATTTTAAATATAAAAACCTATTTGATCAGTTAGAAAGCACAAGAAAATCGGCAATACAAACACGAAAAGAGTTGTTTTTGTGCATTGAATCAATGATATATGAATTAAATCAAATTGAGAAAAACGCGATTGAAATTGCAGATGAAAGCTTTACAACAAACATTAGTGCAACACCATATCATGAAAAAAGAGTCAATGAGGTTGATCAAATTGCAGAAGAAACACAAGAGATAACAGATGCAGGTGCACAAACCATAAAGGAAATAACTAAGGCAGATATCGAAAATCTAAATTCAAATTATAAAGCCGAAGCTCAAGGTTTTTTCTCTGCATGGGCGAGTGAAGAGCTGGCTCTACTTAGAAAAGCTGGAAAAAAGGTTAAAGGTGTAGCAAATACTGTTGGAGAAATTGGAGGCGAAATAAAGCAAAGTGTAAAACAGTATGGTAGAGAATTAGCTGATGTGTATGACGAACTAATGGATTTTAACTTTAAAGGAGCATTTAAAAACTTTGGAAAATTGGCTAAACATACCGGGGCAACTGTGACTAATACAGTGGTGTCTGGATTTGAGGGGGTTTGTAAATTTGGAGAAGGGCTTATTGATTACAATAAAATGATATGGTCAGCTCGTTTGACACCAGTAACATTTATTTATGACAAGTTTATGGGAGATAATGTCACTGGAAGTTTATGGAGAGATACCATGAATAGTGTAGCCGATGATAATGTGGGAGATACAATTGATTCATTTTACCAAAGTGATGTTGGAAAAGCTATAGATAAAAATGCATATGCATATGGTAAATCGGATAGTGCAGCACAACAGGCTACAGTTGGAATAAGTGAATCGGCTCCAGCTCTAGTATTGACTATGGTTACTGGAGGAACATATGCGATTCCAATTGGCCTTATATCTGGAGCATCAAAAATGGGGAGATATGCTCAGCGTGATTGGCAAGAAGACAGAGCAAACTCCGTAGAAGGGATTGAATATTTATATAAAAAAGGAAAGATTAGTGAAGAATATTATAATGCTGTTAAAACGATACAAGGATATTCTAGTGAACAGTGGGAGAATATAACAGCAGCACATAATTCTGGACTTATATCAGATGAAGATTTTGATGCACTTAATCAAATAAAGAATATGCCAAAAGAGTGGACAACAGCAGAAAATGCAGTAAGAACTATATCTGCAGCAGCTTTAACAGGAGCGATTGAGGCAGCAAGTTATATAATTGGATCAGAGATAGGAAAATGGAAAGGATTTGGGGCTAGCACAGTTGTTGACGAATCTGGAAATACTATTAGGATGATTGGATCGGCGAACAGATCAATAAGAGCTTTAAGCTCGGTTGTAAAGCTCTTTGATTATGCTTCAATTGCTAAAATTAATGCACTTACAAATGCAATGTCGGATATAATATCAGATAAAGACGCAGATATTGTTAGAATAGTTGAAGACAAGGCAGCAGAAGGGGATGTATTGGCCCTTTACGCAATAAGTTTAGGTCTTCCCGGAGAAGCACTTTTTGTACTTAAGGATGTTCAGTTACGACCTGGGGAATATATACAAGAATCAGGAACAAAGAACACAAGTAAGAACGGATTAACTGAAGTTGTCAAGCCAGATGAGGTAATAATACCGGAAGGGTATGATAGCAATGGCCTTCGGAAGTGCACCAAACTCAGAATTAATAGACGTGGAATATATAACCCTTGAAAATGGAGAAACTATTAAATTAATTCATGACGGCCAGACTGGTGGATATCAGATAGCAACAACTGGATCTGGAACAGGATATTCACTTATTGCTTTAGACGATACAGGACATGCAATTTCCTTAATAGATGAAACAGGATATCCAGTGGCTGTGATTGATAACTCAGGCACAACTTCAATTATTGAAACTATTAGTAAACCAGAGCTAACAGCAGCTCTTAAAAGCATGGATAAAACGATTTTCTCGGTGGTAGACTTTTTCGCTCCATTAATAGGAGCAGAACAAGCAAAATATGGAATATCAGTTATCGCGAATGGATATACAAAATTAAATAGTAATTTTTGTCATATTCCAGATAATGTATTTCAAGATTATATTGGACCTATCATAGAATCAGGGAAATTAGATGACATATATAAAATTATAGGCGAATATGAGTATCTTGACAAAATTGGAATAACTTTTTTGGACAAGGACAATAAAATCTGCAGAGAATTAATTATGGATGAGATTGATAGCATTATTTCAACGGATGAATTCGATTCAATTTTGGAACAATTACAGGAGAAGTTTGGTATAAGTGAAGATGCAGCAGGTGTATGTGTAGTTGAGTATTTAAATTCAAGAGGAATTGGAAAGACGGCAGGTACAGCTGTAGTTGACGCAAATTCGGAGCTATTTAATACAGATTATGCAAGAAAAATTACAATACAAAGAATTGATGACGGTTTCATAAGTGTTGATGAAGATTTAGCAGTTGTAGCTAAAATATATGATAGAATAGCTGATTCAATAAAAAAGATGCAAAAATTTACGGATGGATGTGTGGATGGCAATACTATAGAAAAAGCTTTTGATCAGATTAGAATATGTGTAACAGAAGAAATAGCAAAGAAGCTTTATTGTGGAGAATGGAGCAATGGCACTGCAGGATGGAATAATACATATGAAGATGGATCGCATATCATATACATAAATTACGAGGCAGTTAAAGAATCAAAACTTGATTTTGATCTTGAGTGTACAGCTGCTCATGAAGCAAATCATTCACTAGGATCAGTAAAAGAAGTATATGGTTTAGCTTTTAATGAAGGAACGACAGAATATTTGGCAGAAAAATCATTAGGGCTAGATCATGAAAGAATGTACGGATATGGATGCCTTCCAAGTATGTGTAGTAAACTAGATGATGCACTTAAAATTGCTGGATATGAAAATTTGTATAAGAAAGCATATTATACTGAAGATATAGAAGTCAAAAAAGAGTTTGGAAAGACCGTAGATACAATATATGGAGAAGAAGAATTTTTTAATCATTTAGTAAATGATATGGAAGAATACCTTGAATTTTGGAAAAATGGAAATGGAGGCACATATGAATGTAGTTTAGTTATTCGCAGAATATATGCTAAATTATCAATGTTAAAGCTAAAAAGTATGAAATATGCAAAAACAGGAGAATAATGTTATGGATGGAAAAGAAAGAATTAAAGAATTGATGGCTAACTTTAAGAAAAGTGTTGCTGATTATGAAGATAGCGAAGAACTATTAGAAGCATTCAAAAATGAAATTAATAGTAGTTACAAAGGATATAAAGAGAGTCAAAAGAGTGATAGTAACCTTACTGATGATGTCATATATGAGGCAATATGTATGCAATATGAAGATTATATAAACTTCAACATAGATGGCAAGAGAAATGCTTTATTATTAGATAAGGCTTTGGAAGAAATATCAAA
This sequence comes from Clostridia bacterium, assembly GCA_017512025.1. Taxonomy (GTDB): domain Bacteria; phylum Bacillota; class Clostridia; order TANB77; family CAG-508; genus CAG-492. The sequence continues at coordinate 46,385 of JAFWHH010000017.1, forward strand.
AATAAGTGGACAATATTATAGAATAGCTGAAAAAATTGCTAAAGGAGGCACTTTTGATCAAAAGGTAGATGCACAAAAAGTTGCTGAAGAATTAGACGGACTGTTAAAAAAAGTTCGTCCATTTAATGAATCATTAGCAAAAAAGCTGATATCGGAGACTCTTGTTGATATCACATATATCAATGATCCTAACAAAAGTGTGTGTAGTTTTAGAATAAGTCATATTACCGAAGGCAGGGAATAAGTGGTTGAAATCATGTTCAAATTTTATTTTATCCTTGTTTATAAAAAAAAACTGTGATACGATGTCACACATAAGATGTTGAAATTATACCGGAGGAAAAAATGAGTACAAACTTATCAAGCGAGAAACGAGAGATTATATTAAATAACATAAAAATAATGAGAGAAAAACTTCAGGATGAACCAGATTTAGTTAAGTCATTAAATGAAATTGAGCGTGAGCTTAAGAGAAAAAAATATGGTTTAGTATGGGAAAGTCATGAAGAGAAAATTGACCAAGAAATAAAAGATAAAATACCTGTGTTTATTGAAGATAAAAGCCTTGAAATAAAGTTAAACAGCGATAAATCAACTAACTTTATTTTAGAAGGAGATAATCTACATAGCTTATACCTTCTTGATAAAACACACAGAAATAAAATAGATTTAATTATTATAGATCCGCCATATAATCGTGGATTAAATGATTTCTTGTACGATGACAATTACATAGATAGAGGGGATTCGTTTAGACATAGTAAATGGATTTCTTTTATGGAAAAGAGATTAAGTATTGCTAAAAAGTTATTAAAGAATAATGGTGTTATTTTTATAAACATCGATGATAATGAATTAGCAGGACTTAAGCTATTATGCGATGATATATTTGGCGAAGAAAACTTTGTTGCTTGTTTTCCATGGCATAATAGAACATCAGTACAAAACGATACAGATATTAGTATAAATCATGAGTACATTTTAGCGTACGCTAAAAAGAGAAGAATGTCTAATAGAAGACTAAAGGCAAGCAATGAAGATATTTGGTATAAAACAGATGATTTTGTAATACAGCCAAAGGAAACAGATTCAAGCAAGTATTCTAATCCAGATAATGACCCAAGAGGAATATGGAAAGCAGATCCGTTTGATGCACCAAATATAAGACCAAATTTAACATATGAGATTGTTAATCCAGTAACAGGTGTTACATATTTCCCACCAAAGGGGAGATGCTGGAGAATGGAACAAGAGAAGTTCCAGAAATTATTTGAGGATAAGCGAATTGTGTTCGGAAAAAATGGTCGTTCAAGACCACAGCTAAAAGTATTTTACAATGAAGTTAAGATGAAAGGTGAAATACGTAATAGCTGGTTTGATAGTGATGTATATGATACATCTACAAGTGGTAAGAAAGAGCTTTTGTCAATATTACCAGATAAGAAAATATTTAATACTCCAAAGCCTGTTTCTTTATACAGAGAAATAATTAAGATGGCAATTTCTCCAAAGGTTAAGAATCCAATTATTCTTGACTTTTTTGCAGGTTCTGGAACTGTTGGTCAAGCAGTATTAGAGGAGTTTCAAGGAAAAGATGCAAGCTTTATTCTATGTAATAGCAATGAAAGTAACATCTGTAAGGAAATCACTTATGAGAGAATTAAGAGAATAATTAAAGGGTATGACAATAACAGAGGTATAGCTGTTAAAGGAATTGAAAGTAACTTGAAGTTCTACAATGTTGATTATATTGATAAATCAAAATCTGATGAATCATACTTCGTTGAAAATGAACTACAAAAGTATTTAAGAGAGCTTATCCAATTAGATAACATGGAGAGCGTCGAGGATGGACATATAGAGCTTTTACTAAGTGATGATGACATAGATTACTTATTCAAGGATAAAACTCGTTTAAATGGATGTAGAAAAGCATACATAAGCACAAATGCTCTAATCACAGAAGAACAAATTGATGAATTTGAAAAGAGAAACATAAATGTACAGTATATACCAGAGCTATACTACGAAAAAGAGCTTAATGATCTTGAACAATGGTAATGGACTAAAGAGGAGGTTGAACTAAATGATGAATATTAAACTAAAAGATTTTCAAGAGCATTGTGTAGAAGAGCTACTTGAACAAACAGCATTTGGAGAGAAAGAAGAAATACTAATACAAGCTCCAACAGGAAGTGGAAAAACAGTTATACTTCTTGAATATATAGATAGATTCTTAATGGAACATGATGATTATGTATTTATATGGCTTACACCGGGTTCTGGTGAGCTTGAAGAGCAAAGTATGAAGAAGATGAATGAGCTTCTTCCAGGATTAAATACCAAAACTCTCGAGGATGTGCTAAACACTGGATTTGAAAAACAAGATACAGCTTTCATAAACTGGGAGAATGTAACTAAAAAAGGTAATACAGCTCTTAAAGAGCTAGAGAAAAGTAATCTTTACGATAGAGTTGAGCAAGCAAGAGATGATGGATTAAAGTTTATTGTAATCATTGATGAGGAGCATAGAAACAAGACAGAAAAGGCAGAAGGAATAACTCATCTATTTAGCTCTGAACACATAGTAAGGGTATCTGCTACAACAAAGAGAAATGATGAAGCATACAACATAAAGATAAGTGAGATGGAAGTAATTAATTCTGGATTAATAACAAAATCTCTATACATCAATCAAGGAATTGAAGATAATATAGTATTAAACAATGAAATAGAGTATCTGTTAAAACTTGCTATAAACAAGAGACGTGAGATTAGAAAATGTTGTACAGAAAATGGAATAAACTACAATCCATTAGTTATAATTCAATTACCTAGCATGAGTGAAGAGCTAATTGAGCAAATTGAAGGATATCTAAAGGATGAAGGATTCACATACGACAATGGCTTACTTGCTATTTGGCTTGCTGATAGAAAAGAGAATATTGATAATATTAGTGATAATGAAGCTGAACAATGCTTCCTAATCATGAAACAAGCTATATCTACTGGTTGGGATTGCCCAAGAGCAAAAGTTCTTGTAAAGATAAGAGAGAACATGCACGAAGACTTTGAAATTCAAACACTTGGAAGAATCAGAAGAATGCCAGAAGCTAAACACTATGGAAATGAATTACTTGATAACTGTTATCTTTATACATTCGATGATCAATATACAGAGAGCGTTAAACAAGAGCTTGGTAGAAATGCAGCAAACGTAAAAGCCTTATTTGTAAGAGATGAATATAGAAAATTCAAGCTAACAAAAGAAGTAAAGAATACTGATGCAGATAACTTTGCACCAAGAGAAGCTTTTTATGCAATGTACGAATACTTTAATAGCCAATACAACCTAACAAAGCCTGAAGAAAATAAGGAAAAACTAGAGAAAGCTGGATACAACTTTAACCAAAACATAACTAACGAAATTGTACAAGGTAATGCTGTTGAAATTAACAAGAAGACAATCATTAAAACAGAAAAGATAAGTATTCAAAGTACAGTTGATACATACAAAAATGGTCTAGATTTAAGACACTCAATAAATGTTATTGCATCAAGAATTGGAATGATATATCAATACTTATCACCAATATTGCAAAGACTATTCCTTGCAAATATTGAGTTCCCTGAAAAGATACTAAAACTAAATAAAAAAGAGTTTTATGCATTTATAATTAACAACGAAAGAAAGCTTGAATACGACATATTAGATGCTGTTATTCAAAAAAGAGAGCAAAGAGTTAAACTTCAAAAAGAGTACAAGAAAACAGAAGATTTCTATTTCCCAGAAAGAATTACTGTTAAGTATGACAAGAAAGATAACTCGGTTTCCGAAATGTGCAAGAATGTATACTATGGATATCCTTCAACAACATTAAAATCAACATGTGAAGAGAAGTTTGAAAAATATTGTGAGAAATCAGAAAGAGTAAAATTCTGGTACAAAAATGGAGAATCATCTGATGATTATTTCTCAATTGTATATCTAGATAAAATGAACAAAGCATGGACATTCTATCCAGATTATATTGTTGGAGATAATGAAGGTAATATATGGATAATCGAAACAAAAGGTGGAGAGGATTCATATGGCCATTCTAAGAACATTGATATTAAGGTTGAGAATAAATTCCAAGCATTGAAAGTATATGCAGAAAAATATAATCTAAAATGGGGATTCATAAGAGACATTGATGATGTGATATTTATGTCAAATGGAAATGAATATGTGGAGGATATGAAAGATAATAGTTGGACTAATGTAAAATTCTATCTATAATACTTCAAAAAAGCCGTAAAGGACACAGAAAATTCACATTTTTTCAAAAATAAACGAAAGATGTATTGACAAGAGGAAAGTATCTAATATATAATGTTAACCGTACATAAGAAATGTACATCCCAAGCAAGACTAATTGCAATGCCGGAAGGAGGGGAATGTTATGTCAGAGATCAAAGTCAAAAATGGAGACGTTGAAGCAGCATTAAAAAGTTTTAAAAGACAATGCGCTAGAAACGGTGTTCTACAAGAAGTGCGTAAAAGAGAACACTACGAAAAGCCTAGTGTAAGAAGAAAGAAAAAATCAGAGGCTGCAAGAAAGAGAAAATTCTAATTTAATTAAAGATTTATATAAAGGGGTTAACAGGTATGTTGACCCTTTTTGTAATATTTTGGAGGGATAATTCGGTACTGATCTCCAAATCAGCTGATTTCTAGTAACATAAAAATATAAGAAGAGGGGTTTGATAATATGTTAAAAGAAAAATTGTTAGAAGATTTAAAACAATCAATGAAAGACAAAAATATTAACAGAAAGAATGTTGTTCAAATGGTTAGAGCAGCAATTCTTCAAAAAGAAAAAGATAATAACATAGAACTTGATGATAATCAAATTATGGAAATAATTGCTAAAGAGCATAAAAAAAGAGAAGAGTCAATCGAAGATTACAAGAAAGCAGATAGACAAGATTTAGTTGATCAAATTGAGGAAGAAATTAGTGTTCTTTCTGAGTACTTACCAAAGAAAATGGAAAGAAGTGAATTAGAGGAAATTATCAAACAAATAATTGCTGATTTAAATGCAACATCAATGAAAGATATGGGGGCTGTAATGAAGGAAGCAAAAGCTAGATGTGGCTTATCTGCAGACGGCCGAGACATCAACCAAATTGTTAAAGAATTGTTGACTTAAAATAATAAATGTAGTACAATTATAGTAGCATCTAGAATAGTCGAAAAATGTAGAAAGGGAGGGATTGACGTGAAGAAAAATTGGATTTCAATTATAAGTATTATGCTTACAATTTGTTTATCATTTTGTCTATTTCCTCCAGTTCATTTGAGCTATGCAGAAGAGCTAACACCAAATGATTATATCAATAGTGGACCTGGAGCTAGTGATTCAAACTTAGGTATTGAAGAAGGCTTTGTACAAAGATATGGTGGAGATATATCTTCAATTCTATTTACAATAGCAATCTTAGTAGCAATAGTTGGATTTTCATATGTAGGTTTGCTATATATAACAGGTGGTATTACACAGAAGGCGGATTATAAAAAGAATTTAATTCCAATGGTTGTTGGTGTAGGAATTATAGTATTCCTAGCAACAATATTGAGAATAATTGCTAGCGCCGCAGCAACCATATAGATTGGAGGCGGTGTAGATGAAGATGATAAAGAAAATTTCAATAATTGCGATAATCCTTATGATAGCATTTATAGTTACACCACAGAAAGCTAATGCAGCGTTTGATACAGGTACAATAATAAATGGTGGACAAGCATTTTTAAACAATGCAGAAAATAGACAAATATTTAATGCTAACAATGAAAGATCAGCAGTTGATCAAATATACTATACAATGCTTACAATAGGAATTGTTCTAGCAGTATTTGCTGGAGGAGTACTTGGTATTCAATTTATAACATCTGGTGCTGCAGGACAAGCAAAAGTAAAAGAAAAATTAATTCCTTTTGCACTTGGTGCACTTGTAATATTTGGAGCGTTCGGAATTTGGAGATTAGTATATAATATTCTAAACGGATACTTCTACTAAATGTGTTTTTATTATTTATACATAATATAAATAAAATTTTTTAAAAGGAGGAGTTAGGTATGAAAAAGACTTTAAAGATTTTATCTGTAGTTTTACTTTCAGTAGCTATGCTATTTGCATTTGCTCAACCAGTTGCTTTCGCAAAAGATGATGTTAACAATGTTATTGGATTAACAAACAACGGAAATGCAATGAGCGGTGAAGTAGGAAGCATTGCTGGTACAATCATTAACTGGATTTGGGGAATTTCAATTCTTGTTGCAATTATCGTTGTAATGGTTATTGGTATCAAATTCATAATTGGTGGTACTCAAGAAAAAGCAGAATACAAGAAATCATTAATGCCAGTTGCTATTGGTGTTATCTTAGTTGTATTCGCTACAACATTAGTTAAATTCTTATTCAGTATGGGATAAAATTAAAAATAAAAATAATAAGGGGTGTTATGCGTAAGCATACACCTCTTTATTTTTCTTTATTTTAAAATGTGTTCTTTTATGATTTTAATCTAGGGAAATAATGGATTGAAGAGCATATCTTAAAGTTTGGAATCTAAATGTAAAGAAAATGTTAAACAAATGTAAAATATATAGATAAGTATCTGTAACAATATATTCCGTAGTATAGATATTTAAATTTAAAGATATTACTTGTTTGACTATATATATATTATTAATTAAATTATCTGTAAAAGAATTGACAGGAGGTTAAGTATGGGAACGTATAATATTCCGAGAAACACGAAAGGTGAAGGTAGACTATTTTACATATTTTCAACAAAGGCGTTGATATGGACAGTTGGTGGACTTTTAGTAGGTGTAGTAATAAAAACAATACTAAAGTCAATAGGATCATTATTTAAAGCCGCAGGAACATTTAATTTCATAGGTATTATTATTACCGTTCTACTTGCCCTTGCAGGATTTGTAATTGGTACCTTCAAAATGCCAAAGAATGACAGATTTGAAATTACAAGAAAAGCAGGAGGTATCAATCTAGATAAGGTTTTAATCGAGTCAATTAGATTCAAGTTAAATCGTGTAAAGCTATATGTTTATGACACAGACGAGCTATCAAGAGAAGAGATTGAGCATGAACTTGATGAAAAAGCAAAGAATGATGAGAAAGAAGAAAAATTAAGACAAGAAGCTATAGAGAAAGCAAATAGAAACAGAAGGGGGTATATTAGATAATGGACGACTTTTTATTATTGGCAGTTGTGGGAATTATATTGGTAGTTGCGATATTATCAGGTGTATTAGTTTTCATAACGATGAAGGAAAAGCAAGAAAAAGGCAACGATGAAAAGAAACAAAGAGATGATGAGATTGATACAGCAAGAGCTAAGAAATCTATGTTCAGATTCATGGAATTTGACACTATCGAAGATAATATGATTGTTCAAGATGGTGGTAAAAGATATTTAATGGTTCTTGAGTGTAAAGGTGTTAACTACGATCTATTATCTGATGTTGAGAAGAATGGTATTGAGCAAGGTTTTATTGGATTCTTAAATGCATTAAAGTTCGAAGTTCAATTATACGTTCAAACAAGAAAAGTTAACTTAGCTCAAAGTACAATGAAATACAGAGAGCGTTTGAGAACAATAGAAATGGACATGTACGAAGAAGAGCAAAGATATCAAAATCTTCTTAGAAACCCAAATGCAACAAAAGAGGAAATCGTTAAAGGTCAAAAAGAATTAGCTAAAAAGAAAAATCTATACGAGTATGGTAATGATATTATTGAAAATACTGAGCAAATGAGCGAAGATGCAGATTTAACAACAAAAGAGTACTACATAGTTGTTCCATACTACACAGAAGAAATAACATCAGCTGGAGAGTATGACAAAAGAGAAATTGGAAAGATGGCATTCTCTGAGTTATATACAAGAGCTCAATCGTTAGTTGGTGCATTAACAGAGTGTGATGTTAGAGCTAGAGTTTTAACTTCAAAAGAATTAATAGAATTATTATTCATCTCATACAACAGAGAGCAACATGATACATACGATTTTGATGAATATATCGATAACTCTGGATATGATTCATTCTATTCAGTAGCTCCAGATGTTCTTGATAAGAGAATAGAAGCACTAGATGCAGAAATAGAGCGTAAAGGTAAAGAAAAAGGTGTTGAAGCATATAGAAGAATCAACAGAAAACAAGAATACAAGTTACAACAAATAAGAGATAGAGAAGAAAATATGGGGGCTTACATTAATGAACTTGCAAGAGAAGCTCTGGATTCTCAAGTAAATATACTTGGAAAAGATAAAACAGAAGATGCTAAAAAAGAATTAGATGTAATGGATAAAGAGCTTGCAGCAAATAAAGCAGCTAGACAAGAAAGAATCAATAAAGCTAGAGCTGAAGATAAAGCAGAAAGAAGTGCTACAGCTGGCAAATCAGATAAAGCTAAAAAATTAGACAGTTTAACACGTGAGGAAAAGATTAAACTTGCAAAGAAGTTGAAAGAGAAGAGAATGTTGAAGGAAATGGAGGCAAAGAAGAATGGCGAAAACTAATATGAATTTGTTAGGAAAGAAAAAAGAAGAAAACACAGAAAAAGTTGAGCAAGAGCTAAAGAGAAGAATAATCAGAAAAAAGACCATAAAAGAAATGATTGCCCCTACTGGAATTGATGCTTCGAGTTTAGATCATATTGAGATTATTTCTACAACAGATAGATTTGCAAGAAGTTTCTTCGTAGCAAACTTACCTCGTATGTGTACTTTCCCTGAACTATTCAGAGATATGTACATGTTTGGTGATATAAACACTTCAGTTTATATTAACCCAATACTAGAATCTACATCACAAAATGACTTAAACAGAACAATCAACGAGCTAGAAACTGAAAGAATACTAGCTGAAGATAGAGGTAATATAAACAGAGCGAGATTACTTGCTCAAAAAAGAATGGAAACAGAGCAATTAAGAGATGAGATTGCTGCTGGTTTCAATAAAATGTTTGAAGCAACAGTTGTGTGTACATTGTTTGCATATGATTTAAAGGATCTAGATACATATACACGTTTATTATCAACAGAAATGGCTAAAAACCTAGTAGATATCAAATCTGCATGGGCTAACCAAGATGAAGCATTTAGAACGAATCTTCCTTTAATGAGAAAGAAAATAAGTGAAAAACACTTATTCGATAGAGAGTCAATAGGAACAGTATTCCCATTTACTTCATCAGAAGTAGGACATCCAACAGGTATTCCATTAGGTTATAACTTACAAACTGGTGTACCAATATTATTTGATAATTTCCATGAATCATTAACAAACTATAATATGGTTATATTTGCTAAATCTGGTGCTGGTAAATCTGTAACAATGAAAACATTAATTTCAAGATCTGCTGTACTAATGGGAATTGAAAGTTTAGCTCTTGATGCTGAAGGTGAGTACTCAATTGTGGCCGAGAGCTTAGGTGGTACAAACGTTATCATAAGCCCAAGTTCAGATACAATTATCAACTTATTTGATATAGAAGTAGAAAATATTAAAGATGAAATTACTGGTAAAGAACGTGAAGTATTAAATGTAGAAAGTAAGGTTGAGGACGTTACTCAAGCCTTACTAACAATGGCAAAAGGTAGTACAAGAAGTAAGGAAGTAAACGAGCTTACAAAACAAATTATAGCTGAATCTGTTGGGGATGAATATGCAAGACTTGGTATTACAAGTGATCCACAAAGCTTATATGTAAGTGATTCAGCAACAATTGTTGATGGTAGAATCGTTAAAGAAAAGAAGGAACTTCCTACTATTGGAAGTTGGTATAGACAAATATGCGAAAAAGCAGCAAACAATACCAATACAGACTATCAGTTCCATTATAGTTATCTTATTAAAGTAATGAAGCAATACACAAGAGAGTATGATGGTCAGATGGCATACTTTGATGGACAATCTACTATTGATATGCTTGATGAATCACCATTCATAAATCTAGATATATCTCAATTAGAGGAAAGATTTGCAAGACCACTAGCACAACAAATACTTCTTTCTTGGATTTGGGAAAAATATGTTAAAAAGAACAGTGAAGATAGAAAGAAAGCTAGAAAAAAACGTGTTCTTGTCGACGAAGCATGGATGCTTCTTCCATACCCAGAGGCTGTAGATTTCTTAAATACAATGGCCAGACGTGCTAGAAAGAGAAACGTTTCACTTGCCATTATTTCTCAAAGATTCCAAGATTTCTATGAGAAACAAGAGGTACAAGCTGTTTTAACATCTTCAGATACTAAGTTATTCTTAGCACAAGATAAATCTGAGATAGAATATGTAAAAGAAGTGTTCAAATTAAGTGAGGGTGAAGCAAGCTTCCTAACTACTTGTCAAAGGGGTCAAGGACTACTAAAAGTAGGCCAAGATTCAGCTTTAATAGCTATTAGACCTACTGCAAAAGAGTTCGACTTCATGGAGACAAACTTAAACAAGGTAGTAAGTAAGCAAAACAAGTGATATGACGGGGATAAGAAGGCTTAAAACAATTGACAAAATGCCCAAAAAATAGTAAAATTAAGGTAGACCCTAAAGAGGGTTTACCTTAAGTAAAATGAGAGTTTTAGAGCGTAAAATTTTGATTTTACTTAAGGTATGTAAGAGGTAAAGATTATAAGAAGGAGAAATTGATATGAAAGGGTTTAAAATTAAAGAAAAACTTAAAAAATCATTGATAGTTACAATTGTAACAATTATGATTGCTTTCACGATGCCAGTAAAGTCTAATGCAAATATACTTAATGATTTCGTAGACCTATTATTGTTTATACCAGATGGTATTATGCACGTAATAGACAAATATATTGGTGGATCAGAAGAATTTACATACGCGGATTTGGAGTATATAGGTGGATACGATGATGGTGGTTGGCTATATAATTTCATTGTTACTCCATATGATATATTCTCATCTGGTACATACGAAGAAATAAATGGTGAGTATCATACTAAACTTGGTCTGCTAGATATCAATTTCTTTGCAGATAAGCCAATTGTAAATGCAAATGGTTCAAATACAGCAATATCATCAGTGGTACTTGCACCAGTAATTGGTAATGTGTACAAAGGCTTGAGAAATTTATGTATGATATTAATGCTTGTAGTTGTTCTATATATTGGTATTAAGATAATGATTTCAAGTATTGCAGCACAACAAGCTAAATATAAACAATTACTAGTAGACTGGTTAGTTGGATTTGCATTACTATTTATGATGCACTACATAATGTCTGGATTAGTTTATCTAAACTCAGTTGTTGTGAAGATGTTAAGCAATGAAGAGGGGGATTCGTTTTATGTTGGTGTAGGAGAGCTTGAAGATGAAGGAGATTTACCTGATACAGATTCAACATGGTACGATATTTGGTTAGGACGTGAAGATACACAATTCCATGGTGCAAAATACGAAAACTTTAAGATACATAGATTAGTTGTAATGAATAGTTGTGATGATGAGGAAACATTTTCTAATCATTCTAATGGAAATTCATATATTGATAAAAACACTGGTAGATTAGATTTAAACGCTGTTCCTAGGGGAGAACAAGACAGTAATTTCACTAGCCCATCTGCTGGATATGTGTATTATGGAGATTTTACTACTGATCCAGGTAGAAATTGGGGAGAAAATGGTGTTATTTATCTATCAGCCAGCTTAGTTAATCCAGGTTGGAACAACAAAAAATACGAAAACAAAGCTGTTGTAAGACTTAATGCAATGAGCTACGTTAGAACAGTTTCAAGTTGTGGTTCAGAAGATGATGCTGAATCAGTAGTACTATACGATAATGGTGGTGAAAGAAGAGGTGACGAAGATGAAATAGATAACTTCGTTGTAATGGGATTCTCTATCTTATACTTATGTCTAGTTATTGAGACAATAATGTTTGTATTTACATATATTAAGAGGGTACTACAAATGTCATTCTTAACAATGATTGCACCAATAGTTGCAATTATGTACCCAGTTGATAAAATCGGTGATGGTAAAGCACAAGCTTTCAACACATGGTTTAAAGATTATTTATTCAACATACTAATCCAACCAATGCACTTATTGCTATACACAATATTCTTCGTAGCAGCTACAGGATTAGTATCAAGAAATATTATATATGCAATAGCTATATATGGATTCATGATTCCAGCTGAGAAATACTTCAAGAAAGTTCTTGGATTCGAAAAAGCATCTACAGGCGGTGGTGGACCTCTTGGAGGAGCCATTGGTAGAGGTTTAGCTATGGATGGATTAGGAAGATTAGCCGGAATTGGTCCAGCAGCTCGTGGCGGAAAAGGCGGAGCAGGTGGAGCCAGTGGCAACAAGAGAAAAAGACCAAAAACCAAAAAATTAACAGGTAGTGATGACCCAACAGGACCAAGCGGATCAGGAGGATCAGGAGGACCAAGTGGATCAGGAGGATCAGGTGGGTCAACTAGCCCATTAGCACCTGGTGCTCCACCTAAAAAGAAACCTGGTACTATACTATCTGGTATAGGAGGAGCAATTGGAAGTAGAGCTGATAGAGGATTAAAAGGCTTGACAGGAGGTAAATTTAGACATCTAAGAGATTTACGTGATCCAGGTACTGGTAAACTAGATGCAAAAAAAGTACGTGGTGCTGCATTATCTGCTGGATTAAATGGAGTCAAGTTTGTAGGAAGAAAAGCATTCGAAGTTGGTACAAGAGCTGGTGGTATGGCACTTATGGGAGCAGCAGGTATAACAGCTGGTGCTGCAACAGCAATGGCAACTGGTGATATTAACAACTTATGGAAAGGTGCAACAGTAGGTATAGGTGCTGGTAATAAGATAGGTGGAAACGTTGGAGATAGAGTTGAAGGATTCTATGATGATTTTAAAGAAGAAGTTAAAGCTGAAAGAGCTAAAGCTGATCCAGGTTATAGAGCAGAATTAAGACAACAACAAGCTAAAGATGCATATGATGAGTTTATTGAAGAATTACCACCGGAGGATAGAGCTAGTTTTGAAGCTACAATTGAAAATTATGCACCATATATGGATGAGGTAGTAAAAGGTGACGAAAGTATGCTTAAAGCGTTAAACCTAATAGATGGTGATGCATTAGCTGCAAATTTTGATGGATATGATAAGATAGCAATTGCTCAAGATGCTAGATCTTGGGGAGACTTAAGGGAATCAAAGAGAGAAAAAGACTATCTAGATTATTTAGCAAAAGAACAGTATCGCAAGGATAAAGGAACTGAGCCAACAGATGCACAACTTCAATCATATAGGAATGATCCAGCTAATAGTGCAGAAGAGGCTAAACGTCTTGCTAGATTAAAATTAGCTGTAAAAGCACAAGGAAAACTAAAATAGTTTAAAGTATATAAAGGATATAATGGTATGATTAGAAATTTTTGGATTAATATTAATGAAAAATATCAAAGAAATAAAGCAGTAATCTGGTTTGTTTTGATTGTTATCATATTTGTAGTTCTTGTAACAAAGAACTTAGAAAAGATTATTAATTCAGCCAGAGGTAGTAGTGTGTCTACTACCTCTGGAAGTGTTTCTAATGACGATGAAATTGCTAGAATAGCTAGAGATTCTAATGATAATTACAATGAAGTTAGTGAAAAGCTAAATGGTATGAATATAACAAAAGAGGATCGTATTAAGCTATTTGTTCAGTTATGTAATAATGGCAAGGTTGAAGCTGCTTATGAGTGTTTATCTGATGCATGTAAAGAGACTTTGTATCCAACAAAGGAGAGTTTTGTTGATGCATATTATAGCGCTATTTTTAAAATTAGTAAGGATTGTGATATTACTGAAGTTAAAAATGGTACATATAGAGTTAAATACGTTAATGATAAGCTTTCAACCGGTGGAGCAGTAGCTACTGAAGGTGAAATTATTGATTATATATCATTTGATTATGATAATAAAATTAATATATCAGGATTAATTAGAAGAGAAGAGAACAACATTACATCTATTGCACCTATTTTCACAGTATATATTGATAAGACACAAATTTTTATGGACTACGTAGTATGTGAAATTAGGGTTAAAAACAACACAATGGCTGATATATACATTAATGATGCTGATAATAGTAACCTATACATAAATGATGAAGATGGAAATGCGTATTCTATAAATACAGATGGTATGTTTGATGTTAATTATTATGTTCCTGCTAGAAGCGAAAAAAGCATTAAACTTAAATTTGATATTAAGTATGCTCAACATAGCAGCATTAAAGAGATGGTATTTGGAAATATGATAATTAAAAACAAAGAGTTTCTTGATGTAAATAATGAGATAACTAATCCAACAACCGGAGAGGTTGAATACGCAAAAGTTAAGACAAATTTTCCAGAAAAATATACATGGACAGTTAAATTTGAATAAGATACGAATGCTGAGAGGAGGTGACACATATGGACGAAGATGAGAACAGAGGTCAAGTAAGTCAAGGATCAATGGAAGATGGTATGTCAACCATGAAGGAAGGTGCTGATAAAGCTGCTGGAGCTGCTAAACAAGGTGCCAAACTTATGGGTGAAAAATTAAAAGGTACTAAAATGGCTCAAATGGCTAAAAAAGCACAAGAAAAAGCTAAGGCCCAAGCAAAAGCATTTGCTAAAGGTACTAAAAAGTTTATAAGAGGTGCAACAACAGTTAGTGCTGGTGCTGCATTGACTGGTGCTGGTGCTGCAACACAAGCTGCAGGTGCTGCAATGAGTGCTGCTGGTCAAGCTCTTACTGCTGCAACAATGGGATTTGGTGCTGCTGTAGGTGAAGCTATGGATGCCGTTGGTAAAGGTATGCAAGAAGCTGGTAAAGGCATGGTTAAGGGCGGTAATAAGGTTATGAAGCATGGTACTAAAACCATGAAGAAAGGTGCTAAGCAAATGGCCAAAGCATCAATGGCCGAGCCAGGTAAATCATCAGGGGATGACAGTACAGGTGGTATACCAAAACCTAAGTTACCTTTCTTAAGCCCAAAGAAAAAATCAAAGAAGCCTAATAAAGAGACTGGCAAGAAGCTATTAAGATTCGCTATGCAACATCCAATGATAGCAGGTATTATTGTTGGTGCTATACTATTATTCCTATTGATATTATTCATTCTTTTAGCTACTTCTTCATCAGTTAATAGAGGAAAGAAGAGCGATGGAGATAATAGCAACGTTCCATATGTTGTCAGCAAAATCGCTCTTGATACATTACAAATCTACCCAGATGGAAAAGGTGGATTTACATATGGATTTTCAGATGAGAACGGTAATCCTATGACTCTTGATGAGGCAATAGATAAAATATTAACAACACTTAAAGAGAATAAGTCTAACGCATATGATGAGTTAGGCAAAACTGATGACGAGAAAAAAGAATTCCTAAAATTACTAATACAAGCAGAAGTTGCTACACAATATCCTGATTTATCTATAAAGGGTAATGGTACAACTACTACATATATGACACCAACAGGTTTAACATCATCATCTACTGGAGTAGATTATTGTGTAAATATTGATGATCCAAATGCTGCAACAGTATTAGATGAGGATGGTCTTAAAGCTGCAGTTAATAACTCTAGTTTAAGTGATCAAGCTAAACAAAATGTATTAAGTGTTATTCCAGACTTAGTACAATATCAAGACCAATATAGAGTAAACGCTTTATTTATGATAGCTGCTGCAACAGTTGAATCTGGCTGTGGTACTAATTGGGATTATATCGACCCAAGCACACATAACTGGTTAAGCGTTAAAGGAGATGCAAATGGTGGCTATGTCGATAGAAATGGTACAACATGGAATACATATGGTAGCTACTCTGAGGCTAGTGAATCTTGGTTCCAATTAATATCTGGAAGTAGCTATTACTTTAAAAATGGTAAAAACACTGTAAGAGAAATTGCCCCTACATACTGTGACTCAGCATGGGGAGAATCTGTTGCTACATATATGGACAAGTACTATCAATATGCAGGTGCAACTAACCAACGTCAAATTGCAGCTGTAACAGCAAGTTCATATTCTTCTAGCCCATCACAAACCCAAGCTAACTTAGCTCAATGGGGTTGGGTAATTCAAAACGAGAATTTAAATGCTTATTATTATGAGCATGGTTATGGAAATATTACATACAATTCATATGCTGTAAAAGGATATATAACTCAAGATGGTCAAGACTATATTGTTGTAGACAATGGATATGGATTATATGTCGGTGCCGGTGTTCAGTTAGTAGGTCCAAATGGAGGTCAAAATACTTTCAACTTAAATCTATTAAAGAACCATGGTGTAGATATAACAAGTATATATGCGGGAAGAACAATGAATGCAGATGCTGTTGATAAAGTATCTCAAGAAATCTTCATGTATAAGAAAAATGAAATCCAAAGCCAGGCGGCATCTAGAGGTTTAAATTTAACAGAAAATCAAATAGTAGCACTTATTGATATTTCATACTTAAATGGTAACGTAAATACACAATTAAATAACATTGCTAAATATGGTGCTAACAGTGACCAATTAGCTAATACTGCCGGATTTGCTCCTTGTGGAGAGAATCAAACTCCAGTTAGTAGAGCTCAATGTGTATGGAAACTATATAGATATGGAAAATATGAAGCTAGACAACAAAGTGCTTATGATCCAGCATACTTTGGTGGAGTTCCAACAAGTACAGGAAATCCTACAGGAATTGGTAATAGCGGTACAGCAACAGCAGGTGGAGTTGATAAGAATGGTGTAACTATTACAGAAAATGGTAACATCGACTTCTTAAACTACGCAATTGACGCTCATAAATTATTAAGAGAAGACGGTTTCTATTACTGGAATGGTGGTAGAGAGATGCCAGTTGTTAAGGGCGATCAACAACATACAATAGACTGTACAGCATATGTATCAATGGCTTTAGATAATTATGGATTAAAAGATTGGAAATATTATCCTCATCAATTAACACCAGATTCACTTGTTGAATATGGTAAGAGCAACCTTGAAGTTGTATATGAGGGTAATGCTACAACATTAAATGAAATAACAGACTTACAATCAGGTGATATTTGTGTAATGCCAGGACATGGTCAAATATTCTATGGTTATGCAAGTGATGGTTCACCAGTTTGGTTAAACTGTGGTGGAAACGCAAGTATACAAGAAATGGAAGGTAAGAGTGGTTGGTATCCAACACCAATTACATACGTATTTAGAGTTCCAAATGGATCTGGTAGCTCTTATACTGCAAGGGCATCACAAATACTTACAGGAAATGACGATAGTGTACAAGGAAATATTAAGATCAAGAGAGTAGATGAATCTGGAAATGAAGTAAATCTTGGATACATGGACGAAGCTACTTTTGATGACATGATTAAGAATAACAATCCAGATGTAATGAACTACTACACATTAAAGAAAGGTAGTGCTGGTACTTCAGGTAGTTCAGGTACTTCAAGTGGTTCAAACGGAAATGTAACAATAACTGGAAATGAGACTAAAGAGAAGATATGGAATTATCTAATCGATAGTGGATGTACAGAGCAAGGTGCAGCTGCTTTAATGGGTAACTTAGAGCATGAGTCTGGCTGTAAACCAGTACGTGTACAAGGTGACTACTTACAACCAGATGCAGATAAGTATAGCCAAGACTATACAGATAAAGTAGATAACGGAACAATTTCAAAAGATGAATTCGTATATCATGGACCAGGTGGTGGAGGATATGGTTTAGCACAATGGACTGCAACAGATAGAAAAGAGAAATTATATGATTATGCTAAATCAAAGGGTGCATCAATTGGTGATTTACAAACACAATTAGAGTACTTAGTACAAGAATTATCTACATCTCCAATATACACAACAATTTGGTCAATGATGACTACATCAACTGATATGAATGCAACCTGTGATCAAATATTATTTAGATTTGAAAACCCAGCAGATCAAAGCCAGACAGTAATTAATAATAGAAGGGCATCTGCTGCAAGTTACTATGCTAAATATAGTGGAACAAGATCATCAACTGGTAATAATAGTAATCCAAATCCATCAACCAATACAGGTACTGGATTAATAAAAGATAGATGTACATTCAGCAATGGCGGTTCTTGGGAATATTATATTTATGTTCCAGAGAATCCTGACCCTGCAAAACCAGTAGTTGTATATCAACATGGTTGGAGAAAAGCAGGCAATACAAGCTTAGAAGTACTTAAAGGTCCTGACGGTGATCATGGATGGGCATATCTTGTTTCAAATTATGGAGAGTCATTTGACTACTACATAATTGAACCACGTATTCCAGCTCAAACTGGATGGTTTGAAGATGATACACACAGACTACATGAAATTGTAGAGGATGCTAAGAATAAATATGGTATCAATACAGACAACATAAGCTTATGGGGATTCAGTATGGGATCAGAGCGTATAGAATACAATTTACATACATACCCTGGATATTATTCAAGTGTTGTAATTCTTGGTAGACAAACGCCATATGTTCAAGCTCCAGCAAACATAAGCGAATTTGAAGGAATACCAATTGTTGTAGAGTATGGTGGAAATGATACATACTCAAATAGTGGATCACCAGCAATAGCAAATAAACTAAAACAAGAAGGATATAATGTATTAGTTAAATCACAAGGCAGTTATTCTCATGGCGAGACATTAACAAGAGCTATACATGATCCAGAGGTAATGGAACATATTACAAATGGTTCTTCAAGTTCCTTTGTATCATTCGATGATTTCCTATTTGTAGGAGATTCAAGATACGTAGGTATTAAATCTGAACTTGAAGGATTCGGTAATAATGTAAATGTATGTGCTGTTAGTGGATCTAATGCTAAACAATGGAATGATATGATTGACAGCGGTTCTGGAAATGTTAATGGAACAAACATTACTTTACCAGATACAGCATCTGGAGTTTCAGTAATGATAGGTGCAAATACATGTACTGATAATACAAACGAAGTAAAGACAGTATTAAATAAATTACATGCTAGATATCCAAATGCGCAAATATTCTACAACAGTGTATATCACGTAGGTGAAAATTACTGGACAGGTCATCCAGATGAACAAAATGCAACATATGATGCATTAAATGAAGAGCTAAAACAATTCTGCGAAGCAAATAGCTGGGCAACATATATTGATATT
This sequence comes from Clostridia bacterium, assembly GCA_017512025.1. Classification (GTDB taxonomy): domain Bacteria; phylum Bacillota; class Clostridia; order TANB77; family CAG-508; genus CAG-492. Next base: position 65,635 of record JAFWHH010000017.1, read on the forward strand.
TCAGATGGAATGCATGATGCAAATGGATACCTAATTGACAAGGATAACTCTGGCATTCACGCAGATGGCAACTCAAGGTTAAAACTAATCGAGAATGTTAAAAATGGCATAATGAGCTCTGCAAGAAGCAATTCATCATCAGGTTCAACAAATCAATCAAATCAAAATGGTGCTCCTGCTGATAGATATTCAATTGCGGTAGCAAGTTATGATCAAAAGACAGTAACAAGTGTTGATGCATATCAATATGCTTATACAAAAGTAATATCAACATCAAGTGGTGCAACTGGCTCAGGAACACAATTCTCAACTACACCAGCTGGAAGCACAACTACAAATACTACAATATCATATAAAACAAGTTATGCAGATTATCAACCAGCAGTAAAGAACCATACATTCTACTTTGACTTCTTATGGGCTGTTTACATTACATCTGGTGATAAGAAACTTGTTGAAGAGATGGCAAAGGAAACAATTGACAGTACTCTTGAAATTACAATTTATACTGATTCAACAACTACTCAAAATGTTTCAACAACATCAATTCAACCAAAGATTATATATGATAAAGTAGGAACTACAGCATATGAGGATCATTACAATGGAACAAATACTACAACTACTACAAACAAAATAGCAACATCTAAGGGATGTTTAACACTTGCAAATGTATGGAACATGGAATATGAAAATGAAGCTGAATCATACAGCGAGTGGAAATCTAAGAGCAAAGAGAAAGTAAGAGAGAAAATTGAAGATAACGATAATATTATGAAAATCTTACGTTATAAAGATAGAGCTAAGGTACTAGATAGAGAATATTACTTGCTTGAAGAAATGCTTGAGGATAATAAAAAAGTAAATCATATGCTTGATATATTCAAATACTATGTTGATATTGCAAATGCAAGTTCTAAGAGCAAAGCAAAGAATACAACAGGTACTTATATTAATACATCATTATTTGATTTAAGTAATACACAAGCAGCTTCAACAATACAAGTATTGTTATATACTAGTCTAAATATTAGTGACTCTGAAAAAGAGATGCTATATAGAGCTGTAGAAAATATGACATCATCATTCCCTGATAATGATGAGAATACACAAAGAAAGAAATATATCACATCTGTTATCTTAAATAGGGCATTATCATCAAAATTCCCTGACAAGATACAGAAGATATTAAATAAATCAGGACAATTCCCAAATTATGATAAATCAGTTATAACTAATGGAACATATTCTGATAGTACAAAAGCTGCAGTTGATTCAGTAATTCAAGGTGGAGATTGTTCAGACTATAGTGTATACTTTAATACTCCATCAGAGGCTAGTAAAAAAGATTGGGATACTAAATATGTAAAAACATTAAATGATGGTGATGGATCTGATAATTCATATTCATACTATACAACTGATGAGATTTCTAAAGAATTAAAAGCTTTAGAGGTTAGCGTTACAGCTGGCACTACAATGCCATCAGATACAGCAAATAAAATTGTTAAATGGGCAGAAGCTCAAGTTGGTAAATCATCTTTCTACAACAAATATAAAGGTACATATATAGATTCTACTAACTACTGTGCATCATTCGTACAAGCTGCTTATTATGAAGCTGGATTTGAATACTATGGTGCAGCCTGTGCAAAAGATTTACCACATCCAAATCCAATTCAATTCAACGCAGATGGAACAGTAAATTATTCTAATATTCCAGTTGGTGCAATTATCGTATCTGGTGGAACTAACAACGCATATGGTCACGTATGTTTATATGTTGGTAATGGATACGTAATTGAAGCTGGTGGATCTAAAATTGTGAAATCACCAATTGACGAATCATATGGTGGTAAAGGTCATAACTGTGCTCCATTCGTTGGATGGGGATATTGTGCAGCCGATCAAGGAGCTGCTAAAGAAAAATTAACAATACAAATTGGTGGTAACTATCCAGAAGGATGGACTGCAAATGATGATGCAACAAGAATGGCTACAGGTATTGAAGGATACTATGTAGTTAATGGAAGACAATACAATGTATACTGCCAAGGTGGAAATAGCGTATGGGCTAGCCAAGATTATTCAATGGGTTCATATAGTTCATCAGCATGTGGTGCTACATCAGCAGCTATTATAGCAAGTGGTAAAGATCCAAATGTAACACCAATCGAGACAGGTAAATCAGCATATGCATATGCTGGACAACCATTTGGTGCAAGAACAAAAAAAGTAACAGATTGTGCAGCATTAACGAAAGCATTAAACGATGTGGGACTAAGATGTGAGTGGAAAGGTGCAACAAAACAACAAGTAATAGAGCACTTAAAGACTGGTCAACCAGTAATAGTGTTATTACATGGTGGATTAGCCGGTAATGTAACATATGAAGGTCACTATATTACTCTGTTAGGTATAAATAGCCAAGGACAAATATTCTTAGGTGACCCAGCAAGAGAAGGTAGAAACACCGGATACTATGATGATACAAAATTTAGTATTCCATCAGGTGGAGTATGTTTCGTATATTTTGATTAGAAAGGGGGGTTTTATTATGAAATTTGATAAAAAATCTATAATAGCGTTAATAATATTTTTACTTATCCTACTGATAGTAATATTAGTGTATGGAAAGAAGGATAATAAAGACAATAATGAAATCCCTCATGATGAATATAGTGAATACTATCAAAATAGGGAAAGAGCTGGAATATCAGCCAAAGATGCTGTTGCGCAAGAAGTATCAAACATGAACGAATATATGACAATTAAAGGTATAATCACTAAATTCAGTGAAAATGTTTTATATCTAAATGCTACAGCAGATGATCTTGATTTAATAGTAGATAAAGAGCAAGAAGCAAGTGTTCTAGCCGAATATAAGCAAGAAGGACTTACATTCATAAAAGAAGTATTAGCACCAAATTACAAAGAAAAGTATTCAGTTGATGATACATATATTATGAATTCACTAAGTAAATATGCTAAGGCAGTTTACGTAGTAAAAGATATGTATGCTGTATATGATTCTGAATATCTAAATACATTCTTTGTATATGGTAGCTATGGTAATGAAGAATATAACTTTATCGTAATTTTAGATAGATATACAAGTTCGTTTGCATTATATCTAAACAATTACGTAAAAGAGCAAGGATATTCAGCTGATAATAAAGATTCAATGAAAACACTTAATATTACGAAGGTAGAAAGTAATGAAAGCAACAGCTTCCAATACAAAAACGTGGAGAAGGAGCAAGTTGCTAAGCTATATTACGAAGAATTCTTACAATTAGCAAAGAGTAATCCAACTGCTGCTTATGCAAAGTTAGATTCTGATTACAAATCAAAAAGATTTAAATCTGTTGAAGAATTCACTAACTATGTAGGAAATCTTCCAACAGGAACACAAGCAAAAATTGCAACATACACAATAACAGAAGGTAATAGTTATACAGAATATCTATGTAAAGATATGTTAGGTAATAATTTTATCTTTAAGGTAACTGGAGCAATGAAATATACAGTTATTCTTGATACATACACAGTAAAAGTTCTAGCTTATCAAAATGAATATGATAAACTTGAGGATAATAAGAAAGTAGAGCTATGTCTAAATAGATTCTTTGAAGCAATTAATAATCAAGACTATGAAAAAGCATATAGCTACTTAAATGAGACATTCAGAACTAACAACTTTGGTTCAGTAGAAGAATTTAAGAAATATGTAACAACATATTGGTTTAAGGTAAATAACTTTATTTACCAATCTACTGAAACAAGTACAAATGGAACATATAGTGTTTATGGAATAATTCAAGATTATGAACAAGATGGAAACTTTGATGCAGGTTTAATTGATAAGACATTCTACGTTAAACTTGGAGACAGTTATGACTCTTTCGAAGTTTCTTTTGAAAAATAAACGATATGTGAGGGGGATGTTATATGAATGAAAATATGAGTATTAAAGATAAGATTGTACAAACGATTCAAGCCGAATTTACGGCAAGATATGGCGATGGAAAGAGAAAAGAAGTCGTTAGATCTATGCAAAAATATAAATCACTTCCGATTACAGATGCTTCAAAAGAAAATGAAGTTGGTTTTGTATTACAAGAGGTATTTCTTGTATCAAAGCTTAAAGAATTACCAAATGGAGAGGTAATTCCAGTATATGAAGTATTTGGTGAAAATGGTGCTAAAATTTTGGAGACTCAAGATGATGGGTTAATGAAATTTGATAGAGAAATTTTCGAGGAAATGATTAAGGATAAAATAGCAGCTATTCAAGCATCAGGATATGATGTTGCATCAATAACTCTTGATGGCAAAATAGAATCATTCTTTGAAATGATTAATGGTAAAGTTATTGCTATTAACAAGGAGCAAAAAGCTCGTCTTGATAAAGGAGCAGATAAGGAAGCATTAAGAGAAAGAATTGATGGTGAAACTGCTAATCCAGAACTTGATGAACCTGAAGAAAAAGAGCCTGAAAAAGAGCAAGAAAAAAAGCAGAAGGAACAAGATGAAAGAAAAATTGCGGAACAAGTTAGTCAAGAATTAGGATTTACAATTCATCAAATGACTAAGATTGATGATCCAATATTTAGAATGAATAATCCTCAAACAAGGGGAGCAGATTTGTATGTGGCATTAACACATGATGATCAAGTTAAATTTATCACTATGGAAGATGGTGTCCCAAAAGAGGCTGAAGGATTCCAAAACAGTGGAAGAGCATCTGGAAGAACAACTAAAGTAATAAATGATCTTGATATGTTAGATGATAATGAGATAAACACATATGGTGAAATCTATCCAACAGGACATGACAACATGAGATATACTATTGAAAAGGGTCAATATGGTGATATAAAACTTGTTGAACAAATTCGTTATGACGGAACCAAGATGTCTAAGACGGATGCATGGATATCTCGTGAGGTTCAATCAGATCACACTAACTATTTAGATATAAATAGGGAGGGTGCTGAAAATAGTGATAATATAACAGCTAGAACATTTAACCAAGCTAGCCAAAATACGGATGCTAATAAGTATGGTCATTCAAACAATCAAGGTGGTTTATCTGAAGTTGGACAAGCAATGAAAGACAAACCAACCAACACAAATATGGAAAGCTTAGCTGCGGATACCAATAATAGATATGATGCAGCAAAGAAAATGGTTGTTGATGTTGCATATAAACAAGGGTATTCATTAGATCCTGATGCTGATCCAGATACAAGCAAATTGCTTGATAAAAGGGTTAGAGATATGGTTGACAATATGAATGGTCCATTTACTGAAGATACTGCAAATGCTGTTCTAATGGAAATTCAAATGGAACAAAGAACAAAAGATAGTCAAAAACAAGCCCAAGATGAACAAGAGAAACAAGACAAAGAAGACGAACAGGGTAGAAGCAGACTTGAAGAAGAGTATCAAAGAAAAATGGGCAAAAGATAATTAAATAAAAGTAATGATAAGTGAAAAAGCTACGACTCTAACTCGTAGCTTTTTATTATATGCCCATGTTTTCCTTGATGTTTCCCTTGAATAATTTTCCAAAATAGTATTATAATAGGTTATGAAATTTAACCAAATAGGAGGAGAAAATGGATTACGAGAAAACAAATCTAAAAGATGGAATTACAGTTCATAAAATAACAACGAGTAAGTTTAAGACTAACTTATTTGCTATATTTCTTACAACTCCACTTAACAGGGAAAACGTAACGAAGAATGCATTAATAAGTGCAGTTTTAAGAAGAGGAACAATGAATTTCAAAAGCCAAGATATTATTGCAAAAGAGCTTGAAGATATGTATGGAGCAAGCTTTGATTGTGGTGTTGATAAAAATGGTGATAACCAGGTACTAAAGTTCTATGTTGAATCAATTAATGATGATTTTCTACCAGAGAAATATAATTTAGCTGAGAAATCATTAAAGTTATTAGTTGATATAGTAGCAAATCCATTAGTTGAAAATGGAGCATTTAAGAAAGAATATGTTGAAGTAGAAAAGAATACTTTAAAGCAAGTTATAGAAGGTAAAATAGATAATAAGGGCAGATATGCAATTGATAGATGCTTTGAAGAAATGTATAAAGATGAACCATATGGACTTTATAAATTCGGATATATAGAGGATTTAGAAGCTATAAATGAGAAGGATTTATATGAGTATTATAAAGCTCTAATTTCTGAGTGTAAAATTGATGTCTTTATATCTGGTTTTGATATGCCAGATTTGAACGAGAATCAAATATTAGACATTTTTACACCTAGAACAGCAAATTATACTACAATAGAAAATTTATATATAGAAAACGAATTAAATGAGCCAAAAGAAATAATAGAAAAAATGGATGTTACTCAAGGAAAGCTTATGATTGGAGCAGATATATTAAAACTTGAAAAAGCTGAAAGACCAGCTGCCTCAATGTATTCAGTAATCCTTGGAGGAGGAGCTAATTCTAAACTATTCCAAAATGTAAGAGAAAAAGCGAGCCTATGTTATACAGCTGGAGCATCTTATATTAAAGCTAAAAACAGTGTATTAATCAGATGCGGAATTGAAACAAAGAACTATGAAAAGGCTCTTGATTTAATAAAAGAGCAATTAAGACAAATCGATGATGGCGAATTTACTGATGAAGATATAAAGAGCGCTAAACAATTAATTTTAGCATCATATAAGAGTGTTAAGGAGACTCAAGATAGCGAAATAACATACTATTTCTCTCAAGAGCTAACAGGAGAATTCGTTAGTATTGAACAGAATATTGAAGACATTGAAAAAGTTACTAAAGAGCAAATTGTAGAAGTAGCAAACAATGTTAAAATAAACACAATTTACTTTTTAACAGATAATAACTAAAACTATAGAAAGGAACACATATGGAAGTTATAAATTGTTCATTGATAAAAGAAAAAGCTTACGTTGATAAGCTAGAAAATGGTCTTAAAATAATTGTAATTCCTAAGAAAGAAGCTAATAAGAAATACATTATATGGGGTACAAATTTTGGATCAAACGATAATAGATTTATTTATCCAGAGACTGGAGAAGAAGTTATTGTACCAGATGGTGTTGCTCATTTTTTAGAGCATAAAATGTTTGAACAACCAAATGGAACAAATAGTTTAGATGTACTTATGGCACTTGGGTTAGATGCTAACGCATATACAACAAATGACCATACTGCATACCTTTTTGAATGTAGCGAAGATGATACATTTTACAAAGGGTTAGATGAGTTTATGGACTATGTACAAAGCCCATACTATACAGATCAAAACGTTGAAAAAGAAAAAGGAATAATTGGTCAAGAAATCATGATGTATGATGATGATCCAGGATTCCAATTATACTTAGATACATTACAATGTTTATATGAAAAACACCCAATTAGAATTGATATTGCTGGAACAATAGAAACAATATCAGGCATACACCCAGATATACTGTATAAATGCTATAATACATTTTATAATCCAGGTAATATGGTTCTAGTTGTTAGTGGTAACTTCGAACCAGAAGAAATTAAAAGGGAAATAGTATCAAGATTAAAACCAAATAAAAATATAGGAAACATTACAAGAATATTCGAAGAAGAGCCAGAAAAAATATATAAAGATTATGCTGAAAAAACAATGTCAGTAAGTATGCCAATATTTATGGTTGGTATTAAAGACAAAGTTGTTCCACCAGAAGAAAAAGCTAAAAGACACATGGCTATTGAAATTATCATGGGACTAATTGCTGGAAAAAGCTCAGCTTTATATAAAAATTTATATGAAAATCAAAATATATTTGGTGAGATTGATTCTGAATATGAGTTCTCAAAGAATTATGCACACATACTAATAAGCGGACAGTCAAATAATCCACAATTAGTGAAAGATATGTTGATAACTGAGTTTGAAAAAATAAAAAATGAAGGTATAAACAAAGAAGACTTTGAAAGAGTTAAAAGAAAGATATATGGTGATTTTGTTACTGAATTTAATGATGTTGCAAGTATCGGTAGAATGTTCTTAGCAGACTCTATCAAAGAGGTTAGAACATTTGATTACGTTGATAAGTATAATGATGTTACAATTGAATATACTACAAATGTTCTTAATGAAGTATTCAATAAAGATAAAGTAGCACTTTCTGTTGTAAAAGGAGGATAATAATGGAGTTTATTATAAAAACTGGTGTTATACCAAGAACTGCTTTTACGATATTTGGAATAGAGATATATTGGTATGCAATAATAATAACAACTGCGATTTTAATTGGTTATCTATGGGCAAAGCTACATGATGGTAGATATGGATTAAAATATGATAATTTATTTAATATGAGTCTAATAATGATACCTGTTGCAATTTTATGCGCAAGAATATACTACGTAGCATTCAAATGGGACTACTACAAAGATAATCTAGAAGAATTCTTTGAATTTAGAAATGGTGGAATAGCTATATACGGAGCACTTATTGGTGCTATAGCAGTAATATGCATTTATGCCAAAATTAAGAAAATGAAAATACTTGATATTTTAGACTATTTAGCTCCAATCATTCCTCTATGCCAAGCAATTGGTAGATGGGGAAACTACATAAACATTGAGGCCTATGGTACAGAAACAAACTGGCCACTTAAGATGGAAATTGTAGAGCATGGAGTTACTAAATATGTACATCCAACATTTTTATATGAGTCTATTGGAAATCTTATTGTTTTCTTTGTATTGTACAAGATTGCGAAGAATAGAAAATTTTCTGGACAAGTTGCATGTGCATACTTTATTGGATATGCGTTTGTTAGGTTTTTTGTCGAAGGACTTAGAACAGATAGTTTGATGTGGGGACCAATAAGAGTGTCTCAAGCACTATCATTACTACTATTTGTATGTGCTCTTGGTATATATATCTATAAATCTAGAAAAGCAAAAGCGTGAAAAATGTCGAATTTTGTCGTACGAAAGTTGCGTAAAATAGGGAAAAATTAGCATTTTTTGTTTGACTCTATATCATATGTATGATATCCTAAATTGAGCAGGGCAATTATCAATGATAAGCCACTCATAAAAGGAGAGGGTTACTATGTTAATAAATCAAATTTGTATTTTAAGGGACAAGTTGAACAAAAGCATACTAACTGAAGATTACAAAAGCACATATGAATTAAGTATTGAATTGGATGAACTTATCGCGAAATACTATAAGGAAAATAATATTGTACCAAAAATCGATTAAAGAAAACAGCAAGAAATACTAAAAGAGAAATGGCTAAATAAAACTCTTGAGTTTTATTTAGTCTATTTTTTTATAAAATGCAAAAAAAGTGTTGACAAAAGCTAGGTGAAAGATTATAATAACTCTTGTCGTTGGACAAAACCAGTTCAAAATTCATGCAGATGTGGCGGAACTGGTAGACGCACAGGACTTAAAATCCTGCGGTTGAATAAACCGTGCCGGTTCGATTCCGGCCATCTGCACCAAAACCTAGAGATTAATCTCTAGGTTTTATTTTTTTGTAAAGCAAAGGAGACAGAAACATGACGTTTCTGTCTCCTTCTTTGTTCATTTAATCCAATCCATTCTGTAGTGACCAGTGTCATCAAGCAAATAGACATAGTAACCTGCCCTAAACCACCAGTCTTCGGTAATAGCGGGGTCAATCTTTGCCCATCTTCTCTTGGGAGTAGAGGACACAAGACTTGGTACCCATGCAATGAAAACAGCATTTTCCTCAGAGACGAGAGAATCTTCCTTATACTCTGCCATTTGAGGCAGGTAAGATCCAGGAAGAATCTGCACAACTTTGCAAAGTGTAAGACCTTCGAAATCATTGCTGAGGTCACCGGTAGGTATGCAGAACGCATACTCAACAGGTGTAGTCTCATCGGTTCGAAGCATAACAGCATTTGTATGTCCAAGGTCAACAATGTTGTCAAAATAACGATTAAAGGCTTCTGTATTCAACTTCCAGAAGAAGTTTTTAGGATTACTTGTGAAGTACTTCAATGCAATTGCAAGATCGCCTTCATCAATACATCCATTCAGATTATAATCGTATGTCTGAACATCGATGTCATAACAGAGAAATTTACCGGCAATGATACCAGAAATTCCGGCAAGATCACTAAAAATGAGCTTTTTATACTCTTTAAGATCGTAAGGCAGTTTTGTAATACCGGTGCTCACATTTGTGTAATCTTTTGCAGTAACATACAGATTTTTCGAATTAGGGAGTGCATCATCGATAGAAGCCGGCTTCATGGAGCCATTGTACTTCCAAAAATGTAATCCCTTAATCAGGTTCTGGTTAAAGATCAAATCACCTGTCGTGTAGTTCGAATCTGAATACGTCAAAAGCGTGCACGCGTATGTCTGACCAGCTCTTTCAAAAAGAAAAACTCCTTGTTTTGTTTCCTTCAAGCTTTCAGTGTATCTCGGAATACTAGTATCGGGAATAGTCGGAATAGCTTTGTTAATGATTTCACCCGGGTTAGAAGTTGCGCTTGTTGTTACGTATGTAATGGTTGTAGTAGAAGTAGTATTTGTAGTTGTTTTGCTCGTGGAGGTAGAGGTTGTCGTTGTTGTTGTGTTGGACGTAATAGTAGTCGTTGTAATGACCGGTGCTGCAGGTCTAATACTATCACCCATAAGCCAACGTGTCAGGCTAACGGCATCTGCAATATTACTTTTACCATCAGCATTCATGTCGCTTAAGTGAATTGCAACGATATCAGACCAGCCATACATAAGAGCTCGTTTCAAAAGTGTAAGATCAATTGCGTTAACTTTTCTATCGGAGTTAATATCTCCAATGATCATACCATCATGAGAAATAAGCTCAGCTCCTGCCAAGACTTGACTATCGATATAGTATGCAGACAGTGGCATCTTGGGTACATAGACCCGAAAATGCTCGAATTTGTCATCAACATCAATCAGCCAAATCTTTTCACCGGGACTCGTTTGAGTTTGAGTTCCATCTGCTCCTGTAATAGTACATCCTTCCTCAAAACTAATAATGTCACCAATACCAATGTTTTCACGATTCGTTTCGTTTGCACTTGTGCTAGAGCCAGCATAGGCTGTAAGCGAAGTACAAAGCACAATTGACAGTGCAATGACAATAAATGCCATGAGCAGTTCGGATGCGACAATCATAGGCCGCGCGGACAAACACTTCTTCATACCAATCCCCTCCTTATGATTGGACCAGTCCCACCAGAAAAGCCGGCGGGAAAAACAAAATATTTACGGTGAACATTCACCGACAATATGATTATAATACGAAATACAAATTATGGCAATCGTTTACATAACTTTTTTCTGGAGTATATAGGGAATTAAAGGATTTTTATCTTTTAACTTTGGAAATATAAAATTGTATTTTTTGTCTTAATTATTTAATGGATTTGAAATGAATTTGTAATAAACCCCATTAACCAATAAATCCCTAAGCATATTAAATATTTAATTAAAATTTATCAATTTGAAACTAAATTTAATAGATATTAAAAATATGTCATAAAAAAAAATAAAAACAAAGAGGGAGAAAAAAATGAAAAAGAAAGTGTCAGTTTTAATTTTTGATATTTTAGTTGCAATGATATTTATTTTCTCATTAGCAACTAAAACTTCAATGCAAAACAGCATCGTACAGGGAACAGATTATTCACCTGTAGGAAGCCAAAGCATGAGTTTTAATTTTATTCCTGATCCTGAAGAGAAAAGAGTTAAAGCAGGTGAGGAAGTTACAGTAACATTAAGTGCAAAAGATATTAACGTGGGAGAAGAAGGTCTAAATAGCATTGTTGGTTATTTAGGATATGATGAAAACGTATTTGAGAGCGTTTCTTTCCATGCTAATAGAGATGCAAATTGGTTATTAGAGCATAACCAAAGAAAAGGACATAGCATGTATGGAAAATTCTGTTTATACACTATGCAAGAAGGTATAACGGAAGATGAAGATATTGCTACTTTGGTTTTAAAACTAAAAAGTGATTTAAAACCACAAACAACTAAAATTACTTTTACTGGACTTGCATCAAGTGATGGTGAGTATGAAGTTCCTGAAGAAGATAGAACAGTAACATTAATTATATATGAAGATCCTGTTCCAGACCATGGTTCAAAAACACCAGACTCTAAACCAGTACCAAGTACTCCAGAAGAGAAAAAAGAAGAGCCAAGTCGTTCTATAAAAACAGGCGATAAAATCATGGTTATGGTTATATTAGCTATACTAGCAATAGTATTAAATATTATTGTTTTTGCTGGAAAGAATAAAACAAAGACATTTAGTATGATACTAGTAGCTCTTATTGGTATTTCATGTTTAGGAACTGTTGTTAAAGCAGCTGGAAATACAATTGATGTTGCGGTTGCATTACAAAATCTAGATTACAAACAAAGCTGGCTAAATAGTGAGAATTATTTAGTAACTGATACAACTGTATCAAGATTTTTCCCTGAAACAAATATAGATAATATAGTAAGTAAATTTAATAAAAATGTAGAAGTTAATACAAACGATACTAGAGCTGAAGAAGGAAAATTAGCTACTGGTATGAAAATTAATGTAAAGAATCCAACACGTGCAGATGCAGAAGGTAATAGAGCATATACTGTAAGTGTTTGGGGTGATACAAACAAAGATAGTAAATCTAACCAAGTTGAATTAACTACTATCATAAGAAATGTATTAGACAGCGAAAAATGGAATTTAAATGAAGAAAAATCTCTATCAGCTGATTTAACGGTTGATGGTACTATAAATGAAGAAGATGTTAGTGCATCTGTTAAATATATAGTATATGGAGAGCTAGAAATTCCAGGATTTGATCAAGTTGATGCTCCTGAAATAAAAGCAGTAGCAGGAACATATGATGAGGAAAAGAATTTCTATACATCAGATGTACAAGTAAAAATAACAGAAAAAGCTACTAATGGAAAGAAAACACAATATAAAGTAGAAAACTCACAAGGTGAAGTTCTTCCTTATACTGAAATAACAAGAGCTGATAATGTTTGCGAAAAAACTATTACACTTGAATATGGAGAAATATATAAAGTTTCTGCATATACAACAGGTGTTCTTGGAAATCGTTCTGAGATACCATATAAGATTATAAATGCAACGGGTGTTGTACTACATGGATATAAAGTAAAATATTACTACGATGGTGTTGAGGATACATCGAAAGAAGAGCCTATTAAATATGTAGAGGCTGGAACTGTTATAGATTCATATCCAGATAAGAGCGAAGGATATGTATTAGATACAACTAAAGGTAATGGAACAGGTGTTGTAAACTTCCCTCTAACTGTTAGTGCGGATGAAACACAAAATATAATAGAGGTATATTATGTTTCAAATAAAGGAAATTTAGTAATACATCATTATAAAGATGGTGCTACAACACCAACTAAAATTGCAGAAGATGAAACAGTTGAGATGGAATATGGTTCATCTTATGAGGTAACACCTTTATTTGCAAATAATAAAATAAAAGTTAATGGAACAGATTTAACTACTGAAAGAGCATACCTAGATTCAAATGCTTGTGAATTTTCAAGAGTTGTTGGATATGAAGGAACAGCTACAGGAGAAAATGGAACTGTTACTGGTACAGCAACAAGAGACATGGGTGAAATAAGCTACTACTATAATACAGTATCATATCAAGTAACAGGAGAAGTTATAGGTGGAAATGGATCAATATCATTAGCTGGAAATCCAATTTCTGTTGCTTATGGATGTGATGTTGAAGACGACATAGTTATTACTCCAGATAACCAATATGTAATTGCAAGTGCAAGATTATATAGTGGAAGCGAAATAGATGGAAGCTATGACGAAACAGATGGAATCGATATAAAGAGCGAACTTAAGAGAGTTGGAAAGAAATTATATATTCAAGACTTAGATGAATTATGCAATATAACAGAGAATAAACATATTGTTGTTACATTTGCACAATCAACAGTTGTATGTCAAATAGTTGATGTACCAAAAGGCCTTGACACTATGAAAAATGCAAATGGTGATCAAATATTATGGAATGAGTATAGTACTCTAGAAGAAGCAATTGTTGATGCTTTACTAGCAAATTCTTCTGAAGATAAAATTCCAGATGAAAATGATAATAAAGTTGAAATTAAAATACTTGCTAACATTAATGGAGAAAACAATCAAATAGATAATGATAATATTGTAGTAATTGACTTAAATAGCTATACAATTTCATCAGATAACTCAGCAAAACCAACAATTGAAGTAAAAGATGGAAACTTAACTGTAGTAGATAAGAGCGCTGTTCAAACAGGTAAAATTGAAAATACAGAAAGAGAAGCTATTAAATTAAACGAAGGTGGTTCATTAACTTTAGGAACTAACGAAGAATCTGGAGAGCCAAGTATAGTAGCTCCAACAATTGAAGGTGGAACATACGGAATTAACAAAGATCCAAATGGTGTATTCAACTTCTTTGACGGATTAATTATCGGAAATAGCAATAGCTCAGTATCTGATTCAGGAGTAAATGAAACTCCAGATTTCTATAACGCATATACAAAAGAAGATCCACAAGGATCAGGCAGATATATTGAGTATCTTGTTGTTCCATCTGATGTAGTAGCAATTGTAAAATCAGGAAACTATTCAAAAGAATGGACAACATTAGAGGGAGCATTTAATGATGCTGATGAATTACCTGAAGGATTAAAGGTTGAAATCAAATTAGTTCGAGATGTAATGGTTGAAAACGAAAGTACTGAACAAAATCCAATAATAACAATTGGTGAGAATAAAGACTATACACTTGACTTAAATGGACATACAATTACACCTAAATACCAAAAGAACATATTTATTAATAATGGAAAGTTTGAAGTAAAAGATTCAAGTACAGATTATTATCAAGGAATGGATTTATTTGAGCTTCAACATGATAGTGATTACTATTTTGTTAAACAAGGTGATTATTTAGTTCCAAACGACCAAGGAACTACAACTGGATCAGTATACTCTTCAGAAGCGCATGATTATATCTTAGACCACTATAATCATTCATATGTAGAAATAGATTTAAGTGATACTGATCCAAGTAGCACAAACCAATTACATATTGAAGGTCTTGATTTTGGTAGATCACTTAGATGGTACGTAACTGAATCTGCTGAAGAGCCAGAAATTAAGTACTATCCATCAGGAAGCAGTTTTATTGTGTTCCCTAATGATTATGAATTAGAAGGAGGAAAGAAATATTACTTACACATAATTGGTGTTAAGTTGTCAGGCCCTGGTTTATACACAGGAATGGATTCAGGTGTAATTACAGAAATAACATTAAATGGAAAACCAATTATTAATGAGCTTGCAAAAGGAACAGGTAAAATTGTATCTGGAGGTACATGGTCTCCTATCATAAATAATGAAGGTGCTGAGCTTATAGTAAATAATACTAGATTAGTTGGTTCATCAGAAGATATGTACATGATTGAAAACAAGGGAGATGTAACTTTAAATCATAGTTATTTAGACAAAGGTGGAATTAGAAACTATAAAGATGCAGATATTAATGGTGGATTAATTAGAGGTACAATATATAAACAAAGTAATAATGATAATGTTTCTATTACAGGTGATGCTTTCATTAAAGCTAGTGGTAGAAATGGAATTATATCAGAAAATTTGACTATTGATAAAGCAAGTGTTATTGGATCAAGCATGCAAGCCAATGCATTCAATATTAAGGATTTAGCAATAGGAGCAACAACTGTTAGATTATATGTAGGTTCAGTTGAAGACAGTGAATTCTATAATGTTAATTTAACAATGGGTTCTGATAATACAGTAACAATGAAAAATAATAAAATTATATGTGGAACTAATGACAACGATATTCTTCCAGTAAAAATAAATGGAACGGCTACTTTAGAGAACAACAGAATATATGGATACATTAGTAGCGTTAGTGAGTCAAAGACTGAGTTTAAATCGGGATATGTATCTGGTGGAAGATCAGCAGGTACTGTTATAGCCTTATCAAACTCAGGTGAGTTTACAATTGACGATGGAACATTTAATGGATGCGTATATAACGCAGATTATAATATAAACTATCCAAGGGAAAGTACACTTATTATAAAAGGCGGAACAATTAATGGACCAGTAGCAAATTATCATTTAAATAAGACAAGCGGTGAATGGAAACTATCAAAAATAATAATTGGTACAAAAAACACCGGGTCAGACGATGAAGTTAGCACAACGTCACCAACAATAAACACAACAGGGTATACATTCTTATCAAGAGATACTTATGGTATATACAATGGATTTGGTGGAGAAGTATACTTCTATGATGGACAAATAATTACCAAAGACGGATATTTCATAAGCGGTAATCTAACAGAAATTGAAGATAATGTAAGCATTATCTGTGATGATCATACTATTACAAAGAATGATCAAGAGATAGATTGTGAACGTACTTATTTAAGTAAAACAGGAGTTGGTGTTGCTCAAATATTAAAAACTGCAGATATCACAATTCCTTCAAGCATAATAACAACAGAAAAAGATGGATACTATGTATTTAGTGAATTAAATAGTGCTATTAGTTGTTGCAATAATAGCGATGTTACAATTGAATTAATAAATCCAGTTGTAATGCCAAATGCACCTTCTACTATCACATCAGGAAAGAAAATTACTATAGACCTAAAAGGCAATGAATTAAGATATATCTATGGTGAAGAAGGAATCAATGTTGAAGAAGGTGGCAAACTAACTATTAAAGATAGTGGTGAAAATGGAAAAGTAACAAATTATGCCGGTGCTATTGAAAACCACGGAGAATTCAATTTAGAAAGTGGTAAGATAACAACTATAGGACAAACAAATGCAATAGAAATTCCTGATAATTCAGGTAGAATGGTTTCTTCAAAATATGCTACTGCAATATTCAACAATGGTACAATGAATTTAAACGGTGGAACAGTTGCGGTAGATAATAATAACAATGTTGGAGTAGTACAAAATAGTGGAACATTAAATCTTAATGGTACGCCAATTACTGGTGGTATTTACAACAAAGATAGTGGTAAATTAAATATAAATAATAGTGAAATAGGATATGCAGGCATACCAGTGTACAATATTGATACAGCCACAGTTAAAATGACAGGTGGAAAGATAAATTCTACTAGAAACAGAGTTTTAAGTAATAGTACAGCTGCAGAAGCTCTTGAAATGACAGGCGGAAGAATCGAATGTACGGTTGAAATTAACAATGGTTCAAAAGTAAAAATTGCAGGTACATCAGATAATACCCCATATATCTCTGATTTAAAAACAAATGGATATGTTAATTGTGATAACGGAACAATTGATCGTTTAACAATTACAGATAACTATGCAAATATAACAAATTCAAGGCTTAGTGGCGAAATTACTAATAGTTCAGAAAATATTACAACAGTAGATAATAGTTCAATTTCACTTACCTTAAAAGGTACGGGAACAACTAATATTACAAAATGTCAAATAAGTTCAATAATAAACAATGGACAAACAGTTACAATTGATAATGATGGAGCTGGAAATAAAACTATTAAAACTGAGTATGCAGATAATATAAATAACGTATCAGGTAATTTAACAATCAAGAATGCAAACATTGACAGAGGATATTATGCATCAATAACAAACTCTGGAGATGGAACAATAACATTAGAAAACGTAAAACCTGCAGTAGATTCTCAAAATAGATATACTCCATATTGTGTTAAAAATAGTGGATCTGGAGATATTATAATCGGTAAAGATTGTATTGTTTATGATGGTAATGCTGTTGAAAACTCAGGAGCAGGACACATATACATTGGTAGAGAAGAGGATGAAGTTAGTACAACAACACCAGAAATTATCTGTAAAGAAGAAAACTACTATGCAACATACAACAGCGGAGCTGGATCAATTATATTCAACAATGGTAGAATTACTGGTAAATTAAACAAGGTATTCTATGGATCAATTGAGCCTAGATCTGGTGCTACGATAATTAACACAGATAATGAAGATGAAACATTAGAAACAAAAATACTTGGTGTAGTTACAGTTGCTAAGATTAAAACAAATGAAGCTACTGTTTCTGGAAGTGTTCCAGTTGTAGATGGATACTATGAGTTTAATAGCCTTCAAGATGCTGTTAATGCATGTAATCCAAATGGAACAATCTATATCATACAAGATATTTCTATGGGTGCATCAACTACAACAGTTAATGTTGCAACAGATGACAACATAACAATTGATTTAAGCGGACATATTATTTCAATTGGAAACTCAGAAGGTATTAAGAATAAAGGAACATTAAAAATTATTGATAGTTCAGAAAACAATATCGGTTCATTAACTTTGAACGGAACAAAATTAATATCTAATGAAGGAACTCTTACAATAGATAATGCTGTTGTAGGTTCAGATTCTGCAGCAGGAACAGCAGAATCACATGCAATAATTGTTGAGAACATAGGAACATTAAATGTAGTAAATGGTGCTAGAGTTAAGACGACAAAACCAAACACAACACTTATTGAAAATAGTGGAACAGCAAATGTTAATGCAAGTACATTAAATGGTGAAGGATTAACATCATACAGTATTTACAACAAGGATAATGGTAATGTAACATTAACAAATGCAGAAGTTGCGCAATCATTAATTGTAAATACAGGTTCAGGTGTTATTAACTCAAACGATACATTCTGGAATATAGCTGGTTTAAGAAATGGTGGAATTAGTAAAGATTCTGCATCAGGAACACCGACAACTACAATAGCAGGTGGTGTAATTATTCCTGGATATCCATCTTACGGACCAACATATCACTTCTACAATATTGAAAACTATGCTGGACAAGTAACATTAAAGAATGGAACATCAAAAGACTTAGTTGTTGGAAGCAGAAATGGATATGTTTATTACTTTAATACAGATATCAAAAACGATGGTGGTACAACAACTATTGAAAGTGGAAAAGTAAGAAGCAATATAATAAATGTTTCTGGAACAGTAAAAGTTCTAGGTGGTGAAATAAATGGTGGTATTGACAACAAAGTTGATGGTGTAATGGAAATCATCAAAGGAACATTTGATAACAAAGTATACCATATTTCAAGTAGTGATGAGGATATAAGAAATGGAACAGTTGCATTTGGTGAAAGAGATGAATATAGTGGTGAAATTACAAATAGCGGTTCATTAACTATAGGAAATAAAGCCGATGCTATAGATCCAAATAGTCCAACATTCACATATATGGGTCAATTTACAAACGCAAATACAGCAACTCTAAATTTCTACGATGGTAAAATTGCGTATACAGATTCATCAGATATTAGAAAGGAATTACAAAACTATGTTGATGATATTCCAGACAACGCAAGCATCATACACACAAAGAATGATGTTGACGAATGGAATACACAACAAGTATACCAAGTTTCAGCGGATACAGTTGTAGCTAAGATTGGTAATACTGGATACATGACATTAAAATCAGCATTTGCTGCATGTACAACTAATACACAAACAACAATTGATTTACAAAAATCAATCGTATTAGAAAAAGATGATATTTATACAATCGGTGGAGAAAATGCTGCAAGAAATATTAAGCTTAACTTAAATAACAATACAATAAAATACAACGGAGCAAGTACATTATTCACAGTTGAATCAAATAGTACATTTGAATTAACAGACTTATCAGACACTAAAGAGGGAGCTATATACACATATGGTGATATTTTAGTGGATAACAAAGGTACATTCACACTTTCAAGTGGTACATATGACATACTTGATAATGGAAAACATCAAGAAAATACATTTATAAAGAATACTGGTAGTGGTACAGTAAGTATGACTGGCGGAAAGATTATAAATGATGAATTTTATAATGATGATATTATTTCAAGAAGATCTTTAGGTGGATTAGCAATTAATTCAACATCTTCTGGAAACGTATCAATTAGCGGTGGTGAAATAATTAGTTCTGGAGGAAATACATCAACAACTGATGCACGAATATATCCAAGTAACTGGATTGCAATTGTTGGCTCAGCAGCAAACAAAGCAACTCAGGTAAATATATCTGGAACAGCCAAGATAACCGGTGGAAAAAGTTATTATTCATATGTGTATAATAGAAATTCTATACACAATATAACATTTAACATGTCTGGTGGAGAAATTAATACTTCAATTACAATGTCAGCTTGTAATGTAAACGTAAACGGTGGATCAATCGACGGAACATTAGGTGTTGACGATAAGACTACAGTAAACGTAGATGGAACAGCAGTAATAAAACAATTAGGGGTTTCATCTGGAACAACAAAGATTTATGGTGGTACAATCACAGATTTATTAGATGTTAATGGAAACTATGATACAAAAATACCAGCAACAGTTGAAATTGATGGATCTAAAGGTATTGCAAATGATAAGGTTACAATTGGTAAAATGACAAACGTAACTACTAATACATCAATCAAACATGCAAACATTACAAAAGGAATGACTGTGAGCGAAAGAAGCAACGATAGTACTATAGTAACATTAGGTGAAGGTGTAAGTATTAAAAATGATAGCGGAGATGCAATTATCGTATACAATGGAGATTTATATATACAAGCATCTGATGTAGAAATAGAATCTACAAATGCTGTTGGTTTAACAGTAGGAACAAGCTCAAGTACTAATATCCCAGCTAATGTATATCTAGGTATTGATGATGCAACAATTAGCAGAACAGCTCCAGTAATTAAAGGTAAAACAGCAGGTATAAGTCTTGTATACAGAAATGCATACTTATACTGGAATGATGGTGTAGCTGTATGTACAGACTTAGTAACAGCAGCAAACATTGCCTTCAGGAACAATAATGGTAATGTAGTAATTCCAGAAAGATTTAGAGATTACTACGGAGTTAAGATTATAAACTCTACAGAGGAGAAGATAGCATATGTAGGACCAACACAGGAAGAAAGTGTAGTGGCTTACATTGGAGATACTGGATATACATCATTACAAGAAGCAGTAAATAGTGCCTCAGCAACTGATACAATTAGAATTTGCAGTACCGTAACATTAGAAAGTCAATTAGTAATTGGAAACAACAAGAGCGTAACAATTGATATTGCAGGAAATGTAATTGGATTATCTAATGAAAACGAATTAATTAAGATTGAATCTGGAGCTACTTTAACATTGAAGGATTCAGATCCAAACGGTAATAACGCTGGTAAGATTCAAAACACATCAGGATCAGTAATTAACAACAATGGAACATTAAATCTTCAATTTAATTCATCTAAACTTGTTCCAAAGGATGGATCTTCAGCTATAACAGGAAACGGAACTGTTAATAACTAAATTTAATTGGTGTAAAGCACAAAAATAGGTTAAATTAAAAAATATAGGAAGTTAAAACTTCCTATATTTTTTTTTGTACGTAGAAACGAAGGAAACCTTTAAAGTTATTATTTAAAAATAAGATGAAAAACTTGATTTCGACGGAGTTCTATGATATAATAGAACGCATAGTTGATAAAAAAGTAAACGTAACTACTTTAATTCAATACACACGTAAGGAAGTGTTAATCATGTTGACTACAAGGTTAACCAAGAAAACAATAGAATTTTAAACATAAATGAGTAGTTTTCTAATCTGGCAAAAAGCATTTCCAATCGAAAATAATTAAGATACATAAGTTGCTAGCACGTGATAAATTAGAACAATATAAATAGGTGTGTTAGTTTAAAAGATAAAATATTAAGACACAAAAGCAAAGGAGAGCATTAAGATATGCTCTCCTTTGCGACGTCTTTGGGCCAATATTATGCAAAGGTCAGTCTTAATAATTGAGAGAGACTTTTTTATATGTTGAAAGGAGAAAAGAATGAAAGACGTAAGTAAACGTATTGCAAAAGTACTAAGCTTTTTATTGGTAGTAGCAATCATATTAGTTATGGTTCAAAGCTATATTCCTATGAAAATTTCTAAAGAATCTACAGACACTTTAGAAAGCAAGGAAGCAATGGCAGCTGCTCAAATTGGACAAATTAATAACTGGATGACAAGAGTTGACAGTTATGCAGCAAGAATAGGTAGAAGACTATCTAGCGGAAAAGAAGAACAAAAATGGATGTTCTACGATACAACAGGAAAGTTAAAGAACTTATATTGTATCCAATCAGGTAATGCACAAGCAGAGGTATACAATATATATGACTTGTATAGTTTTTCTGATGATGAAGGAATGATTACAACATATTTTGGTAACAGAGAAACATACAATCACTTTATGTGGATTCTAGAGAACATGTATATATCAGATTCACCTGATCAATCATATGCTGAAGGAAGCATGTTTAAGAAGTTAGGTGATAATGGATATCTAGAAGGTTTATATAAAGAGATGCTTGGAGAATTACAAGCGTTATATAATAATGCTGGTGTAGCATCAAATGGATATACTGAATATTTAACTTCATATCACTATAATGGTAAAACAAGAGTTGCAGCTGATTATAAGTATGCAATTAATGGAAGAGATAATTTCATTAAAGTAATTCAAAACTATTTATTATTAAGTTATGCTAAACAAAGAAATGGTGGTTATGGATTAAGTCCACTTGATAAGAATGGAAATATTATTTTAGACTTAAGAACATATTCTGATGATTATGCTGCCGTTAAGAATTATATTGGAAATGAAACGGCATCAAAAAGATTTATTCACCAATTACTTTATTATTTAGTAAATGGATATAAGAAAGACTCTTATAATGTAAATAAATACAAGAATTTTGAAAAAGATGCATATGCAAATACAAAAATTGACTCAAGCAAAGCAAAATATAGTAGTGATTCTAATAAAATAGGTCCATTTGTTGTATATAATAAATATGGATTTAGTATTTCTTTAACTAACGTAAGCTTTGGTTCAAAGAAATTTACAAGCAATGAATACAAGGTTGTAGATGCAAATGGAAATAGCATTAATTTATCAAATGCAACAGAAAAATCAGAATTCTATGTTGAAATAACAACTGACTTTTCAAAAAATGCAACAGATTCAATGAATGTTAATTGGAACATAGATTTTGGTGAAGTGCCAGATGCCAAAATATTTATCCCAACATCAGGATCAACAACTCAGGTATTAGTGGATGTTGAAAGAACTCATAGAACTAAATCAGAAGGATGGAAAAATGTTATACCAGATTTAAAAGCTGATATAGCTTTAAAGAAATACATCTATTCTGTAAATGGTAATAAAGTTAATGATAGATTAGGATCAATAGATCTAACAAATTTAAAAGAAAATAAAACACCTCATAATGCATCTTACAACATGAATAAAACTGCTGTAAGTGTTAATGTTGGTGATACTGTTACATACGCTATCAGATTATTCAATGAAGGTGAAATAGATGGTACTGCATCAAAGATTACAGACCATTTACCAAATTACTTAAACTTCGTAAAAGCATATAGTGTTGATGGTACAGAATTAGAAGTTGAGAAAACAAACTACAATAAAGATATTACAATTACAACTAAACTAGATAAGATGAAAGCTTTTTCAAAAGATGATACAGAAGAATCTTTCAAATCTAAATCACAAGTAATTTATGTTGAATGTACAGTTGATAGCAATACAACAAATCAAAAAGTATACACAAACATTGCAGAAATAGCTGAATATACTTTCGCTGCTGGGTCAGATATAGATTCAAAAGCTAATAACTGGACAATTTCAACAGCTGATAGATCTAAAGACGAATGGATTGATTACTCAAATAATCAAGATAATTGGTTAGATGACAATATGCATCCATTTGTTGGACAAGAAGATGACGATGACTTCGACAAAATTAAAGTTAATAAAATTGACTTAGCTCTAACAAAGAGAATTGAAGGAAAAATTAAAGAAGATGGTTCTGAAGAATACTTAGTTTCTGAAGATTCATCAGTAGAAAAAACTAAACTTGAAATCTCTGGATATGATGATATCAAAAAAGGTGTTAAACATGATCTAAAATATAACATGAACAAAAAGCCTGCTATCGTATCAAGAGGAGACAAGCTTATTAATGTTATTACAGTTTATAATGAAGGTTTAATTGATGGTGTAGTTAAACAAGTAACAGATTACTTACCAAAAGGATTAAACTTCAACGAAGAAGAAACAAAGAAATTAAATGATTCAAGTGTTACATATTCATATGACACAAGTAGTAAACGTCTAGTAATCAAATTAAATGGAGATACAGGGGTTTCTTTAAAGAGCCTAAATTCATTTGAAAATGATGTTGATAAATTCGAAATTAGAATAGTTACAGATGTTGATCAAGGTGCTAACGGAACAATATACAATTCAGCACAAATAACTGATTATGGATATGTTGGAAATAATGGAGAATACTACAAAGCAGATGTTCCAAATGTTGACATTGACTCTGATGGTTCAACAAGTGGTGATGTTGTAGTTAATAAACATATATCTTCTTATATGGCTGCTGATGCTGCAAAAGAGGATTTAACAGGAATAAATAAAGACTACATGCAAAACGAAGATGATGATGACGTTGATGCTGTTAAAGTTATTTATAATCCAGAATTTGACTTAGCATTAAGAAAATATATATACAAAGTTGAAAAAGATTTTAAATGGTCAGATGGAAGCAATTATACAATCACATACAATGAAAGAGTTCCATCATTAAATGAAAGATCAGTAACAGCTTTAAGTAAAGACGGAACAGCTGAATATTATCATGATAAATTAAAAGTAAATGTTGAAACTGGTGATATTGTTACATACAGAATTAGAGTATATAACGAAGGAACTGGAGATGCATATGATGGTAGAGCAACTCAAGTAACTGACTATTTACCCGCAGGTGTTGAGTATTTAGGACTTGAAAGTGGTTATGAAAAAGAGTGGAAAGCTACTGTTAACGGACAAGTTATAACTTTAGATTATATCGGTGATTCAATCATCGAGGCAAACTCTATTGCTAAGATGGCTGCTCCTCATAGAGGAAAGAATGATTATTATCAAGAAATAGGTCTTGTATGTAAAGTAACAGCAAATACTGAATTAAATGGTAAAGCTCTAACGAACAGAGCAGCTATTACTGAAGACGAGGCATTTGATAATGGAACATTAGTTAAAGATGTTCATGATAAAGATTCTAATCCAGATGAATTAACAAATCCAAACTTAGATACATGGTATGATAATACAGTAACTAACGAGGATACTCCAGATGAGTACTATCCTGGTGAAGAAGATGATGATGACTTTGACACAATTTATGTATATAACTATGAGTTAAATATTACAAAAACAGATGGTGAAAATAAATTACCAGGTGTTGACTTAAAAGTTATGAAATACAGATCAATTACATACCCAGTTCAAGTTTCTAAAAGCACTGAATTAACAGAGCTTGAAGCAGCTGTTAAGGAAGATGGTGATGGATCGTATACATCAGTAGCCCCAGCTTTAGAGCTACAAAACGACGTATACGTTGTTAAAGAAATCAAAACAGTAAATGGATACAACAATCCATTTGAAGGTAAATATATTAAATTCTCTGTAAAAGGTGGAGAAAATAAAGTATCTATTAATTCTCGTAACGTTAATTCAAAAGCTGTATATTTTGAAATATACAACGATAACGGTGACGAAGATTATACAAACGATACATTAATTGAATATAATTCAGAAGATGAAAATAGCATCTACAATTATGTTCAATACACACCTTCTGCAGACAACAAAATTGATATTACTATCAAGAACACAGAAGAAATAAAACCAGAAGGTAAATTCAACGTTAACTTATATAAAGTAGACGAAGAAGGAAAACTAATTACAGACTATAGTGCTAAGTTCGAAGGAACAAGACATAATGGAAAGATTAACATTAAGAATATTGATGTTAAAACAGAAA
>JAFWHH010000018.1 GCA_017512025.1 Clostridia bacterium
CCTGTTGTTGCACCTATTGCACCACCAACATTTCCTCCTGCTGATGTAACATCGACATCATCAACTGTTGAGTTACTTAGTGTTCCTTCAAGTACACCAACGATACCACCAGCATATCCAGTGTCATCATCTGCTGTTGTTTTTATTTCTGAATCAGAGATTTCAACATCTGTAATTGTTCCTTTGAATACTGCGGCAATACCACCAGCACCTGCCTTAGAGTTTATGGTTACATCTGCAGCAGTTACTCCATCGATTGATGAACCATATCCTGATACAGCTATTACACCCCCAACACATGAACTACTGTTAGAAGAACTTAAAGTAACATCGTTTAATGTAATATTCTCACCTTTAAACCATCCAAATGATGTTATACCACCAACATGGCCAGCTGCACTAATTGTTGTACCACCTTTAACTCCTGAGTTTGTTACATTAATTTCACATGGTCCATCTATATCGGCAACTATACCTGCAAATCCACCGGCATATCCTTTAGGATTTGTAAGAGTTGAACCAATAACATTTGAGTTTGTAACATCAATTTCTGGAACATATCCAATAAATCCACCAACTGGTCTTATAAATTCATCTTCTGAATCCTTAAATAATACTGTTGTATTGTTTAAAGTTGAGTCGTTAACTGTTAGTTTGTTCATTGATGCTCCAATAAATCCACCTGCATTTTCGTTTTGAAGAGTTATTTCGTTATTATTTGTAAGTGTTGAATCTTTTACTGTACATTTATTTAATGTAGTTGCTCCACCACTAGTAGATCCAAATAATCCACCAATTGTACCAGCTTGTAGTGTTATATCTACATTATCTACTGTTACATATGCAGCATCTACTTCGCCATATACTGATCCAGCAATACCACCTGCGCCACCATTATTATTCATTATATATGTATCTTGGTCAACATCAAGTGTTGAATTAGATACATTTACATTTCTAAGTGTTGTTTTTCCACCATAACCAAATACTAAACCACTAGACATTGAAGCTGAAGTTATATCAACATCTTCTATGTTTACATTTGTAATTTCAACATTACTATAACCTGCAGATCCAAATAAGCCACCTACAGCTCTCCATCTTCCTTGGTTTTGGCCTTCATCAATTATAGTAATATCACTTACATCAACGTCGTATGCAGTAAATCCATTATATGGATTACCAACAATACCACCAAATCCAGCAACACGTCCTTTTAATGTAATTTTACTTACTTCACTATTTCTAATATCTACTGTTTCAGCACTACCAACACATCCACCAAGTGTTATGTTTGTGCTTTGACGGTTTGGACATTCGTTAGTTAATGTACAATCATATACTGTACACTTATTAATATTAACCGCTCTTATTGTTCCACCAACAAGTGCTCCTAAGTTAGCAGCATGCACAGCACCCTCTGAACTTGGAAGAGCTATAATGTTATTTCCACTTGAAATACAATCTTCTGCATCTACTTTTTCATTAGTCCATCCGACTAATCCTCCGATACAAGCATATCCATTATATGCACTCTTATCAATTATTTCTGAATCTATTACTTTACATCTTGTGTATTCAGTATAGCTCATTGCAACACCACAGATACCTGCTACACCAGTTCCACCACTTGGTGCATTGTCATATGGATCAAACTCAACTTTAGAGTTTTCAAATATACAATCAACATATTCTCCACCTGAATTATTATATGCTACTATACCACCTGTACATGTATTTGATGTTCCACCTCCAGGGCCATGATTATATACATATGAATCAATTACACGTGCGTTGTGGACTGTGTTTTTATAATTGTTACCACCAAGTATACCACCGCAGTTACCACCAAGTGTTGTAACTTTAGCGTTATTAACTTCAAGATTTTCTAGATATATGTTATCTGTTCTTGAACATCCAACAATACCTCCAGAGTTGGCACATCCATCACCAACAGCTATACATGATACAAGACCGTTTGAGTATGTACAATCTGTTATCTCAACTTCTGATGATTCTGCTAGTCCAATGATACCACCCATATCTGAGTCTGAACCTGATCCTCTTTCTGCATACGCATCAGTTTTATCTACTGTACAGTTATTGATATTTGTTTTATTACCTTCGTACAAGTTTCCGATTACACCAGCAGCACATGAATATGTACCACTTACATAATCGCATAATACTTTAGAATTTTTTACATTACAATAAGCAACTGTTGTATTTCCTTTTACATATACTTGACCAACAACTCCACCTACGTTGTGAGATCTAGCAACAATATCAGATCCTTCTACATCACATCTTGTTATTACTAATTCAGCATTAGTACTTATATTGCTGAAGTTACCATATCTATTCCAGTTTCCTATGATACCACCAGTATGACCGTAAGAATCGCCTGAAACACCTTCTGTAGCATGTGATATTTTTAAGTTAGTAACTGAACAATCAATTACTTCTTGGTTTTTAGCGTTACTTAAACCAATGATTCCTCCTATATCACCCTCAGTTAATTGGTTTATGCTAACATCTTCAACTGTACAATTTGAAATATAACATTTTTCTGAACTTGTCATACCCATAATAGCTCCAATATGACGACATCCTTCTATGTCACCTGTTGAAGTACAATTGTTTATTATAATTTCGTTATCTTCTCTTGAAGCTGTTGCATTAGCTAGAACTGGAATATTTTCCTTATAGATAGATCCATAGTTCTTTGCTAAAATTCCACCAGCCATTGAATAATTGTCTACTGAATTAGTATGTTTAACTGTTCCTGAGTTAGTACAACTATCTATATTAATCTTTCCAACAAAGTTTCCAACTATACCTGAAACTGCATCGCCTAGTGCACTTATAGAACCGCTATTCTCACAATTAGTAACTCTTGCATCAGCATATATCTCAGCTGCAATACCAGCTGTTGCCCTAGTACTTGGAGAAATTTCTCCATTAATTGCTCCTGTATTTGTACATCCATTTATTGATACTCTATCACCAATTTTCCATGCATATAACTCTGCAATAATACCAGCTGCTTTACCATTTTTGGTTCCTTCATTGATTGTAACTGAAGCACTGTTTGTACAATTTTCAATGCATGTATATCCATGTGATGCACCAACTATACCTGCTGTTGTACATATACCTGATACTTCAACTGTATTTGAACAGTTAATAAATTCTGCTTTACTTGTTCTCCAGTTTGCTTTTGCAATAGCTTGCTCTGTGAAAATTTCTTCCTTATTTAAGAAGTTTCCTGTTCTTCCTTGTTGATCATTGTTTACTACTGTATCGCTTTCAAATTCGGCGTCAGTTAATTTATTTGTTGTAACCCTAACTTTATATTCATGAGTATCATCATCCCAGTATCTTTCAATGTCAGCCCTTACAACACCAATTAATTTGTTGTATCCTGAAACTGTTTCATTTTCTTTAATGTAATATACGTCTGTTCCGATTGTATTGATATCTTTTGTAAATAATTGTAGTCTTCCTTCAGTTAATGTTACATGGTCAAGTCCACTAATTACATTTTTGCTTGAATCATATACTGTGTATGTTGCACCTGGTAATAATGATTCATCACTCTTCTTGATTGTTTCTAATGTTACTGTGTATTCTCCAGATACCTCTGTATTTGTTACATAGAATTCAAGCTCTTGCTCTTCTTCTCTGTTTGCTCCAGATAGAGTTAAATCTTGATATCTAGAAGGTAATACATAACCTACTAAACCACCATTGTTGTAGTTTCCACCTGAAACTACACCTTTGTTTGTACTATTGTTTACACTTATTGATCCAAGAGCGCAACCAATAACACCACCAACATTATTTTTTCCTCCTGATGTTACTTCAGCATTGTTCTCGCATCTATCTATTACTACTAATCCGTCTTCTAATGTATGTCCAACGAATCCACCTAAGTTGTCTTCAGATGATTGTACTGATCCTGATACTGTACAATCAATGATGTATCCTTCTCTCATTACACCAACGATTGCACCTGTACCTGATTTTCCTGATATGCTTGTTGCATCAACATCATATACACCAATTTCAATAGCTACATTCTCAAGCTCTAAATTCTCGATTATACCAGTATATACACTGAATAATCCAAATTCTTTTGTTGTTGGAGCATCTTCTGAAATTGTTAAGTTACTTATTTTGTGTCCGTTACCATCAAATACACCTTTTACTTCTACAGCTATTGATGTCCAGTTAATACCCGTTAAATCGATATCAGCTGTTAATTGGTAATTTGCTTCTGCAGCATATTCATAAGCAGTTCCATCAACAGTTACAGTCTCACCACTACCAATTTTTGCAAGCTGTGCTGCTGTGCTAACTGGTATGTAATCAACCTTTGATGTATCTACTTTATATTCTCTTGTATCACATCTAACTACTACTGAATATGTACCTTCGAATTCGTTTACTAATGTCTTTTCTACTTCAACTTTAATGCTCTTACTTTCTGGTAAGTAGAATCCTACTGGAGTTTTTATTTCCTTAATATAGAATACATCGATTCCTTCTCCATATGACACTATAGTTCCAAAGTCAACTGCACCATTTGCATCTGATACAGCTTCACCAATTTTATTTCCATCAATATCATATAAGTAGAAGGTTGCACCTTGTAATAATTCGTTATTATCAGAAGCAATTTTATCTACTTTAAGATCATATTCAACCCTTATCTTTGCATTTATAACAACTGACTCAAAGTCATCATCGTCTTCTTGTGAGTTAAAATGTGAATCTGTATTTGATTGATATATTTCATTTTTCATGTATGATGTTGTGTTTGATACATCTACATTTCCGTAAGTTGAATCCGCATCTTCATTTGGAGCATCTATTATTTCTGCAAATATTTGTCTTAATACATTTTCTGTATTATCTTGCACTGCTGTAACTTTAACGCACATTGGAATCTCAATGTAACTTACAACGCTATTTCCGTTATATTTTTTGATTACTTGATCTTTTAGATATTCAGATGTATATTTTCCATCTTCTAATGTCCAACCAAAAGTATTGTTAACTGTATTACCTTCCACAAAAGTAATACCATCTGGTAGATATACAGCTACCTTATTTATACTACTATCAACTAGACCTTCATTAAATACTCTAACATTTATTAAAAGATTATCGTTTGTCTTAACAGCTAAAGGATATTTTGTATGACGATATTGAACACTTCCTTGATATATATCAGCAATAGCTTCTCTTGATGGGTTAATATTAATACCATTTACTTGTTTTATATATACACGTAATCCTAAATCGTCTGTTGTACTAACATTTTGAATTAGTATTTTTTTATCTCTTATTAATCGTCCTGTTTCATATGTAGTACTTGGATTAAATTCGACTGTTTCCATATTATCTACATCATTATTATCAATAATAATCATGCTTAGATTTGGATATGAATATCCATCTTCTACCGTAACCTTGTAGTTGAAACTTGTACAACATTCATAATCTCCTGATACAAGTTCTTCGTTTGTTTCTGTATCTATTAGTTTTATTCCTGGAAGAGCACTTACAAATAAATTATGAGTGTCACCTCTCCAGTGAATGAATACTTTTGGCTCGTAATTTCCATCTATGTAACTCAGTCTAACACTGCCTTCAGTATTATCAATCCATAAATCTGTATAATCATTAAATGCATAATTGCCTATACTTGTAATATTGCTTCCCACTGTGAATTTAGTAAATTTTGTTCCAGAAAATGTACCATATGGAATACTTGTCATACTACTTGGGTTAAATGTAAATTCACCTGTCATACTTGAACATCCCATAAATACTGATTGACCTAATGTTTGTATTCCATCACCCATTTGCAAGCCTGTAAGTGATTTACACCCATTAAAAGCACTTGATCCAATTGTTGTAACAGATTCTGGAATAACAAGTGTTCCTGGAAGGGTAGAATTTAAGAACGCCTGAGCGCCTATTGATATTAAACCTTCTGGAAATGTTATTGGAGTATCAAACTTTCCATAATAAAATGCATTCTCACCAATAGTTTTTAAATTAGGAGATAATGTTACTGTTCCAGTAAAGCTTGCATTATAAAAAGCTTTTGCATTTATTGTTTCTACAGTTGTAGGCATCACATAATTATTTCTTTCTGCCTTTGGTGCAGCATATAATATTGTTTTCATATCTGTAGAATAAATAACGTTATCTTCGCTCTTCATATATGAATTTTGACTTGATACCGTAATTTCTTTTATATTACTCATAGTTGAAATATTTGATAAGATACTTGTATTTACACCTTTGCCAATTGTCAAAGTTTCTAAAGATTGACAATTTCTTAGTGAAGTTGTTGTAATATATCCTACGCTATCAGGAATTGTTAAGCTCTTTATACCTGTTCCATATATTGCATTATCATATATGTAATATACGCTTGTTCCTAAATCTAAGTTTTCCAAATTACTTAGACTATAGAATGCTTTTGCGTATATAGTTCTTATAGTATTTGGTAATGTAATTGTTTTTATAGCGTTCTTTTGTTGAGTAGATAATGAGTTTAAAATATTGACACTTCCATCACCAATTGAATAAACTCTGTAATTTGTCCCATTGTACGTTAATGTACTTGGTATGTTAATTGTGTCTGTACCTGTTGTAACAGCTGTAACACGTACATTATATGCATAACTTCCACTTGCAGAGAATGTATATGTTACACCGTCAACTGTTACACTATAATCTACGGCTTCACTTTTGTGTGAACCTGCTAAAAGTAGAGTAAATACTGTAACAAAAATAATTGAAAAAATTGCTATTGTTTTACGTTTCATTTTTATCTCCTCCAAACTAATCGTTAGCTGGATTTTATACTCTTTATATATAATCAACAAATTACTCAATATATAAAATTTATAAATTAATCTTAGGGATATACACATTTATTCATTCTATTGCTTTTTCTTTACATTTGTATGACATTTTATTAATTTTTTTACAAAAGAAAAGAGCTTACTTTGTTAGTAAACTCTTAACTATTTCACCGGTTTCAGTTAAATATTCATTTATATTTACGGACTCCGTCGTTTCTTCATTATTTTCAACCGTTGGTTTATACTCTGGTTTTAATATAGATGATCCCTCTGCTTTATTGCTGAATGACCAGAATATCCAGCTTAATCCCTTTTCATTTATGTATTCATACCATTCATTGAAAGATTTTTCATATATTGGCCCATTTCCAGTTGAATTTGTTATTCCACATTCTGAAATGAATATTGGTATATTCTTTCCTAGACAATAGTCTATATCTTCTCGTAGTAATTCCTTATGTGTTCCTGCATAAAAATGACATGAATAAATAATATTAGGTGCTTTTATTGGATTATCTGCTGCTGATTTTATATCTGTACACCATTCCGGTGTTCCAATTATTATTAATGATTTTGAACAATTTCTTCTAATTGTTCTTATTAGCTCTTCTGCATATGGTTTGACATTCTCACTCCATGATAATTTATATCCATTTGGTTCATTACATATCTCATATAATACATTTGGTGTACTTGAGTATTCTTTTGACATTTCATCAAAAAATTTAATTGATTCTTCTTGATATGTTTGCGGATTATTATCACTTAATATATGCCAGTCAATTATTACATATAAGTCTAATTTTTTTGCATATTCAACTATTTGTTTAACTTGTTCTTTAGACTCTTCTGGATGAGCAATATACCCATCTACATTTGGATCAGTATACATAGCAATCCTAAATACATTAATATTCCAATTATCCTTAAGCTCTTTTAAATTATCATATGTTATCACTTCCGGAAACCATTGTATCCCATGACTGCTTAGTCCTTTTAATTGTATTTTTTCACCATGTTGATTTTGAAGTTCAGAGCCTCTAGTCCTTAACCAACCATTGTATTTAATACTATTTTTATCTATCTGCTCTTCGCTTTTAGGTTGATAATCTGTTTTATTATTTTGCATATATATCACTCCAGTAATAATACAAATAATAGCTATTAAAATAATTCCAATTATTATTTTTTTCATACTAAAAATCATCACTTTCCTTACGCATATTTAATCTTACGTTTATTTTATATACTAAGAGTTTAGCTCAAATTATCTAATAATTCAAGTATTAATCATTTTGATTTAAAGTACTAATCCCAAAGTTAATATTCCAATGTTCTCTTCATATATTTTATAAAATTGTTCTATTGGTATTGGGTTATTTCCAAGCCCAGCTTCGATAGTATATCCTGGTTTATTGTACTTTAAGATAAACCAATCCTTATATCCTGCAAAGCTAGAATTATATGGAACATCTGCAAATTTATATCCACTAACTTCACTAAATCTCTCTCCAATTTGTTTTCCATTTGGAGGATTTATATTTTGGAAATCCCAGTATATAACTTGCCCTTGTGTATGGTAAGAGATAACAAGAGAAAAATTATGTTTAAGTGTAAATTCATAAATAGCTTTTGATTCCTTTGCTGTTAGTGGTCCATATCCAACAAAATCTCTTGGTGCAGGTTTGTCAAAGCCCTGCGCATACTTTATTTCCTTAGCTTTTTCCCACTCAGCAGGAAACTGTAAATTTAAATCTACTCCATTAATATTTGCCTTCCACCCCTGAGGGAATGGTATGTTTGGAAAGTTATCTGCAATATTTTTCGCATTTTGATATGCACTATCCACATCTAATAAACTACCTGTGACTAAATCAACACCATCTGGATTCACTAGTGGAATAATATACAAACTTGTATCATAAAATAATTCTTTTGCATTATAATTATATATTTTTTTATTTTCTACAAATGCTCTAGAATACTGCTCTATATACTGCATTAATATATTAGTTGTTATTAATTCATTCGCATGAAATGATCCATTATAAAATATTTTTTTATTTCCATTTCCAATTTTTATACAATAAATTTCCTTGCCAAGTTCACTTTTCCCAATAGATTTTATTTCTAAAAATGGATAAATAATTAATAAATTATTTAAATCATTTTTAATTTTTTCTGAATTATAATATTCAGAATTATCAACAATATTTCCAACAGGAATTATTATTTTATTTCCGATTTTTAAATTATAAATATTAATATTGGGATTAGCGCAAATTATTCTATCAACTGATGTTTCAAACTCTTTTGTTAATTTATAAATTGTATCACCTTGTTTAATTTCATAATAAAAAAATCCTTTATTGTTCATTTTTGTTATCCTCTGTTAAAATCTTTTTAGGGTCTGATTTTATAAGCAAATAATTTATATAACCATTTTCACTA
>JAFWHH010000029.1 GCA_017512025.1 Clostridia bacterium
CTCATTGAAATTACAATTTCTATTATGTATTAAACCATCGTTACTTTTTTACAATTATTTATTCTTACGACCTGCCTTGGTTCTATATGAGATAAGTCCTCGTTATTACCTATATCCACTACAATTGTATTCGTTAGTATATTAATAATGGAACCAACTAATTTTGTAGCATGATCGTGTCGATAAGAAAATTGAACAAAATCTCCCTTTTTAAAGCTGTGCTCTTCCATAGATAGATCCCCCTAAAAATAATGTTTATACATTATATATACACAAATTTATAAGGTTTAAACATTTGGTAGTATTTTTTACGTGTTAA
The DNA here is from genome assembly GCA_017512025.1 of Clostridia bacterium. Taxonomy (GTDB): domain Bacteria; phylum Bacillota; class Clostridia; order TANB77; family CAG-508; genus CAG-492. The sequence continues at coordinate 320 of JAFWHH010000029.1, forward strand.
GCCGAGAAAGCTGTAGAAAATTTATTTATAATAAAAATAAAAAAATATGTTTAAAACTAATTTTTATGGGTAATTAACATAGTATTAGTTCGAGATAAGGGGGCGGAAATGATGAATTTGGCAATAAATATTTTGCAAAATGATGTAGGTTATATGGTACAACTTAATGGTGAAATTGATGCATATACGGCATCAGATTTAAAAAATAAGATTATGCCTATTACAAGCGAAAAAGAGGTTCATATTGTAGTAGATTTTCATAACGTAGATTATATGGATAGCACCGGTTTAGGTGTTTTTATAGCGCTATTAAAAGCGGTTAAGAAAAATGATGGGAAACTAGAGTTTATCGGTGTATCTAAAAGATTAAAAAGATTATTCGATATTACAGGATTAACGGAAATATTAAATTTGAATTCTGATTTTGAAAAAGTAGAAAGAAGGTGACTAGGGATGATGGAGAGATTTGAAAAGATAGAAATGAAAATTCCTGCAAAGGCAGAATATGTGGCTATTATTCGTTTAACAATGGCTGGTGTTGCGAATCGAATGGGCTTTGCTTATGACGATATAGAAGATATGAAAATTGCTATTAGTGAAGCATGTACAAATATTGTACAACATGCATATAAAGAAGACGTTGGAGAAATTGCAATTGTCTTTGGACTATATGAAAATCGATTAGAAATTATGGTTGCGGATAATGGGGTTAGCTTTGATTTTAATAACTTAAAAAGGAAAGTTGGTCCGTATGATATTAGTAAACCAGTAGAACATTTGCCGGAAAATGGTTTAGGTTTATATTTAATTAATACGTTAATGGATGATATACAAATCATGCATGATGAGGGCATGACAGTTTTAATGACAAAATATATACAAAGAGAGCAGGTGGAGAATGATGGAAATCCAATCTCAACCTACGAATCTTACTAAAGAAGACGTTATTAAACTAATTGCAGACTTCCAACAAAACCAATGTGATGAAGCGCAGGAAAGGTTAGTTGAGCATTATAAAAATCTTGTCTATTCCATTGCATATCGCTATTCAAAAGGCGGACCGATGCATGAGGATATTATACAAGTAGGCATGTTAGGGCTCTTAGGCGCAATAAGAAGGTATGATTATTCGATAGGGAATGCCTTTGAGCCTTTTGCAATACCTACAATAGTAGGCGAAATAAAGAAGTATTTACGTGATAAAACTTGGGGCATTCACGTTCCAAGGCGGATTAAAGATTTAGGCGGAAAAATTAAACTTGCGATAGAGGAGTTAACAGATCATCTGCAACGTTCACCGAAGATAATAGAAATTGCAAATCATTTAGGACTATCGGAAGAGGAAGTTCTAGAGATTATGGATGCTAAAAATAATTATCGAGTATCTTCCTTAGATGATGTAGTTGAAAATTCATCTGATGGAAGTTCGGTAGCGAGAATTGAATCTGTAGGTGAAGTAGAGCAAGGATATGAAGAGACAGAAAGGCGTCTCGTTTTAAAGGATATTTTTAACGTATTAAATGATACGGA
>JAFWHH010000019.1 GCA_017512025.1 Clostridia bacterium
CCTGTTGTTGCACCTATTGCACCACCAACATTTCCTCCTGCTGATGTAACATCGACATCATCAACTGTTGAGTTACTTAGTGTTCCTTCAAGTACACCAACGATACCACCAGCATATCCAGTGTCATCATCTGCTGTTGTTGTTATAGTTGAACCTGATATTTCAACGTCAGTTAATGTTCCTTTGAATACTGAAGCTACACCACCAACACCACTTATAGATGTTACATCTGTATCTTCTACAGTTGTACCTGTTATAGATGTATTTTCTTCAGCTATACCGACAATACCACCAGCACAACCAATCTTATTTGTAATTGTTGTTCCTTCAATACTTGAATCTGTAATATCTGCATTTGGAGTATATCCAATAAATCCACCTGCGTGTTGAGTAGGTCCACCACTTGCATATTCATTGATTGTTAAACTACTATCAATAACTTTACATTTATCAAGCTTTAAGCTTGATCCTGATGTTCCTATAAAGCAGCTACCGTTTTGATTAGGAATAGACATTGTTTTATTCATTACTATCGTTGCATTCTTTACAGTACATCCATTGAATGTAGAATTTTCTCTTGCATATCCTGCCATACCACCGGCCATTTCAAATGATGTTGTTAATTCAAGCGTGTCGATTGAAATATTACTTGCTGTAAAGTTATCATCACTATTGTAGCCTCCAATACATCCAAATACTCCACCAGCATTTGCATATACATAACTACCACTTCCGTATAAAGAACTTTTTTGATCATCGTTAATTGTAACATCTGACATTTCAATGTTAGAAGCTGTTCCTTCACGTGTAGCTCCAACCAATCCACCAACAGCCATTACTGATGATGTAATATCTATATTATCTGCTGTACAATTTTTTATATCTACTGTTATTGCATAACCTATGGCACCACCTATGCCTCTTGTTCTTCCTTGGTTAATACCTGTATCATTTATCGTAATGTTGCTAAGATCTACATTGTCAAGTTTTACTGTTTTAGTACATACACCAATAACACCACCAAACATACCAACACTTCCTGTTATTTCAATGTTACTAATGTCTGAATTTGTAATTGTAAAATCGGCACTTGGACTTGCTCCAATTACACCTCCTAATGTTATGTTCGTATCTTGTGTATTTGGACAATTATTAGTTAATGTACAGTCATCAACAGTACAATTATCTATATTAGCACCGGTCAAAGCACATCCTATAATACCACCAACGTTTGCTGGGTTTTTTATACCATCAACTGAAGCTTTACCTAACATTGTACAACCAATTACATCAGTATTGCTAATAACTGTTTTACCATCAACGTATCCAATTGCACCGCCAATACATGAAAGAAATGCATATGCGGCTCTGTCAATAATATCGGTATCTTTTACTATACAGTCTACAATCTCATACTTAGCACCAGTAGATCCCATACCACCATTTAGGCCGACACCTAGTATACCTCCAACACCAGATCCACCTGCATTATATCCTGGTGAATATGGCTCATACTCAATTACACAATTATCAACCTTACACTTAAAGAAATGTCCACCAGTTGCAGAATATGCAATTATACCTCCAGTTACTTCGTTTGATCCGGCACTGCCACAGTTTTTATTGTGTACATATGTATTTTTTAGAGTACAGTTGTTGAAGTATAAATTATTTACACTTACTCCATATAAATTACCATTTTGTTTAACTCCCATAATACCACCACAGTTGCCGTTATATGTAGTAATCTCTGCATCAGAAACACATACATTCTCTATACATACGTTTGGTGCCCATCCATATCCAATAATTCCAGCTGTATTACCTGTACTGTCACCATGACGTTCATTAAGTAGATTATTACCTGAATATGAACAATCTGTTATTTCAATTCTATCGCCCATTTGTCCAGCATGTGCTATTATACCGCCTACACATGTATTTCCACCACCACAGTCTGTTGTAGCTTGTACAGGAGTGTTTTCAACATTACAATTATTAATTATAATGCTATTTGAATCGAATGTATTTGCTATGATTCCACCAGCACATGTATAATTAGTTATATATGAGTTTTCAACTTTAGAGTCTTTAACATTACAATTTGTAATTGTAATATCTCCTTGAAAATATCCATTACCTATTATTCCACCAACCTGATGTGATTTTGATATAATCTGTGAATCAGTAACATTACATCCTATAACAATAACACTACTATTAGAATCAAGTAAACCACTATCTTCTCCATAACTATAGTCAAAACCATACATACAGCTATTTCCTATTATTCCACCGGTTTGACCATACGTATTGTTTAATGGTCCCGCTACATTATATGTGAACTCTAATTCATCAATATCACAATTGCTAACTTTCTGGTATCTAACATGAGCAAGACCAACTATACCACCTTGATCACCTGCATTATATTGTTTGATAGTTAGGTTACTAATTGAGCAATCAGAAATATTCATTTCTTCTGCAGAAATTGCACCTATAATTCCACCTACATGGCAAAAAGCTTCAATATTTCCTGTAACAGTACATTTATCTACATTAATTATATTGTCTTCCATTGTAGCTGTTGCATCACCTATTAGAGGGATCAGTGCGTATCGGTTCTTCCATATAACTTTTCCAATTATACCAGCTGCTGTTGGTTTGCTACCATTGTTTGAAGTTTGAGTTTGTATTATATCACCTGATGAACTACAGTTTTTAACACTAATTTTACCTGCAACACAACCAGCAATACCTGCAGTTGAATCATCTCCAAAAGAAGTTACTGTTGCACTGTTAGTACAATTTTCTATTCTTGCATCTGCAATACATTCTGCAACAATACCTGCTGTTGCTTTTTTACTTGGAGAGGTGTTTCCATTAATTGCTGCTGTATTTTCACAGTCAATAATTGACACTATATCTCCATTTTTCCATGCAACTAACTCAGCGATAATTCCTGCTGTTTTTCCAGGTGTGTTTCCACCTGCTGTTGTTATTTCAGCACTGTTTGTACATTTTTCAATACATGTATATCCATGTGATGCTCCAACTATACCTGCTATAGCATTTACACCGCTTACTACTTCTGTGTTTTTACAATTAATAAATTCAGCTTTACTTGTTCTCCAGTTTGCTTTTGCAACTTTTGTTTCTGTAAATATTTCTTCTTTGTTTAAGAAGATTCCTGTTTTACTTGGTTGAGTACTATCTGCTATTGTATCGCTTTCAAATTCGTCGTCAGTTAAAATATTTGTTACAACCCTAACTTTATATTCTTGACTATTTTCGTTCCAGTATTTTTCAATGTCAGCCCTTACAACACCTATCAAGTTGTTGTATCCAGGAACTGTTTCATTTTCTTTTATGTAATATACATCTGTTCCTATTGTATTTATATCTTTTACGAATAATTGTAATCTACCTTCTGTTAATGTTACATGATCAAGTCCTGTAACTACATTCTTATTTGAATCATATACCGTGTATGTTGCACCTGGTAATAATGATTCATCGCTCTTTTTGATTGTTTCTAATGTTACTGTATATTCTCCAGATACTTCTGTGTTTGTTACGTAGAATTCAAGTTGTTGTTCATCTTCATCGTTAGCACCAGAGATTGATAAATCTTGGTATCTTGATGGTAGAACATATCCTACTAAACCACCATTGTTGAAGTCTCCTCCAGAAACAACACCATTGTTTGTACTATTGTTTACACTTATTGATCCAAGTGCACATCCTATAATACCACCAACGTTATTCTTTCTTGCAGATGTAACTGTAGTGTTGTTCTCGCATTTATCTATTACTACTAATCCGTCTTCTAATGTATGTCCAACGAATCCACCTAAGTTGTCTTCAGATGATTGTACTGATCCTGATACTGTACAATCAATGATGTATCCTTCTCTCATTACACCAACAATTGCACCTGTACCTGATTTTCCTGATAAGCTTGTTGCATCTTCATCATATGCACCAACTTCAATTGCAACATTCTCAAGCTCTAAATTTTCGATTATACCAGTATAAACGCTGAATAATCCAAATTCTTTTGTTGTTGGAGCATCTTCTGAAATTGTTAAGTTACTTATTTTGTGTCCGTTACCATCGAATATACCTTTTACTTCTACAGCTATTGGTGTCCAGTTTGATCCTGCTAAATCTATATCTGCTGTTAATTGATAATTTGCTTCTGCAGCAAATTCATAATCTATTCCATCAATTGTCACTGTTTCACCACTACCAATTTTTGCTAAGTCTGCAGCACTGCTAACTGGTATATAATCAAGTTTTGATGTATCTACTTTATATTCTCTTGTATCACATCTAATAACTACTGAATATGTTCCTTCGAATTCATTTATTATTTTCTTTTCTACTTCAACCTTAATGCTCTTGCTTTCTGGTAAGTAGAATCCTGCTGGAGCTTTAACTTCTTTGATATAGAAAACATCGATTCCTTCTCCATATGAAGTTATTGTTCCAAAGTCAACTGCACCATTTACATCCGATACAGCTTCACCAATCTTATTATTCTCTACATCATATAATTCAAAAGTTGCACCATAAAGTAATTCATCATTTTCAGAGCTTATCTTATCAATTTTTAAGTTATATTCTACTTTAATCTTTGAATTAATAACAACTGAATCAAAGTCATCATCATCTTCTTGTGATTCGAAACAAGACTCACTATTTGTTGCGCTTATTTCATCAACCATATATGAAGTTGTATTTGAAGTATCTACATTTCCACATGTTGAATCAGAATCACCATTTGGCACTTCATCTATCTCTGCAAATATAGCTCTTAAAACATTTTCTTCATCAGCTTGATTTGCTGTTACTTTTACACATATAGGAAACTCTATATAGTTAATAAATCCTAAACCAGCATATTTACCAATTTCTTTACCTTTTAAATACTCTGATGTACATTTTCCATTTTCACATGTCCATCCGTAAGATGTGTTAGTTGCATTATCTTCAATAAATTCTACTCCATCAGGAATATAAACAGCGACTTTATTAACAGAGCTATCTACTAGACCTTCGTTGTATACTCTCACGTTTAAAGTAATAATATCGTTCTTCTTTACGGATACTGGATATTTTGTCTGATGATATTGAATAGATCCATTTATTAGTTCTGCTTCTGGAGCTCTTGATGATTGTATATAGATTCCATTTACCTTATTTACATATGTACGTAATGCTAAATCATCAGTCGTACTAATGTTTTGTATATAAAGTTTTCTATCTCTTATTAATTCCTTAAACTCATATACACCGCCTGGCTCACAACTAATAACTTCTGCATTGTCATAATCATCGCCATCGATTGTTATGATACTTAAATCTTGATATGAATATCCATCTTCCACAACTACTTTATAATTGAATGTTGTACAACAATCATATGTACCTGCGACAACTTCTTCGTTTGTAGCTGTATTTATTAATTTTACACCTGGTAATGAATTCATGAATAAATCATGAGTATCACCTTTCCAGTGAATATAAAGATCATTGTTGCCTACGTTTGATCCAATTGTTACATTTCCTTCTGTATTGTCAATCCATATATCATCATATCCAGAAAAAGAATTTGGTTTTAGCTCTGTTATATTGCAACCAACAATGAATTTATCATATTTTGTTCCTGAAAATAGACCTGTATTTACGATAGTTACATTGCTTGGATTAAACGTAAACTCTCCTGTTAATCCAGAACAAGCACCAAAAGCGTATGTTCCATATGCTGTTGTATTATCACTTAATGTTAAGCTTGTTATATTCTTACACTCATTAAATGCATAATCTCCTATATTTAAAACTGAATCTGGTATTACTAAACTACCAGGAAGAGTTGAACCTGCAAATGCTCCATATCCAATTGATGTTACCCCATTTGGAATTGTTACCCCGTTTTCAAACTTTGTTTTATTAAATGCATAGTTTGCTATAGTTTTAAGATTTGGAGATAATGTAACATTTCCATTAAAAACACCATATATAAATGCATCATTATCAAGTTCTTCAATAGTATTTGGCATAGTATAATCATCACTTATTCCAAGTGGTGCAGCATATAATACTTTTTTCATATCTTTTGTATAAACAACATTATCTTCAGCTTTCATATATGTATTGTCATTTGAAACAGTTATTTCTTTTAATGCAGCCCAAGGGTTATTTTTTATACCTGAAAACATATTGCTATTAGTTACGTTACGTCCAATATGTAATACCTCAAGTTTTGAGTTGTATTGGAAAGCAGTAGTTTCAATACTTCTTACTGAATCTGGTATAGTTAATTCTTTAATACCACATCTATTAAATGCATATCCATTAACATATTGTACTCCAGTTCCCAAATTAATATTTTCCAAATAACTCAAATTACTAAAACAATATTTGTTAATTTGATATACTGTATTAGGTACATTAATCGTTGTTATAGCATCTCTCTTGGTAGATGATACACTGTATAATAAGTTGTTACTTTGGTTACCAAGTGTATATACCCTATAATTTGAACCATTATATGTTATATATTCTGGTATACTAATTGTAGTTGTCCCTTCTGGTACATCAGTTATACGTACCTCATATGCGGTACTACCGCTTTGTCTAAATTGATATGTTACACCATCTACTGTAGCACTAACATCAGCTTTACTAACGTTCATAGTTGCTAGTAGAATTGTACATACCATTATAAAAATAATTGAAATACTTGCTATCACTTTACGTTTCATCTTTTATCTCCTCCAAATAAATCATTATCTAGATTTTATATTCTATATATAGATACTACAAATATAGATATTGATATTAATATTTAATATTCTGTAGGGATACACGATTTTACTTAAAAAAATCATTTATTATGACATTTTCATTACATTTAATTGTAGGATTATTTTATTTTTATTAGATGTGTCTTTTTCTCTGAAACACGCATAAAAAGAGGATTTACAAATCGTAAATCCTCTTTTATTTTATCTATATTTTATTATTTTTTAACTAAATATTCTGAAATCCTCTACGGATTATAGATATCTGGTGATCCAATGTAATCTCCAGATGTTCCTGCTGATGTTACTGTATTATTATCTATTGTAAGATTTAATAATGTTGTAGCATCTGCAAGTCCAGCACCTACTACACCTCCGGCAATCTTTGGTGATTGAATTGTAGAATTCTTAACTGTTACAGTATCTACTGTTCCTGTTGTTGCACCTATTGCACCACCAACATTTCCTCCTGCTGATGTAACATCGACATCATCAACTGTTGAGTTACTTAGTGTTCCTTCAAGTACACCAACGATACCACCAGCA
>JAFWHH010000002.1 GCA_017512025.1 Clostridia bacterium
CATACACCAAAGACAGAGCCAAACCAAACATTTGGAGATGAAATAACATCTGTAAATGAAAAGATAACAATCGATGGATACAACTACGACAGCGTGGATCCAGAGACATTAGTTATCGGTGCAGTATCAGAAAACAACGTAATTAATGTGTACTATACAAAACGTAACGATTTAAGTTACACAGTAAATTACTTGGAGAAAGGAACAGATAATGTTCTACATACACCAAAGACAGAGCCAAACCAAACATTTGGAGATGAAATAACATCTGTAAATGAAAAGATAACAATCGATGGATATAACTACGACAGCGTAGATCCAGAGATATTAACAATTGGAGCAAGCTCTGAGAACAATGTAATTAATGTGTACTATACAAAACGTAACGATTTAAGTTACACAGTAAATTACTTAGAAAAGGGAACAGATAATGTTCTACATACGCCAAAGACAGAGCCAAACCAAACATTCGGTGATGTAATTACATCAGTAGACGAAAAGATAACAATTGATGGATATTACTATGATAGTGTTGATCCAGAAACATTAACAATTGGTGTAAATTCTGTGGATAACGTTATTAATATTTACTACACAAAACGTGATGATATGATTTATACTGTACATTATTATTATGATGGTATAGAGGATGAAGATGAAACTGATACATTTAATGCAACTTATAAATCAGTAATTACAACATTTGAAGATAAAGCAAATGGATATACATTTGAAAAAGTTGAACCAACTGATGCAAATGGTGATTTAGCTTTAGAAATTACAAGTAACCCTGATGATAATAGAATAAATGTATTCTATAGAACAGAGCATAACGTAACAACTAAAGTTATTTCACATACAGAAACTGATAAAGATGGAACAACAAGAACCGTAAAAGGTGGTACAATTTCAGGTGATGGCTTATCTTCATATGAGAAAGTGTTCAAGGGAGAAGATACAACTAAGACAATTGTAATTACTCCAGATAATGGATATGAAATAGTTAGCGTAAAGGTAAATGGCGATGATATTGATTATGAGAATTTATTGAAAGCAGATGGAAGCTTGACACTAAACAAAGAGAATGGATTCTTTGAAGATGTTGATTCTGATAAACATGTTGAAGTTGAATTTAGAAAGAAAACAAATGTGATAGTTAAATATCTAGAAAAGAATACAAATACAGTATTAGCAACAGAAGACACAATTTCTGGATATGAAAACAAAGAATTTGAAACTTCTAGAAAGAGCGTAAGTTACTATAAAGCTGTTGATATTACAGATGAAAATGATAATGCTATTTCGACATATGATAGAATCACATCAGATGATGTACTTTCAGCTACAGGTACAATGTATGCTGATACATTAACAATTATTTACTGGTATGAAAGAATACCATCAGGTATTATTGTTAAACATATTGCAATTAACGAGGCTGATAAACAAGATTTAGATTTAGAAGATGGTACTTTATTAGATGAAGAAACTATACCTGGTTATGTATCATTAACTGAAAATACAACAAGAAATACATATGATAACTATATTGCAGTTGATGGTCCTGCATCAAGCGGAAACGTAATTGTTGTTGCAGGTGATGATAATAGTAAGACAGTAACATACCGAGAAGATAATGTAGTTGAAGTAAGATATTATTATGAAAGACAATATAAGGTAACAACAGAAAGTGGAGAAAATGGTACAATTTCAGGAGAAGACGATGACGTTTATGAATTAATAAACGACAGAGGAAATAACTCTAAAGAAATTGTAATAACTCCAGATGCAGGATATAGAGTAAAAGAAGTTAAGATTAATGGAACAGTATATCCATTAAGTGATCTTGATGAAGACGAGACAACGCATGTTATAACATTGGGAGCAGGAGAAACAAATGCATTCTTCAAAGATGTCCAAGAAGATAAACATGTAAGCGTTGAATTTGAAAGAATCCCTGCAAAAGTAATTGTTAAATACAAAGATACAGCTACAGGAGAAGAAGTTGTTGGAACACCAGAAAAAGTAGTTGAAGGATATGTTGGAGATAATTATGATGAATCTGCAATTGAAATCCCAGGTTATATATTAGCTGAAGATACAGTAGAGCATCCGCTACCAACAAATTCAAGTGGACCAATGACAGAAGCTGACATAGAAGTTGTATATTGGTATACAAAACAATTTACAATCACAACATCAGCTGGAGAAGGTGGAACAAGTGTAATTGAAGGAAATGTAGACAAAGAAGTAGTAACAAGAGGAGAGAATAATACATTAAAGATTACAATAACACCGGATGATGGATATAATCTAGATAAAATCTTAATTAACGATGTTGAATTAGATTATGAAAATGATTCAAACATTGTTATTGGAGATGGATATGTAGAAATACCAGCAAATTACTTTACAAATGTACAAGAAAACATTTATGTAGTTGCAGAGTTTGCGAGAATTCCAGCAACAGTTAAAGTTGAGTATTTAGATGAAGAAACAAATGAATCATTATATGTAGATGAAAATGGTAATGAATATGAGACAATTAATGGATACGTAAATGATAGATATGAAACAACACCAAAGGATATTCCATACTATACAGTAGTAGAGGATAGATTACCAAGAAATGCAAAAGGTACAATGGGAACAGATGAAATAACAGTAACATATTACTACAGAAAATCTTTATTCAACATGAAAGTAGAGAAAGAGATAGTAGATGTAGTAGTAAATAATGAAGTTATGGATAGTACTAATAACAAGAAAAATATCGATGTTTCAATTAAATACAAAGATATAAATTCTGTTAATATTAAAGCTATTTATAAGATAAAA
>JAFWHH010000030.1 GCA_017512025.1 Clostridia bacterium
TGCTGTTGCTGTTGTTGTTGCTGTTCCAATTGTTGCTGTTCCAATTGTTGTTGTTGCAATTGTTGTTGTTGCAATTGTTGCTGTTGCAATTGTTGTTGTTCTAATTGTTGCTGTTGCAATTGTTGTTGTTCTAATTGTTGCTGTTGCAATTGTTGCTGTTCTAATTGTTGCTGTTGCAATTGTTGCTGTTCTAATTGTTGCTGTTCCTGAGATTGCTGTTGTGGATTTTCTGTTTGATTATTATTACCATATTTATACTTATTCCAAAACTCAACAATATCAATCATCTGATTATCCACAGATAAATAATATGTAACCTTATTATCTATAGTAATTGCATATGCTGAATCTGCAGCAATATCAGTAATCTTTTCTCCTTTAGAATTTACAATTCCATATTTTTTCACTACCGAATTGCCATCTGCCTTTTTCATATCCTGTTCAACAACAATAGCTTCCATATCTGGTATTAAAACAATTCCAGTAGTATTTGCTTGAGTTGAAGAAAGTTTACATCCTATACCATCATATTCTATATTTAATATCTTATTTCCATTTTTATCAATCAACCCCCATTTTTTATCTAATTTAACAGGAATACAATTGCCATACAATAAATATCTATTTTTAACATTTTTGTCTCCATTATCAGCATCTAAACCAATTTGATCATATTCTTGATATACAATATCATTTCCATTTTGATTTACAACACCTTGTTTTCCATTACTTGTTACTAAATACAATCCCAAATCCTTATCAAGTTCTTGTATTTCGTCATAAGCAGGTTTTATTTTTGGAAATCCCTCATTTCCAATAATTCCATATTTATTATCTTCAGTCTTTACAATAAAATCATTCGCTCCCTCAATAAATTCAATCACCTTATATCTTTCTGAAATAATACTATTCATTTCACCATTTGTTGTTTTTGTAACTCCAAACAACTTTGTACTATCATTTTGTGTAACAACTAAATTAGCTAATAATGCTTTTTGATTATTAAACAAAATAGATTCTGTCATTTCATTATTTTCAGTTTCACCTTCTTTTTTTATTAAATACGCATTTTTAACTTGAGTAGTAACATTAGTTGTTAAATATCCTAAGGTAGTTAATGAAATTGTATTATTATCCTTTGTATACTTAACTATTGTATTAAATGCTCTTTCCATTCCTTTTTCACTTAAGTAAAGGCTATTCTTTCTATCCTGAACTTCTTCATCTAAATCAAATAATTGTGACTCAGACTTAGAAAGCTGAGGATATTTTCTTATTTCTTTTGACCCTGCAGTAAAAGTTACTAATTCTTTTTGATTAGTAACATAGCAACTTGATTCATCCTCTGTATATTGTTGATATTCACCTGGATAAAACTTATAACCTATAGCATCTGCTATCAGTTTTATAGAAGTATATACTTTATCATTTTCAACAATAAAAACATCCTCATCATTTGCAAGTTTTGTATTACTTGTCCCATCAATTAATACCTTACGTTGTACAGTAGCTACATTAATAGAATAAACATAAATTACAATTGCTACGATAATTAGTAAAAAAGCAAAAATAATAATAACAATTAAACTATGTTTTAAACTCTTGACTTTATTTTCGTTATTATTTGATTCTTCTTGGATTAAAGCCATATTTCATTTCCTCCTATTTTCATTTGTATAACCATATTTCTTATAAAAATTTTGCGAAAATTCAACAAGACTATCATTTTCAATCTCTATTCTAACTCTTTCCATCAAATTAGTCAAGAACTTTATGTTATGAATTGATAATAATCTTGCTCCCAAAATTTCTTTACACTTAATCAAATGTCTTATATATGCTTTGGTATAATTCTTACAAGTATAGCAATCACATTCATCATCTAATGGCGTAAAATCATGTTCATAAGTCGCATTCCTAACAACAACTTTTCCATGAGATGTCATTGCAGTTCCATTTCTTGCAATTCTAGTTGGTAAAACACAATCACACATATCAATTCCTGCTAAAGCTGCTTCAATTAAATAATCAGGACTTCCTACTCCCATTAAATACCTAGGTTTATTCTCTGGCATTTTTGGTGTTGTATATCTTAAAATATCTAAAAATTCTTCTTTAGGTTCACCAACACTTATTCCTCCTATTGCATATCCAGGAAAATCTAGATCAATTAAATCTTGAGTTGACTTATCTCTTAAATCTTTGTAAAAACCTCCCTGAATTATTCCAAATAAAGCTTGATTAGTTTTATGTGATTTTTTACATCTTACAGCCCATCTAGTCGTCCTTTCCATAGAATCTTTAGTATATTCATAAGATGATGGATATGGACAACACTCATCAAAAGACATTATTATATCTGCTCCAAGATTTTCTTGAATTTCCATAACTTTTTCAGGAGAAAAAAAATGTTTACTTCCATCTAATTCAGATTTAAATTCAACACCCTCTTCATGGATTTTTCGAAGTTCACTTAAACTAAAAACTTGAAAACCACCACAGTCTGTTAATATTGGTTTATGCCAATTCATAAAACTATGAAGCCCACCAGCTTTTTTAACAAGTTCATCTCCAGGTCTAAAATATAAATGATAAGTATTACCTAAAACAATTTGTCCACCATTTTCTTCAACCTCTTCAGGGGTCATTGACTTAACCGTAGCCTGAGTTCCTACAGGCATAAAAATTGGCGTTTGAATATCTCCATGAGGTGTATGAATAACCCCTCTTCTAGCATCACTATTTTTATCCCTATGTAATAATTCATATGTAATCATAAAAACTCTTCCTTTCTCACCTTTTGCAGTTTGGAACGACCCTTTTTTGCAAAACTTTTGCAGTTTTGGCCCCCTCTCAGTAAATCATTTGTTTTATTATTTAATAAGCATTGCATCACCGAAACTAAAAAATCTATACTTTTCATTCACAGCATACCTATATGCTTCCATTACATACTCTCTTCCCGCAAATGCAGAAACTAACATTATCAATGTTGATTCTGGTAAATGAAAATTAGTTATTAAAGAATCAACACATTTAAATTTATATCCAGGATATATATAAATACCGGTATCTCCCTCACATTCTTTTACAATTCCATTTACATCTGCAACAGATTCCAAAGTTCTACAAGATGTTGTTCCAACTGCAATTACTTTTTTTCCATCTCTTTTTGCTTTATTAATTTTATCAGCATCTTCCTTTTTTATTTGATAATGCTCAGTATGCATTTTATGATCTTCAATATTCTCTTCTTTAACAGGTCTAAAAGTCCCAATCCCAACATGCAAAGTTACATTTGCAATTTCAACTCCCTTTTTTTTAATTTTATCAATAAGCTCTGGAGTAAAATGAAGTCCTGCTGTTGGAGCCGCTGCAGATCCATTATATTTAGCATAAACTGTCTGATATCTATCTTTTTCCTTTAAAGATTCGTGAATATATGGTGGTAATGGCATTAACCCAATTTGATCAAGAATTTCATTAAAAATTCCATTATAAGAAAACTTTACAATTCTTGTTCCATCATCAGTGGAACTAAGAATTTTTGCAACTAACAATGTTTTAGAACTTTTCTCTACATTATCTATATTCTTATTAGATATTTTGTTTTCAGACTCTCTAAGCTCCACTTTCTGTTTGTTTTCTATTTCGAAGAACACCTTAGCACCAGAATGAAGTTTATTTCCCGGTCTTACCATCGCTTCCCAAATATCACCTTCTATATTTTTTAAAAGGACAAACTCAACATTTGCACCAGTTTCTTTTTTTCCATATAATCTTGCAGGAATAACTTTAGTATTATTTCTTACCAAACAGTCTCCTGGCTCTAAATATTCAATTATCTCTTTAAAAATTCTATCTTCAATTTTTTTACTCTTTCTATCTAATACCATCAATCTTGACTGGTCTCTATTCTGAATTGGAACTTGAGCAATCAGTTCTTCAGGCAAATCATAATTAAATTCACTAAGTTTCATTTCCACGTCCTCTTTGTCATTTAGAACAGCCCTTTTTAGCAAAAAATTGCAATTTGGGACGACCTATTTTAGCAAACTTTCGTTAAAATAGCCCATCTTTTTTATCAAACTTTTTCTAAAAGGTCCCCCTCTATTTTAAAATATATCTTATTTTTTCTCTACTAACATCTAAATATTTACCATTTTTTTCATTTGAGAGACCATAGATATTTTTTAATCTTTTAGCAATTGGTTTCAATAATTCCTTATCCGCTTTTAACTCTATTTTATTTCTTTTATTTAATCTAAGGTACTCCGTAATTTCGCTCACAATTTCTCTTTTTACATCGTCTTCATCTTCTATTAAATAGACTTTTCTAATAGCCCTCTTATGCGCCATATTATATTCATTAAGATTTTTAAACAATCTTTTAAAGATATTATTGTTTTCTTTATAGAAATAATAATAGCTAGAAAACTTATATTGCTTAGCATTTTCACAAATTCCTGCTTTGACAGGATTATTGTGTATATATAGTATACAGTTATGCAAATAACTAATATTTATGATTGGCTGAGTTTCAAATCTATTCCTAAAAACATAACCTATTCTATCTAAACTTTTATTATAATAAATTCCATATAGTGTATTTAATTTGTGCATAAACTCAGTCATACTTTTTATTTTACTTGTATTAATTAATATATGCGCATGATTATCCATCATACAATATGAAATCAATTTTATATTATAATCATCTTTTAGTTTTTTCATTAGTTTAATATATTCATATTTTTTTCTTTCATATTTAAAAATGTTCTCTTTTTTTATTCCCTGTGTCATAACATGAAAAACATTTTTCCCTATTAATGATTCTCTAGAAATTCTAGGCATACTATTACCTCCAATCTTTGATTAGAATAATACCCCCACTTATTTACTAATCATTAATTAATATTATTTATAAACATATATCATAATCATATTTTAAGTTTTTTCAAAATTCTTGCAAAAAATGGTCGTCCCAAATTGCAAAAATTGCGCTCCCTCTAACTGCAAACTTTTGCACAACGATTACACAATCCTTCTTTTGTTAAATGTTCATGATATTGCCAACATCTTTCACATTTTTCACCATTTGCATGTGCAACTGATACTTCAATCTCCTTTAAATTATCCTTTGCTACTAGTTTTAATTCTGAAACTATTAATGATTCTTTAACTAGTTTTTCATTTTCTTTCAAAAATTTATATTCTTCTTGATTAGCTCTTATTGTTACTTGAGCATCCAATGCATTTCCTATCATTTTTTCTGCTCTTGATAATTCTAATTGCTTAGATACTATATTTTTTATCTCAATAATCTTTTCCCATTTTTTAGCTAACTTTTCATCACTCCATTTAAAATTTACTTCTGGATAATCTGTTAGCATTGGACTTTCAACTTTTTCTTCTTTAGTATGTTTCATTTCTTTCCATATTTCTTCTGCAGTAAAGCAAGTCATAGGTGTTAATATTTTTACTAAAGCATCTAAAATATAATACATTGTTGTTTGTGCAGACTTTCTTAATATTGAATCTGCTTTTTCAGTATATAATCTATCTTTTATTATATCTAGATAAAAACTACTCATATCAACTACGCAAAATTGGTTTACATGATGATAACATGCTTTAAAATTAAATCTATCATATTCTTTTATACAATTATCTATTAATCTATTTAATCTTGTTAGTGCCCACCTGTCTATTTCTTCTAAATCTTCATAATCAACAGGCTCATCTGGATTATAATCAAATGTATTTCCTAAAATATATCTTGCAGTATTTCTAATTTTTCTATATACATCTGAAATACCTTTTAATATATCATCTGATAAGTTAACATCTAATGCATAATCAGATGATAAAGCCCAAAGTCTCATTATATCTGCACCATACTTGCTACAAACTACCTCAGGCGCAATTCCATTCCCTAAACTTTTAGACATTTTCTTTCCTTCACCATCTACAACCATTCCACAACATAAAACCTCTTTATATGGAGCTTTATTCTTTGTTGCAACTGAAGTAAGTAATGAAGATTGGAACCATCCTCTATATTGGTCATTTCCTTCTAAATATAAGTCAGCTGGATAGTCTAGTCCTCTTTCAACTAATACACTTTGATGTGTTGATCCTGAGTCAAACCATACATCCATAATATCTTTTTCTTTTATAAATTCTGTACAACCACATTTTGCACATTTTGCTCCTGTTGGCATTAAGTCTTTTGCATCTTTATCCCACCATACATTTGTGCCTTCATCTTTTACTATATTTTGAATTTTGTTAATTGATTCCTCTGTTACATAAGGCTCATTGCAATCTTTACAATAGAATATTGGAAGTGGAACTCCCCATGTACGTTGTCTTGATATACACCAATCATTTCTTCCCTTTATCATTTCAGTCATTCTGTCTTCACCCCAGTCTGGGTGCCATGTAACAGTTTTTATAGCTTTCAAAACATCATCTCTAAACCCATCAATTGAAGCAAACCATTGATCTGTTGCTCTGAATATAACAGGTTTCTTACATCTCCAACAATGTGGATATGAATGCTCTATTTTTGTTTCTTTAAGTAAATAATTGTTTTCTTCAAGCCACTTTACAATTTCTTTATTTGATTTAGCATAAAACATTCCATTAAATGGACCAGCTCCTTCTCCTTGAATTCCTTTTCCATTTACAGTAACTATAATTGGTAAATTATCCTTCAATCCCTGTGCATAGTCTTCTTTACCATAGCTAGGTGCTGTATGAACACAACCCGTTCCTTCTTCTAAATCAACATTTACTGTTACTTCGCTTCCCATAACAACTTTTGAAGTTCTATCTAAAAATGGATGTTTACAAAGAATTCCCTCAAGTTCACTTCCCTTATATGTTTTTACTGTTCTATATTCTTCAATTCCTGCTAATTCCATTACTTTTCCAAGCAATTCTGTTGCAATAATTAATTTCTCTGAATCAGTTCCATCTAGAGCTTTTAGTCCTTCTGGATATGTAACCTTTACTAAGCTATATTCAAAATCTTTTCCTATCGTAATACCTGTGTTTCCTGGCAAAGTCCATGGTGTTGTGGTCCAAATTACAAATGAAACATCTTTACATTCAAATACACCTTTTGCGTCATCAACTAGAAATTTTACATATGCAGATGTTGATGTTAAATCTTTATATTCAATCTCTGCTTCTGCTAATGCAGTTTCGCAGTCAGTACACCAGTACACTGGTTTCAATCCTTTATAGATGTATCCCTTTTTGTACATATCACCAAAAATACCAATTTGCCTTGCTTCCATTTTTGTATCATAAGTTATATATGGATTATCCCAGTCTGCTAGAACACCAAGTCTTTTAAATCCTTCTGTTTGAACATCCTTGTAGTTAGCCGTAAATTCCTTACAAGTATCTCTAAATTTTGTTACAGGAATTTTATTTCTATCTAATCCTAATTTTTCAATTGCTTTCTTTTCAGTTGGCATTCCATGAGTATCATACCCTGGAATAAAAGGAGAATAATATCCTCTCATTGATTTATATCTAATTATAGTATCTTTTAAAACTTTATTTAATGCATGCCCTGCATGAATTTCTCCATTTGCATATGGAGGTCCATCATGCAACACATAATGATCATGTCCTGCATTTTTCTTTAATACTTTTTCATATAATCCATTCTCAAAAACTTCTTTTTGAATTTCAGGCTCTTTTTTAGGAAGCCCTCCTCTCATTGGAAAATCAGTTTTTGGCAAGTTTAAAGTTTCACCATAATTTTTCTTTTCTTCACTCATAGCAATTCTCCTCTCTCTGTCTAAAGTTGTTTTTTTACTATATTCGCCATTATATTTTATCATTTTTTACCTTTCGTGGCAATACTTTAAGAAAGATTTGTGAAAAAAGTATTTTAGGTGATGTTTCTGGAGACACCTTTCACAAACAGCAATGACCTGTTTTCGGAAAGTGTCCCTCAAAACACAAAATAAAATGTCAATATGTAGCAATTAGCTTTTTTAGTTATTGCTATATATTGACATATCTAATTATGTTAAGTCAAAAAGTAGGTGTCACTCTTCGCATCCTTCTTCGCACAGTCGCACCACACTAAACTTGACAAGCTCAAATTCTAGTGTTATCTATTCTGCAACTTGAAAAATTTACTAATTCCATTATTTATCCTTCCCATGTCTAAAATAATATTTGTCTCTTAAATAGTTTGCTTGCTCTTCTGAAATTTCATTATCCCAATATGCTGAATTAGTCGAGCCATAAATCTCATCAAGCAAGCAATAACAGTACATGCTGGATCATCTTGATATTTCATATATTCGTCTATATCATGTTTTAAATATTCTGGCATAATTTTTTCAAAGCGCTATCCCTTAGTCATATTTGTTTTATACCTTCTTTGATTTTTATTGTATTATATAACTACACACAAAGAGTCATCCCTTACTATACACATTAAAATTCTATTTTCTCACTTATATATCTCTCTACTTCAACAATAGGCATTCTGATTTGTTCCATTGTGTCTCTATCTCTTACTGTTACTTGATTGTCCTCTAGTGTATCAAAATCTACTGTTACACAGAAAGGCGTACCTATTTCATCTTCTCTTCTATATCTTTTTCCAATTGAGCCTGTTTCATCATAGTCGCAATTAAATTTCTTTGATAATTTTTCATGAACTTCGTTTGCTTTATCACTCAATTTTTTAGATAATGGTAAAACTGCTAATTTGAAAGGTGATAGTACTGGATGTAAATGCATTACAACCCTGCTATCTCCATCTTCTAACTCTTGCAACTCATATGCGTTACATAGTATTGCAAGCATTGCTCTATCAACTCCAAGTGATGGTTCAATTACATACGGAATATACTTTTCGTTTGTTGTTGGATCTAAGTATGATAAGTCTTGCTTTGAATATTCTGCATGCTGTTTTAAATCATAATCCGTTCTATCAGCAATTCCCCAAAGTTCTCCCCATCCAAACGGGAATGCAAATTCTATATCTGTTGTAGCATTACTGTAAAATGACAATTCCTCTTTTGAATGGTCACGAAGTCTAATATTTCCTTCTTCTATACCTAAACTTAATAACCAATTTTTACAAAACTCTTTCCAGTATTTATGCCATTCTAAATCTGTTCCTGGTTTGCAGAAAAATTCAAGTTCCATTTGTTCAAATTCACGAGTTCTAAAAATAAAATTTCCAGGAGTTATTTCATTTCTGAATGCTTTTCCAATTTGAGCAATACCCATTGGAACTTTTTTTCTTGAAGTTCTAATAATATTTTTAAAATTAACAAAAATTCCTTGACAAGTTTCACCTCTTAAATAAACTTCAGACTTATTATCTTCTGTAACACCAATAGATGTTTTAAACAATAAATTAAATTTGCGAATATCTGTAAAATTTGTTTTCCCGCAATTAGGACATGGAATAGAATTTTCCTTGATAAAGTTAATTAGTTCTTCATTACTCATTCCATCAGCAATCATATCATTACCATTTTCGTGAGCCCATTCTTCTATTAATTTATCCGCTCTATGTCTGGTTTTGCAATTTTTACAATCAATTAGTGGATCTGAAAATCCTCCAACATGACCTGATGCAACCCATACCTCTGGATTCATTATAATTGCAGAATCTAATCCAACAATATTTTTTTGTTCCTGTACAAATTTCTTTCTCCAAGCTTCCTTAATATTGTTTTTAAGTTCAACCCCTAGAGGTCCATAATCCCATGAATTTGCTAATCCCCCATAGATTTCTGACCCTGGATAAACAAATCCTCTATTTTTGCAAAGTGATACCAAAGTTTCCATATTTTCTACCATAACTGTTTATAACTCCTTTTTATTTCATTATACATAAATTTACAATACCATTCAATCAATACAATTATCCTATCCTATAATAATACTTTTATTTTTTTATTATTTATTATTTATTATTTTCTATATTTTCATCTCTTTGTTATGCAATTTCTTTAAATTATCATCTGAATTATATCTCTATTTTTTTAACAGCTTATAATTAAATCGGCGAGCATTGCTCGCCTTAATTTATTTAATACAGACTTTATTCTATAGTTTTATATTAACTGTTCCACCATCATAATATTCATCCATTGTAAAGCTTATAGTTTTTTCTGTTTTACCATCAACTTTGACTTCTACCTCTTTCTTTTCATCAGCTGTTCCATATACTTTACCACAATCAATTGTTTCTCCAGGTTTTGATAGTCTATCAAATAATTTGTTTCCATTTACCAAAACTAAAACTCTAACATCCTTAGAATCACCTCCCACAGAAGTATTAGTTGTAGATGAATCAGATGAAGATGATTTTGGAACCTCAACTTCGATTTTAACGCTTCTTTGTTTCTTCTCCTCTATTTTATTAACAACAATATCAACAGTACTTCCCTCTACAACTTCCTTGCCTTGATCTATACTTTGTGATATTACTTTTCCATTTTCTTTACTATCATCACTCTTATAACTTACATTAGCTTTCAGATTAGCATTTTTTAATGTTGCAGTAGCTGTTCCTTCATCCATTCCTATAACTGTTGGAACTTTTGTTTTCTTAGTTCCAGCACTTACAACTACTTTAATTTTATCTCCTGCTTTAACTTCAGTTCCCGCTTTTGGATCCTGACTAATTATCAAACCTTCATTAACTGTAGAGCTATTCTCCTTTGTTTCCTCCAATTCAATACCTAGTTCTTTTGCTTTTTTTCTAGTATCATCTATATTCTGATCTACAAAATTCGGCAATTCACTTGTTTCAGGTCCTTTGCTCAATACAATCTTTATTTTTGAGCCTTCCTCAATTTGTGCACCCATTTTATACTCTGGATCCTGCGAAATAATTTTTCCTTCCTCAACAGTACTACTTGGTTGTGGATCTCCTATTTCAAGTGATAGTTTCAAATCATCCACTATTTTTTGAGCCTGTGCTTGAGTCTTTCCTTTCAAATCTGGAACATCAACTTTTTTCTTTCCACCACCATCAAGCACTAATTTTGTAATTAAAAATACTACAACAAATAAAGCAATCAATCCTAAAATAATAATCGCTATTTTAGCCTTAGGATGTTGTTTAAAAAAACCATCTTTTTCTTTAGTCCTTGTTCTATCTTTTTTCCTTTCAATATCATCATCAGATACAGCTGGCATTATCCTTGTATATCCACCATCTTTGTTTTCTATAATAACAAAATCACCATCTGGATCTTTTAATGCCTCACTTAAATCAGCTAACATTTCAGTAGCAGATTGATACCTATTTATAGGATCTTTTTGCATTGCCTTCATTACAATATCATTAACAGCAGTTGGAATTTCATCATTTATTTCAATTGGTTCTATTGGGTCTTCCTGCATATGTTTTAGGGCAACTGCAACAGGTGTATCCGCATCAAACGGCACCTTTCCAGTAATCATTTCATACATAACAACACCTAATGAATAAATGTCTGACCTTTCATCAGTTGTTACACTCCCCTTTGCCTGCTCTGGTGAGAAATAATGAGCAGAACCTATAGTATTTCCAAATGCAGTTATAGTTGAATTTGAAACAGCTTTTGCAATTCCAAAATCAGTTACCTTAGCAACTCCATCTTCAGTGATAATTATATTATGAGGTTTAATATCCCTATGTACTATACTATTTTTATGTGCTAATTCCAAAGCAGATGCAATTTGAATTGCAATATTAACTGACCATTTCCAAGAAAGAACACCATCTTTACTAATTATTTGTTTTAAAGTTTTCCCTTTAATCAACTCCATTACAATATAATAAAGATTACTTTCCTCTTCATGACCAACATCATAAATTGAAACAATATTAGGATGTTGCATATTAGCAGCAGCCTGAGCTTCTGTATTAAATCTTTTTATAAAGTCAGCATCTGTTGTATACTCATCTCTCAATATTTTAACAGCAACATTTCTATTCAGCACATGATCTTTAGCCTTATATACAGTTGCCATACCACCTGATCCAACTTCCTTAATAATTTCATACCTATTTCCTATGATTTTTCCTATCACATTCATTTTTTTTATTTCCTTTCATTAAGGTTAAACATGCAATTAAATACAGGCTTTATGCAAAAAAATGCAGTTTTTTTGCAGACCTTTTTAATTACTCAATTATTTTTTCAATTTTACACAATAAGGAGTGTCCTAAATTGCAATTTTTTTGCTGAAAAAGGTCGTCCCAAATTGCAAAATTACTGACTTCTTAGCAACACTGCAGTTATATTGTCTCTTCCTCCATTATCATTTGCTGTTTGAACAAGCATTTTTGTAGCATCTGTTGGATTTTCTTTAATAATTCTCACAATATCTTTTTCAGATACCATATTTGATAATCCATCTGAACACATTAATATTACATCACCTTTTAGAAATCCTTTTACCATTGCATCTGGTTCAATAAAAGATGATACCCCTAATGCTTTCATCAACATATTTTTATCTGGATGATTTAAGCTTTCTTGTTTAGAAATTTTTCCTTCATCAACTAACTGTTGTACATAAGAATGATCTTTAGTTAATCTTCTAAAAAACTCTTTTCTTAATCTATAAATTCTACTATCCCCAATATGTGAAATAAAAGCTCTATTTTGATGAATCAAGCAAACATCCAAAGTTGTTCCCATTTTATTTAGCTCTTTTCTAGATTGAGCCTTTTCATACACAACCATATTAGCATATTGAGTACTATTCTTAACTAATTCAATTAAAGATTCTCTATTTTTATTAACCTTTTCATAATTACTTAAAATATATTTTTTGGCAGTATCAACAGCTAGTCTGCTAGCAACTTCTCCACCATTATATCCACCCATTCCATCTGCTACTATATATATTTGAACTGGATCATCTGGAAAGCTAATAAAAAAGTAATCTTCATTTATTTCTCGGGCTTTTCCCACATCTGAGGTCGCAAAAGCTAATGTCATTAAAATTCTCCTTTTTTAATTTTTATCTCATACAAAAATACATTTTTCTTTAGTGGATTATATTTTGTATCACTAGAATTTATTTCTTCATAAACTACCATTTCTTTTACTCTTTTAAATTCTTCCTTCGTAACTGTCCACAAGCAGCATCTATATCTGAACCTAGTTCTCTTCTAATTGTTGCTACAATACCATTATTATTCAGATAATCTCTAAACTTCATAATATTATATAATGAACTTTTTTTGTAATTTCCATTTTCAACTTTATTAATTGGAATTAGGTTAACATGACACAACATTCCTTTTAGCAAATCAACTAATTCCTTTGCATCTTTCAAATTATCATTATTATCCTTTGCTAACGCATATTCAAAAGAAATTCTTCTATTAGTTTTATTAATATAATATTTACAAGCTTTCATTAACTCACCTATATTATACAATTTGTTTATTGGCATCATACTTGAGCGAATTCTATCATTTGCACTATGAAGTGATATTGAAAGCGTACATTGAATATTTTTATCTGCAAATTCATATATTTTGGGAACTATTCCACTTGTTGATACACTTATATGCCTAGCTCCAATATTCATTCCTTTATGATTATTCAAAATTGCAATTGCATTAATTACATTTTCAAAATTGTCCATTGGTTCGCCAATTCCCATAAATACAACATTTGAAACTTTGCAATTATTATCTTGTTCTATTGCAATAATTTGTTCAACTATTTCTCCTGATGTTATATTTCTTACAAATGGAATACCTGTTGAAGCGCAAAACTTACATCCCATTTTACATCCTATTTGTGTTGATACACATACAGATTTTCCATGATGATATTCCATAAGTACAGTTTCTATTGCATTTCCATCATTTAGACCAAATAAATATTTTTTTGTTCCATCTTTAGATTCTAGCTTTCTTTCTATTGTAAAATTACAAATGTCATAGTTTTCTTTAAGTTTTTCCCTTAGTTCTAAAGACAAGTTAGTCATTTCGTTAAATGATTTTACTTTGTCCACATATAACCATTTAAAAATTTGTTCTGCTCTAAAAGGCTTTTCTTCAAGTTGTTTCATTTCTTCTTTTAAAGCATCTAAATCATAGTCTTTTATATTTTTCATTTATTGCCTCAACTAATAAATCTTTATTCCATTACACAATATATTTTACTATACCCCCATAAAAAAAGCAAGAAATTTTAAAAAATTCTTGCTTTTGTTTGTTGGTTTGTTACAATTCACAGCCGCTCAAGTTAGCAGGAATGAAACAACATCATTTAAATTAATCTATTTTAACACCTCTAAAATTTGCTCCTTTTGTGTTAACCCAACAAATTGTTTAACTACATTTCCATCTTTAAAAGCAATTATTGTTGGTATGCTCATTATATCATATTTATCTGCTAATTCTGCATTTTTATCAACATCAACTTTTACAAATTTAATATTATCATTCTCCTTGTCCATTTCTTCTAAAATTGGACTTTGTGCCTTACATGGTCCACACCATGTTGCAAAAAAATCAACAACAACAGGCTTGTCCTCTTTCATAACTTCATTTTCAAAATTTTCACTATTTACTTCAATCATTTTTTCTCCTTACCTTTAAATAACTTTAACAACATTCCATTTAATATAAGCCTAAAACAATAATAGAATATTTAGTTCTTATCTACTTAATTAATCTTTAAGCAAATTAACAATTAATTGTGTTTCTTAATCTTTAGAAACCAGTTCCAAAATCTGTTATAGTATAATCATTATCAGCATTATATCTAACAATTCCGCAATTATATTTATTTTTTACCCATTGGCCATCTATCTCACCAGTTCCTGCTGTAAATTGCATTATATCTCCATTATATCCATCTAAAAGTTTTAAACTATAATTAACTTCAAAAACAATATCTTCTGGTTTCAAATCATAATCTTTAAGTAACTCATTATTTTCAATTTCCTCTTTTGTATAAATCTTTACTTCATCAAAATTTACTTCTTCTATAGAACTTTCATTTGCATTTTTAATATACTTTTCTAATTCTTTTTTTACTGTTTCTTCTTTATCTGAAAAAATTGATACACTTTCATTATCTTTTTTAGTCAACTTATCATCAGAATTAGAAAACGAAAAATAAACTCCCACTCCAATTAAAGCCACAGCTATTACAACAACTATTACTCCAATTATTAAATTCTTTGATTCTCCCATAAAATACCTCCATGATTTCTTCATTTATTTTACCATAAAAATACTACATAATCAATATATTTGAACATTATTTGTACAATCAGGAATAAATACTTTCACACAAAACACTTGCACTTTTTTTAATTATAGTGTATAAAATATGTTAGGTCACAAAATAATATCAAGCGCCAGAGCTGAGAAAATTAGGTCACTGGGGACGGAGCATTTGGCCCACTTTTGGGTCATTAGGGACAGAGCTTTTTAATTAAATCTGTCCCAACAAGTCAATAAATATAATAAAACAAATCTACTTATTGCTTTATTGTTCTAATTTTAACTAAAATGCTCCGTCCCTAATGACCCAAAAGTGGGCCAAGTGCTCCGTCCCCAGTGACCTAATTTTCTCAGCTGACGAGGATAGAATTTATCGAAATATTCGGCGGATGATTCTATGGCATGCTACTGTCAAGAGATGTTGGCAAAAAGCAAACTACAATAAAAAAATTATTTCTCAAATTGAAAATAGTTTGTAACAAATTCAACATCACCTAGCTGTGAACCTATATAAAGGAGGTTTTCACATGTGTGGAATCGTTGGATACATTGGTACAAAGAAAGCTGTACCAGTGCTTATTAATGGATTGCTTTCACTTGAGTACAGAGGATATGATTCAGCAGGGCTTGCTGTTTTAAACAATGACAATTCTCTAAAAATAGTTAAGGATATGGGAAGAGTAAAGAAATTACAAGATAACTCAGAACTCGAATCTCTAACAGGTTCAATTGGCATTGCTCATACAAGATGGGCAACAAGAGGTATGCCCTCTAAAATTAACTCTCATCCTCATACTGATAACAACAATACATTTACTGTTGTTCATAATGGTATAATAGAAAACTATGATGAGCTAAAATCATTCATTGAAAAAAAGGGATATGCACTTCATTCTGAAACTGATACTGAACTAATACCTAACTTAATCCACTACTTTTACAATAAAAACACCAAAAAAGGAGTATTATTTGCTGTTACTGAAGCCTTAAAAAAACTTGAAGGTAGCTATGCACTCGAAATCACTTCACCTTTACTTAAAGATGAAATAATAGTAGTAAAAAAAGATAGCCCAGTAGTAATAGGCGTTGGTAAAAACGAAAACTACATAGCATCTGACATTCCTGCAATACTTTCATATACAAAAGATTTTTATTTTATGGAAGATTATGAAATTGCAGAAGTAAAAAAAGACTCCATTACTTTTTATAATTATGATTTAAACATAATTGAAAAAGAAATAAAAAACATTGAATGGGATGCTATAGCAAGTGAAAAAAATGGATATGATGATTATATGCTTAAAGAAATTTATGAACAGCCAACTGCTATTCGTGAAACAATTGGAACTTCATTTAATAAAGAAGGAAACATTAATTTACCATTAAACAGCTTAGATGTAAATAAATATAATAAAATATATATAGTCGCATGCGGAACTGCAATGCACGCTGGGATTGCAACAAAATATATTTTTGAAAAATTTACTCAAATTCCTTGTGAAGTTGATATGGCTTCAGAATTTAGATATAGAAATCCCTTAATTAATGAAAAAACTCTATGTATATTTATTAGCCAATCAGGAGAAACAGCTGATACAATAGCTGCTCTAAAACTAGCAAAAAAATCTGGCTCAACTACACTTTCAATTGTAAATGTAATAGGAAGTTCCATTACAAGAATATCAGATTTTGTTTTATATACACATGCAGGACCTGAAATAGCAGTTGCATCAACTAAAGCTTACACTTGTCAAGTAACATTACTTACAATACTAGCTTTATTCATATCTGAAAAGCTTGGACTATCAAATACAGCTGATTTTGAAAAATTAAAAAATGATCTTAATCAATTACCTGACAAAATAAAATATATACTAGATAATTGTGATAAAGTAAAAAACATAGCTAATCAAATTTATCAAGATAAAAATATGTTCTTTATTGGTAGAATAAATGATTATGCAGTTGCTATGGAAGGTTCTTTAAAAGTTAAAGAAATAACTTATATTCATTCAGAAGCCTATGCTGCTGGTGAACTTAAACATGGACCTATTGCACTAATTGAAGATGGTGTTTCAGTAATTGGAATAATAACAAATCCTTCAATAAGCAGTAAAACATTGAGTAATCTAGATGAAGTTGTAACAAGAGGAGCTAATATAATTCTTATATCAAATCAAGATATTGACATAAATTCAAGCAATATTAATGAAGAATCAATTGTTAAAATACCTGATTGCTCTTCTCTAATTTCACCTGTATTATCTGTAATTCCTTTACAATTACTAGCATACCACATTGCAAAATGTAAAAAACTTGATGTTGACAAGCCACGTAATTTAGCTAAATCAGTAACCGTAGAATAATTATATGAACTATTAATAATTGATAAAAACAGGTCTTTACCCAAGACCTGTTTTTTATTATACTATTTTATTAAATAAATTATTTAATATTTCTTAGCATTAATTAATTACCTCTATCTATAATATAATTATAATCCATTATTTTTTCATTAAACTTTTAATATACTCAATCTCTTCATTAGCATCAACTCTTTGAAATAATGGTTCTCCTTTTTCAATTACTCTTATATCTTTTAATTCTTTATAATTTTGCAATTGATTCCACACTATATCTTCACTTAACAAACCTAATTGTCTAAGCATATTATCAGAAGTTTCTTCCATCAAGGGTCTTATTAAAATAGCAATTTGTTTTAATGTTGCAATCAAATGATATATCACTGATTTTAGCTTTTCTTGATTATCTTCTGATTCCATATCTTTTGCAAGTTTCCATGGTTCAGTTTCATCAATATATTTATTAGTTCTTGAAACTAATTTCCAAATAATTTTCAGTGAATTAGCAAATTCAAAATTACTAAAAGCTAAGTCAAAATTTTCAATTGTAGTTTTAACCATTTCTTCCAATGATAAATCTACATCATTTTTTAATCCATTATATCCATCAAGTTTTCCATCAAAATATTTGTTACACATTGCGATACTTCTATTTAATAAGTTTCCTAAATCATTACATAAATCTGAATTAAATCTTTCAACAAATCCCTCAGGAGTAAATAATCCATCTGAAGATGTGGGTACTTCCCTAATTAAATAATATTTAGTAGCATCTAGTCCATATCTGTCAATTAATTGCTCTGGATAAATTACATTTCCCACTGATTTAGACATTTTTCCATCTTTCATAGTAACCCAATTATGAACAAAAATAGTTTTAGGAAGTGGTAAATCTAAAGCCATCAAAAATATTGGCCAATATATCAAATGAAATCTTGCAATGTCCTTTCCAACAATTTGAGCATCGGCAGGCCAAAACTTTTTAAACAAACTATCATCTTCTGATTCATAGCCTAATGCAGTTATATAATTTGTCAATGCATCAAGCCATACATAAATAACATGTTTAGGATCACTTTTAACTTGAATCCCCCAATCAAAAGAAGTCCTAGTAACACATAAATCCTCTAAGCCTGGCTTAATAAAATTATTAATCATCTCCTGCTTTCTGTATGATGGTTTTATTAAATCAGGATTTTCATCATAATATTTAACTAATCTACCAACATATTTACTCATTTTAAAGAAATATGCTTCTTCTTTCATCTTATATACAGTTCTACCACAATCAGGGCAATTACCATCTACTAATTGAGTTTCTGTAAAATAACTTTCACAAGGTTCACAATACCAGCCTTCATATTCTCCCTTATAAATATCACCTTGTTTCAAGAATTTTTCAAATATTTTTTGAACTGCCTCTATATGAAAATCATCCGTTGTTCTAATATATTTATCATAATCAATTTTCATTTTTTTCCAAAGTTCTATTGCTTTTTCAGCTTGAATATCTACATACTCCTTTGGTTCCATTCCAGCCTCTCTAGCCTTATTCTCTATTTTTTGTCCATGTTCATCTGTTCCTGTAAGCAAAAACGATTCTTCTCCCTTTAAAACATGATATCTCTTAACCATATCTGCTAAAACTTCAGTATAAGCGGTTCCAATATGAAACTTTCCACTTGGGTAATAAATTGGTGTTGTAACATAAAACTTATTCATAAAAAAATAATCCTTTCAAGTCAAATTAATCTTACGTCATTATATCACATTTTTCCCTAAAAAAATACCTATTCATTTCAATTTATGTATATTTTTTCTAATTTTAGTAATAATATTTATATAATTTAAAAATATTTTAGAAAGGATTTATATATGATGAAAGCAACTGGAGTAGTTAGAAGAATAGATGATTTAGGTAGAATAGTTATACCAAAAGAAATACGAAAAACTTTAAGGATAAAAGAAGGAACTCCTTTAGAAATCTTTACAGAAAAGGAAGGAAACATTATTTTAAAAAAATATTCACCAATAGGTGAATTAACAAATTTTTCTGAACAATACGTTAACAGTCTATATAATACAACAAACTTAATTTCAATAGTTACTGACAAAGATTCCGTTGTTGCAGTATCCGGAACATCAAAAAAAGACTTACTTGAAGTTCCAATAAGTGAAGAACTTGAAAAAATAATTGATAGTAGAAAAACGGCAATCGATGAAGGAACTAAAAAAATTTCAATTATTAAAGACGGACCAATTAATGAAAAACATAAAATAATAACACCTATAATATCAGATAGCGAAGTTATTGGAAGTGTTATTTTAATTTCAAAAGAACAAAATCGAAAAATAAGCAATGCAGAAATTGAAATAGCAAAAGTTGCTAGTAATTTTTTAGGATGTCAGTTAGAAATATAAAATAAACAAAGTAGAGGGGAGGGAGCTTTTGATATTTTTTTTGTTCAAAAACTCCATTTCCACTACTTTATCTATTTATTAGTTAAATAGTTTCTCCAATACTTGTTTATATCTCTTAAAAATAGGATGATTTTCATCTTGACCATAAATACAACTCTCATAAACACTTGTATAATACCATTTTTGTTTATCTTTTCCTCTTTTTAATGAACCTATAGACTTCTCTTCACCATACAATTCAATACAATCTGATAAATCTTCTAAATTACTTATTTTATCACAAGCAACTATTAACTTTGATCCTAGTGGTGCATTTTTTATATGTTCGATTGTATGTTTTTTTCGTTCTTCCCAATCTAAAGATTTATCTGGTTCTGATGCATCATAAACATAATCTCTTACCGTTTTTCCAAATTCTTTTTCTATATCATCAAACTCATGAGGAGTATCTTCTACAACATCATGCAAAATACCTGCAGTTACTACATCATCATCACACCCATTTCTTTTCAATATCATACCTACAGTAAACGGATGGAATATCATATCAACATCCTCAACCTTTCGAGTTTGCCCTTTATGAGCTTTTGTAGCATAATAAATTGCATATTCAATTTTATCTTTCCCTCTATACATTTCTACATCCTCCAATTCAATTTTTTATCTTTTTATCATCAACAATTATATATCAAACATTAATAAATTTCAATAAAAGTATTTACTTTTGCGCCATAAAATGATACTATATGCACAACAGCTAACCTTCTATTATGAAATGAGGGATTTGTATGAATATACAACCATCTACACCCTACATGATTGAATTTTTGGGTACACCAGAAGCAGGAAAAACATCAGTGATACATCAGTTAAAAAAAGAACTTTCTAAAAGTTTTTCGGTAGAGATAATTCGGGAATCTGCTGAAATAGTTCCTGAAATTATTCCTAAAGGAAGTATTGAAGCACATTTTTGGATGAAATATCGCACCTTGACTAAACTATTAGAAGCTAAATTCTGCACAGAGTATGATGTTATCCTCATTGATAGAGGAATTGTTGATTCAATGGTTTGGAACCAATACTATTACAGCATAAAAGCTATATCTCGAGAAATCCTTGAAATATGCAACGCATTTTTTACACATTCAGGAGTTCCAAACCCTGATCAAATTGTCTATCTTACTACTACACCTGAAGAAGCAATCAAACGACGAGGTGGAGAAGGTAGAATTGTAACCTACAGATTTGTGAGTCACTTTAACAATATTGTAAACAGTTTTATGCAACAATATAGTCAGCCTTTCTTTAAATTGGATACAACCAACCTTACAAAACAAGAAAAGTTTGACATTGTTCTTAGTGAAATTACAAAAAACTTACAACTACCTTATCTATAATTACGTTCAAATGCACGTTGTTTAACTACATGTATAAAACGAGGGATGCTTCACAGCATTCCTCGTTTTAACACTCATATTATTTAAATCATTTGTATTATTTTAGGTTAATTATCTTAATTGAGATTCTGCTTGTTTAATCATTTTCTTAACCATGTTTCCACCAACTTTTCCAGCATCTCTTGCAGAAATATCACCATTATATCCATCTTTTAGAGAAACTCCTACTTCGTTAGCAACCTCATACTTAAACTTCTTTAAAGCTTCTGGTTCATTATTTCTTGTTGCCATGATATACACCTCCTAAAATATTTTTGAAAAAGCTTAAGCATTATTCTAATAAAACAATTTAATTAACAAATTACTCTATAAGAATTTTTACCTAATGTAATTCATTATTATGAATTAATTCTTTTTCAATATTTAGGATGTTCATTTTTTAATTTTTTACACTGGAAATTTATTGAATTTTTTTGCAATTTGGGACGACCCTTTTTTGCAAAACATTTGCAGTTTGGGACGACCCTTTTTCGCAAAACGTTTGCAGTTTGGGATGACCCTTTTTCGCAAAACGTTTGCAACTTGGAACAACCTTTTTTGCAAAATATTTGCAACTTTGGACAATCTTTCTCCAAAACCTTTGCAATTTTGGACAGTCCTTAATGGCTAAAACTCAATTATTTTTTTAATTCTTCTAAAAACATCTTATTAAGCATTTGAGGATTTGCTTTTCCTTTAGTTGCTTTCATTGCTTGGCCAACTAAAAATCCTAAGGCTCTATCTTTTCCCGCTTTGAAATCAACAATTGACTGAGGATTTGCCTCTAGCACTGTCATTACTACTTCTTTAATTTCAGATTCATCCGAAATCTGAACCCAACCTTTCTCTTCTATTATTTTTTTAGGAGAACGTGGTTCTTTAAATAATTCTTCTAAAACCTTCTTCCCAATTTTAGAACTAATCGTTCCATCATTAATCAAACTTACTAATTCTGCTAATTCTTTTGCCTTAAAAGGAATTTCCTCTGGATCCATTTCTCCTTCATTTAGTATTCTTGATATATCCGAAGTTAGCCAATTACAAACAGATTTATAATCATTACATATTTTTCCCGCTTCTTCAAAAATATCAGAAAACCTTCTTGAGCTAACTAAAGCATCAGCATCTTTTTCTGATAGACCAATCTCTTCCATATACCTAACTTTTCTTGATTCTGGAAGTTCTGGTAAGTTTTCCTTTATATTATTAATATATTCATCTGACAATTTAATAGCAACTAAATCAGGATCAGGAAAATATCTATAATCTTGAGCATCTTCCTTACTTCTCATAGGAAAAGTTCTTCCCTCTAAGTCATCCCACCTCATAGTTTCCTGTTGAATAACTTTACCATTTTCTGCATCATCTATTTGACTATCTATCTCATATTCAATTGCTCTTTGAATTGCTTTAAAAGAATTAATATTTTTCATCTCATGTCTAGTTCCTAATTCTGTTCCTGGTTTATGAATAGAAACATTAACATCAGCTCTCAAAGAACCTTCTTCCATTTTACAATCAGATACATTTATGTATTGAAGAATAGATTTCAATTTTTTTAAATATCTATCTGCTTCTCCTGATGAACGCAAATCTGGCTCTGAAACAATTTCAATCAAAGGTACTCCAGCTCTGTTTAAATCAACTAAACTTCCACTTGAATATTCATCATGATTTAATTTTCCAGCATCTTCTTCAATATGAATTCTCAAAATTCTAACTTTTTTCTTATTTCCATCATCATCTTCAATCTCAACATATCCATGATTACAAAGTGGTTTGTCAAATTGAGAAATCTGATATGATTTTGGTAAATCCGGATAAAAGTAATTCTTTCTATCATTTTTACTATCTTGTGATATACTACAATTTGTAGCTAATCCAGCCTTAACTGCATACTCAACCACTTTTTCATTTAACTTTGGTAAAGCTCCAGGCATTGCTGTACAAATTGGGCACACGTGTGTATTTTCATTTGCTCCAAATTCTGTTGAACATGAGCAAAATATTTTTGTTCTTGTTGAAAGCTCCGCGTGTACTTCCAATCCAATAACAACTTCATAATCTTCTCTTGACATATAAAACTTCATTCCTTTCTATTAATAACTAAACTTTTAGCAAATTCTCAAAAATCTCTCTCAAAAATCACAAATCATTTTGATATTTTAGCACATTCAAAACTTCTAACAACTTGGCTTATAGTTCTCTCTAAATTCTATTTTTTGTTCAAATGCATAAGCAACATTAAGAATCGTTTCTTCATTAAATCTATTACCAATCAACTGCATACCAATCGGCATACCTTTACTATCAACACCACATGGAATTGATATTGCAGGAACACTTGCAATATTAATTGAAACAGTACAAATATCTGCTAAATACATTTCCATTGGATTATTTAATTTTGAGCCAATTTCAAATGCTGTTGTTGGAGCAACAGGAGTTAGAAGTACATCATATTTCTTAAAACATTCATCAAACTTATTTTTTACAAGAGTCCTAACTTTCTGAGCTTTTTTATAATATGCATCATAATATCCTGATGAAAGCACATAAGTACCTAATATAATTCTTCGCTTAACTTCATCTCCAAAAGCCTCAGTTCTAGAATTAGTAAACAATTCTTTAAGATTTGAAAAATCTTTAGCTCTATAACCATATCTAATTCCATCAAATCTACCTAAGTTTGAACTAGCTTCCGCACAAGCAATTATATAGTATGTTGCTAGAGAATATTCTGCTACATCTAATGAACAATCTTCAACAACAGCACCTAATTCTTTATATATTTCAATAGCCTCTCTTAATTTTGTTTTTACTTCTTCATTTATTCCTTCTCCAAAAAATTCCTTAGGAACTCCAATCTTCTTTCCTTTAATATCATTTTTTAATGATGCTGTATAATCTATTTTTGGAATATCATATGAAGTAGAATCCATTTCATCATGGCCAGCTATCATATTTAGTAAAATTGCACTATCTTCAACATCCTTTGTTATAGGACCAATTTGATCTAGAGATGATGCAAAAGCAACTAATCCATATCTCGAAACCAAACCATAAGTAGGTTTTAACCCCACAACTCCACAAAAAGATGCAGGCTCACGAATTGAACCACCAGTATCTGATCCTAAAGCCCATGGAACCATATTTGCAGCAACAGCAGCTGCAGAACCACCTGATGACCCTCCAGGAACCTTATTTAAATCCCATGGATTATGAGTTACCTTTATCGCTGAGTTTTCAGTAGAACTTCCCATAGCAAATTCATCCATATTTAGTTTTCCTAAACTTGGTAGCATTTCACTATTTATTTTTTGAGTAACTGTTGCATCATAAGGAGCAACAAAGTTTTCAAGCATTTTTGATGAACAAGTTGTTTTAACTCCTTTTGTACATATATTATCCTTAATTCCTATCGGTATACCTGCATATTTATTATTTTCTCTATCTATATTTTCAGAGTCAATTCTTTTAGCTTCTTCTAAAGCTTGTTGCGCCGTAACTGTTACAAAAGCACCTACATCCTTTTCTTTTTCTTCAATCCTTTTTGCATAAGCCTCAACAATTTTCTCTGAAGTTAATTCTTTATTCTCTAGTTTTTTCGAAAGCTCATGAACAGTTAATGTCGTAATTTCTTCCATTTAATATCTCCTTCCATACTTTTAACCATGACAATTTTTCAGTAATAATTACCTATACCAAAGTCTAATTATTTTATATTTTAAAATCTAATTAATCACCTTTGGAATTCTAAACATATCATCTTCTAAATCAGGTGCATTTTGCAATAAAGCATCTCTACCCTCAAATTCTTTGATTTCATCTTTTCTAAAAACATTTTCATTATCATTTGCACCAATCGTTTCATCTAATTCCTCAATAGATGCACTTTCAAGCACATTTGTATATTCCAAAATGTCTTCTAAATTTTCTAAATATTTATCAATTTCACTTTCCGAAATCTTTAAATCTGATAAATTCGCAATATGTAACAACTCTTCTTTACTTATCTTCATATAAATCACCACTCCTTCCACTTATAATACACATTTTTTTATTAAATATCTATATATAACAATTTCTATCTTTTGCTACCTATTAACTTTAATTTTCCAGTTCTTGTTCAATATCATCATACTTCACATTATATACCAATATTACTTTTTTATCAAACAACTATTTAAGTAATTGTTTAATTTCATCAAATGTAATTTCAATCTCCCTACTAGTATCATAATTAACAACATTAATTATACTATATTTTGATTTAATCTCCTCAGCCATTTTCAAATAAGCATTTTGCTGATTAATACTACTTTGAATATCAAATTCAGCATATTTAATATTTGCCTTTCCTTCTCTTTGAAGTCTTTTTTTGTACTCATCAGTATTTTTCAAGTAAAGTGTAATATAAAAAATTTCAAAATCCATTTTACTCAGTCTTTCTAAAAGCTTTTCATATTCATCTGTAAAAGAATATGCTTTAAACCCAAGCCTACAATAAATTTCTTCTGTAAAAAAAGTTCTATCAAATAATAAATTTATACTCATATTTTCAAGATTTTCCATATAGTTCATCAAATCTTCATACATTTTTACTGCTTTTACTTTACCTTGTTTACTTGAATCTGATGTTCCACTTAATCTATATAAGTTTGTATATGGAACTACATTTCTAATATAATCAGTAATCGTAGTTTTACCTGCCCCTTGTGGTCCTTCAACAATTATAATTTTAGAATTTGCCATTTTAATCTTTCTCCTTATTACAAAATTTATATT
Organism: Clostridia bacterium; assembly: GCA_017512025.1. Taxonomy (GTDB): domain Bacteria; phylum Bacillota; class Clostridia; order TANB77; family CAG-508; genus CAG-492. The sequence goes on from JAFWHH010000030.1 coordinate 26,256, forward strand.
ATCCATAGTATCATAAAAACCTACTTTTATAAATAGACCTTTAATTATTATTTTCAATTATTTTTATATTAGCTTCCTTTAACTGTTTTTCAGATACAACACTAGGTGCTCCAACCAATAAGTCTTCAGCCTTACTATTCATTGGAAAAGCAATCACTTCACGAATTGATTCTTCTTCAGCAAGTAACATTAGCATTCTATCTAATCCAGGTGCAACTCCTGCATGAGGAGGAGCTCCATAATGAAAAGCATTAAATAATGCTGAGAATTTACGTTTCAGCTCTTCCTCACTATAACCAGCTATTTCAAATGCTTTTACCATTATTTCCGGATCATGATTTCTTACAGCCCCTGAAGAAAGTTCTACTCCATTGCAAACTATATCATATTGGTAAGCTAATATATCTAAAGGATTTTTTTCACTTAAAGCTTTTAAACCTCCTTGTGGCATCGAAAATGGATTATGACTAAATTTAATTTTTCCATTTTCATCAGCTTCAAACATTGGAAAATCAACTATCCAACAAAATCTAAAACAATCTTTTTCAAGCAAATCAGCCAATATTCCTAACTTTTCACGAACAGGGCCAGCAATTTTTTCTAATATTCCCTTTCTCTCTGCAATAAAGAAAATACTATCTCCTGGCTTAGTTCCAGTTTGCTTTAATAATTTATCTCTTGATTCATCATCTATTAGTTTTGCTATTGGTCCTTGCAAAGTACCATCAGACAATACTTTTAGCCAAGCTAATCCTTTTGCATGACATTTATCTATAGCAAAATTAGTAATTGTATCATAGAAAGTCCTCGTCTGTTTTGCTCCATCTGGTAAAGTAATTGTTCTAACAATCTTTTTATTAAAAACTTTTATATCCAATTTTTTAAAAATATTAGTTACATCTTTAATTTCCAATGGATTTCTCAAATCAGGTTTATCTGTTCCATATTTAATCATTGCATCCTCATAAGAAATTCGTTCAAAAACTTCATCAACTTTCTTACTAGAAAATTTCTTAAAAGTATTATAAATAACTTTTTCCATAACTTCAAAAACATCTTCTTGAGTCGCAAAAGCCATTTCCATATCTAACTGATAAAACTCCCCAGGTGATCTATCTGCCCTTGCATCTTCATCCCTAAAACATGGAGCTATTTGAAAATATTTATCAACTCCAGAAACCATAAGTAATTGTTTAAACTGTTGCGGTGCTTGAGGGAGTGCATAAAATTTACCAGGATACACTCTACTAGGTACTAAGTAATCTCTTGCACCTTCTGGTGACGAACTTGTTAGTATTGGAGTTTGAACTTCTAAAAAACCTTGTCCTATCATTTGATTTCTTAAAAATTGTATTAATTCAGCTCTTAGTTTTAAATTTTCAATTGATTTTCTTGCACGTAAGTCTAGAAATCTATATTCAAGTCTTAGATCTTCTTTAACTCTTTTATTATTTTCAATATCAAAAGGCAACAATTTAGTTCTTTTTCCCAAAATTTCAAAACTATCTACAAACAATTCAACCATACCTGTTGGTATTTTTTTATTGACTGTTTCATCTTCCCTTAATCTTACAATTCCACTTACAGTAATCGTAGATTCAATTGGTATTCTTTGTGCAGTATTAACTTTTTCTTCATCTCCAGAAAAAACAACTTGAGTTACTCCATATTGATCACGTAAATCCATAAATAAAATTCCACCTAAATCACGGATTGTGTCAACCCACCCTGCAAGCTTAATTTCTTCACCAATATTTTCCTCTCTTATTTCTGAACAATTATAAGTTCTATACTTATTCATAATAAAATCCCTTCTCTATACATAAAATTCCCTTTTATTTTGTTGTACCATTAGTATCATAAAAACATATAAATAAAAATCCCTGTAATATTCTAAATCTTAAAACTAAGTACTTTTTACTACCTAATTTTTAATAATTAAAACATTACAGGGACGAAAAACATTCCGCGGTACCACCCTATTTGAAAATATAATTTCCACTCTAATAAAACTCTAGCTCCAATGTGTTTCATAAATTTAAGTTTTTAAGTACTTCCAGCCACGATACTTATTCTCTCATAAAACTTTTACACAAATTTACTTTCATCTTCAACGCCATACAATAGTATTATGCCACTATTTAACAAGTAAAGTCAATTATTTTGCTTTTTTAATTGATAAGATCCTGAATTGAGCTGTTGTTCCATTTGGTAATTCAGCTTCAACAATCTTACCTCTTCTAGCACCAATTAAGGCAGAACCAATTGGTGATTCATTTGATATTTTATTCTGTGCTAAATCAACTTCAGTTGACCCAACAATAGTGTATTCAACATCCTCATCAAAAGCTATATCATGTACTTTAACCATATTTCCTACTTGAACTTTTGATGTATCAACCTCTGATGCATCAATAATCTTAGCACGTCTAATTTTATTTTCTAGCTCAAGAATTTTATTTTCATTTAGCTCCTGAGCGGACTTAGCCTCATCATATTCTGAATTCTCAGATAAGTCACCATAACCAAGTGCAATTTTAATCCTTTCAGCTATTTCTGTTCTTTCAACTGTTTTTAATTGTTCTAACTCACTTTCTAATTTATTATATCCTTCTTGAGTTAATAGTACTTCTTCACTTTCCATATAAAAATCCTCCCTTGTGTATATCTTATTAATTTCAGTTTACTTATATTACCTCAAAAAATATATTTTGTCAATATATTTTTTTATTTTTCACATTATTTTCACATAAGTGTAATTACAACCACAAAAAAGAACGACCAGAGGCCGCCCTTTTTTGAATATTTTTATTATTACTCAATTATATCAGCAACAACACCTGAACCTACTGTTCTTCCACCTTCACGGATAGCGAATCTTAATCCTTTTTCAATTGCAATAGGAGTAATTAATTCGATTTCCATATCAATGTTGTCACCAGGCATAACCATTTCTGTTCCTTCTGGAAGCTTGATTGTTCCTGTAACATCAGTTGTTCTGAAGTAGAATTGTGGTCTATATCCATTGAAAAATGGAGTATGACGTCCACCTTCATCAGCTGTTAATACATAAACTTGAGATGTAAATTTAGTATGTGGGTTGATTGTTCCTGGTTTTGCAAGAACTTGACCTCTTTCAACTTCATCTCTTTGTGTTCCTCTTAATAGAACACCAACATTATCACCAGCTTCTGCATGATCTAATGTTTTTCTGAACATTTCTAGTCCAGTAACAACCGTTTTCTTTCTTTCTTGACTTAGTCCAACCATTTCAACTTCTTCTTGAACATTTAGTTGTCCTCTTTCAACTCTACCTGTAACAACTGTACCACGTCCTGAAATTGTCATAACATCCTCAATTGGCATTAAGAATGGTTGATCAACTGGTCTTTCAGGTGTTGGAATATAGCTATCTACAGCTTCCATTAATTCTTTTATACATTTATATTCCTCAGCTTCTGGATCTTTAGAGCTACTTTCTAGAGCAACTAAAGCAGAACCTTTAACTATTGGAATTTCATCTCCAGGGAAATCATAGCTTGATAATAAGTCTCTAACTTCCATTTCAACTAATTCTAATAATTCTGGATCGTCAACCATATCACATTTATTTAGGAATACAACAATATGTTTAACACCAACTTGCCTTGCAAGTAGTATATGTTCTCTTGTTTGAGGCATTGGGCCATCAGCTGCTGAAACTATTAATATAGCTCCATCCATTTGAGCAGCACCAGTAATCATATTCTTAACATAGTCAGCATGTCCTGGGCAGTCAACATGAGCATAGTGTCTATTCTCTGTTTCGTACTCAACATGAGCTGTATTAATTGTAATTCCTCTTTCTTTTTCTTCTGGAGCACTATCAATTGCTGCATAATCTTCAAATTGTGCCTTTCCTTGTAAACTTAACCATTTTGTAATGGCAGCTGTCGTTGTTGTCTTACCATGGTCAACGTGACCAATTGTACCAATATTTACGTGTGGCTTACTTCTAACAAATACTTCTTTAGCCATAATTTAAATTCCTCCTTAAAACTTTAAAAATTTATTAATAAAAATTAATACCAATTTTATTGCCTTACATTTTATAACATTTCTTTAAAAAATGCAAGTATTATAAATAAATTTATTATTATTTAACCTATTTTATAAGTATAATCAACTTATCACAGAGACATATAACTTAACCTCAATTAATCTTCTTTCTTGCTTCTAGCAGAAACAATTTGATCAAGAACAGATTTTGGAACTTCTTCATAATGAGATGGTTCCATAGAATATGTTCCTCTACCTTGTGTTTTCGAACGTAGATCTGTTGCATATCCAAACATCTCTGATAAAGGAATAAATCCTCTAATTACTTGATTTCCAGATTGTGCTTCCATACCTTCCATTCTACCACGTCTAGCATTAATATCTCCTATAACATCTCCCATATATTCTTCAGGAACAGTTACTTCAATTTTCATAATAGGTTCTAATAGAGCTGATTTAGCTTGCTTACAACCTTCTTTAAAAGCAATAGATGCTGCAACTTTGAAGGCCATTTCTGATGAGTCAACTTCATGGTATGATCCATCAACTAATGTAACCTTGAAATCAATAACAGGATATCCAGCAAGAATACCTGTTAAAGCAGCTTCTCTCATTCCTTCCTCAACTGGTTTAATGTATTCTTTAGGAACAGCACCACCAACGATTTTGTTCTCAAATACAATTCCTGAACCTGGCTCTAATGGTTCCATTTCAAACCAAACATCACCATATTGTCCATGTCCACCAGATTGACGTACAAACTTACCTTGTACTCTAGCTTTATTTCTAATTGTTTCTTTATACGAAACTTGAGGCTTTCCTTCTGTACATTCAACTTTAAACTCTCTTTTAAGTCTATCAACTATAATGTCTAGATGAAGCTCACCCATACCAGCTATAATTGTTTGACCTGATTCTTTATCAGTCCACGTTTTGAATGTTGGATCCTCCTCTGCAAGTTTTGCTAATGCAATACCAAGTTTTTCACTATTTGCCTTATCTTTAGGCTCAATAGCAATATCTATAACAGGTTCTGGAAATTCCATTGATTCAAGTATAACTGGGTTTTCAGCATCACATAAAGTATCTCCAGTTCCAACTTCTTTAAGTCCAACTGCAGCAGCAATATCTCCAGCATAAACTTTATCAATATCTTGCCTGTTATTAGCATGCATTAATAGAATTCTTCCAATTCTATCTTTCTTTTGCTTTGTAGCATTATAAATTGTTGAACCAGAATCACATGTTCCAGAATAAACTCTGAAGAAACATAATTTTCCTACAAATGGGTCAGTCATAATCTTGAATGCTAAAGCTGAGAATGGTGCATTATCATCAGTTGCTCTTGTAACTTCATTTCCATCTTCATCAACACCCTTAACGTCTTCAATATCTGTTGGTGCTGGTAAGTAGTCAATAATAGCATCAAGCAATTCTTGAACACCTTTATTTTTATATGATGAACCACAAGTCATTGGAACTATTTTATTTGCAATTGTTCCTTTTCTAAGACCCAATCTGATTTCCTCTTCAGTTAGTTCTTCACCTTCCAAATACTTCATCATTAACTCATCATCTTGTTCTGATACAACTTCGATCATCTCATCTCTATATTTTTGAGCTTCTTCAAGCATATCAGCTGGAATGTCTTGCTCTTTGATTTCTTTTCCTTGGTCTTCGTCAGATTGAATATAAGCTTTCATCTTAATTAAATCAACGATCCCTTGGAAATAATCCTCTTTACCTACTGGTAATTGTATTGGAACAGGATGACATCCTAATCTATCTCTCATTTGATCAATACAAAGATAGAAATCTGCTCCTGTAATATCCATTTTATTAACATATACGATTCTTGGAACCTTATATTTATCAGCTTGTCTCCAAACTGTTTCTGATTGTGGTTGCACACCACCTTTAGCTGCTAATACTAGCACTGAACCATCAAGAACTCTAAGAGATCTTTCAACTTCAACTGTAAAATCAACATGACCTGGAGTATCAATTATATTAATTCTATGTTCTCTCCAATGGCAAGTTGTTGCAGCAGAAGTAATTGTAATACCTCTTTCTTGCTCTTGAGCCATCCAGTCCATTGTTACCTGACCATCAT
>JAFWHH010000031.1 GCA_017512025.1 Clostridia bacterium
CTTACCTCTTCGCTTTTTTATTAAAAACTTTCGTTTTTAATGCTCCGAGGTAAATCATATCTCTATCACTCGCTTCGCTTGTTAAGAGCTATGACTTGGCTAAGTCGCCCTATTTAATTTTTTATATATAATAAAAAACTGGAGCGGGAAACGGGGCTCAAACCCGCGACCTCTGCCTTGGCAAGGCAGCGCTCTATCAACTGAGCTATTCCCGCATTTTTTCATCTGCAATTCTAATCTTAACAAACTTTACTAACTTTGTCAAGTTTTTATATACATTTTATTATAATTGGTTCTCTTTTGGTTACAATTGACAGCTTGATTAGATCTGTAAAATGTCATAGTATAAAGTTTCGAAAGTCTTTGTTGTCGGACATCTTTTGTTGTATTTTATATTTTAGTTTTTATTGGTTTTAAGTTCTTAGCTAACTTTTCATATTACATACAGATTGTTTTTGCAAATAATTTACAATAGTCTAACATATTCATTTTTTTTATTTCCTTCTCTATTAAAATCTTTATTTGTTCAATTGTTTCGTTATCCCTCTTTACATTTATTATACCTACTTGTTCATTTTTTTCTATTGGGGCTTCCAAATATGTAATTGAATTAATATCAACTGTTATATCGCTGTTAGACACTATTTCTTTTATTGGTATTTCTCCTATTATTGTGTTGATTTTTGAGCTTCCTTTATGAATATATATTCTATCTTGATTTATATTTTTCCAATTTTCAAACTCTACTTTTACTTTTTCTTCTATGTTTTCTATTCTATAATTTTTATACGCATAATCAATTAGTTTAATGGTATCATTACCTCTGTCTTTTTTTGTATCTGCACCTAAAACTACAATTATTAAGTCAATATTATTTCTTTTTATTGCTGTTACTAGACATCTCCCTGCATTGTTTGTAAAACCTGTTTTTACTCCATATACACCATCATAGTTAGCACAAAGTATTTCGTTTGTGTTTTTTATTTCTTTTGTTTCTCCATTTATCATTATAGTAGCGTATTTTGTCTTTACAATTGTAGCAAATATTTCATTTTTTAGTGAATAATCAGTAAGTTTTGCGAGTTCAAGTGCTGTAGTATAATGGTTGGGGTTATCTAAGCCATGTGGTGTTACATAATTTGTATTTGTTAATCCTATTTCTTTTGCTTTATTGTTCATTAAATTTGCAAATTCTTCAATACTTCCTCCAATATGAGTCGCTAAAGCTACTGCTGCATCATTTCCTGAACGCATTAATAATCCAAATATAAGATCATTAATGGTAATTTTATCTCCTTCTTTTAAGCCTAGTCTTGAGCCCCCTGTTGCTGCTGATTTCGAATCTATTGTAACTATTTCATATAGATTTGAACAGTTTTCTAGTACAACTATACCGTGTCATTATTTTTGTAGTTGATGCCATAGATGTTTGTTTATTTTCATCTTTATTGTATATACTTAAACCACTTTTTCTATCAAAAATTGTATATTTTCTTGAATTAATTGTCGGTTTATCTACTTTTATGTTACTTGAATTTATTGTTTGATTGTTTTCTTTAATTAATTCATTTAAGATATAATTTTTTTCTTGTTGTTCTTCATCGATATCATCAGCAAAACAAACTGAACTTATGTTTATTATTATAGCTATTATTAATAATGATCTAAATATTTTTTTTATACTCATAAAAATCACCTAATAAACTATATGTTATTAGGTGTTTTTTATTCTTATTTTTTTATTTTTATATTAAAGCTATATAGTTTTTCTGCATTTTCAGGTTTTAGCTTTGTATCATATACATCATATATTCTCACATTGTTAAAATTAATTTCAGTTGGATTTCTTCCATCATCTGCAAATTTATCAAATACAAAAGTTAATACTTTTGTTGAGTTTGGAGAAACTAAAAATGTGGTGCTTGGAGTATTAGTTGCATTTCTCTTTTGATCTCCTAGATTAAGAGTAACTGAGTCAGTATATGTTCCATCTGATATAAGTATATATTTATCAGTTTTGTTTGTGACACTTATATCGTATGATTCTTTTTGGTAACTAATGTTTTTAGTTTTTATTTTTATTTTCATGTTTTCGTCTTCTTCTGTTGTGTTTAATTCTTCTTTTCCTATATATCCTTGATTTGAAATTCTCCATTCTCCGTTAACTTTTTTCAATGCTATTTTCTCTTTTGTTTCATTATATCCGCCTGTTCCGCCTGTTACTTCTAGATTGTCTGTAACATAAAAATCATAGATATATACATTATTAGTGTTAGAATAGTTTTGAAGATAATATGTTTTGTCTCTGCCTATTCTCTCTCTAATATACTCAGAAAATTTTGATATACTATTATCATATAAAAACTCTTGACATTCATCAGTTAGCATATTAAATGCATATGCATACTGTTCTCCTTTACAATAGTCAAAGTATTTTTTTATTGCATCATTTATTTCAGGTCTATATCTGTTTGGTACATCTCCATTTTCATCCATTATCGCTTCATCTGGTGTATATGTATTTGTACTCATACTTGGTTTAGGTTGTGTTTTTAAATATTGATTTATTATAAATATTATTAACCAAACAATAAATATTATTAGTATTTTCATTCCATGCTTTTTAAAAAACTTGTGTATTGACATTGTAATTTTAGAATTAATATTCACTTATTTACTCCTTCCGCTTGTATCCCTTATATCTTTTGAGAATGAAATTGAAAAATTATTCATTGATATTTCTCTAATAACTATATTCTCACTAAATTCTTGAAACCCTTTATCTTTTCCATCACTTATTATTACTCCTAAAACAAATATTTCTCCTTTTCTTTCAACTGTATTGTATTTTACTACGATTCTGTTTTTCGGATATTTATTTGACATATATTCACTAAATTCTTGTAATGTTTCAAAATAATTTGCTTTAAAATCATCATTTAAATAGTTATAAGCTGATGCATAATCTTTTGATTGAATAAGATCAATAAATTTTCCATAGTATGATTTTATTCTATTTCCTTCATCCATGTTTGAAATTTTATTTTCAACAACATTCTGTATAACCTTATTCTGATCTATTATTACTGTTGTATTAGAGTTTACTATATTTTCTTTTTCTTCTTGATTTGTATTGTTTTGATTAACTTTTCCAAAATAGTATACAAATATTCCTATATTAGCTGCTACAAGAATTAATATTATAATCAAAAATAATAGTCTTTTAATCTTTTTTTCCATTATAATTCTCCATTTTGTCCATTTATTTTTATACTTGGTATAGATTTATTTAGTGCTAAGCCAACATTTAATTCAAATTGTTCTGTTTGTTCAAAGTTGAAATTAATTTTAAAATTTGCATATCCATCGGTTTCTTTGTATGTGTCTAGTTTTATTGTGTAGTAGCTAAAATTAATTTGTTCAATCCAGCTAATATTTGTATTAATTTCAAAAGCTACACTTTTAAAGTCTTTTTCTGATTGAATTCCAATATTATTTAGTTTTGATAAATTTAACTGGTAATATTGTGATTGATAGTTTAAACTTTTTAGTTTGGTGTCATCATGTATGGTTTTCATTGAATCTATAAACTCATCTAGTGTATTTATAAACTCATTTTTATCTGTTGTTCCTTTATATCTCTCATATATTTGTGCAATCTCTGAATAACTACTTAGAATCAATTTTATTCTATCTTCTTTGTTTTTAGCTATTTCACATTTTAAATTTATTTTTGTACCATTGGTATATGAAATAACTAGTTTAAATTTATAATAATCGTCCTTAATATTATTATTATTTTCATTTAATTCTATTTCTGCACTTCTAAGTATTACATATTTTTCTCTGAATGTATTTTTTATTTCTTCAGTAATTATAACAAACTCATCTTTAGAGTATATTCCTAAATTGTTTATTTGTTCAGTGTTATTATCATAGTATTGTTGAATTTCATTTACGTTTTTATTGTTAACAATATCTTTTATTGTATATATATTTGTATTTATTGTATTGTATAATAAACTTTCTATATCTGTTTGAGATAGTTGTCCATCATACTTTTTCATTAATTCTACCATGTTTTTTATATTCATTTTTTGGCTTGTTGTCTGGTAGCTTGTATTATTTAGTATAATAGTATTTGTTTCTGAACCATTTTTTTTAGTTTTATTATTAAAGTATATTAACTGTATTATCATTATTAAAATTAAAATGATTATTACTATAATTGCAGTTTTATTATTTTTCATTCTATTTCCTTCCTTACTATCAATTATAATCTGTAGTTATCAAAAAATGTATATGTTTTATCTTTGTTATTTATTTTTACAAATACTGTTGTTCTGTTCTCATCATTTAGTTCATAACTGATTATTGTAAATTGATTATTAGATTCATAGTCTTTATATTTTGCCTCAGTTGCTTTAACTAAACCATTCTTATACAAGTATTCTTTCATATCTATGTAGAATTTCTCTTCATCTACATTTGCTTTCTTTTTTATTTCTGATGTACCTATTATTTTTAAATCAAAATGATTTAGTATTTCTCTACTATATTCTACTGTACCACCTTTTTCTATTCCTAAGTCTACTGTATCATCATTATTTATTTTAATTATAGTAATAGTTGCTAGAACTGCCCCAATAGTTATAATAACTACAAGTATTAAAATAATAAAACTGTTTTTCATTATAGTACTCCTATTTTATCTTTTTTTATAAATAAAGTAACCCTTGTGTGAAGCATCTACTTCATCAATGGTGAATCGTCTATCATTAAAACCTTTTCCAATAGCATTCGATTTGTTAGGATCTAATACTCTTATTTTGTTGTCAGAATCTATATCTGCTAAAACAATAATGTGTCCTCCGCCAGTAAATATTCCTGGTGATTGAGAAGATATTACTGGGTAACCTTGTTTTAATCCTTCGATTGCTTCGTTAGTATCCCAAGTTTCAATTACATCACAATTTAAGTTAAAATGCTTTGCGGCTGCTGTGAAATACTCGTAAGTTGTACCAGTTTCAACTGTGTATGCAGTTGGTCCACACCACTGAGTTGCTGCTGGAGGATCAATTTCTTTACCGGCAATATGTGTTGCTACCATGGCAAATGATGTTGGTCCGCATCCCCATCCAGGTAACTCTCCTCCTCCCCATGGATATCCTGGGTAATCACCTTGATAATATTGTTTCCAATCGCCTGACCATCCTACTTTAAATGCGTCTTCACCAAATATTGTTTTTGCAACATCTAACATTGTATCTACGTATTCAACAGCGTACTTTGCTTGTCCTGCTGGATTTGAATCTGCATCGTCAAGACATGCATAATTGTCAAATACATCATAAATTGTTTCTACTCCGCCACTAAAATTACTATTATGTGGTTTTAGTCTAGCAGATTCTTCTGGTACTCCTAATTCTCCTTTAAGTCTTTGATTTATATTGTCGCAGTACTTTTGAGTATATTCTTTTACACTTCCTATATCACCTAGAATAGATGTTGATGTATTATTGAATATTCCTAATCCCCAAAAGTTAAATCTTGCTGTACTTGGGGAATTCCAATTCTGTTCTATCCATCCTTGGGCAGCGCATATTACTGGATTTATTTTGTTTTTTACACATACATCATATATTTCTCCAGCATATTGTGCAAATTCTCTAGGTGGCTGATATGCTTCGCATTTTTTTATAAAGTCTTCTCTTGAAATGCTTGTATCTGTAAGTATAGAAATATCCGTATTTGTTTCACTTGATGATGCAGCGCCAGTTTCAACTAGCTGAGTTATATCTAGTCCTTCACCGTATGTTGCTACTGCATCTTTTTTTGCTTTCATTATTTCTTCATATTTATTGTTTTCCTCTTGTCTAAGGTATGTTGAAATATCTTCTACAACAGATTTATCTAATTGATACATTGTTACAGTAATTGATTTATCTTCATCTGTTTCTCCAGCTGCATATCCAAGTTGCTGTCCTCTTTTTACCGTCATGCCTTGTGTGATGGCATCATTTATTCTAATATTATCAATTGTAAATTCATATCCTGTTAATAAATCTCTGTTTATCTTTTTAAATGGATCTTTATGTTGATAGATATATTCTAGTAGTTCAGTAGCTTCTTCATTTAATGTTGTAAATTCTAGCGTTATTGAATTTCCATCAATTTCTTTTACTATAGCATCACTTGGAGCTAATACAGTATCTTCTTCTCCTTGGCATTTAATTGTAGTTCCAAATTTATTTTGGTCCATTGTAGTATCCCATTTTTTGTCTTTATTGTCAGTTTTTATTGGCCATAGTAAAAAGTTTTGTAAATCTTCTGTTAATTCTGCACTTGTAAAATGTTTTAAATATATCATTAATTCTTTTAGGTTTCTATATACATAATCTGCTGCTTCAGTATGCATATTTCCTAGTATTCCAAATGCTGCTAAAGCTTCTGGTTTGTTTTCTTTAAATGATACTTTCTCCTTATTTATATCTTTTATTTCTTGTTCATCTACAGTGTATGTTTCTCCATTAAAATCAAATGTTGTTTTATTCAAGTCTTTAGCTTTTTTCATTTCTATTTTTAAAGCTCTGTCTATCATTCCATCATATTTGTAGTATTCTCCATCAAATAGTTTAACAATCCATTGATTTGGTCCTTTTGCTTCTGGTTCTGCAACTTGGTACATTACCCCCATATCAGATGTGATTTTAGAATCAAGTTTGACAGTTACATTATTTTTATTAAGTATATTATTTTCATCATCTGGTTTATAATCCATTGTTTTTGTTGCTGCTTTAGCAAATCTGTATACTCCTTTTGTAAAATCTATGTCTTCATAAAACCAGTGATTTGTTACACTAGATATAAATGGCCATTTAATGTTTAATCCATCAGCTTCTTCGCTACTTCCATTATGCTCATATTCTCCTTCTAAAATGTCTTCTCCAAATATGTCTTTTGCAAATTTATATATAGAATATTCTGGATCTTCAACATAAGCAACACTTGGTGCTGGCTCTCCAAAACCATTATATGCTCCGAAAATATCATATATTGTGTTCATTCCTCCTGTAAAGTGTTCTGAATCTATTGCTTGATATTGCTTAGAAATCTCTGTTCCATAGCTATGATATTGTTCTGCTTTTTCTTGGCTAAAGTTTGAATTAGCTTTTCCATCAATGTAAGCATTTAATGTATCACACCATAGTTGTACATAATCATCTACTGGTCTTGAACCAAAATAATTTTGTCCAGTATCCCATATTCCTAGTCCCCAGAAATTATTTTTAGCAATGTTTGGTGAAATCCATCCTTGTTCTACCATTCCTTCTGCAGCACAAATTACTGGGTTTATATCACTTTTTACACATATATCATATACTACTCCTGCATTTTGTGCGAAATCTCGTTCTCCTCCTAAAGAGTTTTGGTATTCTTCACATTTTTTCACAAATTCATTTTTGCTTATATTAACTCCTGTTAATATTGGCACTCTTCCATCTTTTACACTTCCTGTACCGCTGCTTGATGATGTTCCTACTTCATTTCCTGTTGAACCCAAAAGGAATGATGTTGGATCATTTGATGCATCTCCATATATGTTACACATATCTGAGTGGCCTGCTCCTTCTACCCATTTGTGTGTTGCTGAACCCCCTCCACTTACAACAGCATCAACAGCTGCTTGAGCATTATAGCTATCTGCTGTTCCAGATAGTGCAAGTATGTTAGTTTTACACTTTTTAAGTGCATCATATTCGTATCCTTCTGATGCTATTGGTGCAGCTCTTGCAAACATTGTAGGATATTTTGCTAACATCTCCCATGTATCGAATCCACCTCTTGATACTCCTGTTATTGATAATCGTGATGTATCTGCTTTTGTTTCTGAAGCAATTTTATCAACAAGCTCTTTAAGTGCATCTATATCCCAAGCTCCCCATGCTCCAATTCCTCCCGGATTGCTTGGCATTAAGACGATACAGTCTGGTTGTTTTTCTCCACTTAATATAAATCTTGCAAGAGAGCCACCATATTTTAGTGCACTAAGTCCTCCTCCATTTTCTCCTGAACCATGAAGACTAAGCATTAACTGTTGTCCGCTAGCATTTGGTCTCGCATTATATAAATAATAGTCAAATTGTCCATAATGTCCTTCTGTTATTGTTGGATTTAGTGGTGTGTTTGATGCTGATGAGCTACTGCTTGATGATGAACTACTACTTGAAGATGAACTACCAGCAGATGATGCTCCAGTTCCGTTTGAGGCTGGTTCACTTGATGGATCATATACATAGTGAAAATCACTTCCAAACTTTTCGTGGTATCCAAATGGGTCACTATTTTCCGCTGGAAAACTATAAAATGTGTATGTGGAACCATAGCAATTATTTATTATTGTTGTATCTTTTATGTATGCTGATCTATCTGATACATTTATTGGTGTACCATTATTAGTTGCACTTGGTATATCTGAGAAGCAGTCGTGTTCATCTATGTATGCAGGTAGTGTTCTCTTTCCATTTACTAATACCTGTTTAACTATTTCTTTGTGGTTTGGATCATTGTCTGTACTTCCAGTACTTGCTGCTGCAAACCATCCTCCATGAAGTACATAGTCAACTAGTCCATCTGCACCGCCTTCTCCTCCTCTTCTTAGCTCAAATAGATTTGCCATTAAAGAGGCTTCTGCTGCTGCTCCTGCATCAGATCCTTGTTCTCTGTATGCAACATATGTTAATTGGCTTAATTGATAGTCATTTAAATTGTATTTTTTAAAGTTTCCATTATCTTCTCCAACAGCTGTAAATGCTGGATTTGATGACGAGCTTCCAGAACTTCCTGTACTTTTGTTCATTCCAACATGGGTTATTGCTGCTAATTCTGCTATTTCTGACGTTGTCCATACCGTTCCTGGTATTTGTTCATCTTTTGCTGTTAAATTTGCTATCGTCATTGCTATGATATCTTCTGTTGTCTTTTTAAACTCTTTTTGTAATTCTTCATCACTTAATCCTTCTACATCTTCTCTTCCTATGCAATATTGAAGGAAGTATCTCATTATTTGTAAGCTATCTATTGTCGAATCTCCCTTTGTTGCAGTTGGTGCAAATTGCACAGTTGCATCCATCATTCCTATATTAACTTTTGTGTTGAACTCCTGATTTGTTGCTATATTATATGTTAAATCTGGCATCATTGTTGATAAGTGTAATGCTAAGAATAATTCTGTTGGTCTTCCATATCTTCCAACCCAGTTATTCAAATCGTAAGAGAATGTTTCTCCCCATTGTATTTTGTTGTCTCCTGTTATTATTCTTTTGCCTATTCCTAGCCATCCGAAATCTGGTAACTTAAATGCTTCTGAATAGATCTTCATTTGTTTTGTATTTCTGTCTATTGACACATAGTCTTTCGCATCTGATGACTGAAATATTGAGCTATCTGTTTGGCCTACTATATTAATCATTCCTGTTGAATAATCCTCTGCTGTTGTCGCTTTTAAATCATCTGGTGTAATATCTATTAAACTGTCTATTGCTCTTACTATGTTGTTTCCTATACTATTAAAAAATCCTCCTATACTCCACTCAGATAACACATATGTATTTTCGTTTGCGGCAATATATGATCTTAGATAGTGCTTTCCATCTATTGATTCTTTTATTGCATTTATTTTTTTCGCTTTTCCATTTCTACTACTTGATGTGCTTCCATCCTTTTCGTATTCAACACTTCCTAATCCATATCCTTGTATATCATATCCCATTGCCTGTAAGTGTTGTGCTAAATCTACAATCTCCTCACTTGATATTTTTGCAGTTGTTGAGTCTCCTGTTAGCATCCCTTGTAAGTTTCCTAGTAGGTTTCTTCCAAATTCATCTATACTTCCTAATATAAGTCCAGGCA
The DNA here is from genome assembly GCA_017512025.1 of Clostridia bacterium. Classification (GTDB taxonomy): domain Bacteria; phylum Bacillota; class Clostridia; order TANB77; family CAG-508; genus CAG-492. The sequence continues at coordinate 9,913 of JAFWHH010000031.1, forward strand.
TATTTACGAAGAACATTACTAATCCAATTAAAAACAATACTGCTATAAATACTAATATTGCTATTATTGTTTGGGGAATATGTGTTAATATAAATTTTTTTATGTATTCTTTTTTCTTTTGTTTTTGTTTTTCTTTAATTCCTTTTTTTTGTGCTCTTTTTTTTCCTAGTTGCTTTGCTCTTTTTCCTGCCTTCTCCGCAGCTTTGCCTGCTTTTTCTGTTGCTTTTCCAGCTTCTTCTGTGCCTTTTCCTAATGCTTGTGTTCCTTTTCCTACTGTATTTCCTGCTCCTGATACTACAGCTCCAACTGGCGCACCTACTCCGGTACTTGCTAATGCTTCTCCTGCTGCTTTTGATCCTTCTGCAAGGGCTTCTCCTCCTTTTTGTGCTCCTTTTCCTAATGCTTGCATTCCTTTTCCTGCTGCTTGCATACTTTTACCCGTAGCTTCTGCTGCTTGTCCTGCTCTCGTTGCTGTTTTCTCTACTCCTTTTTTCCCATTATTAGCACTTTCATTACCTTTTGAACTACTTTTTTTTGATTTATTCTGATTTTGTATCTTGTCTATTACCGTCTTTGCTCTATCCTGTTGTCTTGATAGAGCTCCTTTTTTCTTTGCTCTGTATTTTTTTGTAGCTCTTTTCCTGGTATTATTTACTTTTTTCTTTGCTCTATTAATATCGCTATCTGATTCATTTAACATTAAATCATCATTATTATCTTCGTCCATATATACTACCTTTTTTTATTTTTTTCATAAAATCAACTACTATTTAGTTTTCATCATTATTTGTTTCACTCTTTGGTGTTTCATTCAAAGAGGTTTTCTCTTCTATTGGTTTTGTTTGTTGGCTATCTTTTGGTTTTGGTGTTTCTTTTAGTCTTTCACTTTCTCTTGTACTAGTGTTGTTTTTTGCTTCCTCTTGTTCAATTACTGTATCGTGCATTTCTGGTGATGAGCTTCCCTCAATTGGAGTTGGAACATTATTATCTGATTCCCCATTTGTACTTTCAGTATCAATGTTTCTAGCTGTTTGTGCATTGCTTGGTTGAGGTTCATTAGGACTGTCATTTCTACTGAATTTTCTTGTACTTCTTCCTTCTCTTGTTCTAGTTTGGGAATTTTCTTCATCGCTACCACCATTAGTCGATTCGCCATCGTTATTAAATCTATTCTGTGTTGTTGGCTCTCTATCTTGTTTTTTCTTTTCTTTTCTTGGTACTTGAAGAGGAAATTTCTTTTTCTTTTTACCTTCTCTATTGTTGTCTAACAATTCTTGCATTTTCTTTTCAGTATTGTCTAATCCATCTTCTTCGTCATCTCCTAATTTAATGCGTCTGTCATACATTTCCATTAACGCATCTCTTAGTTCTCTTTCTTCGTCTGTTCTAGCATCCCTAGTTCCATCAAGCAAGGACATTCCTTCTTCAATAATCTGTTTATCAGATATATTTCCTCTTTGCTTTTTATAGTCCTCAAGTGCATTTGATGTTCTATTGTTTATTTCTCTGTTTATGATGGTATTCATTCCTCTTTGTTTTATTCCTCTTCCTAGAGCAAATCCTGACATACCACCAGTAACACCAGCTTTAAAATCTCCTGTTGCAGCACCAGCTATTGCTCCAACTGCTGTTCCCAAAAATACTGTGTTTGCCCCTATAATAACTTTTCCGGCTTTTGCTATTAATGGGTGACCCTTTTTCTTGCCCTTTTCGTTGTTTGATGATTCTCTTGTATTATTTCCACTTTGATTGTTGTCATTATTACCGTTATTATCTCCTCCATTATTGTTGCCTTGGCTTCCTACAGAATATGCTCTTTCTTCACTTGCAGAATCTAAAGCTGCTGCACTTGCTCCTGTAGCTATTGCTTGATTACTTACGTCATCGTGCATTTGTACATTTCTGCTTGAAGAATTAGTAGGTAATGCTTTCTCTCTTCTAGTTTCTCTTTGTAGTTTTTCTGATGGGCTACTTCCTTCATCATCTCCTCCTTTAGCAAAGCTTTTTCCAATGTTGGTGAATCCATTAACTGCTGCCGTCATTATTGCTGCATTAGCAAATGTATCTGACATGCTTCCTGCTCTAAAGTTAAAGATGCTTTTTATTATTTTTTCTGAAGTATTTAAAAATATTAACATACATATTGCTAGTACTGCAGATTTCAAATCTTTACTGTCAAGCATTTCGAGGGATGTTGCACATAGTGCTAAATATGTTACACACTGAAATGGTTGAATAAGGATATTATATGCAAATTCTTTAAACCAAGCATTTAATGCTTGTGATTTTCCATCACCCATCCTGTCTATTGAATAAGTTACTGTAACTAATGGTGCAATTATAATTAAGAATCCTATTGTTATCATACGTCTAATATAAGATACTAAATATAGCAATGTCATAAATTCAAGTAGTAAAAAGGCTAGTGCTTCTGCCATGCCTTTTGAAAAACTTACATTAGCCCATGCTTGATTTGCAAATTCCCTTGCTACATCATTGAGTTTTGAATCTGATACACTTTCTCCTATTGTTTTTACAAGTGTATTGTTAAGCTGTATAACTAGTACCATTATGTAATGTAAAATAAATAATAGGCATAGGCTAGTTAACCAATCAATAAGCATTTGTTTATATTTTGCTTTATCTTCTGCAATTGTGCTTATTGCCATTCTTAATCCTACATATATAGCTACTATTACAAGTAGTACAGCGGCTAGGTTTCTTACTCCAATATACCATGTTGCAACATTTTGTCTTATGGCTTTTACAGCTGGGTCTATACTTGATGAATTAAAATCAAAAAAGTTAATATCTGTAAGTGGTAAATCATTAAATAGTATTTTTTGTATTGTAAGACCTTCACCTCCTTCGCCTGCAAAAAATCCTAATATTATTCTTATTGCTTCTCCAAGAAGAATTATTATTGCTTTAGCAGGTAAAAGTAGTATTCCAGCAACACCATCTAATATATCTCCTCCATCAATGCCATTGCTTTCAGTAGTTGTCCCATCAGGATTTGTAGTTATAACTGTCCCAGGGTTAGCTGTTGGAGCTGGTGATTTGTATTCTTTTTTTGTCGGTGTTTCAGCTGTTATTTCTTCCCTTGTTTCTGTTACAGTTGAGCAATCTTCTATTTTATCTTGAATAACTACTTCATTTACTTTACCATAAACTGTACTACCTATTATTGTAATAACTGTTAATGTTATTAGTAATAGTTTTGTTATTTTTTTTATGTTTAACATATTTCTCTCCTAAATTATAAGCTATCTAAGAATCTATTAGTGTCAGCTATTGTCCTTCCTCCAAGTTTTCCTACGCTCTTGTCGTTTGTATCTTTTATGCTGTTTATTTCTTTTGCTAAATCTGCAGTAAATTTATTGTCTGTTTTCTCTTCTATGACTGCACTTTCGATTCCATTAATTATTTCTCCAAATGTGAAGTTTTCTTTTTCTTCTCTATTGTTTTGAGTTTTACTTCCTCCTATAGAACTATTTCCTGTTTCTGTTTTTTCAACATCTTTATCGCTTTCTGGTGATTCATATTTTGTTTCTCTATCATCTGTATTTTCTCTGTATTCTTCACTATCCTCTTGTGTTTCATTTACTCTTTTTTCTATTTCTCTATCAATTTCAATATTCTCTAATGCTGTTTCTCCTGTTTCAAATCCAATAGTTTCTTGTGCACTATCATTGTCACTCTCTAAACTGTTATCAGGTGTCTTTGTCGCTTGTATAGGTGTTTTCTCTTTTTGATTATTTTCATCAGTTTCGTATCTTGTCTTTTTCTTTTTCTTTTCTTCATACCTATTTTTCAAAATAATACTCTTTGCGTTTTCTTTAATTTGTTTTCTTTCTTCGTCTGTTAGATCTCCTTGCATATTGTCTACTATATCTGAAATTATTAATTCTAGTTCGTCTGAATCTATTTTAGTTATTTTATTTTTTTCTATGTATTGAAGTATAGCTTCTTTTATGCTATTAGGATTTGCATTTATGCTGTTGATTGCTTTTAATTCATTTAATGCTTTCTTTCTATCGTTTCCAGATATTTTATCAAGTTCTTTTTCAATTCTGTCCATTTTTTTACCAGCTATTTTTATGCCTTTTACGGTTTTTTCAAATTCCTTATCTGCTTTTTTAGTTGTTTTTTGAACTGTCTTAATATTCTTATGACTTGTGATAAACATTGATGGTATTTTCGTCATCATCGCAATTCCTTTTGATGGATCATCAGATGATGCAATCATAGGTATTGCAATCACGGCACCTGCTACTCCTGTTCCTAAGTCTCTCATTATTTTAAAGTTGCTCTTATATCTTTTTTTAGTAATATTTTTTTGTTTTCTTAGTGCTTTCTTTGCTTTTGCTCCTTCCTTACCTCTCTTCCTAGATATTTTTCTTAATTTAAGTGTTCTATTTATTCTATTTTTAGTTTTTCCAAATTCTATTGGGCGTCCAGTTTCGTCAACTTCGTCCCCAATTAGTTTATCTCTAATTTTGTCATCTATATTGTCCTTAATATTAGTAATAGAGTCTTCTATGTCTCTTCTGTGATTTCCTCCATATTTGTCGTCCAACATGTCCGTTACTTTTGTAAATCCTCTATCCAAAGTTTGTACAGTTGTATCTTTAGTATCAATTAATATTTCTTGGCCTGCAACAAATGCACCCTTAGTCAATTCATAGCCAGCTTTCAATTCTATCAAGTCTTTTGCTGGACTAAATGGTTTTCTTAGTCTATCTGCAGTGCTAGGATAGAACTGAAATTTAAATATATTAATAAAGATTTTGTCTGCTGCTAGAATAAAGTTTAAGAAAAATAGTGCAATGAAAAATCCATGTAAATCTTCCAAAGCTGTTTCTAATGCTGTTTCAACAAATATCACATAAATCATTGCATGAATTGACTGTATGAATACTGCTGTTGTAAATCTCTGAATCCAATTTGTAACTAGTTGGCTGCCTTTTCCTGATGCACCTTCTATTGAGTATCTGATTCCTACTAGAGGAGCTAAAATTACTAAAAATGCTACTGTAAATGTTCTTTTGAAATACGTAAAAATGAATCTAATCCACATAAATAGTAGAGTAAAATACAGTATTGTTGCTGGTACTGCAACTTTTAGTGGCGCTTCAAGTGCTCTAGTTTTAATGGTATTATAAATTGACACTTCATGTTCATTTGTGTTTGCTATAAAGTTGACAAAAGTTTCGTTAAAATAAATAATAGCATACATTATATAGTGTATAATAAACACTATAATAATACTTTTTAACCAACCTATAAGTATTCTTTTATAGTTAGCTTTTTCACTTGCTACAGATGAAATAGCTAGTCTTATTCCATAATATATTATTAATATTGCTAAAGCTATAAAGGCTATATTTCTAAATGTAACATACCATGCTGCTATTATTTTTCTAATAATGCTAACTATACTGTCACTTTTTAACTCTTTCCCAGCTGCTGTTTCTGAAAAAAAGTTAACATCAAATATTGGTACTTTATTAAAAAGAATTGATTCAATCGTATAAGGTTCTTCATCTTCTGTTGAGCCTTCTATATAGTCATATAGTGTTTTTTTATTTCCCACTTCTTCTGTTATTTTTTTAAATAATTCGGTTGCATCTTTATTTTCTTCTTTTTTTATATCTTCTTCTTCACTATAGTACTCTTTTGCTCCTAGTTCTTTAGCTTTAATATTGTCTGCATCTGTTTTTAATATCCATCTTTTTTTGTCTTTTGCATTTTCATCCCATTGACTTCTTATAGGATTTTGTATGTATTCGACGATATGAACTTCTCCTTCAGAATCATAATATAAGTAATAGTAAGCATATACATCTTTAACATCTTCTTTTTTTATAACTGCTATTCCTATTTGTTTGTTTATATTTTTATCTTCTTCTTCTCCTTTTTCTTTTTCTTCTTCTCTTACTGATTTTTCTGGGTAATCTGTATTATATGCATAAACTTTGCTAATAGATGTCGCTATCATTAAAAAAATTACTAAAAACTTTAGTATTGTAATTATTTTTTTTGTTTTCATATTGATAGCGACTCCTTTCTTTTTTAATTTGATGATAATAGTTTTATATCTTTTAATCCTGGTCCTAGTCTTGGTCTTAATTTTAGAACATGTTTTACTATTCTTTCAACATGTGACAGTAGTGCTAGGAAAATAATCCCTAAGACTGGATTTCTTACAATTATTTCTCCCATCGATGAAATCATTATCATGTAAATAAGTAAATGCATTGGTTGTATAAATACTGTAATAGTTATCTCTAGTGCCCAGTTGTTGAATGCTTGTGGTCTTCCATCTCCAACTTTATCAACAGGATATGTCAGACATACCAGAGGTGAAATAATTATATAAAATGCTACTCTAATCAACCTTCCAATATATAGAGCAAAAAATTTTAATTCGTAGTATGAAAACATTGTAAACAAAACGATATAGAAGAATAATGTATGAATTTGGTTTATTGAGTCTAAATTTTCATCAACGTTTTTCATTATTTGTTCTTCAATAGTTGTAATTGATGAGTCGTTTTCAATTGTACTATTGAGTGTATCTACCATCCAATTTGAGGCTAAAATAATTGTAACAATGAAAAATTGTAGTGTTAGCATTATCCCGATGCCTTCAAACCATGAAAATAACATTCTTTTAAATTGTGCTCTTTTGGTAGATACTGTAGCAGTTGCTAGTCTAATTCCGACATACATTAATGTAATAATACTTCCAGCAAGTGATAGATTTCTTACTCCAATAAACCATGTTGAGGCATTTTTACTTATCGGTTCTAAAATTCCGCTTGTACCTTCTTTTTTCCCACCTTCTGCTGGTGTTATCAAATATTTTAGATTAAATAAATCATAGTGATTTGTTATTGTCCTTTCAATAGTAAATATTTCTCCACTGTCGCTAGTAATTTTAGATAAAATATCATTCATTACCATTGGAATCGCTGTAAATAATCTTCCAACTAGTCTGTTAAAAATGTTTATACTATTTCCTGAAACTTGTGTAGGAACATTCTCTTGTCTTGTTTCACCATTTGTTGAAACAGTTCCTGATTCTTGTAGTTTGTTAAAGTTTTCGGCTTCTGTTCCACCTTGTATTTCAGTTAAACTTTCGTCTTTCCCAAATTCAAATACATCTGTACCTAATACTTCTTTGGTTTTGTAAAATGATGTGATAAGTATTATTAGTATTAGCCCAATAGTAATTTTCTTTTTCATTAATAACTCCTGATTAGTTTATTACATTTTTACTGTTCGCTTAATTCATTTATATTTGTATTAACAAATTCTAGTTCTTTTTTTGTTGGTCTTATTTCAATTATTGCTGTTTGTTCACCAACTTTAAATAGCCCTTGTCCTCTGGTGCATGTGGTTAAGAAATTTGCTTCTCCATCACTTAATTTGAAAACTTCTTTTATATATTGTATTTCTGATTTATCTTGTGCTAAAAACAATTTTGTGTCTGATGATGTTAGTACGGCTTGTACATCTGACATTTCATAAAAATCCTGAAATCTTTGTGAAACAACAGCTAAACAAACATTTCTTTTTCTAGCACGTCTAGCCATTTTGTTTAAAAAGTCTACGGCTTCTGGGAACGGTAGTAACATCCAAGCCTCATCCACTAAAACCCTCTTCTTTCTTGCTTTTGTTCTATCTTCACTATTTTTCTTTACAAACTTTTCCCAAATCCAAGATAATAGTATTTGTTGGGCTAGTGGTCTTGCAAATCTTTCCTCTAATTGTGATATATCTAAATTTATAAATGTTGTTCCTTCAAGTAAATCAAATGTTGACTGTCCGTCAAAGTATGACATTTGTCCATTATATTCTCTAACATATTGTCTCATTACTTTTGATAAATAACTGTAGTGCATTCTATAGTCTGGATTTCTATTTTGACTTCCATTAAGAATAATTCTTCTGTACCAAGATCCAATAGTAGGCATTGGTTTCTTGTTTTTTCCTAAGTAGTCATTTTGAACTGTTCCCCTTCTGTTTACTGCATATAAGCTATTAACATCATTTGTTATACCTAAACTTGCATATTCTTCTGAAACTGCTTCGGCAATAATCTGTTTTGTTAATTCGTTAACGTCTTCTGTTCTAGTACTTCCTCTTGCCATTGTTAATAATACTTGTGTAACATCTTCAATTTTGTTTTCTACATTAAGTGAAACCATTTCTTTACCTGTTATTTCATCTCTTGTTATTTCAGGCTCTATATCGAATGGATTAATTATTGTGGTTGAATTTGGTGAAATTGTTACATTAAAACCTCCAAGTGCTTCTGCAACGACTCCATATTCACCTTCAGCATCTAATGCCAAACTTTCAATTCCCATTAAAACTGCTGATCTTGCTATTAAAGTTTTTATTGTTACACCTTTACCAGCTCCTGACTTACCGAATATAACCATATTATAATTACTTAAACTAGAATTAAAGTTATCATATAATATTGGTAATCCTGTTTGTCTGTTAAAGCCTATAGGTATTCCATCTTCGTGTCCAACTTCTGAATTAATAAATGGAAAAACTGTAGCCATTGATCTACGGTCAAATGTGTGTTTTTTTCCAATTTTATCTTCATTAAAAGGTAAGTTTGATTTAAACGCATCTTCTTGCATTGCCCATGCAGTTTTAATTCCTGTTAAGGTTTTTGACATTTCTGAAGAAAGCAAATCTGTTTTTCTTTCAAGCTCTTCCATATTATATTCAAATATTGTGCAAAAAATTGAAGCATCAAATAATTTATCCAAACCACTTGCAATAGCATCCCTTAGTTCTTCTGCTTCTTGTCTTTTTTGCGCTAATAAACTTTCACGGTTAATGTTTCCTCTATCTGCTGCAACTAGTCTTTCAGATTCCAAATCATTAATTGTTCTATTTAATTCATTTTGTGATGTAGCTTCACTAATTGGTGTAATGAATACTGAAACATTTATATCACCAAAATTATACATACCTCTTAATAATAATGGGAATGTACACATTCTTGGTAAAGATGAGATTGTTAGTGTTCTAGCAAATTTACTAGTTCCAGAAATTACTTCTAAGTGATTTGTACTTGTTGCATCAATTCCTGATGGTGCAATAAGGTCTTTTATATCTTTTTTATTAGCCATTAAGTGTCCAAGCTGGTCTGTTAAATTATTAGCTTCCATAACCGTTGTTGTTTGTTTTTTATCTTTTTTCATTTTTTTCCCTCCTCGTTAGTTAGATATTTATGCTCTTGAGTTTTGTTTTTCATTTATAACTTCATTCTCACTTGCTTGGTCTATTTGTTTTTTTGTTTCATTATATAAAGGTCCACTTAGTTCGTCTTTATAATCATCAACCATTTCTTTAGCTCTTTGTCTAATTCTTCTAATTCTTTCTTGTCTTGTAATTAAATCTGCTTTAACAATACTGTTTGTTGCTAATCTTTGAGCATCTTGATCTATTTTTTGTTGAAGTCTCTGTTTCTTTTCTTCTAGAACATCTCTAGCTGTAGAGTAAAGTCTGTCATAATCAGCATTTAATGCATCTCTTAATGTGTATTTTTCTGATGCGTCTCTGTTATATGCAACATATAACAATTCTGCTAGCTCTTCTGATGTTAGTACTCTTCCATTTACTTCTGCAGATGCTAGTGCTCTAATAATTCCTTGGCTTCTTGTATATAGTTCTGAAAAACAAATGTCGTTTATTTCTGACTTTGAATACTTACTTATATCTCCATATTCACTTGGACTATATGATAAAATAATATACATTTTTTGTTGTAATATGTTTTTGTTTCCACTAATTCTTATTGTATATTCTTCAATTGATTTTCCATATTCATATATATTTTGTTTTCTTCTTCTCTCTATTTGTAGTTTTTGTGCAGATTGATTATCTCCATTACTTAGTGATTCTCTGATTTTTAAGTCTGTTTTTGATATTTGATCTTTTATATCATCTGTTCTTGTAGTGTATTTTTCAATAAGTGATCTTAAATTTAGAGTTCTTGTTTGAACATATAATTGAATTGGAAATCTTAATGTGTTAAGTAAAGCAACAAATCCTGCTTCAACTGCATTTTTTTCGTCTTCAGATAAAAGATCATAATTAATTCCTTTACATTCAATAGCCATTACATATTGTTTTGAGTTTTTTCTAATTATCATGTTATCGGTTATTGAATCAAATTCCATAAATTGATATATAGAGTTTATTTCTTCACCAGTTCTGCTGATTAACTTACTCATATCTCTTGAATTTGCTAGCTCACCATTAATCATAGCGTTTTGTTCTTTTTTGGCTTGGCTTTTTTTATTCTTAATCCTTAATATTATAACAAGAGCTGATATTCCAAGAATTGCAATTAGTAAAAGAACAATTGCTAGAATTAAGTTTAATAGTTGAATTGTATCCATTATTTTTCCTCCTTTGTTTTTGATTCTTTCTTACTTCCATCCATGAATCCAAGAAATGGAGCTGTTAGATCATTATTATCTATGTAGTCTGGATTTTTTCTAGGCACTATATATGTGTAAAGTTTTTTGTTTCTCTTATATAGAATGTAGTTTTTTATAATTTCATCTACAGAGTCTCCCCCAACGTTTTTTGCTAACTTTGATGTACCTCCAGTAGGGATTTTTATCGTTCCTATCCCGTAGCCTATTAATGCTAAAATAAGTAAAATTCCAATTCCAACTGCTTGAAGGTTAAAAGCAGTAAAAAGAAAATAAAAAATTAGTCCAAACATTCCTCCAATTCCAGTATATACTAATGATTTTGCGGTAAAAATATATAGTATTCTATTTTCACCTTTTAATTTATTACTTGGTATGTAATAACTTCCCATGTTTATCCTCCTTAGTTTCTTATATTCCAGATGAATTAATTAGACTAACAACTATATTGTATATTCCTCCTGCGCCAAAAATTAAAACAGCTGCAATAACAAACCAAATTAATTTTTGTTTCATGTTAGCTTTTTCGTCTGCACCTGAAAGCATATATTTAACTCCCATTATTGGTCCAACAACTAGCAAAACTGCTATACCTATTCCCATTAGTATATTTCCTATAGGTAGTAAGTCAGCTTGTGCTTTAGATATATCTATTTCTCCGTTTCCACCTCTTTCAATAAATCCTTGTGCCTCTCCCTGTATTTTGCTCCAAGATAGAATCTTTGTAAAAGCTATGTCTTTCATTTATACTCCTTTCATACTGTTAAAATAAGGTGTCAGTTATTGATGATATAAGTCTCAATATTCCTGTAATCGAAAAAACTATTGCTGCACCTACTGCAATTGCTATCATTTGTTTCTTTATTTCTGCCTTTCCCTCTGGAGAAGCATTCATAAATTGAACCCCTTTAAAAACCAGTACAATAACTGCTGCTGCTGCACATAAATATCCTGCAATTCCAGCTACAGTACTAATAATTGAATTCATTCCGCTGTCAGTTTCTATTTTTTGATTTATAGTTGGTGCTGATACAGGTATTAATTTTAAATTTGTATTTTTTGTTGTTTCTAAGTCTATAGCTTGTTCTATTGTATCAAAGTCTTTTATTTGTTGCGCTGCCATTGTACATGATTGTCCAATTAAAATTATACTAGCCACTATTATCATAAATAAATAAATTTTTTTCATAGTTTTTTCCTTCATAATATTTACATTTATTCTATAATATTATAAAGTTGTTTTTTAAAAAAATCAATACTTTTAATAAAAAAAAAATATATGTAATACTATTGTAATAATAAAAAAAGAGATGGAGCCCATCTCTTTTTTTTATTTTCACTATGATAATACTGGTGTTGCTGTATTTACAATTAATCCTAAGATTAAACCAGCTGCAAATACTAAAACTGCACCTATAACATAAATTATAGCAGATTTTTTTATTTCTGCTTTTCCTTCTGGAGAAGCTGTCATAAATCTAACACCAAGTATTACTAATAATATTACTGCTGCAGCGTAGCATATATATTGAACAATTCCTATGATTCCTGTTGTTGCATTACTAAGTGGACTAGCTTTTCCTGTATCTCCTGATGGAATATCTGCACCAAATACTGTGCTTACTGCCATTGTTATTGCAGTTATTATTAATAGGACTGATATAATTTTCATAACTTTCTTACTATTCATAAACTTATCCTCCTTTTAACATACTTAATATAATTATAGAATAAAATGTAAAAAATGTCAAACATTTTGTCGTATTTTTTTATTTTTTTATTTTTTTA
>JAFWHH010000032.1 GCA_017512025.1 Clostridia bacterium
AAAGGGAAAAACAAGAAGAAAGAGAAGCAGAAAAGAGAAAAATAAAAAAAGAGTTTAAAAAAGAATTACAAAAATTAGCCCATCCTAGCGAAAATCAAGAATACTCAGAAAATGAGAATAATAATCAGGAAAGACCAAATTATTCAAAAAAGAGAGAGAAAAAAAACGGATTACTAAAAAATAGAAGTAGAAATAAAAAATCAAAAAGACATAGCAGTAGATTCCTACTAAAACACAAGAAAAAAATAATAATTGTAATAATAGCACTAATAATAATTGGTGGAGTAATGTTTGCAATACAAGCAAATAAATGGAAAACGATAGTGCAAGCAATGGCAACACAAAAAAATTCAGTAATTTTAGATACTGATCAAAAAGAAATAGCAAAAGTTGGAGAGCAAAAAAAGAAGATAGTAAAAACAGGAGAACAAATTCCAAAGAATTTAAAAAATGCATATGTTGCGATAGAAGATGAAAGATTTTATGAACATGGTGGAGTAGATTTAAAAAGAACTGTAGCAGCTATTGGTTCATATCTAATACATTTTGGAAGTTCAGACTATGGTGGAAGTACAATTACACAACAACTCGTAAAAAATATTACAGGTGATAATCAAGGGAGCGTTTCAAGGAAAATTACAGAGTGGTTTAGAGCATCACAAATAGAAACATTTATGAGCAAAGATGAAGTACTAGAGTTTTACCTAAACGTTATATATACTGGACCAAGCATTTATGGAGTTGGAGCAGGATCTAAATATTATTTTAATAAAGATGTTAGCAAATTAAGTCTTGCTGAATGTGCATTTCTAGCAGGAATAAACAATTCACCAAACTCATACAATCCATTTTCTAATGGAAAAGGAGATTTAATTAAGAAAAGAACAAACACAGTTTTAGACAAAATGAAAGAACTAGGATACATAGATGAAACGGAATGTAATACTGCAAAACAGCAAGTAGAATCAGGACTTAATTTCACCAAGGGAACAGTGGAGTCAGGAGATGGAGTATTTTCATATCATAGCGACAGCGTAATTAATGAAGCTATAGCAGACATTGAAAAGAAGTATGATATAACAGATACATTTGCAACAAATTACATAGAAATGGCAGGACTAAAAATATATAGTACTGTTGACTCAAAAGTACAAAATGAAGTTGAAAGTGAATGTAAAAAAAGTAAATACAAAATAACATCAAATGGAGAATCATCACAAGCAGCAATGGTTGTAATAGAACCATCAACAGGGAACGTTGTAGCTTGTGTAGGAGGATTAGGAGAAAAGACTAAAGCAAGATCGCTAAACAGAGCAACTCAAAGTTTGAGACAAACAGGGTCATCAATAAAACCACTATCAGTTTTAGTTCCTGCAATAAGTAAAAATATAATTAATCCTACAACAATATGTGATGATACACAAAGAGACTTTGGAAATGGATATGCACCAAGAGACTTTTCAAAACAACTAGGAAAAGTTACAGTTAGAAGAGCCCTAGAATCATCACAAAATATACCTTTTGTTGAGATAATGGAAAAAGTAACACCAAATACAGCAATGGATTATTTAAAAAAGATGGGGATAACATCACTTACAGAAAAAGATCGAAATTTAGGATTGGCTTTAGGAGGACAGGAAAAAGGAATAACACCACTTCAAATGGCAGGAGCTTACAACACAATTGCAAATGATGGTGAGTATATAGAACCAACCTTTTATACAAAAATTGTAGATAGTAATAATAATGAAGTTGTGAAAACGAGTCAGAAGAAAAGAAGAGTAATTTCAAGAAGTGAAGCATTTATTATCAAACAATTGTTAACACAACCAGTGCAAGGAACATATGGAACAGCAAACTACTGCAAAATAAGTGGTGTAGATGTAGCAGCTAAAACAGGAACAACAGATGAAGATTATGATAGATGGCTATGTGGATTTACACCATATTACACAGCAGCATGCTGGTTTGGATATGACCAAAACAGGACAGTACACTTCAACAATAGAAATCCAGCAGGACTAATATGGGCAAACGCAATGTCAAGAATACATAGTGGAAAAACAAGTAAAAAATTTGAAATGCCAACAGGATGGTTTGAAAATGTTGTAAGTTATAGAGTTTGTTCAGAATCAGGAAAATTAGCTAGAACAAATTGTGAACATACATACACAGAATACTATCTAAGCAATAATGTACCTGGATATTGCGATATGCATAGTGGTAGTGAAAGCGGAAAAATATCAAATAGTACAGATGGAATAAAATCAACAGTTAACGAAATTATTCAGAGTATAACAAATGAAATTGATGCAATTGATCCACAAGAAATAGAAAAAACTACACAAAACATTATAAGTCCATTTATTGATACAAACCAAAATAATAAAGATGAAAACACAACAAAAACAAATCAAAATAGTAGTGGTACATCAAGTAGCAGTAACAGTAAAAGCAACGATAACAAATCTAGTAATATACAAAACAAAACAAGCACAAATACCGAAGTAGATCAAAATTCTAACAGACAAACAACACCAACACCTACACCAAGCATAACACAAAAAAATAAAGAAAATGAAGTAGACACATCAACGCAAGAAGCAGTAAATCAAACTTCTGAGTAATTAAAAATCAAACACTGGCACTTTAAGGTAGATTTTAGCACAATTCTTAAATCTCCATTAAAGTGCCAGGCATAAAAATATAAAATTAGGAGGAAATTTATTATGACACAAGCAGACAAGAATTTTATAGAAACATGCAAAGAAATATTAGAACATGGGTATTCATCTAAAGGAACAAATGTTAGAACGAGATGGGAAGATGGCACAGAGGCAAATTATTATTCAATTGTTGGAGTAACCAACAAGTATGATGTAGAAAAAGAATTTCCTATGATAACTTTAAGAAACAACTCAAAAACAGTATACAGAGCAATAGACGAAGTTTTATGGATTTGGCAAAAAAAATCAAATAGAATTTTAGATTTAAATTCACACATTTGGGATCAATGGGCAAGAAAAGATGGTACAATTGGAAAAGCATATGGATATCAAATGGGAAAGAAATACGAATTTAAAACAAAAGATGGAATTCAAAAAATGGATCAAGTAGATTTTGTATTGTATTTACTAAAAAATGATCCATCTAGTAGAAGAATAATGACAAACATATTTAATCACTCAGAATTAAAAGACATGGCTCTTGAACCATGTGTATATGGAACACAATGGCTTGTTAAAGAAGGAAAATTACATTTAATTTTAAACCAACGCTCGCAGGATATGCTAGCTGCAAACGGTTGGAACACAATGCAATACGCTGCTTTGCAATGTTTATTTGCAAAAGTTTGTGGATTAGGAGTTGGAACTCTAACACATAATATTGGAGATTGCCATATTTACGATAGACATATTCCATTAGTTGAAAAATTATTAGTAGCAAAACCAGTAGACTGCAAACCAAAGCTAGTAATCAACAGAGAAAGTGATAATTTTTACAAATACAAAGTTGAAGACTTTGAAATAAAAGACTATGATTATAATCATGATATAAAACTAGGCAAAATACCAGTAGCAGAATAGAATACAAAGGTTGAATAGTATAATTACAATAATAAAGTTATCAAGAATTAATTAAAAATAAGTATAAAAATTTAACAAATAAAAAGGAGAAAAAAATGTTAAGTATAATTGTGGCAATAGCAAAAAATAATGTAATAGGAAAAAATAATGCACTTCTATGGAATATACCAGAAGATATGAAGCACTTTAAAGAAAAAACAACAGGCCATACTGTAATAATGGGAAAAAGAACTTTTGAATCAATAGGAAAACCATTACCAAATAGAAAAAATATTGTAATAGCAGAAAAAGAGGAAATATTTGATAATACAAATGGAATAGAAATAGTGAATTCTCTTGAAGAACTAGAAAAATATGAACAAAGTGAGGAAGAATGTTTTGTAATAGGCGGAGCAATGATTTACAAACAACTAATGCCTAAATGTAAAAAAATGTATATAACTTTAGTAGATAAAGAATTTGAAGGAGATGTGTCTTTTCCACAAATAGAC
This sequence comes from Clostridia bacterium, assembly GCA_017512025.1. Classification (GTDB taxonomy): domain Bacteria; phylum Bacillota; class Clostridia; order TANB77; family CAG-508; genus CAG-492. Next base: position 4,079 of record JAFWHH010000032.1, read on the forward strand.
AACAAAATGTGGAAAATAGAAAGTGAAGAACAAGGTAAAGAATGTGAAAAGGCAGGAATAAACTACAAATTTATAGAGTATAATAGAATATAGATTAAACTAGACCGTAAAAGGGAACAAATTGTTACAATTCACGGCTAAAATTTCCCCATACTATTTCCATAAAAGTGCAGACGGCGTAGTGTTCGAGCGAAGCGAGTATGGGAGCGGATTAAAGTTAGAATGAATTTGCCGGCCAAATAGTAATTTGGGACGGAACGGGGAACCCGAATTACTATTTAGGCAAATTGCATTCGTGCCCGCGACTAACAACGTCAAACGATATGGAAATAGTATGGGGGACTTTTAGCTGTGAATTGTAAGACAAATTAAACAGTTTAGAAAGAATTTTAGGCAAAACAATTGACAAGAGACTTATTTAGTAGTATACTAAATAAGTCAGCTGTCAAAAAGATATATCGCGGGGTGGAGCAGTTGGCAGCTCGCTGGGCTCATAACCCAGAGGTCGTAAGTTCGAGTCTTACCCCCGCAACCAGATAAAAACAAGGTTGATAAACCTTGTTTTTTTTATGGAAATAAACTTAAAGATTTTTAAATATGATATTCTATTAATATTTCTTATAATAACTGTTTTAATTCACAGCCATTCTATAGTGGTTAGAATTAATTTAAACTATGAATTATAACAAGTAATTAAAGTTTTTTTAATAAATTAAAAAAAATACTTTGATTTTTTTTGAATTTATGATATAAGAATAATAGCAAAAAAAAAGTCATAATAAACTATAAAAGTTTATTACGGAAATGGAGGATAAAGTATGAGTAATTTATTAAAAGAAAGTAAATCTGGATGGGAAAACATTACAGATGAATCAAAAACAGTGATTTGTAAATTTTCGGATGAATATATTGAATTTTTAAATAAATCAAAAACAGAAAGAGAAATAGTAGCAAACGCAACAGAAATAGCAAAACAAAATGGATTTAAAGAGATAAACGAATATTCTGAACTTCATCCAGGAGACAAAGTCTACTATGTAAACAGAGGAAAAAACCTTTATATGGCTGTTATCGGAAATAAGGATATAGAAGAAGGAATAAATATAATTGGAGCACATGCTGATTCACCAAGATTAGATTTAAAGCCAAGTCCACTTTATGAACAAAAAGAATTAGCCTATTTTAATACACACTATTATGGTGGAATAAAAAAATATCAATGGACAACTATTCCATTAGCTATACATGGTGTAATAGTAAAACCAAGTGGAGAAAAAATACAAGTTTCGATAGGCGAAAATGAAAATGAGCCAGTGTTTGTTATAACAGATTTATTACCACACTTAGGAAGAGAACAAGCACAAAAGAAATTAAGCGAAGCAATTGAAGGAGAAAACTTAGACTTACTTATTGGAAGCATTCCTGATTCAGAAGAAGACAAAAAATGCAAAGAAAAAGTTAAAAAAAATATTATGAAAATACTTAACCAAAAATACGGAATAACAGAAGAAGATTTTGCAAGCAGCGAACTTGAAGTAGTTCCAGCATTTAAAGCAAGGACACTTGGATTAGATGAAAGCATGGTAGCAGGATATGGACAAGATGATAAAGTTTGTGTATATGCATCACTAAGAGCCATTTTAGAAGTACAAAATCCAGAAAGGACAGCAATTTGCTTATTCTCAGACAAAGAAGAAATAGGAAGCATGGGAAATACAGGAATGCAGTCAAATGTGTTTGATACATTTGTATCAGAATTATTAAATAAACTAATGGTAAATAGACCAAATCTTTTAGACAAAGTATTCTGCAATTCAAGAATGTTATCAGCAGATGTTGATGCAGCTGTAGATCCATTATATGCATCAGTATCAGACCCAACAAATGACGGCGTTCTTGGACATGGAATATCAATTAATAAATATACTGGTTCAGGAGGAAAGTATAATGCATCAGATGCAAACGCAGAATATGTTGCCTTAATTAGAAGAATTTTTAATGAAAACAACATAAAATATCAATTTTCTGAGCTTGGAAAAGTTGATGCAGGAGGTGGAGGAACGATTGCCTACATTTTAGCTAACAAGGGAGTAGATGTAATAGATTGCGGAGTCCCAGTTCTATCAATGCATTCACCATACGAAGTAACAAGCAAAACAGACATATATAATGGATATAATGCATATAAAGCATTTTTTAATAACTAAAAAATAGGCGACCTTATGGTCGCTTTAAGTATTTAAAATAAATATACAAATATACAAATATATAAGTATACAAGTATTTAAATTTTTAAATACTATCTAAAAACATAAACAAAAAAACGCATAGAAAGGCACAAAAAAATAGAAAAAAATAGAAAAAATGTTAATTTAAGAAAAATAGTAAAAAATACAGAAAAAACTTGATTTAATTTGAATTTAGTAGTATAATAAAAGAGTATGGGATTATTTGTAGAAATATCAAATAAACCAAATAAAAAATGGAGAATAGAGATATGAAGAAGATTAAAGGGATATTTAAAATTGTAACATTAATTATTATACCAATTTTATTATTGATGTCAACTGGAAGCATAAGCATTGCATCAAGAGATAACAATCCTTATTATGTTATGCTATATACAAAAACATCAGAAAAAAGACCAACAGGTTTTTATTGGGTTAGAACAACAACAGGCGCTGATAAACCTGTAATAAAATTAGTAAAAACCAATGCTGGAGGAACAACTAATAATGATCCAGCAGTGATTTATTGTTTGGATAATGAAAAAGGATTTGGAACAGGTAGTGGAAGTTCTGCAGTTGATTATAGGATGTATTTCAACATGAGAAAACCATCTGAAATTGATGCAACATATAAACTAGCAATTCCATTCAGTAGTTCTAATTATAATAGTTTGATGTGGCTACTAGATAATATAGCTGTTGATGATGCATCAAAAAATGCGTTATCTGAAAAACTACAGCAAGCAAAAGGCTTTGAAATAAGCGAGCTTCAGGATTACACAATGCCAATTTCAAATAAAGCAGCACAAGAAAAAGATATATTAGAATCAGTTCAACAAGCAGCGATATGGAGACTATTAAAAAGTGATGGACAATTTAGACCTAATTATCCAACAGACTTTGCTTGGACACAAAATAGAAATGATGGAACACCAAATCACTTATTAGACGTGAATTACTATGATGATGTAACAGGTGGACCAGCAAAAGCACTATATGAGTATTTAGTTTCAACATCTCTAAGTAATTCTTCATATGATTATACAAAAAATGGAACTTCACCAATTACATTTGTTAAAGGATTTACAGATAGTACAAAACCTACTGTTACAATTAATGGAACAAATTATATAGTCGGACCATATAAATTAACAAATAGAACAGCAAGCAATCTTGTAGATATAGATGTTTCTATACCAAATGGAGCAACATTAGTAAATGCATCAGGTACAGCATTAACTGGAAACACAAATAAAGAGAAAATAATGAATAGTTTTGGTCAAGATTTTTACATTAAAATACCAATTAATGGTGCAAGTACTACTTCAACAATAACAATTACACCTAAATATAGTACAAGAGAATTACAATATAGAACAACAGAATCTTCACCTAGTTCAAAGCAACCAATTGTTGTTATTGAAAATAAAAATTTACAAGAAACAAAAACATCTAATGTTCAACTTACACCTCCAGTAGTAGACCTAGCATTAAGAAAATTTATTACAGGAGTAACAGATAATCAAGGTAACAGTAAAGAAATAGATAACCTTTCAGGAAGAACACCTACTGTTGATGCAAGTTCATTACAACCAACAGGAACAACAAATACAACTGCAGAATATAAACATAGAAAAGATCCTGTAAAAGTCGAAACAGGAGATATTGTAAAATACACATTGAGAATATACAACGAGGGTAATGCAAAAGGATTAGCAACAGAAATAACAGATCAATTACCTACAGGATTAAAATATAAAGGTATAGAAGTTTCAACATACGAAGCAAATTACACAGAAAGTACAAACAAACTTGTATTAACAAGAAAGAATAAAAACGAACCATTGGATGAATTTACAGCAGGAGAAACAACACCAGACTATGAAGATATAAAAATTACATGCGAAGTAACAGCTGAAGAAAATTCAAGCCAAGTACTTACAAATATTGCATGGATTTCAAAAGAATACAATGCAACAACAAACGAAGAGTTTACAGAGACAAATAAAGATAGAGATTCAGCACCAGTCACTATTCCAACATATAGCAACGACTGGAAAGGAACGGTAGACACTGATAAAGAACAAAATGAGCAAAAGTACTACAAAGGTCAACAAGATGATGATGATTTTGAAAAATTAGTTTTAAAACCAGTAGTAAGCAATAAAATAGATTTAGCATTAAGAAAATATATTTCAAAAGTTGAAAATTCTGATGGACAAGCAAGAAGTGGAAGTTCAAGAACACTTACTGTAGATGAAACTCCACTACAAAATGGAGCAACAACTGCAACCTATACACTTAGCAAAAACCCAATCCAAGCTGAAAAAAATGACTTTATATACTATAATTTAAGAATTTTTAATGAAGGTCCAATAGCAGGCAGAGCAACAGAAATTACAGATCAATTACCTACAGGAATTGAACTTGTAACATCAGGAACAATAACATCAACCAATGGAAACACATATAGCATTGCTTACAACAATACTACTAATGTTGTAACACTTACAAATAGTGGAACAACAAACTTACCAGCATATACAGAAGGATCATTACAAGATAATGGAAATGGACATGAAACAATAACACTTAAATGTAAAGTTACTGAAGATGTTGATGCACAAAATCCTAAAAAATTAACTAATGTTGCGTGGATTTCACATCAAACTGATGAAAATGATAGAGATTCATCACCAGCAACACACCCTGATGTAAATAAAGACAATATGTCAGAATATGCAACAAATCAAGAAGATGACGATGATTATGAAAAGATTATATTACAACCAATTCCACCAGAGCCAAAAGAATTTGACTTAGCATTAAGAAAGTTTGTTTCAGCAGTAGATGGTAGAGCAATTAATACACCAAGAGATCCAAAAATAACAGACACTGAAAAATCAAAATTACCAACGAAAACTGCAACATTTGATAATGGTACAACTGCAGAAAAAACACATAGTAAAGAAGCTATTGAAATTAACACAGGTAATATAGTTACATTTACAATTAGAGTTTATAACGAAGGCCAAGTTGATGGAGCAGCAAAACAAATTACAGATTACATTCCATCAGGACTTGAGTTTGTTGAAGGAACAGAGAACAACAGTAACTGGAATTACGATCAAACAACTAGAAAAGCTACAACAAAAAATTCAATTGAGTTAACAGCATTTAATCAACAAACCGGAGAGATAGATTATGAAGATATAGAAATCGATTGTAGAGTAATTGCAACAAGAACGGAAGGAAACAACCAAATTAAAAACATTGCAGAAATAACTCAAATTGAAAATGCTGAAAATTTACCAGATAGAGATTCAACAAACCCATTAACAGACAATCAAAAAAGCAACTATAACCCTGAAACAGCACCAAGAGGAAAAGGATATGAAGATGATGATGACTATGAAAATCTTAGACTACCAGATTTAACTTTTGACCTAGCATTAAGAAAATATATAGTAGAAGTAGATGGACAGCCACAAGCAAGAACACCAAATGTAAACACAGCATCACTAGCAAATAGGACATCTCCACTTGATAGTGGAAATACAGCAACTAAACCACACAGTAAAGATGCATTAAAAGTTGCAAAAGGAAGTAAAATTAAATATAGAATTACAGTATATAATGAAGGTGATGTTAACGGTACAGCTACAAAAATAACAGATTATTTACCAGAAGGACTAAAATTAGTAGAGAATAGTGACATAAATAGAAATTACGGTTGGGCACCTGAAAGTACAGACCCAACTGGAAGAACAGTATCAACCGCATACTTAGCAACAAAAAATATTAATGCATTTGACGGTACAACAATTTCAGATGAATCAGTTGAAATTGAATGTGAAGTTGTTGGAAGTGACTTAGTAAGCAGACATTTAAAAAATGTAACTGAAATTACAGAAGAAAGAAATGATGCAGGAATAACAAGTGATAGAGATTCAAATCCAAACAATTTACAACAAAGAGGGGACAATTACAATGCATCAACTTCAACACAAGGTAAAGGATATGAAGATGATGATGACTATGAAGATTTACTACTTATTAGATTTGATTTAGCATTAAGAAAATTTATTACAGGAGTTAATAAAGAACAAATAACAAACAGACAGCCAACTGTAGATACATCAAAAATGGGAACAATTGGAGCAGATGGTAAAGAAATAACCACATTCACATATAATCAAACAAAAGAACCTGTAAGAGTAGAACAAAATAATATAATTACCTACACAATTAGAGCATATAATGAAGGTTCAGTTGATGCATATGCTGAACTAATAAAAGACGATATCCCTGAAGGATTAGAATTTTTACCAGAAGATGCTATAAATATTAAATACGGATGGAAGTTACTAGATCAAAGTGGAAACCCAACAACAGATGTAAAAAAAGCAAAATTTGTTACAACAGATTATAGATCAAAAGCAAAATCAACAACAGAAAATTTGATAAAAGCATTTAACAAAGAAACAATGGAAACACCAGATTTTAGAGATGTTGAAATTGCATTTAAAGTTACACAACCAGCTGAATCAGATAGAATTGTAATTAATAAAGCACAAATAACTAGACATTCAGATGGTGATGGAAACACAAACATAAAAGATATTGACTCAACACCGGATGTTTGGATAGAAGGCGAAGACGACCAAGATACTGAAAAAATCTATGTAAAATACTTTGATTTAGCTCTAAGAAAATGGACTACTCATGCAATAGTAATTGAAGATGGCGTTCAAAAAGAAATGGAAACTGGTCATACCGCAGATGATAATCCAGAATCAGTAGTAAAAATTGAAATTAACAAAAAGAGATTAGAAGATACCGTTGTTAAATTTAGATATAGTATCAAAGTAATTAATGAAGGAGAAATCGCTGGTTCAGCAACAGAAATAACTGATTACATTCCTAAGGGATTAAAATTTAATCAAGCAGATAATCCAAAATGGATAGAGGCAGAAGGAAAAGTAACGACAGATCAACTTAAAGATACAATCCTACAACCAGGAGAAACAGCAACAGTAGATTTATTACTAACTTGGGAAAACAGTGAGAGTAATATGGGTATAATGACAAATGTTGCAGAGATCAGTGGAGACTACAATGAAAGCGGAACTCCAGATATAGACTCTATTCCTGATAATAGAAAAGAAGGAGAAGATGATATTGATGAAGCTCCAATTGCAATAACAGTAGTTGCAGGTTCTGCACCAACATATATTGCAATAGCAAGTGGAATTACATTAATAATAGGAGGAGGAATATTCTTCATTAAAAAATATGTAATTTAATAAAAAAATAGATTGGCGAAAGCCAATCTATTTTTTTTTATTTTAATTGACTTTTTACTCTTATTCTTATATAATAAAATAGTAATATTTTATAAAATGGAGAATTATAAAAACATGAAGATAAAGCTAAAAATATTTTTATTAGTAATTCCAATTTTAATATTTTTAAGTCAATCTAATTCAAATGCAACAAGTTCAAACGGTAAAAGTTTTGCCTTAAATAATCAAGGATATACAAAGAAAACAGGATATTATTTTGTAACGACAAAAAAAACAGTAAAATCAGTACCAAAAATAGTACAAACTAATACTCAAGGTACAGTTCAAAACAATATGAACAAAGAATTAGGCATTTATTCAGTAAAAAACGGAATAGAATTTAGTTCAAAAAATGTTTCAAAAAACAATGAAAAATATACAAAAAGCTTTGACTTAGAAGAATATGATAAAATAAATAACATTTATAAAACAGGATTACCAAAAGATAAAGTAACTTTAAATCAATTATCATGGGTACTAAATAATATTTGCATACCAGAAAACGAATTATCAAAACAAGCACTACTACTTTCAGCAGGAATAGATGTTAATACATTTAAAAATTACAAAATAGACGGATTTGAAACTAGCGATATAGAAAAGGATATAATTGAAACAATACAACAGTCTGCAATATGGCATTTTAGTAATACAGAAGAAGAATTACAACCAACAGATGAAATAAAGATTTATTTATCAAATGACCTTACCTCAGCTGTAGATATAAATGAATTAAACCAAATAAACAAAGACGATCCAATTAATAAACTTTATACATATCTAGTAAATGGAGCAATAAATGCTGTTGGAAATGGATATTCATATTCAAAAACATTAAACGAAGCTCCAATAGTATTTAACAAAGAATCTGCAACAATTAATGCGATTGGAAACAACTATATTATTGGACCATACAATATATCATTTGCTTCATCAGATTGTTCACTAAAAGTATCAGTTAATAACGGTAAATCAGAATTAGATAATATAAAAATTCTAGCAGAAGATGCGAAAACAGAATTAATTGGGAATAACATAACAGAAAAGGTAGTATCTAAAATAGGAAGCAACTTCTATCTTTCAATCCCAACAACATCATCTGCAACAAATATAAATTTAAATGTTGAAACCAATTACAATGAAAAAGTCTTAACATATTGGACAACTACAGCCAACAAAATAAATGCAACTCAACCACTTATTACAATTAGAAACGAACCAAGAACAAATTATCAGTCAGATATAAAAACAATATCAAAACAAGGCTTTGATTTTGCACTAAAGCAATATATAACAACAATAAACAATGTGACTCCAGAAACATCCAGAGAGCCAAATTATAAACAATCTGATTTAAAAGCACTAGCAAATGGAACAACAACACTTGATAATGGAACAACAATTAGCAAGAGATCTCAAAAAGATGGAATGCCAGTTAATACAGGTGATAAAGTAATATTTACAATAAGAATCTTCAATGAGGGACAAGTTAACGGAATACCAGTTACAATCACAGAATACCTACCTGATGGATTAGAAGCTGTTTCAAGTGAAGAAAGCGAAATAAATAGAACATACAATTGGCAAAAAGATCCTAATAATCAGACTAAATATACAACAAACTACTTACAAAACACAAGTATTAACGCATTTGATAATAATCAAGAAGACAATAGATATAAGATAGACTATCAAGACCTACAAATAGAATGCAAAGTAACAGCACAAACGCTCACAACAGATATATCATTAAAAGCAGTAGCAGAAATTACAGATTACCTAAATGATGATAATTTATCTGATAGAGATTCAATTGCTAACAACTTAATTGAAGATCAAAAAAACAACTATAACCCAGGAACATCATCAGAGGGAAAAGGATATGAAGATGATGATGATTATGAAGAATTAATTATAAAAGGAAGATATTTTGATCTAGCATTAAGAACATATATTTCAGAAGTTAATACATCAGGTGGAAATAGTACAGAGTATAAAAGAGAACCAAGACCAGATGTAAGTACATTATTAAGAGGAGATACAACAGCAACATATTTGGCAACAAAAGGTCCAGTCAGTGTAGAAACAGAAAGTTCAATAATATACACGCTAAGAGTTTACAATGAGGGTCAAATTGATGGATATGCAGATGAAATAACATTCTATTTACCAGAAGAATTAGAGTATGTCAATGATGAATTCAATGCACAATTTGGTTGGATAATTGATACAACAGATACAACACAAAGAACATTGAAATCAAGTGCATTATCAAAGGAAAAAGACGATGATAACAAAATAATAGCATTTAATTTAGAAACAAAAGAACTAAGTTATAAAGAAATAAAATTGAAATGTAAAATAAAACTAACCTCACCAACATTAAAAGAAATAACAACAATTTCTGAAATTTCGAAATCAGGCAATAACGCCGGCTTGGCAGATAGAGATAATAAATCAAATGTTTCAGTTCCTTCAGATAATGAATTAGAAAAATATAAAGGTAATTCATCAAATAAAGAAGAATTAACAGATAGCAATTACTACTATAAAGGACAAGAAGACGATGATGATTTTGACAAAATAATTTTAGAAAACTTTGATTTAGCATTAAGATATTTTATTACAGATGTTAATGGAAAACAAGTAGACGACAGAACTCCACAAGTTGACAAATCAACCTATGGAGATAACACATCAGAAAGAACTATTACAACATTTCAGTACAACCACGACAAAGGAGAACTAAAACTATGTCAAAATGACATAATAACATTTACAATTAGAGTATACAATGAAGGAACACAAGATGGATATGCCACACAAATAGGAAACGATATTCCAAGTGGATTTGAATTTTTAAAAGATTATGAAATAAACAAGCAATATAATTGGAAGATGTATGATGCCCAAGGAAACGAAACTGATGATATCAATAATGCAAAATATGTAAAAACCGAACATTTAGCAAAAATAGATGGAAACGATGATAACCTAATAAAAACATTTAGTTCAAGCAATGAGAATAACTACAAAGACGTAAAAATAGCTTTTAGAGTATCTGAGCCTACATCAGAAGACAGAAGAATAACAAGTAAAGCACAAATAGTTCAAGCAACAGATTCTAACGGAGGAAGAGTAAATGACGGAGATTCAGGACCAAATGATTGGATTGAAGGAGAAGACGATCAAGATTATGAAACAATATATGTTAAATTCTTTGATCTTTCACTAAAAAGCATAGTAAATGAAGCAATAACAATAGAAGATGGTACTCAGAAAGAAAGCAAAACATCGCAAACTATGGAGCAAAATGAAAAACCAGTTGTAAATGTTTCTGTAACAGAAAAAAACATAGATAACATAATAATAAAATTTAAAATATCAATACAAGTAAAAAATGAGGGAGAAATTGAAGGTTATGCTAGAGAAATATCTAACTACATCCCTGACGGTTTAAGATTTAATCAAGCAGATAATATAAAATGGAAAGAAACAAACGGAAAAATTACAACAGACCAATTAGCAAATACTTTATTACAACCTGGAGATACAGCCACAATAGACTTAATATTAACATGGGATAACGAACAAAGAAATATGGGAGTAAAGAAAAACTATACAGAAATCAGCGAAATAAGGAACAATTCAAATACAAATGACATAGATTCAATAATTAATAATAAAAAAGATGGAGAAGACGACTTAAATACTACATCTTTTGCCATAACCTCAACAGCGGGAGAGTCTCCAAAATATATATTAATAATAGCTGGAGCAGTAGTAATAATAGGTGTTGGAGCAATCTTAATAAAAAGATTTGTTGTATAGGGATTTTAAACTTTACTATCAAAAAAACGTATGATATAATAAAAAACGTAAATAATAGATAAAAAGAAGGATTTTTGAAAATGAATCAAATTTTGAGAGATCACAATAATAATTCTAGCGAAAGAAACAATAGGAGAAACCAACAAAATAATAGATACAATAATTACAATAACAATGGCTACAATAATAATAACAATAACAACTATGGTTACAATAATAATAACTATAATAATAATTTTAATA
>JAFWHH010000033.1 GCA_017512025.1 Clostridia bacterium
TTTTCAACTGCACTAATACTTAAGTCTTTTAATTTCGGAGATTTATCTTCTGATTTTTTATTAATTATTATATAGTAAATATTAGAGAAACCATTTTCCGCAGTAACTTTCACTTCTATATTATTTACTCCAGAATTTAAATATACTTTTCCGTCACCTGATATTTGGGCATTTTTATCTTCTGCTGTTGCATCGATAATTATATATTCTTCACTAACAGGCTCATCAATTTTATAATTATTAATTTCTTTATTAAATTCTGGTGTAATGCTATAATTTTCTACTTTCAAATTAGATAAATAAAAATTATCTAATTTATTCTTATTCTCTTGAAACCTCTGCTCTTGTTCTTTTAGAGCTTCATTTGTTTGTATCTCTGACTCTTCTCTAGTCCAGTCTGCCATTCCTGCAAATGAATAATTCATAGAAATAAAAGCAAGTATAATAATAACTAAAAAAGAATAAACTATTTTTTTCATATTATAAACCTTTCTATATATTAGTGACTCATAATATATGAGTCACTAATTTAGATATATACTAACTTAAGAATTTACTTGGTATATAGCCTTGCGTTCCATTATTAAGTACAACTCTAAACCAATCATATCCGTTAGTATTTAAATAAGTTTTGTTGTCAATAACAGTTAATGAAGTTCCATCTGGGTAGCCTCCAATTGCACTATATGATGTACCCGGACCACTTCTTATATAACATCCGTCCCCATCTCTTGTTTTTATATATGCTGTATAATTACATATAGTATCACTTAAATTTACTCCGTTAGGATTTGGAGTTGGATTTGATGGCATTTCTTCATATAGTGGAATAATAAATTTAAAATTCGAATCAAGCTTATTATCCGCTCTATAATAGCTACATAGATTTCGTGCTTCATTATATGCAGCAAATAGATTTTGCATATATTGGTGAGTATATAATCCACCAGATCTTCTATCTATGTCAAACTTATTTGTATATAATGTATTTTGATAACATTCTAAATAATTGTTTTTTAAGAATTGTATACCACCTTCTATTGCTTTTTGCATTGTATCCCATCCATTATTTCTAGCAGTATTATATGCATTATTTATAACATTCCATGTTCCATCGCCACTTGCTCCTATATTAAATGGATTATAATAAGTTCCTTCACTTCTTTCCATTCTAAGAGTACTTCCTCCACCCTCTTGTATTAGTCGAGCTATCACATAGTACGGATCTACATTAGTGTTCTTGCAAGCATTATAGATATCATATTCATATCCTTGTAAGAACTTTCCGGATACTCTGTCACTTATTCCATTTATTGAAACAGCATCTTCGCAGAATTGGTTAACATATAAAAATTGGAATATATTTGTGCTATCTAAAAAGTTTCTTGGATCCATTTGATAAGCAATAGCTTCTCTAGAAGCAGGATACCAACCTGTATCATATAAAGTTTTATCATCATCTGCAACCCATGGGCTATATGCTCCATAAGATTTTGGAACCAAGTTTCTTTTTCTCAAAGAGTATTCTCCATTTACTGCATCCCAATAATTTAAACCAGTATAAACAAATTCTATTTCCCATCCCGAAAATTCATCTATTGTATTATTAATTCGTTCTAAATATCCTGGATATCTAGATGTATCTAAATTTGGTACACTACTTGTTTTTTCCAATTTAAATAACTGCGCATTTGTTCCATTTTGTGTAAATAAATGTATATTTTGTCCATTTAGTGCAACTCCATTGTATATATCAAAATATAAACCATTTAATTTTGAAATAAAAGAATAGTTATCATTATTTTTTTCAATAATCCATTTTTGCGCATCTGTTTTGTTTTCCTCGTATTGATGTACATTTGTTCCGATATTAAATGAGCCATCTGCAACGTCTAATACTTTGTTTGAGTGTTTTGCTTTTATTGTATAGTATCCCCTCTCATTATATATAAACTTAAACTTTTGTGCATCAGTTCCATTACTTTCCCATACTTGAACATTAGCTCTATTTTCTTGAGAAGCTCCTGATACATCAACAACAAATCCATTGTTTACTGTAGTGTGAATTGTATATAAGCCATTTTGTATAGTTTGTGTTCCTGTCCTTTCAAATTCAAATTTTTGTGCATTTGTATTATTTTTTGAAAACAAATGAATATTTTGTCCATTTAAAGCTACTCCATTATACAAATCAATGTACAATCCAGATAGTTTAGATTTAATACTATAGTATCCATCATCTGTTTTTTCAATTATCCACTTTTGAGCATCTACATCATGCCACATAAATTGTTGTAAATTAGCTCCTATTTTTGTATTTGCATCTTGAACATCTAGAACTTTACCAGACTTAATATTGGTAATTTTATAATATCCATCCGGTAAATATTCAACTTCAAATCTTTGTTGTAATACAGATACATCGCTCCATAGTTGTACATTTGCTCTATCATATGTTGATGCTCCAGTAATATCTAATGCAAAATTCTTGTTTACTAGTGTTTTTATAATGTATTTTCCATCTTCAATTGTTTGTTCTGATTTTTCAATAATGTTTTCTCCTATTCCATTATCTATATTATCATTATTATTATTATTATTA
>JAFWHH010000034.1 GCA_017512025.1 Clostridia bacterium
GTCTGGAGACCCTGGAAATAATTTATATGGTATGTATAGATGAACTTCTACTACCACCCCATGATATGAGACTATGGGTGATAGGTCAATTAGAACAGATAGTGTCACAACTAATTGAAGTTCTTATCTAAATTATAAATCATATTCTAAAGCAAATACTTCTTTCTTTATACCTGGAAAATATTTTCAAAATGAAGATTATGCACCAAGAGCATTATATTACAATGGGGTAGAGTTTAAATTACCATTAAGAGACTATACTGATATTTATGTAAATATCTATCAAGAGGAAGAATTTGACTATATTAATTTTTACTACATGGGAACAATGATATATCAAAAACAAATAGCACATATTGATACATTAACTTGAAAAGATTATAAATACCAGGTATATATTCTTTATCATGGTCAAGCAGTTAATTCTTGGTCTTTTGATTACTATACAAACAATACTGGAGAAAAATTAAATGCATTAATTAATGATATTGATAATATTAATGACTTTGTGGGAATTTATAGATGAATACCACCAAATATGTTAAATGATGATAATTTAATTTTATACACAGTTAAAAATGTTAAGTATCTATGTTATAAATTAGATAAAAATGGAACATACCCATCTGGACAACAATTTTTAGATGGTGGGTATATGGACATGTTTATTGATAGAGCAAGAGACCCTAAATTAAATGTTTCAACATATGTAATGTCTTGAAATAGTAGAGTAGCAATGGAGACCAAATGGTTTGATAATATCATTGACCCAAGATTACACTTTGGAACTTATGGTAATAGTAATGAAAAAACTTCTATTGGTATTTTTGGGTTCTTTTGGTTTAATGAAGCTGGGTTTAAATGAGCAAAAACATCTGATTATGGAAGAGTTGAAAATACTACATTACATTTAGGTGGTGCATTAGTATCTTCAACAAGTGAATATAAACAATATATTTCATCTCAATTATCAACATTAGAAACAGGGTATAACTTACAAAAAGAACAAACTAATTTAGATAAATCAAGAAACAACTTTAATAGTGTGTTTAATGCATTATCATCATTTACAAATGGACTTACAGCACCACTACAAGCATTTGGTAAATTAATAACAGGTGATGTAGGTGGAGCAATAGGGTCTATAGGTAGTGGTATAAATGCAGGTTTTGATATTTATAGAAATATAGGTAATACTATCTATAACAATAAACAATCAGACCTAGACCTAAAGAAAGTTAAAGATACTACAATAGCAACAGTTAGTGATAGGTTTAGGTCTTCTACTAATCAAATGGAACAATCATCAACTAAAGATATGACTTTAGCAGCAACAATACAAAGACCAAATGGTATATGGTTCATACAAGAAAAACTACATAAGCAAACAATTATGGGTTATAATAACATTAATGTAATGTATGGGTTTGTAAATAATGAATATTTGAAACTATTAGATACTATTTATAAATCAGATACAGAAACTAAATTAAGTTGAATTGAACTTGATGAAGAAGATGTGAGAGTTAAATTGTCTCAATACTTTAACCAAAATATACCATATCAATTTCATGAAGAGATGTTTAAGATTCTAACAACTGGGTTTAGACTATGAAGTGGGAGTTATGAAAATTATGGAAACTGAATCTATGATAACTAATTTAAAATGCACATATAATGATGGTCTTGAACTAGACCATAGTTTATGTGAAGACATTTGTTTAAAATATAAATTAGGAACAGATGGAAGATACTATTTTAACTTTGAGGGTTGAACAAAGTTATTAGGTCTAGATATGCTACATAAAAACTATATTTTAATTTTTACAGCTGAAAGAAATATGGGTAAATCAGTAGCACTTTGAGAATATAGTATGAATTTAAGAAATCATTTACCTAATACAAAAATAGGTATATGTAGAACAAATGATATTAAGATGAAAGAAAGTTTATCAACTTTTAGTTCTGAATATGGTGCAAATCATGAAGTAATTAAAGGTGTTATTTATTCTTGTGTTAAAGATGAACTTGGAAGAGCAATTAAATCTACCATGAAAGAAAGAGGTAGGTTTGTTAATATCTTAAATGAACATAACTATAGGTCTGGAGCTGGTGGTGGTTTTAAAGACTACAATTTAATCTTTTGAGATGAGTTTAATGAAATAGGACAAACAAGAGAGGACTTCTACCAAAAATGATATATGTTGTCTAAAACTATGGAGAGGTTTAATAAACCATATTCTTGAGTTTTAATAGGTAATAAAATAGATGCTAATAATGATATTTTCATTAACTTTGACCTAGAAACTAATAGAGATGACTATGAAAGAGACTATGTCCAAAAAGTAAGTGATTCTATCTTTTATATTGATGTAGGTAAAAGAACTTATAGACACTTAAAAGAAGATAGTGAATCTATTTCTGATGAACTTGC
>JAFWHH010000003.1 GCA_017512025.1 Clostridia bacterium
TGCTGGTGGTATCGTTGGTGTACTTGAAGGAACACTAAGTAACTCAACAGTTGATGATGTCGATGTTACATCAGCAGGAGGAAATGTTGGTGGTGCAATAGGTGCAACAACAGGAACAGTAGATACTGTAACAGTTAAGAACTCTACAATTCAATCACCAAAGATTGCCGGAGGTGTAGTAGGTGCTGGACTTGCAGATGCTACAACATTATTAAATCTTACAATAGAGAATAATACAATAACATCAACAGGAACATCTGGAGATTACATTGGATCACCAGATATCTATAATCCGTAGTGAATTTTAGATATTCTGATTATGAATAATAAAATATAAATAAAAGAGGATTTACAATTTGTAAATCCTCTTTTTTAGCTGTTAAAATAAGATACTGTATATACATATAAATATTTAAAATAATTTATATATATGCTAAAGCTTACGGATACTGGGCAAGAGCCTTCAATATTAATAATCCGTAAAAATTTTAAAAAAAATATTCAAACTTAAAATGTCTTATGGTATACTCGAAGAGGATAAAACCATAAGATATTTTTGGAAAGGAAAAGGGAATAATGGAAGGAAACAAAAGAAAAATCTTTAAAAATCCCAAAGCCATAATTGGAGTTTTGGCGGTATGTTTAGTTGCAATACTAATTTCATTAGCTGCAAATATATATGGTGAAGGGTCAACATCAGTATCTTTAGTTAAACCAGAAAAATATTTAGCAGATCCAGAAGAGCCTACTCAAACAACTCAAGGATCAGTTATTGTAAAATACGTTGATAGCTACGGAAATGATATTGCAGAGTCTGAGACTAAAACTGGAACATTAGGAGAAGAATACAGTATCGATAGAAAAGCTATTGATGGATACAAAGCTAAAGGTAATGATCCAATTAATAAAAAAGGAAATTATGATGTAAATACACCGACAGTAACATTTGTGTATGAAGAATTTTCATCAGAAGTAAGAAGTTCTAGCGATGGAGAAAATGTTACTATTCAGGTTGTAAAAGACAAGGATGATACTGTAAATAAAGAGTATAAATTGAAGATTGTTACAGTAAACTCAGAAGATGAACCATTTCCAAATACGGAAATTAGAGTAACTGGACAGAATTCAACAGTAATTAGACAAGGAACTGACTATACTGGTACGTATGTTGTTGGAAGTTTAACTGCAAATAACACAACAGCAGAGGTATACCATATAGATCAATCAACACCAAGTGGATACTATCCAGTAGAAACAATTGACCTTACAATAAACAAGACTCTAGATGGCGACGAGTATATGGCAAGTTCAAGTGTTAATGATATTGAAGGTGTAACTACAGAAGTTGACGAAGACAATCAAGAGATAATTGTTAAGATAGTGAGACGTTTAAGACCAAATCCACCAAGACCACAATATTTCAGTTTAAAAATCGAATACAAAATAAATGGTGAATATATAGATGGCGTTAAACTTAATGTCAATGCAATGGGAGAATCTGCAGATTTTACAACTGAAGATGGAATAATAACATTAGGCTCTGTTCCAGCAGCAATTGGTAGCAATTATGTATTTAAAATAAAAGAAGTATCTCTACCAAGCGGATATGATCCAGTAATGGGTGAAGGTGTTGAAGGTATTGTAACAGTAACAGCAAATCAAGCTGGAGAAACATTAAACGTTGACTATTCAGCTACTACAAACGATGTAGAAGGCTTATCTGTAAATGTAAATGGTAACATGGTTACTATCACAATAAGTGGTGTTAAAGAAGAAGATAAATATGATTTAGCACTTAAGAAATTTATTAGTAAGATTGATAATGAAACAATAGAAAACAGAGCACCAGTTGTTAAGAAAACAGCTAATGGATATTCATATGAAATGAATACAGAAACAGAGAAAGCTTCAAATGGACAAAAAGTAACATATACATTACGTACATTCAATGAAAGCGAAAGAAACGGAGAAGGTAAGAGAGTTAACGAATTTATTCCAAAAGGACTTGTATTCTTACCAGAAGATAGCGTAAACGTTGAAAACGGATGGAAAATGTACAAGAAAGTTGATGGCAGCCTTGTTGAAGTTACAGATCCAGATGAGGCAGAATTAATTGCAACAGATAAATTAATTGGAACAGCTATACCAGGATTTGGTGGAGATGTTGCTGAAGGTGAAGTAGCAGATTTAAGTTATTTAGATGTTCAAGCAGTATTCGTAGTAGATGATTCTGTATTTACTGAAAAAGAAAACAGAATAATCGAGAATACAGCACAAATTGAACCAAATGACAATGATGACAATGGTGATAATGATACAACAACAGAAAAGATATATGTTAAATACTTTGATTTAAAGATTGAAAAGAAAATCAAAGAAGTTAAAGTTACAACTGATGGAAATACAACTACAAAAACAAAAGTTGGTGATGAACTAGTTAAAGTTGATATACCAAGAAGCAAGATCAATGGAGCAGTATTAGATGTAACATATACACTTACAGTAAGCAATGTTGGTGAAATACCAGGATATGCAACAGATATCGAAGATAAAATCCCTAAGGGAATGAAGCTTGTTGATGAAAATGGATGGGAAGGTGCAGAAGAGTATGCAAATTATAGAGAGCTTTCAGAAACTATAATAAACCCAGGAGAATCAAAGACATTTGATATTAAATTTACATGGACATTAAGTGAACAAGATGTAGGACTAAAAGTTAACTCAGCTCAAATAGTAACATACTACAACTTATCTGGAGCACCAGATATAACACCTGATAATATAGCTGAAGAGCCATTATTAATAGCTGTTAAGACTGGTAAGAAAGCAATTATAACTGTTGAAGTTATTGCAGCACTAGCATTAGCAACAGGATTAGTAATATATATCAAGAAGAAAAATAGTTAATAACTAAATAAATTAAAAGACTTACGATTTAATCGTAAGTCTTTTTTTTTGTATATATGGGGAATAATTAGATTTAATAAAAAAGACACAAGATTGTAATGAAAATGAAATAATACTTTATATGACATGTTTCCCTAATAAATATTAAATATTGATATTTAAATACTTAACTTGTAAGATACCTATTTAGTATTTATATTATAAACAATTATAAAAAAAAGAAAGGGTAATTCATATGAGAAATGTATTAAAGGAAAACAGAACTAAAAAGATACTAGCAGTTATATCAATTGTTGCAATAATGGCTCTTGCAATAATTGTAGCTGTATCAAACGGCGGAAAAAACAATGTAGCAGAAGATGCAAGTAAAAGCGTTGCTACGGTTGAAAGCAAAAAACTAAATGAGGGTGACGAAGTTACAAGTACAGGATATATTACTGTACATTACCAAGATGAAAATGGAACAGACTTAATTCAATCTGTTCAACATTCTGGTGAAATTGGAACTTGGTATGAATTTGAGCCAGCTGAGATTGAGGGATACAGAAGTAATAGCATCAATCCAGTAAACAGATGTGGATATTATGAATTCGCAAGTGATGATGTAATATTTAAATACACACCACTAGGTGATGACTATGATGTTACATGGACAAACGAGGGCGTTGATGGAGCCGAAGATACAGTAATCAACGTTGGAGTTGATAATATAAGAAGCACAACTGAATATGGATTAATCATTATAACTGAAGATGAAGATGGAAATGTAGTAAACGGAACTGAATTCAAAGTATCAGATGGTGATACAGTTGTTAAAGAAGGTGCAGTTCAAAATGGAAAATTATATGTTGGTAAAGTTGGATTCAACCAAGACAAGACATATACATTTGGGATAGAGCAAACTGTTGAAGTAGAGCCATATGCTTCAATGGAAGGAACTGCTACATTATCAGTAGGTGTAGAGTGGGATAATACAAACAAAAGATTCAAAATCACTGGTTCAAGCATCGACAATAGCAAAGCTCAAGTAAGTGTAAATGAGAATAATGAAATTGTTGTTAGAATATTAAATGAAGAAAGAGAGCTACCACCACCACCAGAAAGTACATTAAATGTAAGAATTGAATATAAAGTAGATGGCAAATTAGTTGATGGTGTTACATTAGGAGTAGATAGTGGATCAGGAGTAGTAGAAAAAACTACAGCTGATGGAATTATCTATTTAGATAATGTAGTTGTTAGAGAATTAGGTGATTTAACTTATAAAGTAACTGAAATATCAGTTCCAGATGGAATTATTCCAGTAATGGGAGAAGGCGTTGAAGGAATTGCTACAATTACACCAAGATTAAACCAAGAAGGAACAGGATTTGATTTTTCAGGAAGAACAAATGATATTGAAGGATTTTCTATCAATATTAATGGTGGAAATGCAGTTATCACTGTAAGCGCCAAAGCTAAAAAGTATGATCTTTCTTTAAAGAAATTTATTGATCAAATAGATGATGAATATGTAGAGAATAGAGAGCCAAAAGTTGTAATGGGAAAAGACGGAAAATATGTATATCAAACAAGTAACAAAATAGAGAAAGCTGCAAATGGACAAAAAGTTACATACATATTACGTACATACAACGAAAGCAAAATTGATGGAGAAGGAAAGAGAGTTATAGAATACATTCCTAGAGGATTAAAATATTTACCAGATGATACAACAAACCAACAATTCGGATGGAGAATGTATAGAGTTGAAAATGATGGCGTTTTAGTAGAAACAACTGATATAAATAAAGCTGAAGTTATAGCAACAGACTATATTGAAGGTCAAACTATAATGGGATTTGATGGAAATGTAGCTGAAGGCGAGGAAGTTTCTCTAAACCATTTAGATGTTAAAGCAGTATTTGAAGTTGATGAGAGTGTATTTACTGGAAAAGAAAACAGAATTATAGAAAATACAGCATCAATTGGAAAAAATGAAAACGATGACAATGGTGATAATGATACAACAACAGAAAAGATATATGTTAAATATTTCGATTTAAAAACAACAAAATACATTAAATCAGTAAGAACTAAAAATGAGAAAAAAGATGAAACAAAACTTTATGGTGAAAGTACAGATAATTCTGTAATCAAAGTTGATGTACCAAAGAGCCAAGTAAATAAAACAACACTAACAGTTACATATACAATAAAGGTAGAAAATGTTGGAGAGATAGCTGGATATGCTACAAAAGTTGTTGATTACTTACCAGATGGATTTGAAGTAGTTAATAAAACAGATTGGACAGTAGACGGACAAGTAGCAACATGTACTA
This sequence comes from Clostridia bacterium, assembly GCA_017512025.1. Lineage (GTDB taxonomy): Bacteria > Bacillota > Clostridia > TANB77 > CAG-508 > CAG-492. Next base: position 5,229 of record JAFWHH010000003.1, read on the forward strand.
AATTAGATAGCACATTATTAATGCCAGGTGAAAGTACAACAATAGATATAGTATGTGATTGGAAATTAGGAGACAAACAAATCGGTTCAAGAGTAAACGAAGCTAGCGTTACAGAATATGATAATGATTATCATTCAACAGATATAACACCAGATAACAACGATAAAGAAGAAATAATCGCTGCAATTACAACAGGTAAAACAGTATTTGTTGCAACAGGAATTATATTCGGGATTGTTGCAATAATTGCAATTGTATATATAAGAAACAAAAGAAAGGAGGGAATAGCTTAATGAAACTAAAGATAAGAAACATATTATGTGCCATCTTAATGATGTTTATAGTATTATTAATAAGTAGTAAATCAAAAGCTGCTGAAACAACAGTAGGCGGAGTAACATATACATATGATGTAGTAAATGGAAAAGCAGAAAATGTATGGGTTTCAGCAGGTAAAGACAACTTTACAGGAGCTATTCCTGGAACAATAGATGGATATACTGTAGTAAGTATAGGTGATGGTACAAACAATATTTTGGGTAATAGAGATTATGGACATTTTGATATGACACGTATTTATTTACCACAATTAGATATTGTGAGTAAAATCGAAATACCAAATACAGTAACAAAGATTAATAAATATGCATTTTATTCAGTAGGAAGTAGACAAGCATATACAATACCAGAAAGTGTTGTAACAATCGATGATTATGCTTTTGCTGAGTCTCATTGTTATGATACAGACATGACTTTAGTTATACCAAATAGTGTTCAAACAATTGGTGATTCTGCATTTTCTAATAGAGTATCAGTTGAACTAGTTGCTTCTGCCCAACAAAGACCTTATGATCCTGATTCAGCAGCAACAGGTGCATATCTAAAATCAGTTGCAGATAAACTTGTATTAGGATCAGGTTTAAAAACAATAGGTGCAAATGCATTTTCTTACCAAAAAGGATTAACTGGAGAGCTTGTAATACCAAGTAACGTTACAACTATTGGAACGGATGCATTTAGAAAAACAAGTCTTTCAAAATTAACATTTCAAGACAGATCTTCAAACGTAAACGTTGGTGAGTCAGCTTTTCAATCTTCAGTATTAACAGAAGTAAATTTAAAAGATAAAGTAGTATTGGATAGAAATGTATTCAAAAATTGTGTACAGTTAGAGGACGTAAACGTTCCAAATACATTTACAACAATACCAGAAGGTGCATTTACAGGTTGCAATAGTTTAACAAGTAGTGAAGTAAATTCTATAATTGCTAATGCAAATTCAATTGGTAAAAGTGCTTTTTCGTATTGTGATGGATTAGTTGATGAAATTGTGATACCAAGTTCACTTTCTTCAATGGATACAGGAGTATTTAGAGAGTGCTCAAATTTAACAAGTGCGAAATTTGAAAATAGTAGCCTAGTAATAATACCTGATAGTACATTCTTTAATTGTACAAGCCTTTCAAACATTACAATTGGAAGCAATATTATAGGTATTGGGGAAAATGCATTCGAAGGTTGTACAAGCCTTTCAACTGCAGAGGTTAATGATATATTAACAAATATTCAATCAATAGGAGAAAAAGCATTTTCTGGATGTACAGGAATTAATGGAAAAATAAATATTAGAGCAGAAGATGTTAGTAGTTATGCTTTTTCAGATTGTAAAAACATGACTGAAGCAGAGTTCTTCTATAATAGAGACACATTAGATCTTGGTGGTGGTACATTTAATAATTGCGAAAGTTTAGTGAATGTTATTTTCCCAGAAGATAAAAAGATTGATATTGGAAGTAGTAGTACATTCAATAATTGTAAATCTTTAACAATGGAAAAAGTAAAATATATTCTAGATAATACATCAGGTAGTGTTGGTAACTCATGTTTTATGAACTGTACAGGTATTGAAGGTGAACTTCATATACCAGCTAATATTACAAGAATTTATGATAGAGCTTTCTACAACGATACAGGTGTAACTAAAATAGTATTTGATGATATTGATTCAAGAACAAGCAGTCTAGAGCTTGGTGAAAAAGCATTTGGAAATATTGCTACAGAACAAGAAGTAATTTATTTACCAAAAATGGAGGGAAGTTGGTATAGTGCTATAAAGGTTGGCTCTAATACTTTCTCAAATATTAAAGATGCATATGTAAATATGAATGAAATTATAGATGGAGATACTATACCATACCCAAGTGTTAGATGGTGGGGAACATCAGGTAATAAGGCATATATCCACTATAACGATTGTAAACATAGAATTGATATAACATCTTCATTACCAGGTGTTACATTAGTAAATCCAGACACTGATGAGGTTTTATCTTCTGGAAGTGTGCCTTGCGGAAATGAGTATAAATTTAAATTAGTAGTAGATGAAGCATATGCAGATAGATATCCAGATTTAACAATAAAAATTGTTTCTGATGGAGAATATATGAATTCTGATCCTGTTGAAGAGATAATTGATCTTGAACCAGGACAAACATATACTTTTGATAGTGTAACAAGAGCTAAGAAAATAATAGTTCAAGCTAAAAGTGAAGGAACAGATTTAGTATTAAGACAGTTTATTAGTACTTTAAATGGTAAAAATATCAGACCAACAAGAGCTCCTAATGCTATGGTAGAGAGTAATAAAGCAATTTCATACAGACATACTAAGTATCCAATCATTGTTAAGAAAGATGATAAGATAGTTTATGCAGTTAGAGTATACAATGAAGGGGCTACTGAAGGAAAAGCAAATGAAATATCAGTTAGTATTCCAGATGGACTTACATTTAAAGCTAACGATGAAATAAATACAACTTATGGTTGGACATTATCAGATGATGGGAAAACAATTTCTACAAGATATTTAGAGAATGAATCTATTGCTGCATATAGAGGAAGTGGTAGACCAAATTATAAGGAAGTTGAGTATGCATTAGTTGTTGCTGATGGTAGTGATACAGATTTATACATGGCTACACTTGCAGAAATAACAGAAGGAAACGATGTAGATACTGCTGAAGGAACAACAATCAGCAGAAGTTTAGATAATTTAATGTATGATGAGAGCATGGCTTCATCAACAACAAGTTATATTCACTTTGCAGAAGATGATACAGATTATGAAGATGTATTAATCGAAGCGAAGGCAAGTACTGAGTATAGTTTAGTAATTAATAAAATCGATGCTAAAACAGATGAATTATTAAATGGAGCTAAATTTGAATTATTAAATAAAGATAATGAAGTAATTAAATCAGCTGTAACAACAGATGGTAAAATTGATTTTGGATCTATAATAACATATGGTGAAGGAACAGATACTTACTATTTAAGAGAAGTAGAAACACCAGTTGGATATAGAAAGACAATCAATGGATTAATGGAAATATCTATTGTTAAGACTCTTAATACATCAGGAGAACTTGAGATAACAATCTACTATGACTTAGACGAAATAGAAGATGAAGACAGCGTAAATGATGGTGTAGACGAAGATGAAGAAGTTATTCCAGTTTCAAACCAATTAGAATTATCTCAAATAGGAACAGATGCTGAACATACAATTGATGGAACAACATATACATTTAGTAAAGATGCACACTATAAATTAGTAAATGATATAACAATTACTGGTGAAAACTGGTCAGGAATTGAAGATTTTACAGGAATATTAGATGGTGATGAACATACAATTTCTGGATTAAAGATTAATGTTAACAATAATGAAAAAGCAGGTTTATTCAAACAATGCTCTGGATCTATTATTGACTTAACAATTAACAATGCAAAAATAACAGGAACAACAAATGCAGAATCTCCAAAGATTGGTGTATTTGTTGGATATATGACAGAGGGTAGTTTAATTAACTGTCATTTAACAAATTCAAGCATAGAGACAAACGTACAAAATGTTGGTGGTTTAATAGGACATACAAAAGACTTAGTAAAATTAAGTGGATGTTCAACAGATGAGAATACAACAATTAAAGCTAAATACAATATTGGTGGTCTTGTTGGATGTTCAGTAAACCAAATAGACATTGATAATTGTAGCAATGCTGCAGACATAACAGGTTCAGACTATAATGTAGGTGGTATTGTTGGATTTGCTGATAAGGCAATTAATGTTAAGAAAACAAATAATAGTGGTAATATAACATCAGTTGAGATATCTACAGTTGTAACAGAAACGAGACCATACCCAACGATGCCAAATTATGTAGTACAAACTACTGATTATGTTGGATGTACAAACATCGGTGGTATTGTAGGATATGTAAACAGTAGCTCTGTAATAAATGCTACAGAATGTACAAATACAGGAGATATATATGGTTTAACTAACATAGGTGGTATTGTTGGTTATTCAGAAGCAGTAACTAATATGACACTATGTACAAACGATGGAGAAGTGACAGCAAAGAAACATAATGTTGGTGGTATTGTTGGACATGTTGAACCAAAAGGTGAAGCCTCTGCTCAAACAGTTGTTGATATGGATGAAAATCATGTTATAAACCTATATATTAGAAATAAATCAACACAAGGTAAATATGTATTAAATGTATTTGCATTAGATGCTGCAAGCAACGAAAAAGTTAAGCTTGCTGGTGCTAAATTTAGTATATATGGTGCTAATAAAGAAGCAATAGTTGAAAATCAAACAGTTGATGCAAATGGAAACATTAAAATAGACAATAACATATTAAATTCATTAGTTTCTGATGTATTCTTCATTAAAGAAACAGAAGCACCAGAAGGATATGAAGTATTAGTTAAAGACTATATAATGTTAGAAGTTAAAAAGACATGGAATGCTGAGACTGAGAAATATGAAATTTCAGGTGTTAGCCAAGTTGTTACAAGTATGGATGATGTAACACTATCAGAAAATGTAATAGCTAACGCTAATGGTGAGGAAATACCAAATGAAGCTGGTTCAGGTAGAACAGCTAATACAAATGATAACGAAGAGCCACAAACTCAAACTATATACTATAAATCAACAAAGGCAGTATTTGAGTCATGTACAAATAATGGTAAAATAGAAGGTCAAAATGAGCTTACTGGTGTAAACGGTGGTTCAACAGCAGGAGGTATTGTTGGATTAGCAAGAGGCTTTGTAGAAGTATACAACAGTAATAACACAGCTGAAATTAAAACTCCGTCAAATCAATACTATCCATTAACTAATGCTGGTGGTATTGTTGGAGATATGTCAATAATATTGCTTGCAAATGAGTCAATCGTAAGTGGTTGTACAAATAGTGGTAATGTAACATCAGCAAATGCCGGAGGTATAGTTGGTGTAACAGGATCTAAGATATTTGTTGAAAACTGTGAAAACACAGGTACAATAAGCACAACATACGGAAATGTTGGTGGAATTATAGGACAAGCATTACATCATACAACTTTATATGGATGTACTAATAAAGCAATAATTACAGGCGGTGCTTCAGGTTACACTGCTGGTGGTTTAATTGGTGCTGACGGATATTCAATGGGTGGTTATGATATAAACACTTTAGGTTTCTTCATAAGAAATGAATACTTATGTATAGAAGGTTGTACAGTAAGTAATACAGAAGTTACTGGATTTAAAGTTGGTGGATTAGTCGGAGATATGACATCTACAGAGAATTTCATTTATGGATGTACAGTAAGTGATAGTACATTTGATTCACCAAATAGTGGTGATGCTTCAGCTTGTGTAGGAACATTCAATGGTGCAGAAATACTTGTTGAAGATACAACTGTACAAGATTGTACTGTATCTGCTAAGGCAACTGCTGCAGGTGTTGTAGCGGGACAATATGGATGGCATGGCAATGGAAGTTCAAATGATTCAAATTGGGATAGACAAATTTATAAATACCATAATGTAAAAGTTCTTGGTTCTACAATTTCTGGTAAAGATGCTTCAGGAATCATGTCTCAATATCTTTCTTATTCAACTAATGCCGATACAGTAGAATTTGAATTTGCTGATTGTTATGTAGGTGCTAGCGAAAATAATAATAAGACAATAATTACAGAAACAAGTGGTACTGGAAATCACGCAGCAGGAATGTTTAGTAATCTTTATGGATATGAGATAGACGATACGAAAACATCATTTGAAAATTGTACGGTTGAAAACACAGAGATTTACGATGATGATGAATGTGGTGGAATATTCGGATTTGTATGGGAGATTGATGGTCCATTTACATTTACAAATTGTAAGGTTAAATCATGTAAAATAACAACAACTGGTAGAGGTATTGGTGGTTTAATGCAAGGTACTTATGATTGTAATTCGAGACCAGCAACAATAGAGGTGGATAACTGTTTAGTTGAAGATTGTGTATTCACTGCTGCCTCAGGAAATGTTGGTGGATTCATTGGTGAAGGATATGATCGTGGTGCTATGAAACGTATTACAAATTCAACTATTAGAAATACATCAATAACAGGTGGTGAAAATACAGGTGCCCTTATTGGTTACATGTATTCATGTAACTGTGAATTGGAAAATTGTACGGTTGAAGGTGTAGATATTAATAATGCTTCACATGCTTCATTTGGTATTGGAGAATATTCAGACTATGAACAATGGGGATTGCCACGTACACCATTTGTATGTAAAAACGTTAAAATTAGACCATACACAAGAGCTGATAATACAGTTAAGAAATGTACAATTACAAACGAAGATTATTCATTCTCTATGGGTGGTATAATAGGAAGTTCGTATGCTTTACCATCAATAGAATTTGAAGATATTGAAATATCTGGTGCAGAATTTACAGGAAAATCTGTACATATGGGTTCTTTAGCTGGTTCAATCTGCTGTACTAACCCAGTTGAATATGCATTAATCAAGAATATTGATATAAGTGATATTAAGTTAGATAACCAAGGTACAGGAGGATCAAATGTTGGTGGAGCATTTGGGTTATTTAATGTAACAAATCCTAACGATACAACATTAGAAGGCATCAATATAAATAATGTAAATATTGTACATTCAAATGGTAAAGTTGGTGGATTCATTGGTAATGGATACCTACAGTCAATAGATACTACAGCTAGAGATATTAATTTAACAGATATAAATATTAATGTAGATAATGATTATTTTGAAGCTGCAATATTTATGGGAAATGCATATCGTTCAGGTAATTCTCCAAAATTTGAAGATATTAAGATTGAAGACTGTAACTTGATAGTAACAGGAGCTCCTTTAAGAGGTTATGCAACAGCAGCTGCATTTATAGGATCAATCAGTTATTCAACAGATATTTCTGATATAAAAATCATAAATTCAAAAGTTGAAGTAAAAGAAACAGAGACAGAGCGTCCACAACACGTAGCAGGTATTATAGCAGGACCATATTATATCCATAATATAAGTAATATTACTATTGATGGATTAACACTTATAAATGAAAGCAAAGCGAAGGATTCAATGACAGGTGGTATATTTGGATATGGATATATTGGTGAAAATATTAGTACTCCAGTTGAAATCAGTGATTCTGAAATTAACAACTTAAAAATTACTGCATACGGCGGAGGTGTCGGTGGAGTATATGGTGGAGGATTAATTAATGTTTCTAATGTCACTATTACAAATCCAATAATTAAAGGTCTAGGAGATTTCTCATGTGTAGGTGGTATAGCTGGTATAATTGTTGATGCAAACACAATTACTGGTGTAACAGTTACTGCAGATAATACAACATCTAAAATTTATAGTAATTACATTGCATCTGGTATTGCTGCAGTTGATAACGGATTTATCAAAGATTCAGCAGTAAGCAACATTACAGTTCAATCTCCAATGGGTGAAGAAGAAAGCACAGAAACTGGAGATGATGATGTAGTAGATGTAATTAATATGGGTGGCGCAGGAGCTGCTTCTGCAATACATTCACTATATGTAAATGATGCTGAAAATTGTACAGCAGAAAACGTTACAGTAGTTCATAGTGCTGAATAATACTACAGAATGTAATTAAATAAAATAATAAATAAAAAAGGATTTACATATAATGTAAATCCTTTTTTGTTATATATTCCAACCGCCATTTATTGAAATAACTTGGCCAGTAATATAATCATCATTGATTAACCATTCAACACATTTTGATATTGCATTTGGAGTACCAATACGTCCAAGTGGTATTTCATCTACAACATCCTGAAGTTCTTCAGCTGTTAGATGGTTATTCATTTTTGTATCAATAATACCAGGAGCAATGCTATTAACACGTATATTTGATGGCCCAAGCTCTTTTGCTAAAGATTTAGTCATAGCATCTAATCCAGCTTTAGAAACAGCATAGTGAGTTTCACATGAGGCTCCAATTTGACCCCATATAGATGATATATTGATAATTAACCCAGACTTATTATGAATCATGCTAGGAAGTACATCCTTGCATGCATAAAAGGCAGATGTTAGATTAGTTTGAATCATATGGTTCCAATCATTATCTGTTATATCTGTAAACACTTTAGTCTCTGTAATACCAGCATTATTAATCAAAACATTAATTATATGATATTTATCGATGCAGAAATTAATCATTTTAGTTACCTCAATATGGTTAGAAACATCAGCTTTATAGATATCAATATTAATATTCTCGTTATTTAATTCTTCTTTAATACTAATTGCTTCGGCTTCAGACTTATTGTAATTCAATATTACTTGATAGCCATCTCTAGCAAGAGTTTTAACAATATCAGCCCCAATTCCATGAGAGCCTCCAGTTACTAATATAACTTTCATAATACCTCCTAATTATAGATACAAAAAAACAGACAAGTTATAAAACAAGCCTGATTTTAAGTAATGGAGCCACTTGTCTGAATCGAACAGACGACCTACTGATTCATACTACTATAATTTTCATTACCACAAATGTGTTTGTAGTCTGGACTTTCTCTTTACCATAGCTGACGCTTTAGGTACACCGTATAAAGTCTCTACACTCGGATTTCTCCTAGCTCGGGATTAACTTATATTAATACTTAGTCTTCCCCGAATTAGCGGTGTCCACTTTATCTGTTTCCAAATAAAGGTGCAAGATAGTTCAAAATAGAAATAATTTTCTATCTATCCCACAAGTCAGTTGCTCTACCAGCTGAGCTAAAGTGGCGAATATTAAATTTTAAATGGTGACCCGTACGAGAATCGAACTCATGTCTCCGCCGTGAAAGGGCGATGTCTTAACCGCTTGACCAACGGGCCATATTAAATAATATGATGTTTAGGATTTTTGAGAAATCCTAAACATTTGGTGAGCCATCGCGGACTCGAACCGCGGACAACTTGATTAAAAGTCAAGTGCTCTACCACCTGAGCTAATGACCCAAATGATCACATTATTTCTCGTGTTTGGTAAACACAAGAGTTATTATAACTAGAAATAACTATATTGTCAATACATTTTTTAAATTTTTTTACAAATATGTAAATAAAAGAGAAAAGTAGTTATCTCTAACTACTTTTTCTGGTGCACCAGGAGGGATTCGAACCCCCGACCTTCCGGTTCGTAGCCGAACGCTCTATCCAGCTAAGCTACTGGTACATCAACATAGAGAATTTTAACGCAAAATAAAGTTTATGTCAATAGATAAGGGGAAAAGAATTAAAATGAGATTAATTTTGTTAAAAATATAGTACAAAAATCATAATAATAAAAAAGTATCAATTTTCGTTGATATTCCTATGATTTTGAGAAATTTGGTATAAATTAACAAAATGTCGGAAATTTGTAAAAAAATTTGACAGGTGGAAAACCGCTAATCCGTATGGCAAGCTGGATTGGAGGTGACGTAAAGGGTTGACATAACGGTAAAAAAGAGCGACAATAAGATGAGTGCATATGAGAAGAGAGGAGGATGCTTATGAAAAAGATAATTAATAAATTTTGTAAGTTAAGCATTGTGGCTGTAATTATAGTAGGAATTATATCTACAAATGCTGGGATCCAATATTTAAGAGTGGCTGGTTTAAAGACATCAACAGACCATGCAACTCCTTATAATTGCCATATTTCATCAGAAGAAATGGGTGCATATTCAAGGGATAGAGCTACTTTGGGTGAGCAAGGTGTACACAGATTACATATTGATGGTTCAGATCCATATGAACCAAATGTATACTGTGCTAACATGAATGCACAAATTCCATCAACAGATGATTGGTATACAACATCTTATATGGACATAACAGAATCAGGACTTTCTAATGGAACATTGTTATGGATATTAGATAACATGTACATAGACGGAACAGATGATGCTGATTTTAACTTAAATGTATTCCATCAAATAATTCGTAAATATGGTGGAGTGGAAGATACTAATAGTATAGTTAGCAGTTTATCTTCAGATGATATTTATGTAATTAACCAAAACTTAATTTGGCTTGCTATTAATGGTCATTATGAAAGAATATCTGGTGGCATTATAGATGCAGATCCTAACGGAAAGAGATTAGTAATGGATGCATACTGGAGTGGTGCTCCAACAGACTACACAAGAAATACAAGTGGTAACATATCATTAAGTAGTGAAGGAGCAACATTATCTGAAGATGGTGTAATTGGTCCATTAACAATAAATGGTAATGGTAGTATGTATCATATGTCTTGGAGTGGTACTGTTGGATCAGATACAGCATCAATTAATGTATATAAAGATGCAGCATGTACAGAAGGATTATATGAATGGGATGATCACTATGGACAATTCTATGCAAAAATTCTTAACTATAGAGAAAATGAAACAGTTACATTCCATGCTGATTTAAAATATGCATATACAACTGATGCTTCTTACTATACTGCAACAAGTAATGATACACACTTAACAACAGTTGCACAACCATTATTATCAGTAAGAAGAGCAACAAAAACAGTAAGTGTAGATTTTTCTGGAAAGAATGAAAGAGAGCAATCTGGTGACTTTTCTATTAAATTAGTAAAATATGAAAAAGGTAAATCAGTTAAATTACCAGGAGCTACATTTAAAGTTACAATTCCTGAGTTAAACTATACAGATACTAAAACAACAGATTCAAATGGTGAAATCACATTTAATAGAGTAAATATTGATGCTGAGAATAGAACATATAATGTAACAGTAACAGAGGAAGATGCACCAGATGGTTATGTTGGAATAGATGGACCAATATCATTCCAAGTAACAACACAATTAGTTAGCGATACTAAGTATAAATTAGTCCCAAATACAAGCATGACAGTTGCTAATGCTAAGAAAGTAGAAGTAGCTGAAAATCAAATACTAATTGAGGCAGAAAATAGACCTACATCAATAGATATCCACAAAGGTGTAAAAACTGTGGAAAACCAAGACTCTGGATACTATTCTGTAGATCAAAAAATCAAGGAATTATTAGCTAAACAATCAGATAGCACTGGACCAGAATATATTGATGATACAACTGGTAAGAAATATACAGATGTTGAGCTAGAAGATTTACAACATGAATGGGTTGTTGAAACAACAATTCCAGAAGGTATTAGTGAATACAATAGATATATGGTAGTAGATCCAATTGATACAACTAAATTAGATTTCTCTGGATTAGATAGAGTTAAAGTAGAGCTAATCAATTCTAGTGGCTCAGTTGTAAAAACATTAGTTAGAGATACAGATTATACTGCAAGATATGAAAACAATACATTAACGGTAACATATATTGATAAGAAAGATGGAAATAACTTCTATGGAGAGTTTTTAGGAACAGCAACAACATCAAATAAGATAAGAATTACATTTAATACAACATTTAAAGTAAATCCTGAAACAGGAAAACTTGTTGTATTAGAAAATGCAATTACTAATGCTGAAAACCAAGCAAGATTAAGATATGATAATGGTAGTGGTACTGACCAAGAAAGATTATCTGAGAATCCAGAAGTACATACAGGTGCTGTATCAGTATTTAAGTATGAAGATACTAATGGAAATGGAAAACATGACGAAGGTGAAAAAGCATTAGTAGGTGCTGAATTTAAATTAGCATTATCTGAAGAAGATGCTAAGAATGGTAAATATGTAAGAATAGGTGGAGTAGAATTAACTGCAATATCTAATGAACATGGTATAGCTACATTTACAGGATTATCATTCGGTGGCGATGCTAAAGATGATGAGAAGAACTTAAGAAGTGGATTATATAGATATGATTGGGAGAAAGCTTCAAGAGATTATTATATTGTTGAAACAAAATCTCCATCAGGATACAAGAAATTAGAAGATAATATTAAAGTTACAGTTAGCAAAGATTCATCTGAAATAATAGATTTAACTGATAAGATTAATGAGATGGAATCAGTTGGAAACATGCCATTAAAATTCGACCTAGCACTACGCAAATGGGTAACACAAGCTATCGTAACTGAAAATGGAAAGACAGTAATTTATGAAACAGGACATCATGCGGAAGATGATCCAGAAGATATTGTTAAGGTAGACTTAAAGAAGAGCAAACTTGGACAAGTAAAAGTACAATTTAGATATTCAATTAGAATAACGAATGAAGGTGAAATCGCTGGGGAAGCAAGGGAAATAACAGATTACATCCCAGAAGGATTAAAATTTGTACAAGAAGATAATCCAGGTTGGACAACAACAGATGATGAGAGAATTGTAAAGACAAGATTATTAGAAGGTGTAACATTAGAGCCAGGAGAAAGCGCAGAAGTTGAAATACTATTAACTTGGGTAAACAGCGCAGATTCAATGGGTGTAATGATTAACACAGCAGAAATCAGCGAAGATTACAATGAATACGGAGTACATGATATAGATTCAACACCAAACAACAAGAAGTGGGGTGAAGATGACATAGATGATGCTCCAGTAATGCTTGCAATTAAAACTGGATCAGAAACAATTGGATATGTAACAATAGGAATTAGCTTTGTAACAATCATAACATTAGGCACACTTGAAATTAAGAAGAGAATCCTATAATAAATTACAATATAGATTCGAAAAAGAATAGAAAGTAGATTTAAATCTGCTTTCTATTCTTTTTTTGCTCTTTGAAAACATACGCAAATATAAGGAGGAAAGAACGAAGGTTTTGTATACAAATAGAAATAAAAATGTAATAAAAAGAAATGAAAAAGAAATTTAATTGTAATATTACATGTAAAAATGCCCAAAGTCTACAAATCCCTAAGAAAGAATTAATAAAAAAATCTCCTCGTTTGTTTGATGAAAACAAAGATAAGTTTTTAAATAGAGACAAATGTAAAAACTATTTATATAAAAGGAGAGATAAAAATGAAAGGAAAATCTACTTTAAAGAAATTAGGTCTATTTGGTATAGTAATATTCTTTATTGCAACATTACTTACATCATCTGTTATAAAGAACAGTGTATCTGTTGTTACGAATAAAGATGGTGCAACTACAACAGTCGTTTTAAAGAAAAATGATGGAACTATAGTTAAATTAGATAATGTTCAATTAAACAGACCGATAATTAATTCAGGAGACACATATGCTGTTGAAGGGGAGGCTATTGTTAAAAAAGCGGTTACTCATTTAGGAACCAAATATGATAATAGCAGTTGGAACCAACCAACAGCTAGTGGAGGTTTAGATTGTACAGGTCTTATTCACTTAGCATTAAGAGAATTAAATGTTAAAAGTGTTAATGGATTACTATGTAGAAGTAACTATTATCATACAGATGGGGATCAACACTGGTTACCAAGATCTCCAGAAGATTGGATGTCTTATGCTACAGGTCCAAAGTTCTTAACAGAAGTTGGAACATATGGAATCGTTGGAGATAATATCGAATTTCATAAACCAAATGCAGCAGGGCAAAGCATATACGATAATGGTAGAGATCTTCACATAAGAATGATAGGCGGGGATGCCAATAATAGAAATAGTGGTCCTAGAGGAAGACTTGATGTTCTTAAAGTAAATGATCCTATTAGTAATGAACTTAGATGGTATAACTATTATGATGAAAATGGAAATCTACGTGACCTACCTATGGGTACAATAGTTGTATCTTATGCTGGATGGCCAATGGGAGGAAACTTCCAAGTAGCCAAAAGTGCTCATGGTTGGATATGTATAGGTAACTTAGAAACAAGTGATCCAGCAGTAGCTGCTAATAAACTTGTTGAAATGGGAATTATAACGGCAAGTCAAAAAGGATATGTACAACAATCTTCTACTACAAGTACATATTGGTTAGTTGAATCTGCAGGTGGTGTTGGGGTTCGTATTTCAAATTACGATCCAAACCTAATGTCTGCTTCTGGTGAAAAAGGTGTAGGTACTATTTGGGCATATCAAATAGGAAGTGATACTCCACCAGAAACTACTAATTATAATGTAGATATTGCAAAAGTAGATGCTGACACAGGAGATTATGTTAGTGGAGTACAATTAAGAGCTAAATTAAGATTTAACAGTGCAAAAGATGCAGATACAGCATGGACACCAGTAACATCAGGTACAGAGCCAGTGAGCCTTGTTACCGAAAGAACAATTGATAACACTACTCCAGATATTTATGTATTTGAAGAGGTTAATGCAAATACAGCTGGATATGAAACTCAAGGTGGAGGTTATGGACTACGTGTTGATAAAAAATTAGATACTTCATCTAATCCTCGTAAATATATAATAGATAAATTATATTATTATTCTGGAATATATAATACTTCTTCATATGTAGAAGCCAATATTACAGAGGAAGGTAAATATTGGATATTAAGAAGTAGAGAATTAAAACCTGATGCTGATGCAACGGATGCAGAAAAGAAAGATGCAATTGCGTACATCAATTATAGCAAAAAGGGAACACCAACTATTACATATGTATCAGTAAACAAAAAATTACAAGGACAATATAAATTAAGTGTAACAAAGAAGACACAAGGAGATTCTTCTAATAGTAGAATACTAGCAGGTGCTAAATTTGAAGTTAAGCAATATATAAATTGTAGTTCATATAGTACTTTACCTTCAACTGTAAGCAGCTATGGTAGAAATACTAATAGTACAACAGATATTGTTACTACAGAAGCTGATCATGCTACTGCAGTTACATTTAAACAAAGAGATAGAAATAATAATGTTATCACTGAAGGTGGAAGTGATAAATATGATCAATATGTTAATATTTTCAATAATACAGTTACAGATGTATATACTATAAATGAAACACAAGCTCCAGCTGGAACATATATAGACTGGGATAGAGGTCCAGTTACTCTTGTTGTGAGTAAAAAAATCTCTGGATCAAGATATGTAATCGACAAAGTTAAACTTATAACAGGAGATAAGTCTGTTGAAAAAACAGTTCCAGAAACTGGTTCTGTTCAAATAAAAATAGATAAAAATGGAAATGAAACAGACAAAGATGATGAGTGTGCAATTGTAGTAAATTGCGGTGGTATTGTTATTGACGTTTCATGGATGAACCCAATTGAAACATCTGGAGAATATAGACTTCAAGTTAAGAAAGTAGATGCTAAGACGCAAAGTGCTATGTCTGGCGTAACTTTCAAAGTTGATGGTGTTTCAAAAGAAACTGGAACTACTGGTATAGCTGAATATGATGCCATTACTGTTAACAGACAAAATGTAAATACAGTAGATACTCATACTATTGAAGAAGTAAGTTTAGGAACTGCAAATGCAGATAAATATTATAAATTAGATGAGACAATTACTATTGAGGTGAAGAAAGAATATAATTCTTCAACAAAGAAATATTTAATAACTGGTGTTAGATTCCCTGGAGATACACAATTCCAAAAAACAATAAACAAGACTGTAAAAGATGTATCAAACAGAGATGTACCAATTACAGTTAGTGTAAATGATAACACCAATACAATAACAATAAAAGCTGATAATAATCCAACAACTCCAAGTAAATTCTATATAACAAAAACAAGCTTAGAGGATGGTACAGCTTTAAATGATACAGAATTTAAAGTAGAAAGATATATCGTTGACAATTATACAGATATAAGTCCTACAACAAGTACAACAGTATTAGATGGTAAATTAAGTACAAAAGCTAATGGATTAATCGACACTGTTGAGCCAATGGAAGGAGATCCAAAGGCATATGTATATGAAATACATGAGAAAAAAGCTCAAGATGGATATTTAAATATATTTAAAAAGATGGTAAACGGATCTGAAGTTGAGCTTGCTTATGTAAGAGTAGTTGTAAGAAATGATTCAAGTGACAAACTTGTAACTTCATATGAAGTTGTTAGAACAAATCAATGTAGTGATGCAGAATATAGAAAAATTGTTAGTAAAGTAGATGCACCGGTTGTTAATCAAGATGCTAGATCTGTAACATTAAAGATTAAAGACCCAGGAACAACAGTTGATTTTGATTTCACAAAATATTCATATAACAACGGAAGAACATTAAAAGGTGGAACATATAAAATTGAATTTGATAACGTAGTTGAGGATTCTATTCCAATTTCTTCAATAGGTGCGCAACTAATTACAAAGGATAATCTAACAGTAGGAGACCATACTATCAGATTTTATGAATTAGCACCTCCAACTGGATATGACAATGTATTTGATCAATTCTCTGGTGTTGATGGAATTAGAGTTGACTTTACGGTTAATTATGATGGAAGTATCACAATTAAGGAAGTTTCAAGCGGAAATAAAACATATAGATTTACACCTGAATCTCAATCTCATGTTGAAAACAAACAAGATATAGAAGAAATATCTAAATATGTTTTTGTATATGAGGAGAATGGTACAATTTATTTTGCAATTAAAGATCCAACACACTTTGATTTCCAATTATATAAGAAGCAATATACAGGAAAATCTGATATTGCAGAAGAAGACATATTTAATGAAACAGCAAACTTCACTGTAAGTGAAACTTCTCCAAAAGCAGAAAGCAAATTTAATGGAGCTTTACCAACTAATACACAAACAACATTCTTCACAGAAAATAATGTTCAAGCAAATTCAACATATACATATGAAGTAACAGAGACAGATGTTTCTAGTGGTTTCTATAGAAACTTAGTTGGAAAGAAGATTAAAGTTACTGTTACAGTTGATGCAAATGGAAAAGTATATGATGAATCAACAGGAAAAACATTCTATAAAATATATAATTCAGATGAAACAGAAGTAACGGGAAATGCGAAGAAAGAATTAGATACATTTATAAAACTTGATGTTGTAAATAATAAAGTTAATTTATACATAGCAAATATGCCAATGAATTACTATCAAGTAAGAATTTGCAAAGTAGATGAAGATGGAAAACCATATAAACGTTCAGCAACTTTCAGTTCTACTATGAGTACAACAACATCTTCAGCAACAAAAGTAAGAGATAATATAACAACAAACCCTAATACAGGTATTGCTGCTATTACAGATGGTAATGAAGAAGTTGAAAGAGGTGCAACACATACATATAGCATTACAGAAACAAAAGCACCAGCAGGATGCGTTCTATTAGATGGTAGGGTTGAACTAAAGGTAGCACTTAATAGTAGTACAACTGGAAATGTTATTCAAAGTGCAACGGTAGATTATTATAATGCAGCTGGAACAAAGACCGTTCTTAGCGGATTAAACGTAGAATATAACCAAGGTGGTTCTGCAACTCCTCTTGTTACAGTGTACATTCCAAATGAAGGTAGAGACTTTGAGTTTGAACTTAAGAAAGTAGATTCTATGGGTAACTTAATTAAAGCTTCTACAAATTCAACAGGCGAGTACGATGGCTGTGAATTCTATGTATCTAGAGGAGATTTACGTGCAAATTCCGAGGTCGTTGTTCCAGAATCAGAGCGTGAAGAATATGCAAGAATGGCACAAGAAATAGACGCTGAAATAAGAAATGGTGGAACATTTAGTGGATTATTAGAAGATGGAACATATACAGATAAAGTTCCATTCGGGGAATATCTAATCTATACGTATTATGTTAGAGAAGGAAGTGCTAAGAAAGGATATGGAAATGAGCTTGAAGGGAAACAAGTTATTTTAAATATCTATACAAAGAAAGAAAATAATAAACCTGTAATTGATAAAGTAACATTTAGTATAATTGATACGAACAATCAAGGAGCTGATGTTACAGAGCAATATAGTAAATATGTTAGTACAGTAATTAACGGTGATAAAACAAAAGTAGATTTAGTATTAACAAACCCTAATGCATATAAAGTAAGAGTTAACAAGGTAGATTTAGCTGGCAACCCAGTAACATCTGCACAAATAGAAGCAAAGAAAGATGATACTACATATTTAATAATGAATGATTTACAATACGGATATCTTCCACATGAATCATCAAAGACATCTGACTATGTTGGAATATCAAAAGGTGAAGAACAAGTATGGAGAATATATGAAACACAAGTAGGATATCCATATTACAATATATTTGGAACAGACAAATATGTTGAAGTTAAAGTAAAAATGGACAATAGCGGTGTAATCAAAGTAACAGGATACACTGTAAGAGGTAATGATGGTAGAGAGTATGCAACTCTTAAACAATATATTGAGCAAGTAGCTATAGTAGAAGAAAATGGGGATAAAATTGTTAATGTTACAATTAAAAACCCAAGTGGATACGAATTAAAAATCACTAAATACGAAGGTGATGGAACAACTGAATTAAGTGGTGCAGTTGTAAAATTAGATGGAACAGAAGTAATTAGTGGTGGAAGTGCTCATTATGAGAATGATTACATGGCTGGAATCAGTACAAGTAAGACATTTACAATTACAGAGCAATCTACAGTTGGTAACCACGTAAACGTATTAGCTGGAAAAGAAATAAAATTAACAGTCGACACTGATACAAAAGGAGAAATAACAAGATCATATAAGATAATGAGTGGAAGTACAGAAGTAGCTCCATCAGATAAAGTATACAACTATGTATCTGTTAGCGATGTAAAGATTGTTAATGGTAAAGCTGTTATAGAAGTTAAGATATTAAACCCATTAGTTGGAAAATATAATGTTAAATTATACAAAGTTGATGAAAATGGTAACTTAATTAAGAATTATAACGCTACATTCCAAGGATTTAGAAATAGCAATGGAAGAATGAGCATACAAAATATCAATGCTACAACGTCAAATGGTGTTGCAACAATTGATTCAAATGCACAAATAAACGATGTTAATGATTCATATACATATCAATTAAATGAAACAGCTGCACCATTAGGATATGAAAAATTAACTTCAACAATAGTATTAGACACATATTTCAAAGATACAGGCGATGCATTAACTATTGATGAAACAAGAACCAAGTTAAAAGTTGGACGTGATGTTATACCAATAAGTAGCAGTCCAAATCAATTTGTTGATGGTAATACTGAAGCATGGTATATTGACAATTCGGGAAGCACAGTAACAATTAATATTTATATTAAGAATACAAAGAAAAAATTCGATCTAGCATTAAGAAAATATATTACAAGAGTTGAAAATTCAAACAAGAGTGAAACACCTAACCCAGGTAGAGCACCAAACTTAAATACGGATTCATTAATACATTGGAGAAGAAATCACACAGCTGGATACTACCATACTAAACAGGCATATAAAGTTGAGGCAGGTGACATTGTTACATACAGAATATATGTATATAACGAAGGAAATGTTAAAGGATATGCAACTGAGATTACTGATTACTTAGAGTCTGGATTAGAGTACATTGACAACCAATTTAATAGAAATAATGGATGGACAGCAACTGTAAATAGCGATGGAACAACAACTGTTGTTACAAATAAACTTGAACATAGTATTTTAAACGAATTTGGATTACCAGAATACTTATCAGATGGCGAAGGTAGTGGAGTATGGTTCCGTTATGTTGAAATTCAATGTAAAGTGACAAGACCAGCATCAAATGTTAAATCATATATCACAGATAGAGCTGAAATAACAAAAGATAAAGCTGTTGAAATTACTTCAACTGGAGATGAAGTTGAAGTAGAACTTGATGATATAGATTCTCAACCAGGAAATGTTAAAACATATCATGAAAAAGATATGTTAAACTATGATTCAACAAAATCATATTCAACAAATGAATACTATCCAGGATATCAAGATGATGACGATAAGGAGACAGTATATATTGAAAAATTTGATTATGACTTCGTTCTATCTAAAACAGATGGTGAAGAAGAGATTTCAGGTGCTAGATTTGTTATTGAAGAGCTAATGGATAATAATACATATTCTCAAATCTATTCTGGTCAAGTAAACAAGAATAAAACAATAAGTGAACCAGCAGCAAGAGGTGATAGTACTGTAGTACTACAAAAAACATACACATACAAAATAACTGAAACAGCAACTAAAGATAGTAATTATGAGAATTTACTTGCAGGTAAATATGTTTTAGTTAAGACCTACATGGAAAGAGGTTATGATGCAAATTCAGTTGAAATGTATAAAGGTGAGTATAATGGTTCTCTAAATAGTTACTTTGGTAGATATGGTTTTGAAATTCATAATGCAAGTGATGGTTCATTAATTAGTAATAATGGTGATTTAGGTTACTTATATGATGAAATAAAAGTTGAGATTAATAACAATGTATATCCACCACAAGTTAAACTAGTAATTCCAAATGAAAGATTATATTTTGGAAATTATAAAATTAACTTCAAGAAAATAGATAGTTCAACAAAGAATGTAATAGCTGGAATTCCATTCTGGATTAATGAATATCATTCACAAACTGATGAAAATGGTATGATTAACGTTTCTAAATTTAATGATGATGCAGAATCAGATGGAACAGTAAATATTAACAAAGATAATGTTGACACTATTGATAGATATACAATAGAAGAAGATTACGAATATAGTTCTCAAGATGAGCATGGTGAAGAAGTTCCATGCAGCATTTATGTAAGACTTAAATATAATATAAGCCTTGAATTGTCTAAGAGCCTTGACTTAACAAATGAGAAATATTATGTAAGCAATGTAAAGGTTAGATACAATGCTAATGATTCAATAGATATTCCACTTGAAAACTCTAGAAGCTCAGCAACTAGAACCATTTCATTAGATACAATTAGCGATGAATCAGTTACTGGAACAATTACAGTTTCACCAAATGGAACAATATCTATTGTCGCTGAAAATAATAAGATAAAAGGTGATTATAAACTTAAACTATATAAAGTTGATGAGAACAATACTGCAGTAAGTGGTATCAAATTTACTGTAACAGGAGAATCATCTGATTTAGTAACAGATTCTGATGGTTATACAAGAGTTATAACAAAACAAATTACTGCTGAAAATGTTAATACTCCAGATGAGTATACAATTACTGAAGCTGTTGATTCACAAGGTAGAGTTGTAAGAATTAAGAATCCAATTAAATTAACTGTTAAGAAGAAAAATGTTGTAAGTAAATATGCTGTTGATACAATAAAACTTACTGAACTTAATACAGGTGTAGAGTCAATTGAATCTTCAGCTCGTACTGAACTTCCAACTGTTGAAATTGATGATAATAGTGGTAGAACAGTAAAAGTAGAAGCTACAGCTGATTCAGATGGAAATATCTTAATTAAATTTGAAGATCCACCAGTTGAAGACTACATCAACATTAAGATTAAAAAGATTAATTCTGTAACTGGAGAAGCGCTAAATGGTATCACATTTAAAGCAAAAATAAATAATGCCATAACAAATGAAGTTACAACAGGAACAATTGGAAGTGAGCAAGGTGTTGCTTACTTAGATAGAAATAGAGCTGTAACTCAAGAAGGTAGTATCCAATACAGAATTACTGAAACAGACATACCATCAGGTATGAGAGATCTTATCAAATTAACTGATTATGGTTGGGACTTAAGAGTAAGAATCAAATATGATACTACAAAACATAAACACGTTATTGATATGGAGCGTACATCAATTTCAGTCGTTGAAACAGGTTATAACGAATATGATCTTGCAAAACGTGCTAGACAAAGAGAAATTGCTGAAGAAGCTCTTAATGGATTAAGTTTAAGTAGCGATGGAGCAACACTTACTCTTACAGTTGAAAATGAGTCAGTAATAGACTATGGAATATCAATCAGAAAAGCTGATATGGAAACAAATGCTGAACTTGCAGATGCTAAGTTTACTATTAAAGAAGATGGTAGAACGATTGCATTAGATAAGACAATAGCAGAATTTGCTAACAACTTAGCAAATAGAACAGGTATGTTTGTTAACACAACTCATAGATATGAGATTTATGAGACATCTCCAGCAGATGGATATCAAAATATACTTGAAAAGACATATATTGAACTTATCGTAAGTATTGATGGT
Source organism: Clostridia bacterium (assembly GCA_017512025.1). GTDB lineage: Bacteria > Bacillota > Clostridia > TANB77 > CAG-508 > CAG-492. The sequence goes on from JAFWHH010000003.1 coordinate 27,630, forward strand.
TCAGGAAATGCTACAGCTACCTATACAATTAAACCACAACAAGATTATTCAAGTGCTGATGTAGCTGAAGTTAATACTATGATACAAGCATATGTAAGTGCTCATAGTTCAATTCCATCATTCCTTGAAAAAGATGGAAATAACTTCAAATTGAATATTCCTAACCCTAAGGGAACTGTTGATGTTCCAGTTAAGTTATTGAAACATCAATTTGGAGATACAACGAAAGGTGTTAATGGAGCTGTATTTGATATTAGAAGATTAGCTATGAATAATGCTTCAGTTCAAGATGTAACAGATGCATTTGATGCTGGTACTGATGTTGATACACTTCCATCAATAACAACATCTAAGAATCGTTTAGAAGAAACAATTGATAATCAAGAAATAAAGATTGGAGATACATACTATTATGAAATAACAGAAAGTAGTGTACCAAGAAACTTTGTTTCAAGATTCTACAAAGCAATCGTTAAGGTAACAGTTAACGAGAATAAAACTGTAAGATCTTCAATAATAGCTGTTAAGAGATCAAGCTTACTTGCATGGTCTGAATATGGTACTCAAACTGATGATGGAGACTTTTTAACTGTAACAACAAATGAGTCACCAGTAAAAGTACAATGGGCTAACCAATTAAGCTACTTATTGAACTTACAAAAACTATCATTTGACTACGCTATTCCAAAAGGATTAGATGGTAAAACAAATTGGCAAGCAATGTCATTAATAGGTGGAGCAACATTCAAGGTACAAGAATTAACACCAGTTGAGGGAACACCTCAAACAATAACTGTTAGTGACTTTGGATATCAAGATTACAAACGTGGTATAAACACAGACACAACATACACATATAAATTTACAGAAATTGAACCTCCAGCTGGATACTATGATACATTTAGAGATTTGGAAATAACTCTACAAGTTCGTATCAATTCAAATGGAGATATAACATCAGCAGAAGCAACTGTTGATGTAGCACAAGGTGCAACTGTAAGTGATGAAGATTTAGCATTTGCTAGAAAATGTGTTGGAGCAGAGGTAAATACAAATTCTAGAACAGTTTATTTAAGAGTTGCTAACCAAAAGATACATGACACATACAATATCAGAGTATGTAAAGTATCAGATCAAAGAGATACACAAGGTAATCCAATACCAATAAAAGATGTTCAATTCACAGTTAAGAACTCTGCACAACTAATTGTTGGTCAAGGATATACTGATGAAGAGGGATATTTAACAGTAGCAGGTTTAGAGCCTGAAGGCTATAGAGCTATGTATACAATTGCAGAAGGAAATACTCCAGATGGTGTTGTTGCCCTTCAAGATCCAATTATTCTATACATAGATACTACTGGAATATCACCTACAGCTACTGCAGCTGAAATAGCAGAATTCTTACAAACAAAAGTTGATAGAGATGAGGATGGTATTCCTGAATCTGACAGACTTGAGGTTGTATATAATGGTCCAGATGCACCAACAGGATTAAAAGTTGAGGCAGTTGGAACTGATGTAGTTGTAACCGTACCAAACGAGTCAGAGACATATCTCTTCTCAATGTATAAATATGATACTATCCATGGATTAATAAATTCTTCAGATGGTACACCAGGTGCAACATTTAACGTTACATACGTTAATGAAAATGATGAGATATTTAATGGTATTTTAAATAATGGATATACAAATGATTACAGAATATGTGCTCCAAACAAGACATACAATTATACTATTAAAGAAATTGATTCTAAAGTTGGATATGCTAATGTTCTTAAAGGATACGAATTACAACTTCATTTAAGAACAGAAGAGCATGGTCTAGTAGTTGATTGTGTTGATAGTACACATGATAACTTAGAATTGTTCTCATATTTTGAACTTGTTCCTATTAGTGGACAAACTCAAAACTATAGTGTTGATGAAATACTAGATAATCAATGGGTTAAAGTAAATGTAAGTAGAGAAGTAAGATTTTCTTCAATTACATTAGATATATACAACCCATACGAATACAAAATGCAACTTAATAAGCTTGATAAGAATGGAAGTACTCCATTAAGTAAAGCTAAGATCGTTGCTGAAAGAATAGATGATGTTGATGCTGAAAGATTATACTACGACTATACACAAAACAAAGAGCAAATTCTTAAAGCAATAGTTGATAGTACAGATGTAGGCGAGACACTAATATTAAATAGACGTCCAACAGAAATTTCTGATTCATATTTGATTGACAACAACGTTGGTATGACACCAAAGGCTGCGTCAGCTCATTTATGGAGAATTAGAGAAACAGAAGTTGATGCGCCATACAAGAATATATTAGGTAATAATACAATTATCGTTGATACATTCTATAGAGAATATGCAATGCATGCAGCAGAGCATTATGAACTAAATGAAAATGATGAGGCTGTATCAGTAAAATACTACGTAGCTGATGAAGACGGAAATAACGTAACAAGTCAGTATCTTGATTATATTGATGTTACAGTTGAAAAAGTCGACGGAGAGTGGGTAGTAAGTGTTACAATCAAAGATCCAATGATAATTAGAGTTGGTGTATACAAGAAAGTAAATTCTGAAGTGGATGAACCACTTCCTGGAGCTAACCTAACAGTTTCTTTTGCAGGAGAAACAAGAACTGTTGAGAACGGAGCATACGAATCTGAGTTAATTGAAGCAGAATTCCCTGAGGGAGAAAGTTTAACAGCTTGCTTCGAAGAAACATCTACAGTTAGCGGATACACTAACATATTAAAAGATAAAAAGTTATATATTGTATTCCATAGCTTTAATAGTGAAATATTTGTTGTTCATAGACAATTAGTTGGACAAAATGGACCAATTAGTGGTGATGAAGCGCAAGAAGTATTCAAACATATAAGCTTAAGATGTACAAAAACCGAAGAAGGATATTCAGAATATAGATTATATATTGAGAACCCAACAACAGTAAAAGTCGATGTTAAGAAATTAGACCTTGATGGAGAACCATTAAACGGTACTGAAATAAGAATAAATAGTAGTCACTCTGGAATGCATATTCTAGATGAAGCTTCTGAATTTGATTTTATAGAAGAAGATGTTCAAGAGCATGAGATTATTACATATACAATTACTGAGGTTCATACTGCAGAAGGAGCATATGTAAATAAATTCAGTGAGCCAATCATAATAACAGCAACTGTTGAAGGTGGAGAATTTAAGATACTAAGAAAACAAAAACAAAGCACCGTGCCAGGCGGAGCTGTTACAAGAGAAGACTTTGATACACTTGAATATGCAAATATATACATTGATCCAGCTGATAAGGAAGACTTACAAGATGGAGATATGCAAACATTAACAGTTGAACTTGAGAATCCACCTGAAATCGAGGTTCAATTAACTAAGATTACAGCAGGTAGATATCAAAGAATTGTTACTGATACTAAGTTTACTATTGTAAGCCAAGACTCACATACAGCATTAACAGACGGTAGAGGTAGAATTAACTACTTAGAAGAAATTCATGAACCAGGAACATATACAATTAGAGTATATGAGGATGAGGTTTCAAGTCCTAAGTATGTAAATATTCTTGAAAATAAATACATGCAATTTGACATTACAGTAGCTGCAGACGGAACAATAACATATGATAGTAGCACACGTAAATTCTTTAATAAAGATAACGATAGTTACTATGATAATGATGTTGAGATAACAGGAGAAGAGGCTAGCAATCTAGCACAATATTGTTTCGTAAATATCAACAATAATCCTGATATAAGCAGAGTTGAAGTAACAATTAGTGATCCGGTTAAAGTTGATTTAAAACTTGTAAAGAAAGCATCAGACGGTGAAAAAATAGAGGGTGCAGAATTTAAGATTGAAGCACCACGTGGTATATTCGAAACATTACAAACAACAACAAATAGTGATGGTGAAATCATTAAAAATGTTGAACTTGTAAGACCAGGATTCCACGAAATAGAGTTTACTGAAATCACACCTGCAGGAGACCAATATGACAACATACTTGGAGATAACAAGATTGTCATCTACCCAAGAATTGAGGAAAATGGTGAAATATCAGCATTATATGCTGATTATGGTGGAGCATCATTCGGAAGAGATGTACCATTAAACCAAAGATATGTTATAAAACAAACAAATGGTGCACCTGTAGATGCTGAAGTTGAAGCTTTAATACGTGATTTTGTAAAGATATCAGTAAAAAACAATACAGACGGACCTGATGAAATTGTTGTAACTGTTGAGAACCCAGTACAAACTAAGATGAACTTAATCAAGAGACAATATACTTCTGATGGAGAAAGCGAAGAAGTACTTGCTGATACAAGATTCACAGTAATCAAGAACAACGAAGAAAACTTATTAAGCAATGAAATAATAAATGAAGAAGTAGAAATCGAAGAGCATTATTTAAGAAGACAAAATTCTTACTACGACATTTTCGAAAATTACACTAATACAGACGGTGCATACGTTAACGTATTACAAGGTAAATTCGTAAGAGTATACACAGAGCTTAAAGCTGATGGAGAGTTAATAATTACAGATAAGACTGGAGCAGCATCTCCAAACTACTTTGAAATTTATGAGACACAACACCATGGTCCAGCTACTCTAGTTGATAGAAACATTTATAGCGGATTATACAGTTATATCAACGTATGGGCTGAGCCAAATAGTGATGGAATATACGTACTTAATGTTAAAGTACTAAACCCAATCACAATGAAGATTGGAGTATTAAAGAAACAATATGGAGAAGGTGCACAAACAATTCCTGATGTTTCATTCAGAATAACATCTCAAAATACAGGAGATCATGATATTACTTCTACAAGAAGTGAAGAAGAATTCTCAGAAGGAAATATTAAACCTGGAACATATAACATTATTGTTAGAGAAACAAACAACCCAGATCCAAGATACGTAAACGTATTATACGGTAGATATGCAAGAGCTAACATAACAGTTAGCAAGACAGGTGATATAACACTTAATAATATTAAGTATTATACAAACAGTAATGTTGAGATTGTTGATCCTGAAACAAGAGCTCTTCTAGAGGAAACAGTCTATGCAACAATAGATAAATCTGACAGAGTTCAAAAGATAACATTTATCGTTGAAAACCCAGTAACATTAAAATTCTCAGTTCATAAAGTTGATTTAATCGGTAATGGACTAGAAGGTGCTACATTCAACATAAATAAATATGTTGGTGATAGTAACGAAGTTGCAAAGGGTATGACAAGTGTTGATACAGATAGTGATGGTGTAATCACATTTGAAGATGGTGATTACATGAAGGCTGGTATTTACAGATATGAAATTACTGAGCTTAAACCAGCTGCTGAAAAATATGTAAATATTCTTGATTGTTATGATGATGGAAGTAGCTATAAGGTTGCTATCTACATAAAGATGAACCTAAACGGAACAACTTCGTTCGTAAAAGATGCTCAAGGAACACCTTTTACAGACGGTGGTAGAACACCATATACTATAATCAATAGAAATAACCCATCAGCTGCAATTCCTGATGAAGTAACAGAGATAGTACATAGATACTTAACTGTTGAGAGAACAGCAAGTAGAGGAGATAATCCAGATACATATGATGTTGAAGTAACTAACACACCAAAAATCGATATAGATGTAATAAAAGTAACAAAAGATTCTGAAACAAATGAAGAAAAATCATTAACTGGAACTAAGTTCTCTGCTGAGGCTGATGATGGACATGGTTTATTTGAAGACATTCCAGCTACTCAAGATAAAGAGTATACATTTAAGAATGTAAGTGCCGGAAGACACGAATTCTATCTAACAGAAAGTGAAGGTGTTCCAAACGAAGGATACATTAACGTCTTAGAAGACAGATATGTAAGAGTTTACACAACAGTTTCTGCAGATGGTGTAATGAAGATTACAGATAGACTTGGAAATGAAAGTCCAAATTACTTCGAAATCTACGAAGGACAATATAATGATAGAGCTGGAAGTAGACTATTAGATACAATAGAATACGGAAAGATTTATGATTGTGTAAGCGTAGAAGCAGTAAGACAATCAAACGGAGTTTACAAATTAAACTTAAAGGTTAATAACCCAGAAAGAAACTATATCTTTAAATTAAATAAGAAGGTTTTCGGCGAAGAAGACATTAACATGAAAGATGTTAAATTCTTTGTAAGAAGCACAGTTGATGATCAAAATCATCAATTAACAACTGATGCTGATGGAAACATTTCATTCGAAGAAAAACGTGTACCAGTAGGAATTTATACTTACTATGTAACAGAAACAGAATCTTCTGGACCGGAATTCGTAAACGTACTTGAAGATAATTATATAGCAGTTGCTCTAAAGGTTAACCAAGATGGAACAATAGAAATTGTTGACATGGCTGGTCAAACAGAGGGGAATGAGCATAAATACTACATACTAGATGCTAGATGTACACAATTAATTGATCCAAGTACAACAATTGTAGACGACTTCGTAAGAGTTGCTACAAATAACAGTGGCGAAGAGCCAGAACTTGACTTCTTTATCAAGGACCCTGAAAAGATTAACTTTAAATTAGTCAAGAGAGATGATTTAACAAATGAAAACTTGAATGATGTAACATTTACAACAAGTGTTTACTATCAAGCAGCAGATGCTTCGTCAGACCCAACTGATGCTGATAGAACACAACTTGTAGATGCAAATACATTTGAAAATATTGATATTAGCACAATTAAAACTGCTAATATAGACGGAATAGATGGAGTTATAGTAGTTCCAGATATTCTAGTCGACAAAACAGGTACCTATACTTTTGTATTCCATGAGGAATCTACCGATGGACTATTTAAGTATTTGTATAAATCACATGCAGAGGATATCACTGTAAAAATTGATATCACTGTAGAAAAAGACAACCAGGGTAGACCAATTGGGTACAAGGTTGGGCAACCAATCGCAGTAACCGGTGCTAAGTACTTAGACGAAGAGTCAACTCTAACAACTCAAACTAAGGCACAAACAGTTAGAACGGAAGTTCTAAACACACCAATTAGAGGACACTACGACTTAGTATTAAGCAAGCTTGATAAGTATACAAGCAGAAAGCTAGACGGCGCTGAATTTGACATCAGAGCAGAAAAAGACGGAGAAGCATACGAGTTATATGAAGATGTGGATGATCTAAGAATTGAGAACGCGATTATACCAAGTCACGTTACAGTTCAAAACGGAGAAATAGTAATAGAAAATATTCGTATCACACCTCCTCCATACCAAGCACCAGAAGCAGACGGCACTCTTGAAACATTCAAGATTATACTTACAGAAACAAAAGCTCCAACTGGTTACATGTTACTAGATGATCCAATCGTTCTAGAGGTTACAACAGCAATAGATGGAGAATATGATGATGCAGAATATGTTGTTAAGTCAGTTAACCTTGTAAGCGGTGACAATCATGGATTAGTAACAAAGACATTCGGCAAGAACGAAATCAATGTAGTAGCTAAAGACGAATATTTCGACTTAGCGTTAAGAAAGTCTATCGTAAGCGTTGCATACAGCGATAGCGAAGATTCTAAGATTACAGAAGAAGAGACTGAGGATAGAATTCCAGTAATATATGAGGATGACGAGATATATGACTTGAATCCAAGTGTAACTACTGCTAACTACAGACATGTTAAAAACCATGTTAGAGTATATCCAGGTCAAGAAGTAATCTACTGCTTAAGAGTTTACAATGAGGGTGAAATAGATGGTTATGCCGAAGAAATTACGGATCATCTTCCAGAGGGATTGGAATTCTTGGCCACAGATAAGTTCAATACCGATAGAGGATGGACATACGATCTAAATGACCAAACATTAAGAACTGTTAAGACAACATTCCTATCAAAAGAAAACAACCCTAATAATGATAGGTTTAATGCAGAAAATAACTTAATAAAAGCGATGGATGAAAATGTAGCAACTGGAGTAGAACATGAATTAGATTTCAAAGAGATTGAAATCAAATGTAGAGTTTCTGACAATTTAAGACCAGGAGTAATCCTAACAAACATTGCAGAAATCTCTAAATATAAGGCTGAAGATAGAACTCAAGAGACTGTTGATAGAGACTCTGTTGCAGATAATGCAGATGTACCAGATGGTAAAGATCTACAAAACTACAAAGAGGATGAGTTAACAGACAATAGAGAGGACTATGTTCCAGGCCAAGAAGACGATGACGACTTCGAGAAATTAATCGTAGTTGAATTCGACTTAGCATTAAGAAAATATATAACTGCAATTAACGAAGAAGAAGTTCTTGCAGATAAGAAAGAAGCAAAATATACAGATGAAGTAGTCGAAGACACTGAAGATATTTTAGGAGAGGGTACAGCTTCTGGAAACGCAGAAGGTACAAATGAAGGTGCAAACACCAATATTGTTGATGAATCTGAAGGTGAAAACGGAGATACTGAAGGTGTAGATGCTGAAACAACTGGAGTAAATCCAGATGATGATATAGCAGGCGGAGAGTCTGACGAAGAGGATATTGATGATGATAACAAGATTAAGTATGATAGAGAGCCTCGAGTAAATGTTAGTACATTGAAGAGTGGGGACTTAGATTCTATCTACAAAGATCCAGATGAGCCAACAACAGCGCTTTACAATCATACTAAAGCTCCTGTTGAGGTATCAGTGGATGATATCGTAACTTATACATTAGAGATATTCAACGAAGGTACTGTAGATGGATATGCAACCTTAATTAAGGATGATATCCCTGAAGGTGTGGAATTTGTTCCATACGAAGAAGGTGACGGAAGCGTAAATGATAAATATAGATGGAAGATGGTTGACGAGAACGATGAAGAGGTAACAGATCCTAAAGATGCTAAGTACATTGTTTCTGATTATCTATCAAAAGATAACGAGACTGAGGAAAATGGCAATTTAATAAGAGCGTTCAATCCAACAACAGGAACTCGTCTAGATTCAAAATACGTTCAAGTTCAATTTAGAGTAATATGTAAGCAAGATTATCCAAAATTAATTACCAACTATGCTCAAATCTCTGATGATGCAGATGATAGCGGCAAGGGAGTTAAAGACAGAGATTCTACTACAAATGAGTGGATCGAAGGCGAAGACGACCAAGACGTAGAGCATATTTGGGTAACATATATGGATTTAGCATTAAGAAAGTTCATTACCGGTGTAACAGACTTTAAGACAGGTAAAACGGAAGAAATCACATATAGAATTCCTAAGGTAGACCCTACAGCTTTAATTGATGAAACAGGAACTACTGCTGTGTATGACCATACTAAGGAGCCAGTTCTAGTTCATACAAATGATGTAGTAATCTATACACTACGTATCTATAATGAGGGTAGCAAGGATGGATATGCTACACAAATTAAAGATGATCTTCCAGAGGGATTAGAGTTCTTACCAGATCATGAAATAAATAAACAATATGAATGGTCACTTGTTGATAAGAATGATAAGCCAGTAACTAAACTTGAAGATGCTGAATACGCTGTAACAAATTATCTATCAAAAGATAATGAAACAGAAGAAAGACAAAACCTAATCAAATCATTTGATTACTATGATTACGAGAATGATGAACCTGCTAAACGTGAGACTCCTGAATATAAGGATATTAAGATTGCGTTTAAGGTAACTGAACCTCAAACATCTGATAGAATCTTAATCAATGAAGCCCAAATCAGTGAACAAACTGATCATAAGGGAATTCATAGAGAAGATAGAGATTCTCATCCAAACCTATGGCTTGGTGAAGATGATGAAGATATAGAGAAGGTAAGAGTTCTATACTTTGACTTAGCCCTAAGAAAATGGGTAACTAAGGCTATCGTAACTCAAAACGGAGAAGAAAAAGTATTTGAAACAGGACATCACGCTGAGGATGACCCTGAGGAAGTAGTAAAAGTTGATCTAAAGAAGAGCAAGATAAACAAGGTTGTAGTCAAGTTTGAATACCAAATCCGTATCACAAACGAGGGTGAAATTGATGGTTACGCTAAGGAAATCAAAGATCGTATTCCAGAAGGATTAAGATTTGATCCAGCAGATAACCCAACATGGACACAATTAGAGGAAAATATAATTGTAACTGATGAGTTGAAGGATACTTTATTAAAACCAGGTGAGTCAGCAGAGGTAACTGTGGTATTAACATGGATTAACTCAGGTGACAACTTAGGATTAAAAGTAAATGTAGCTGAGATTAGTAAGGATTACAACGATTATGGAACTCATGATATTGACTCTACTCCGGACAATAATGTTTGGGGAGAGGACGATATAGATGATGCCCCTGTAATGTTAGCTGTTAAGACTGGTAACGCAGTATATGGATACGCATTATTAGCTGTATTCGTTGGTAGCGTACTAGTAGTAGGTATGCGTCGAATTAAAAAAATAAACGAAGGATAATATTTTGGTAGTTTGTTCCCACGGCGGAAGAAACCGCCGTGGTTGAATACCAAGCATATTTGAGTACAAAAGATAAAGGTGTAAAAACACATAAGATTATAAAAAACAAAAGAAAGTATTGAGAGATACTTCGTACAAAAGAGAAAACCAGTGGGGACCCGCGGTGGTCCTCGGAGTATAAAGTTTAATTAAATATATAAATAAAAATACAAAAGAATAAGTCGGATTGTATACCGACGAAGAGGTGAGTATTAAATTTAAATAGTAAAAGGGATGAGGAGAACCCAAGTCCCTAACAAATGAAAAGGAATTTTGATTCTCTAAAGAAAAAAAGATTTATTTCGAATAATAATTTAATAAACTTAAGCTTAAGGAAAAGAGCTTGATAGTACAAATTAAGCTGCTGAAAAGGAGTGTTACCTGTATTGAACAGGGACACTCCTTTTTGCTGTATCTAACTTATCTATCATTGAAATAACCAACGTATTCAAATTGTAAAAAAAGCTAGGGAAATGTGAGTTTGTGGTTTGTTAAAGAATGCTAAGTTAAAAGTAAAAATAATGGGTAGTTATCTAAAGCTTTAAATTATCAATAGTTTGAGGTTTTTATTAAAATAAAGAATGTATTTTAAATTTATTAAAAAAGAAGGTACAAAAGTAGAATCAATCCTACGGATATATGCGATTTCGGAAATACGCTCTCATGAATATTACAGCTTTTAATAAAAATGTAATATAAATTTAATAAATAATAAAATTCAATAATTAAACGCATTACAACGATTAACCAAAATACGTATTTAATATTAAGATGTTAGTATATATACATATATAGTTCGAAAGGAATGATATTATGAATCAAAGAGAAGAAAACAAAATGAAATTTTTAAAAAGCTTTCCAAGTATAATGAAATTATCTACGATAGTTATAATCATATTATCGATAGTTGTATTTGGATTAGCTAAAAGAGAAAAAACTAAAATAAATGAGCTAGCAAATCTAAATTCTGCCCAAGCAAAAGTATCTTTATCATATGATGAAGTCACAGACAATACGGTAGAGAGTCTTGATGAATCAACTGGTGAAGTTAATGGTATTTGTGAGTTTGTAGAGTTTAGTAGCTTTTTCACGCAAGATTTAAATGAAGATGGAATTGCAGAGAGGGTAAATGGTGCATGTACCAGTATAGAAGAGTCAGCACAACTTTACTTTAGATTTGCTGTGCTTTCAAAAGGATATTTGGAGAATGCTAAAATTGAAATTAATGGTGAGAATTTCAAGTTAGATACGGCTATTCCAAAAGATAATGTAATTCCTAGAACATATATTGAGTCGGATACAAGAGAGATACAATTAGCAGAGCGTGTACAGAATGGAACTCAGAAGAATATCATTTCAAAGATAACACCAAGGATAACAACAATAAATGATTATTCAAGAAATGATAATACTGTAATTTTCACAGGAACATTTTGTTATACTGATGAAAATAATAATGAAATAAGAATTCCAGTAAGAAAAGTATGTAATCTAACTGTTGATTGGTATGGTGAGTTAAATACTGAGATTATTTCAAAAGAAGCATTAAATTTTTCTAACGAAAATATTGTAAATGACGATGGAGATAGCATTGACTTAGAATTTTCTGTAAAAACTAGAGAAAATAAAAACTATTATAACAAAGGATTAATACTTGATTCAAATGTTGTTGCAATAAGAATTCCTGATTTGAAAGGATATTCTGCTACTAATGCGGTATGTAATGATGAGAATGTTGAGTATACTTTTGATAAAAATACTAAAACATTAACGATTACGAGAAAATCTGAAATAAATGAAAATGGGGAAGTTGTTAAAAAGCTTGCAAATACAAATGAGTATTCTGTAGTTATTACATATCCAGCAGAGGTATATGATGATAACATGAAAGAAAGTCTTGTTATTACTGTACCAATAGAAACATACTATACTGGATATAATAATCCAAATAGTGCATTTGAAAATGAAATAGCATATAACATAGCTAAATCTAATGTAGCTAGAGCAAATATAGCACTAACGTACGAGAAACCAGAGGACGATGTTTTTGAGTTAAAAACAGTTATTGGTGAGTATGTTACATCACCAACAAAAAGATATGTTGTTTCAAAGAAGGAAACAATAAAGGCATATTCTGGAGATGAAAGTGAAGAGCCAGATCTTTATGAGGTTAAATGGTCTTTCCATAGAGGAGACGATGGCGTTGTTAAAAAGACCATAATGGATTATACAAAGTCAGAAGATTTAGACGAAGACTCTTTTGATGATTATACGACAAATATTGGTATATACTTTGATGGAGCTTTAGCTACGTTAGGTCTAAATGGAACAATTAATGTATATGATGCAGATAAGAGCGGAGAGGATGCATTGATACATACATTTACCAAGGATGATTGGTCTGAGTATACTAAAGATAATCCTTATTTATACGAAAATGGAATTAAAAACATTAGAGTTGAGATAAGTGAATCTAATAAAAATAGCTCTTTTATTGTTCATAATATAAAAGAAATTGACAATGAAACATTAGCTAATAGATACACACAAAATGAATTTAAAGAGAAAGACATTTTATATACTTACTTAACTGGAAAAGTATATGATGAGACAGAAAATTTAACTACTTTGACGAGAACTGGTGTTGCATACTATGAGGATGAAAAATCTATTGCTAAAATATCTGTATATACGAATAAGATTGCTACAACTGAGACAAAAGAAAATGAAATTATTAGAGTCACTACAGAATCAGGTTTCAATAAATCAAAATGGAAAGATGGAGAATTTGTTGTTGAGTTACCAGAAGGAATTAAATCACTTAAGCTAAATAATGTAACTAGTTCAAAGGTTTCTATTTCTGCTTATACTAGTGAAGTTGTTAACGGAAAATATATAATTAGAATTTTAACACAGAACGATGAGCTAGTTGACAATGTAGATATTAGCATTGATTGTGATATCACACCAGATTCAACTATGCCAACTACAATTGATAGAGTAAATTTATATGCATATAATGCAAACTACAATAATTATGATTTCCCGGTAGATGATACTTATGATGTAAATAATAATGGTAAAACAATAGATGAAAATGATAATAGTAAAAATGATAAAGTTGGCTTTGCAAGCTGTGAACTACAAATTGTTGCACCTTCTGGATTAATAACTTATCAAACAGCAACTAATTACGATGATTCAGAAGAGGATGAGATTACAATTGCACCAAATGTTGCTGAAGTAAAGAAATCTCAAAGAATAGCAACAATTAACGTTGATGTATTAAATAACTATTCTAGTACAGTTACAAATACTAGAATTCTTGGGAAAATACCATATGAGAATAATACATATGTAATTACTAATGGTGATTTAGGGTCAACATTTACAACAGTACTACAAGATAAAATTACTTTGACAACTGCAATGAATAATAAGCAAAGTTTTGATAATCAAAAGATGAATGATTTAAGAAGTCATATAAATATTTATTATTCAGCTCAAGAGACACCAACTAATGACATAAGTGATGCATCAAATGGATGGATTGCAGAAGATAATGTAACGGATTATTCTGAAATGAAATCATATCTAATTGATTTAGGTGATTTTGAGATTAATAAAGATGATGATATAGGTTTTTCTTATAATGTTGCTATTCCTCAAGAGGGTGTAGAATATGAAGATGTTTCATATTCTCAACATGCTGTATATTTTGACTTAAATACAGTTGATGGAAAATTAGCAGATTATACAGAGCCTAACAAATTAGGTATTAGAATTACAAGAAAATTTGATTTAACTATTAATAAAACTATATTGGGAAGAGAAACATTAGTTCCAAATGCCGTGTACTTATTAGAAACAGGAGTAAAAGGCAACGATAACTATGAGTCTCATATTGTGCTTACTGATGAAAATGGCCAAATAAATATAAGCGGTTTATATGTTGGTAGAGTTTATTCTTTATCTGAGATGAAAACAGAAGATGATTATGAAGTTGCAAGTGGAATACTTGAGTTTATAGTTAGAGAAAATTCAGAAACAAAAGAACTAGAAGTTTCAATTAATAATGAAGGCGCAGGATATAAAACTCATAGTATTAACAATGATAAAATGATCATAAATGTAGAAGACAGAGTTAGATATGATTTGGACGTTGTTAAATACAGAAAAGGAACAAATGTTAAAATTCCGGGCATAACTTATATGATTTCTACAGGAACAATAGGTGATGATAATTATCAGGCATATAAAAAGGTTACTGATGCTGACGGAAAAATAAGCTTAGATAATTTATATTTAGATACTGAGTATACAATAGAAGAATTTAAAACAACAGATATTTTTGCACCATCTGAAGGTAGTTTCAAATTTATAATTAGACAAAATGCACAAACAGGGGACTTATCAATAGAAGAAGTTAGTCAAGGGGCAGGATACAGAGATACTCAATTTGATAATACAAATTATAATGTAACTGTAAATGTTGAAGACGAGGTTAGATATTCATTATCATTAAACAAAAAAGATGAAAATGGAAGCAATATTCCAGGTGTAACATATAAAATATCTGGAAGTGATAAAGAAGAAACAGGATTAACAGATGAAAATGGATATGTTGAATTTAATAAATTATCTGTAGGTACAACATATACAATAACAGAAATAGCAGCTCTTGGATATTATTTAAATAATCCAATTGAAGTTGTTGTTTCAAATGATGGAAATGGACATTTAACATCAAATGTCGGACAAGTATATGACAATAATAACATAGTTGTATTAACATTAAATGAAACTGATAAAAAGATACCAAACTACAATTTAGAATTAATAAAAGTTGAAAAAGGAAATAATAGTAAGCTTATAAGTGGAGCTTCATTTAGAATTAAAGGTAAAGACTTAGATATAATTGAAACAACCGATGAGAATGGAAAAATTTCTTTAAGTAAATTATACCAATATGTAGATGAACATCCTGAAGTAGATGGAATATATGAAATTCAAGAGCAAATTCCTGCGCAAGGATATATACTAAGCTCTGATGTTTTGAAAATACGTGTAAGTAAAGTTAATGATAAATTGGAAACTACTATTATCAGTGGAGAGGGATTAATTGCTAGTGATGAAAACGGAAAAATTATTAATTCTGACTCTGATAAAGTTACAATGACACTTCAAAATATGCCTGTATTCAAAGTTAAGAAAGTAGATGCAGGAAACAATGAAGTTGTAATTCCAAATACTAAGTTTGCTATATATAAAGTAGAATATGATGATGAAGGAAGAATTTCATCGACTTCATTTGCAAAAGATGTAAATGGAAATACAATTGGTGAGCAACAGACAATAAATGGAAATGAGTATTATGTTGTTAGTACAAATGACGACGGTGAATTAACAGCTGATTTACCAGAAGGTTTATATTATCTATATGAAGTTGAAGCTGCTGATGGATATATCCTACCAGACGAAGATAATGGAAGAAAGCATTACTTTGGTATTGGTGAAAGCAAAAATGAGAAAATTGAATTTTCACTATTAGCTGATAGAGTAATTGATAATAATAGCTCTAGTCTAGTAAGTGAAATAAATTATGTAGTTCAATTAAACGATGGGTATGTAATTTCTGGTTGTGTAAGTGAGGAAACTGTAATTGGACAAATAGATGGTTCTGATGTTACAGTACAAGGTAATTTTATTGCTAAATACGATAAAGATTTTAACGAGCTACTATGGTATAAGGAAACAGGAATGAACTCTGGAAGTGGAAATCTTATTAACAAAAATAATAATGATGACATCATAATGTTTGGAACATTTAATAATAGCAGAGATAGTTTTGTTATAAAATATTCAGCTAGTGGAAATGAATTATTTAGAATCCAATTAGATAGAGATTTCGTAAGTAATGGTGCTGAGTTTGTTAAGAGCGAAAATGGTTTTGAAATTTTAGAAACATATTCTAGTGATTGGGATGAGTATGAAGGAACACGTACAGTTACAAGTATAGATCAAGGAACAATTGCTGTTAGAGATGGAGAATTTATTTTAAAATACAACGATAATGGAGAGCTTGTTCATTATTATAGTGAAACGGATAGTGATTATGCTCTTGAAAAAAGTAAATTTGAGAAATTATCACGTGAAAACAATGGCTTAGTTGATATTAGATATATCATTAATAATGAAACAATAACAACACAAACTCAAGGAGCTGTTGAAATAGCTGCTGGAAATATTGCAATTATCCTAAAAAATAACGAAGGTAATAATATTTGGGTTCGCGCACTTCCAATTACAAGAGGACAAATAGATGCAGCAACAAGTACAGAGGATAGAGTGGTTGTTGTTGGAAATATTTATGAAGATACAACTATAGAAATTGATGGAAGAGAATGGCCAATTACTGCAGGTGAAGTAATAATTACAATGAATCTAAATGGCAATATTGAAACAATATATAGCGGATTTGATCCATTAGTTCCTAACAAATTGATATGCGACAATGAAAAAAATTATATTGCAGTAGGTCAAGTTTGGGGTCAAGCAAAAGGTAGAATACAAAAATATGGTTTAGATATATTAAATCCTGAATTTGCCCAATTACAAGAAATAACTGTAGAAAACAATAAAAAACAATACAAAATAACAACAGAAGTAAAAGCCGGTGAAGGAACTATTTCAGGTGAAGGTCAAGAGCCATATGAGGTAGTTAATCATGGTGGAAATAGCACATTGGAAATTAAAGCAGATCCTGAAGATGGATGGATTATTAAAAGAATAACAGTAAATGGAGTAGATATTTCGTTTACTGCAGATGATAATGGAAACTATGTATTACCACAATTTGAACAAATGGATGAAGATAAGCATATTGTAGTATGGTTTGGAAGTAAAACACCAGAATATAACTACGAGCTTACAAAAACAGATGAAAATGGAAATCCATTGGCTGGAGCTAAGTTTATAGTTGAAAGAAAAGTTAATAATAATGCTACATCTACATATGAGGATGCAGTTGATAAATATGGTGCAAAAGTAGGCTTTATAGATACTATTGATGGTGAAGAAGAATACGTTGTAATTTCAGATGAAAATGGAAAAATTAAATTGGATTTACCATACGGTGAATATAGAATTAAAGAAGTTGAAGCACCATATGGATATAGGCTACCAGTAAATAATAATTATACAAATTTTTCAATATACATAACTGAAATTGACTATATAGAAGATCTTATAGAGCTTAATGATGAACTAACAAGTAGTAATACATTTTCTGGTAAGACAGTAGTTTTAAATTCTGATCTTGATTTTAACAACCCAAACTCATATAGAAATGCAAATGATACAAGTTATGGTGATTATAATGGTGATGGTGTTGTTCAAGGAATAAAATATGAACTTACAAATACAAATGGTAGTGGATTCTCTGGTATAGGAGAAGCATCAGAATTTAGAGGTACATTTAATGGAAATGGACATGAGATAAAAAATATTTATATGAAGGGCGGAACTATTGGACTTTTTGCTCAAACATATAATGCAACAATAAAGAATATAAAACTGACAAGTATCAAAGTAAATTGTACTGTAACGGGAATAGAGCGTATTGGTGGAATTGTTGGATATGCAAGAAATACGAACATTATAAATTGTTATGCAAGTGGAACTATTGATGTAAATTCAAATTACTCGATAGACATTGGTGGTATTGTTGGTTTATGCAACGGTGGAAAAATTGAGTCATGTACTTCAGACGTAAATATTAATGCGAATATATCTGAAAATTCTTCTGTCGATGGTATAGGAGGTATTGCTGGAATTTGTAGTGTTAAAGTTGATAAGTGTAATAATAACGGAAATATAACTATTAATAACACATATACAGGTTCATATAATTGCCATATAGGTGGTATTGTGGGTTATCGTAATAGTAGTACTGCAATAACTAATTCATATAATACAGGTAATATTGAATCAACTGGTGATAAAAATTTAGTTGGAGCAATGGTAGGAAGATTATATGGAGATGTAGAGAATTGCTACAATACAGGTAGAATTAATGGATTTATAATTGATGGTACTCGTTATAGTGGAAGCATCAAGAATTACTACAATGTTGGGCAAATATTACAAAGAAGCAGTACATCAAGTAGTTATAGTAAAGTATACTATTTAACTGGTTCAGCAACATTTTCAACAAGTACAGGTACAACACGAATGAGTGAAACTGATATGAAATCACAAAACTTTGTTGATACTCTAAACTCTAATTTAACGGGAAGTAACTATGTTAGATGGACATACAATGAGAATGATTACCCTTCTTTAAACGTTGGATATGATGTAAACAATGTTGATACACAGCAAGCTGAAGCATGTTATGTATCAGATACAAAGAGCAACGAAGTATATAAATATAGAATAACAACAGAAATAGCTGTGAATTCAGAAAATCGTAGAACTGGTGGAACTATTTCGGGAACTTATAATTCAAAGTATTGTTCGTCATCTGATTATAAATTATCGGAGCTTGTTGAACAAGGAGGAAACAATACAGTTCCTATTGTAATGACACCTGCGGAAAACTATGGAATTGTTAGCGTAAATATAAACGGTAAAGAGATATTATATGAAGAGGCTGATGATGGATCTTATACAATACCTGCTAATTACTTCACAAATATGAATGAAGATGCTCATATTATTGTTAAATATGAAAAGACAAATCAGTTGTTAACTATAAATAAAGTTGATAGTGTTGACAATACAAAAACACTAAAAGATGCTAAGATAAGAGTTCAACAAATCGAGGATAGAGATGAACCAACAGATGATTTAATTGGGGATATTGTTGCAAATGGAATTAAGAAACAAACAATTAAATATGATGAAAACGATAAGGTTGATACTGCAGATATATTTACTTTAAACAGAAATTCAAATCAGTATTACTTTCAAGAAATAGATGGGAAATATATTCCAAATAATACTGATGTGCAAAATTCGTGGGCTGGTTCTTATGTTACAATTGATTTAACAGGTAAAACGGGAAATTATTTACTCAAAGTAAGCTGTAATGGTTTAATTGGTTCAGAAAGTAACACTGATATTGGACCAATGTATGGATGGATAACAAATGAAGTTGTTGATGGAACTAGTACGGGAAATGTGGAAAATAACTTTATTAATAAGCGAACAGTAGGTTCAAGTGAATATACACAAATGTTATCGGGAGGAAATATATATTATCTAAATCTTAGAACACCTCAAGCTGCACCAGGTAACTATCAATACATAGAAGCTTTAGATTTATATAGTATCGATCCAGTAGTTGAGCTAGGCGAATTAACAAATCAGTATTGTTATTTTAAGGAAGAAAATGGAAAGCTAATTCCAACGAATAATGGTATAAATGGTACAGTTGCAAGATCATATGTTGAAATTGATTTGTCACAAAAAACTGGTAATTATAAGGTAGTGGTTGACTATGATGTTACTGGTGGTGAGTTACTAGGAGATATAACAACAAGTACAGATCCATTGACATCAAGAAGTTCAAACGCTTTTATGGCTAATTATTCTGGTTACTCAAATGGAATTACAAAGTTAACTGGTGGTAGAAAGTACTATTTACATTTAGTCTATGCAGGTTCAACATCTGGAGAAGCTATTATAAATAGTATAAATGTGTATCCAGAAACAACACAAGGTACAGAAGAAAGCATTGCAATAGGTGAACTAAGAAGCAACACAGCTGCACATTTATATAAAGAAAATGGTATATATAAAATGAGCCATGATAATCCTGGCGCACAAGCAGATTCATATGTTGAAATTGATTTAACAGATAAAACAGATGATTATTGCATTGTAGTTAAAGCTAGCGGAACAACAACAGCTCCTTTTACTGCGAAAATAACAGATAGCAGTGAAAATTCTGGTATTAGTGCTAATACAACCCCAACAAAGGGAGTATTTTTAGAAAAATATAATAATTCTTGGAACTGGTACAATGGCATAAAAAATGAAAGTGAATATATATATCATTTATCAGCAGGAAAAAAATACTATTTACATTTTAATTATTATGAGATACCTAATGCTACTATTCAAATAGATAGTATAAAATTTTATAAAGACAATACAGTAAAAGTTAATTCTGCGATAGGAAATAGTGAAACGGAAATCCAAGGTGAAATTACAGAATCAAATGGAAAATACAGTGTAACTCATTTTATAAACTCATCATTTGGTAATGATGGTGCTTACCCAGCTGCGTTTGCATATAAGAAACTAGATTTAACAGGTAAAGATGGGGAATATATTTTAGATGTTAATTTTGAAAATATAGATAACAGTAATTATACGAACGTGGTTATATCAGAAAGTGAAGAAATACCAGATTTGACCGATGATACAAACATAATTATTAATTTGCCTCAAAATGATAACGTAAATAAACTTAGAAATGTGAAACAAATTATACAAGGAGGAAAAGTATACTATATACATTTTGTTGGTGTAAAACGTTCACCAACAGGGTCAGGCCAGACAGTTATAAGTAGTGTCAATGCGTATAAAATGGACGAGACACAATATTATTTTGAAGAGATTGATGGAAAATATGTTTCTAACAACCAAAATGTACATGGATCAACTGCTCAATCATATATTCCAATTGATTTAACTAATTGTACAGGAAAATACAATCTAAATGTATCTGGAACAATTTCAAGTGAGTCAGGTGATAAATTAATATTAAGAAGAAAAGCATCACTAAATTCAACATCAAGTAGTGATACATTTGCAATTTATTCAGGTGAGGAAGAATTCACAACATCAACTGTATTAACTGGTGGTAGAGTATGGTATTTGGTAGTAGCATATGAAAAAAATTCTGTTACTTCATCAGGTACGGATACGGCTACAATTGATAAAGTGGAATTATCTTTAAATACGGATGATTTCTATAGTGGTGAATTTGTTACAAATGAAATTGGACAAATCAAGCAAGTAGTACCTTTTGGAAAATATCAAATAACAGAAATTGAGGCTCCAGAAGGATATGCATTAGATGATACGCCAATAGAGTTTGTTGTTGAAGATGGAAAAGATAATACTGTAACAATTAAAAATAAATTAATTGCTAAGGTTAAAGTACATCACTACTTAAAACTTCCAGATGGAACTGAGACTGAAATTAAAGTCGCAGATGATGAGGAAGTTATAGGTGGAGTTGGGGATGAATATACTACATCTCCAAAGACTGGTCTTGAGGATGTAGAGCTAGAACGAGACGAGCAAGATGAATATGTTCTTCCATCAAATGCAACTGGAGAATATACATCTGAGGTTCAAGAAGTTACATATTACTATGAAGCAAAAGATATTCAATTAATTATAAATCATTACTATGATGGTACAGAGGTTAGAATTAATGGTATAGATGAAGAAATAATTTCATATCCTCCAACTGTTACTGTAAATGATGATACTTATACAATAAGTGTACAAGAAAGCTATACTTTAAATACAAATAATAACTACAATAATCTATTAAATGATTATGTATTTACAAGTGCAACAAATAATATTAATGATGAAATAACTATAAACGACACTTTAGAGTTTGATAGAAATGCAGTAATAAATTATTACTATAATGAAAAAGGACATAAGATAACTACTGAGGTAATACCTCACATTGAAACAAGAGAAGACCCAATAAGCAAAGAGAAGGAAGACGTTCTTGTTAAAGGTGGTTCAATTACAGGTGAATATAATGATTTATATAAAGAGAATAAAGGAATTCAGTATGTTGAAACTGTAAAACAAAATAAAAATGGTAATGTAAGTATTGTTGCAACTCCAGATAATGGTTATGTTGTTAAAACAATAAAATTAGTTTCAACTGACGATAATAACACTGTAACAGAAACTATACTTTATGGTGATGGTGCTGTAGATAATGCAGAAGTAAGTGTAACTAAAGGTAATGATGAAAAAGTTACATTATCAACATTTGAAAATGTAATTGCTGACAAACATATCACTGTTGAGTTTGCAGCAAATAAAGGGAAAATTATAGTTCACCATTACTATGAAGGCACTGGTGAGGAATATAACAAAGAGCCGGTATATGTAAAAGACAGTAATGGAGATGTAATTAGTGACGACCAAAGAGAAGATTATATTGGTGAAAAATATGCAACAAAGGCATATGATGATATTGCAGAATACTATCAATATGTTGGCTCTTCAGGTCAAACAAATGGAACATATATAGATGGAACATTGCATATTTATTATTACTACAAATATAATGAGTATGACTATACAGTAAATTACTTGGAGAAAGGAACAGACAATGTTCTTCATACACCAAAGACAGTGCCAAACCAAACATTTGGAGATGAAATAACATCTGTAAATGAGAAGATAACAATTGATGGATATAACTACGACAGTGTAGATCCAGAGACATTAGTTATCGGTGCAGTATCTGAGAATAACGTAATTAATGTATACTACACAAAACGTAACGATTTAAGTTACACAGTAAATTACTTAGAAAAGGGAACAAATAATGTTCTTCATAATCCAAAGACAGAGCCAAACCAAACATTTGGAGATGAAATAACATCTGTAAATGAGAAGATAACAATTGATGGATATAACTACGACAGCGTGGATCCAGAGACATTAGTTATCGGTGCAGTTTCAGAAAACAATGTAATTAATGTGTACTATACAAAACGTAATAATCTAAGTTACACAGTTCATTATAGAGAGCAAGGAGTAGACGGAGATGCCGGAAAACTTGCAGAAGATAAAGTAGAAGGAAACCAAGTATTTGGAGATAAAGTAACAGAGAATGCAATAGACATTCCAGGATACGATAAAGTAAATCCAACAAGTGCTGAAATTGAAATCACAACAGGAACAAA
>JAFWHH010000020.1 GCA_017512025.1 Clostridia bacterium
AATTGGTAGTTATTAGAGGTGCCCTTTATACTTTTCAAGAAATTCTCTTATAGCTTGTTCTGTATTATCCTTAATATTTGTTCCGTTTAATGCTGAATATATTTTCAGTTCCTTGTGTAAATCTTCGTCAATTTTAACTAGTTTTGTTGTTTTTTTTATATTCTCCTTTTTTTCAAAAGGTGTTTCTATTTTACCTGTTTTTTTTATAAAATCGTCTAATCCCATAATTAAGTCTACCATTTCTGTTGTTTATTTGTATTTTAATTTATTTATATATCTGTATGTTTATATCTTTGTATCTTAGTATACTAATACACTTGTCAATTTATCTACTTATCTAGTCTATCAAGAAATTCTCTAAAAACATCAAAATACATTGATAAGACCTGTTTATCATACCCTTTATTTTCTGAAATACCATTTGTTCCCCATGACATCACTCTTGCACTATACTTTATAATACTCTCAAATGTTAAATCTCCAAAGGTGTCATAGTATTTTTTTAAGTATGATTTATTAGTTGCATTATCATCTTTTGTTAAATAAGGAACTATACCTAGTATTTCAACTTTGTCATTATACTGTCTCATGTCATTAAGATAGTTTAAATATGAAATCGTATTTTCATAACTTTCTTCTTCTGCCTGAGTTGGCGCCACAACATAATCACTAGCGACAATACAATTATGTGTGTATAACGAAGTAGTAGGTACGCTATCAAATATAATTAAATCAAAGTCCTTTTTTAAATCCTCAATTAGGTATGAGTATAAGTAATACTCATTGTTTTGGTTTAAATTTGTTCGAGCAAATTTATCAAGTGTAGCTAGCTCCCAATCTCCTTGAATAATATATAGATAATCATCAAGTTGTGTAATGCAGTTCTCTAAACTATTATTTCTAATTCCCTGCATAAAACTCAGTGAGGCATTTTTTTTAACCTCAAAATTTTTCATCATTTTTTTGGTCAGTGTTCTTTGAGGGTCGCTATCAATCAACAACACTTTAATTTTTAACTGAACCATTATATATGCAAATATAGCAATCAAAGTTGACTTTCCTACTCCACCTTTAAAATTGTTTAAAGTAAGTACGATCGCTACTGGCAAAGACTTAATTTTATTAACAACACCTTCATGGTATTTTGACAGAGACCACAATGTTTTATTCATTTTCTTCCTCTTTCGTTTTTTGTTTACTAATATAGTATACTACAAATATACTAGTTTG
Source organism: Clostridia bacterium (assembly GCA_017512025.1). Classification (GTDB taxonomy): domain Bacteria; phylum Bacillota; class Clostridia; order TANB77; family CAG-508; genus CAG-492. The sequence continues at coordinate 1,231 of JAFWHH010000020.1, forward strand.
TCAATATATAAATATACTAGTATACTTATATATTTATATATAAAAAGTAGGATAATCTCCTACTTTTTCATTTAGTCTGAAAGTTGTTTTTTTATTCTCTCTAGTTCCTTTTGTTCTTCTGGAGTCGTTTCATTCACATATGCAGATTTATATCTGTGGTCAGGTATTTTATTTCCATTGACAGCTTTAACGTTTCCCTTTGTCTTGAGGTACCTTGTTTTATCTTCTTCAGGTTGCTTTGTATCACCACTTTCTAGGTAGCGCATAACAGCCGTTTTTAGGTACTTAACGAGGTTAGGTTTAGAATAGTCCAACTTCTTGTTTGACACATATTCTAGATGTTTTCTGATGCCTTGTATACCAACTATTTCTTCTAACTGTTTATAGAGTGGGTAAACTTCTTGTTGAAGATTAGCCATTAAAGTAATATCTTGCATATCAAAAGGAGATAATAAACTACTTTCTAAAAGACTAGTGGTATAGAGACTTTGCATTGCCTCAGCAAATAATGCCTGCTGATTTACTTCTTTATCTGCCTTACCTTGCAAGTATGCAGAGTCTTGTTCTCTTATCTTGTACTCGCCATTTAATTCTTGTGGCTGACCTTTCTTCGTTATATGGAACTGTATGTTATCGATTGTCCGCCCTTTTTTGATTTTGTCATAAGTCACAAAAAAATGTGTATGTGCATTAATTTCTTCCAATGGTCTTTTAAGTATATCATTGTTAAATCTTGTAAATTGTTTACGAGAATTTACTGTATCAGTTAATAGTCTTAATTCTTTGATTGAAATAGAGGGATTGCTGTACTGTTCCAATTGTTCTTCTCTTCGTCCGCCCTTTGCCTTGTAATGCTCATACTGGTTATAGTACATAGACAACCACTTATAAAGAATAATCGAATACTTACTGTTTAACTCCATAACATCAGATAGGGCATATTGCGTAAAGTTCTTTTTCAAGTCAATCAAATAAGGCATAATTTGAGGTTGAAATTGGATCGTTACTTTGTCATTATAATCAGTCCATTCTACAAAAGGGATAGGCACAATGCTTTTAAATTTATATCCCTTATCCTTTTCTTCTTTGATTTCAAAAAAGGCTTGCTTTTGCATTTTCTCAATGGCTTGTTTAAACCGAGAATGTTTATCATTATCTGATACCTCAAAAAAGGCAAAGAGTTCTGTTTTTGAAAGATAGATGATATTGTCCTTTGGTGGATTATCCGTATCAATACAGGACACCGCTAATTCAAAAATCTTCAAAGGGGTCTTATCCATTTTCGCTATGCTTGTGATAAGGTCGTTATGTTCCACGACTTTTCGCTTTTTCAATTCGTCCATAGACTTCACCTGCTTTTTTTGTTCTTGATTTTCTGTTATACTAGAC
>JAFWHH010000021.1 GCA_017512025.1 Clostridia bacterium
ATTATTACGATACAAGATAATGTTTCTTACGTTGAAATATTAAATGGAAAAGGACCACTTGTCTTGAAAGTCATGAAGACTACAACGATTAAAGGGAAACAACTAAAAGTTCATGAAGCAATTAAGTAAATAAAAACTATCCACTTTAATAGGTGGATAGTTTTTTATTTATGATTCTTTTAAATCATCCACTAGTTGCTCCGCTAAACGTCTATACATATTACTCATAGTCACGAAGGATGTTAGTAGTAGAAATTTTTCTAGCTTTGTGTCTTCTAAGGAAGAAATTTCATTTACTTCTGTAACACGGTTATTTACGTCTTGTTTAAAGCTTTCAACATTGCTTTCAGTAAGAGCAAGATAATTTTTGTATAACGTATTTAATTCGAATGAATCATCATTTAATAAGGAGTCATTTATAGTTTCTAATGAACTTTTTATGTCGTTAATGGAAAGAGCACCTTTTAATTGATAAATTAGGCTAATTAAAATCATATGCTCTTTTGAATACTTTTTATTTTTGATAGGGATGAATAGTTTCCCTTTTGCGTAATTATTAATCATCGTTTTTGTTAATACTTTTTCATCATCAGTTCTCGTTGTATCTGCATAAGTATTCTCAAATAGTTGGACAACTTGATCTACATATAAGTCCACATTTGGAATATCCTCAAGTTTAATATTTTTTTCTAAATGCAATGTCTCAAGTAATTCATTTATATTTTCCACGTAGAATCCCTCACTTTTATAACTTAGTGGAACTTAATGTCTAATACATCCTTAAATATGGTATTACGAAACAAATAAATTGTAAATGTTGACCTTAAAAAGAAATGTGTATATAATTACACGTAGTTATTAAAACTACATGTAATTATATGAGGGGTGTTATTATGAATACTTACGTAAGGGAACCAGTTAATGCATTTACTCACTTAGGTGGAGCGATATTATCATTTATTGCCTTATTAGCTATGCTTGTGAAAGTTTCTATCAAGATGCCATCATTTGCTGCAATTACAGCTGTTATTTTGTTTGGGATTGGAATGATGGTCCTTTATACGGCATCAGCTGTATATCATAGTGTTGTGGCCAATGAACGTGTTATTTACTTCTTTAGGAAGCTAGATCATTCTATGATTTTTATATTAATTGCAGGTACATATGCACCCTTTTGCTTAATTACATTAAATTCAGCAAGTGGTTTGCTATTATTTTGTTTAGTCTATGCAACTGCGATTTGTGGCATTGTGTTTAAAATGTTTTGGTTTAATTGTCCAAGATGGTTATCGACAGCAATTTATATTACGATGGGTTGGTTAATTGTTTTATTCTTTGCACCGTTAGCTGAGAATTTAAGTACAGGAGGCATTGTTTTCTTAGTACTTGGGGGCATTTTTTATACAATTGGTGGATTTATTTATGGAACAAAGCCAAAATGGCTAGAGTTTAAATATATGGGACATCATGAGATTTTTCACGTTTTTGTATTATTAGGTAGTCTTGCACATTTTCTAAGTGTATATTGTTACGTAATTTAATAAGAAAAACGCCACATAACAAAAATTATGTGGCGTTTTTCTTATTACTTGATTGGAATCGTATATGTTATAAAATTATTATGGGATAAAATGTAAGTTTCTGTGTTCGCATATTAAACATAGGATAAGAAATATGTGATATACTTTGAGAAGTTTATAATGAATGAAATATGGAGGACTATAATTATGGCAATACTTGTAACAGGTGGAGC
>JAFWHH010000004.1 GCA_017512025.1 Clostridia bacterium
GGCAAAACCTAAACAGTTAAAAGTTATTGGTGTAGGGAGTGCTCCAGATCAAGTGAATGACCAAGATAAAACTACTGAAAATACTCCTGTCCAAACGGAACTTGAATTTGAGTGGGATAAATTTGAAGGGGCTATTTTTGGGAAAATTGTTCAAAAAGTTGGAGATCGTAAATATCTTGAGAATTGGTCGAAAGATGTTGCTAAAATTGCAGAGCGTCAAATTAGCTGGATTAAAAATAAGTTATCCGATAAAAAAGATCCCATTAGTCTAGAATTTAAGAAGTTCGTTTCATCACTGCAGCATAATATCAACCAGAGTATTGATGAAAATCAGGCTGCGGAAATGCTTTCCCAGCATTTAATTACCAAGCCTATCTTTGAAGCCCTTTTTGAAGAATACAGCTTTGTAAATCAAAATCCCGTCTCCCAAGCAATGGAATCGATAGTATCAGAGCTAGAAAAAGCTGGTTTTGCTAAAGAACAAGAAAACTTAGAGCCTTTATATGAATCGGTCAGAATGCGAGCTGAAGGTATTGAAAAAGCAGAAGACAAACAAAAGATTATTGTTACGTTGTATGATAAATTCTTCAAAACTGCATTTAAATCAACCACTGAAAGATTAGGAATTGTCTTTACCCCAATTGAAGTTGTCGATTTCATTGTTCATTCCGTTGATGATGTGCTTAAAAAGCACTTTGACAAGTCTTTAGCGAGTAAGAATGTCCATATTTTAGATCCCTTTACAGGAACGGGGACGTTTATTGTTCGAACGTTGACATACCTAAAAGAACAAATGGATGCTGGAAAAATATCGTTAGCTGATATTACACGTAAGTTCATGAAAGAATTACATGCGAATGAAATTGTCTTGTTAAGCTATTACATTGCGGCCATTAACATTGAATCAACCTTTGATGAAATAAATGGTGATGAAGAAGGGTATACTCCTTTTGAAGGAATCGTCTTAACAGATACCTTTGAAAGCACAGAGACAGAAGATACATTAGACGACGATTACTTTGGTACTAACGATGAACGATTGAAACGTCAACAAGAATTACCAATTACTGCAATTATTGGGAATCCTCCCTATTCTGCAAGGCAGGATAATGAGAACGATGACAATAAAAATATTACTTATCCTAATTTAGATGAGCAGATTAGAAACGATTACGCTCGATATACAAATGTAAGAAACAAAAATACTTTATATGATTCTCTATTTAGGGCATTTAAATGGTCTACAAATCGTTTAAAAGGAAAAGGAATTGTTGCTTATATTACAAACTCATCATTTATAGATAGTCAAACGACATCAGGTATTCGAAAAGATCTTTTTGAAGAATTTAACTATATTTATGTTTTAAATCTTCGTGGGGCAGTTCGTGGAAAATCTGGTGTTGATGCTGCTAAAGAAGGCGGAAATGTTTTTGATATATTAACGGGGGTGTCAATTAACATTTTTATTAAAGATGAAAGTGATGTGCACGAAATATATTATCATGATATAGGTGATTATATAACTAGCAAGCAAAAACTAGAATTTTTAGTTGCTAAAGGTAGTGTTCAATCAATAAATTGGTATAAAGTAGTTCCAGATATTAATAATGATTGGATAAATCATAGAGATGAAGATTATCTTAGATTCATACCATTAGACAGTGAGCTAAATGGGTTGTTTTTGAGTAAATCCTTAGGAGTGAGTACAAATAGAGATATATGGGTTTATGGTTTTAACAATAAATCTGTAATGGAAAACTCAGAACAAATGGTAGATAATTTTAATTCAGAAATTAGAAGACTTGAACACTATACAGAAGATAAACTAACTCAAATAAATCAAGAAAAAAATTTTATTTCATGGAGTCGCGGATTAAAATCTGTGTTTAAAAAGGGAAATGAAATTAAATTGGACAGAACTAACATGGGATTACATCTTTATCGACCTTTTGTTAAAAAATGGCTTTATTATGATCCCAATATTATTGAGATGTCGAGAAAATTTAGAAGAACATTTGGTGAACATAATGAAGTCATACTTGTCCCTGGAACAGGTTCTCGTCGTAAGTTTTCAACATTAGTTACAGATAAGATACCAGATTTAAATATTTTAGATGCTGGAGCCCAAGGGTTTTCCAGATATAATAATGAAGAATCTAAAATTCTAAAATTAGACAATTCAAATATGAGGGAATCTGTAGTTAAAGAGTTAGGATTAAATGAAGAAGAGGGATTTTATTATATATACGGTGTTTTACATTCACCAGTCTATAGAGAACGTTATGCGAATGATTTACAAAAGTCATTACCAAGAATTCCTATTCTTAATAATAAAGAAGATTATGTAGGGATTGGCCGTCAACTTGCGTATTTACATTTGAATTATGAAGATCAGCCGATCTGGGACGGTGTTGAAGTTGAAATTTCGAAACCAGATTATCGTGTTAAGAAGATGAAACATCCTAAAAAGGGTGTATTAAATACTATTATTTACAACGAAAATATTACTATCAAGAATATTCCAGAACAGGCCTATGATTATGTTGTAAACGGTCGACCCGCTATCGAATGGATTATTAATCAATATCAAGTGAAAACAGATAAAAAGTCAGGGATCACAGATGATCCTAACGAATTTAGTGATAATCCTAAATATATTTTGAACCTCTTATTATCCGTTATTACAGTAAGTATGCGTACACTCGAATTAATTGATGAATTACCAGAATTTGAAATTCAAGAATAACATAGGGTCTATAATTAGATAATCGCCCCTCTAAAACACTATTAAGACAGCCCCCATTATCTAATCAATAGATAATGGGGGCTGTTTTTAATTTAAATGATATAATAACTCTAAAAGGAGTAAGCAAATGAATAATGTTTTTAAA
>JAFWHH010000005.1 GCA_017512025.1 Clostridia bacterium
AAAACAATTTCCAAAGAGATTTTTTATTAATTATTTTTCTCCTTCCTTTATCTTTTTTTGTTTAATTTTTAATTTTTGTCCTTGATTATTTTTAGAAATTAATTCTTCTATTTTATCATATATATAATAGAAGACAATAAATGAATTAATAATAAAGAGTACAAAAAATAAATCTAATACATCCATATTAAATCACCTACTAATTATAAAAAATCTCTTTGGAAATTGTTTTAGAATAAAACTCTTTGAATAAATATAACCATCAAGCGTTATAATATAACATTTTTTGCCTTTTGTCTATACTTTTTAGGAAAAATGTGATACAATAAGATGCATGTTGAAATAGATTAAGAAAGGTTGTGTTATTTATGATAAGTAAAGATACAAAAATTGGAGAATTATTACAAGAATTTCCTGAGAAAGCTGATATATTATTAGCAGCTGGTATGCATTGTTTAGGATGTCCTGCATCACAAGCAGAGACGCTTGAAGAAGCATGTGATGTTCATGGAATAGATGTTGAAGAGCTTGTTAAAGAGCTTAATGCGTAATAAGAAATAAGGAGAGTTGTTATTTATGTTTCAAAAACTTGAAGGTATTGAAAAGAAATATGAAGACTTAACACAAAAAATAAGTGATCCCGAAATAATAGCTGCTCAAAATGAATGGAAAACATACATGAAAGAGCATGCTGATTTGGAACCTATTGTGTTAAAGTACAGAGAGTATAAGAAAGTTCAAGCCCAAATGGAAGAAGCAAAAGAGATGTTATCTGATCCAGAGCTTAAGGATTTGGCGGAAATGGAACTTGTAGAAGCTAAAGAAAAACTTCCAAAATTAGAAGAGGAGCTAAAGATTCTTTTAATCCCTAAGGATCCAGACGATGATAAAGATATCATCTGTGAAATTAGAGCAGGTACAGGTGGAGATGAAGCTGCATTATTCGCTGGTACATTATTCAGAATGTACTCAATGTATTCAGAAAGAAAACATTGGAAGCTTGAAATCCTTAATGAAAATGAAACTGGTCTTGGTGGATATAAGGAAATATCATTTATGATTACTGGTAAAGGTGCATATAGTAGATTAAAGTATGAAAGTGGAACACATAGGGTTCAAAGAGTTCCAGATACTGAAAGTAGTGGTAGAATTCATACATCAGCTGCTACAGTTGCAGTTCTTCCAGTTGTAGAAGACGTTGAAATTGAAATTAATCCTGCAGATATTAAGATGGATGTTTTTAGAGCATCAGGTGCTGGTGGACAACATATCAACAAAACATCATCTGCCGTAAGATTAACTCACATTCCAACAGGAATCATTGCAGAATGTCAAACAGAAAGATCTCAATTCCAAAATAGAGAATATGCAATGAAATTATTAAAATCAAGATTATATGAGATTGAAAAAGAAAAACAAGATAAAGAACTTGAAGATAGTAGAAGAAGCCAAGTAGGTTCTGGAGATAGAAGCGAAAAGATAAGAACATATAATTATCCTCAAGGTCGTATCACTGATCATAGAATTGGAATGAGTATTTTCCAAATGGATAACTTCCTAAATGGTGATATAGATGAATTAATTGACAACTTAGCTGCTGCTGCTAACGCAGATAAATTAAGAAGTGAAGAAGAATAATACTAAGAAGGTATGATTACATACCTTCTTTTATTATACTTGCAATTTACATAAATTCATGATAAAATACTTCCATTAAAAATAATCTAGTCATGTACTAGTTAATATAGTAGGAGTTAGTATTTCTTTAATTTATGTTATATGATTTCAGAAGAACTAACAAGGCCCAGATATATTCTTTAACGAGATTATATCGCAATAACAAAGGAGTAAAAGATGAAAAGATTACTAAGCCTGAGCACATGGCTCAAAGAAGAACTGGACCGGATATTCAAAGAAAACCCAGACACAACGTTTGAATACCTTGTTGACAGATTTTTTGACAAGTTTGTAGACGTACCACATATTGGGAGAATGCCTGTCGAAGCCGCACAACGTGCAGACAAGTATTATGGGGATCAAGTCGATTTTATGATGTCACATGAAGGAATGACTCCAGAAGAGTACTATGTTCAGCACTACATGGATGAGAGCACAGCAAAGTCAATTGTCGAGTTCTATAATACTCAGAACGGCATCGAAAAATCCCTTAAGGATCTCGCATATTATCTCTACAGAAATAACACATTACATTTTGGCAATCGTCTGGAGGGATATCATCTCGTTCCGATTTCAGCCAAACACATCGATGGGAAGACAGCAAGGGATTACTTACCTGTTCATAAGCTGTATAAGCCCCGCTATTTCCAAGTAGTCTATGGTAGTGAAAAGATTCGTTCAAGCAGATTCGGAGCATTTGCCGCTGTAATCCAGCCAGACCGTAGAAAAAACGAATATGTTGAGGCTTTTGGTCCTGCCTTCTTCGTATTGAATCCTTACACACTCTTCCGGCCTGTATAACAAAAAAGAGCTCCGTGTTGTGCATTGCAGCAACATGGAGTTCTTTTCATTTTTAAATTTTTATATTTTCATACTTAAACTTACTTTTTGTCTTTCATTATCAATCTTTATAACTTTTACTTTAACAACATCTCCTATGGAAACAATATCTGATGGATTTTTTACGTAACTTTCACTAAGCTCTGATATATGAACAAGTCCATCATGTTTTACTCCAATATCAACAAATGCACCAAAGTCAATTACATTTCTAACTGTACCATTAAGTATCATTCCTTCTTTTAAGTCTTCAAACTTTAATACATCTGAACGTAAAATTGGTTTTGGCATTTCATCTCTTGGATCTCTACCTGGTTTTGATAATTCATCGATTATATCTTTTAATGTCATTTCTCCAACATCTATTTCTTCTGCAGTTTTCTTAATGTTTACTCCTGATAGTTTTATTTTTATATCTTTTAACTTTTCACTATCAGTTAAATCTTCTTTTTTGTATCCAATAGATTTAAGAAGTTGTTCTGCTTTTTCATAGCTCTCTGGATGTACTGCTGTAATTTCTAATGGATTCTTTCCATCGAATACTCTAATGAATCCAGCACATTGTTCAAATGCAACTTTTCCTAACTTTGGTACTTTTAGAAGTTCTTTTCTTTCTTTTATTTTTCCATTTTCATCTCTATATTTAACAATATTATTTGCAATCGTTTTATTTATTCCAGATACATATGACAATAGTGATGGAGTTGCTGTATTTACATCTACACCAACATTATTAACCGCGTCTTCAACCACACCTGTTAAACTTTCTGCCAATCTCTTTTGATTAACATCATGTTGATACTGACCAACACCAATTGCTTTAGGATCAATCTTTACAAGCTCTGCAAGTGGATCTTGTAATCTTCTTGCTATAGATATAGCACCTCTTAATGAAACATTTATATCTGGGTATTCTTCTGTTGCAAGTTTAGATGCAGAGTATACAGATGCACCTGCTTCACTAACTATTGCATAATATACTTCTTGATCTATCTCAGATATCATATCAGATACAAATTTTTCTGATTCTCTTGATGCTGTTCCATTTCCAATAGCTATCATATTAATATTGTATTTTTTTATTAGTGCTTTTAGCTCTTTCTTTGCTTCCTCAACTTTATTTTGTGGCTCTGTTGGATATACAGTTGTAGTTGCTAGCAACTTTCCTGTTTCATCTATAACAGCTATCTTACATCCAGTTCTGTATGCTGGATCAAATCCCATTACAGTTAATCCCTTTAACGGAGCACCCATTAATAATTGTTTTGCATTTTGTCCAAATACTTTTATAGCTTTTTCTTCAGCCTTTTCTGTTAAGTCTGATCTTATTTCTCTTTCGACCGATGGCTCAATTAATCTCTTAAAACTATCTTTAACAGTTTCATCTAATATTTCACCATATTCATTATTCTTATCTTTAATAATATCTCTTTCGATAAAGTCTATAATATTATCTTCTGGTTTTTGTATCTTTAATTTAATGGCATTTTCTTTTTCGCCTCTATTGATTGCCAGTATTCTATGACTTGGTATTCTTTTGATGCTCTCATTAAAATCAAAATACATTTGATATGTTTTATTTTCTTCTTCTTCTGTTTTAGCATTAGACTCAGTCGCAATTATTCCTTCTTTATAGCAATATTTCTTTATTTCTTTTCTATAATCTGGATTATCTGAAATATTTTCAGCAATAATATCCTTTGCGCCTTCTATTGCTTCTTCTACAGATGCAACTCCTTTTTCTTCATCAATAAATTGTTTTGCTAATTCTTCTATTATTACACTCTTATCTTGTTTTATTAATGCGTCTGCTAATGGCTCTAGTCCTTTTTCTTTAGCAATAATTGCTCTAGTTCTTTTCTTTTGTTTGTATGGTCTATATATATCTTCAACTTCAGCAAGAATTTGTGCATTCTCTAATGCCTTTACTATTTCATCTGTAAGCTTACCTTGCTCTTCAATTGAGTTTCTAACTTCTTCTTTTCTTGTTTCTAAATTTCTTAAGTAGTTTAGTCTGTCAAACAATGTACGTAAGTCCTCATCGCTAAGACCACCTGTTACTTCCTTTCTATATCTTGCGATAAATGGAATTGTATTTCCTTCATCAATTAATTTAACAGCACTTTCTACTTGACTGTTTTTTACATTTAACTCATCTGCTATAATTTGAAAAATATTCATTTGCTTTTATCCTTTCTATAAAAAACGAACTCTATGTTTAAATTATAACTGCATTATAACCTAAACATTTGAGTTCGTCTATATTATTTGGTCCAAATTGATACACTACCGTCTCCACAGTAGAATATTCCATTTCCATCTTTATCTACATATACATTTTCACTCATATTTCCTGTAATATCTCTAAGTACACAATTAGCTAGATTTGGTCCAACATTTATTTCTTTTGATCCACCTTCTGCATTACTCATTATAACAACAAGACCAGAATCTTTATGCTCTTTATCCCCTTGTCTAACCCATGCTATAACATGCTCATCATCAAAGTAATCAACTTGTTCACCATATGCGTATGATTTTCTTGTTTGCATCAACAGCGTTAAGAATCCTCTAAGAGTTGAGTCTTCATTTCCATTTCTACCATAATAATCACCAAAGAATACACATGGAAGACCAGCTTCTCTTAATAAGATTAATGAATATGCATGAGGTTTAAACCATTCTTGAATTTCTGATTGAAGCGCCTGTCCATATTGAGTGTCATGGTTATCTACAAAAGTAACTGCATTTTCTGGAGATGTTTGTACAAGTGTACCATCAAATATTGTTCTCATATCATAGAATCCATTGCTATTTGATGCATGGAAGAAATTATAATGTAATGGAACATCAAATAAACTTATATTCTTTTCGCAATTATTAATGTAGTTTTGAAGTACATTAATATCACCATTCCAATACTCACCCACGAAGAATAAATCTTTTTCGGTGCTTTTCTCCATCTTATCAATCCAATTTTGGAAGAAGCCTTCTCTTACATGTTTAATAGCATCTAATCTAAATCCATCTAGTTGGCATAAATCAAGATACCATTTTCCCCATCTTTCAAGTTCTTCAGCAACATCAACGTTATTTAAATCGACATCGATTCCCATTAGATAATCAAAATTTCCATTTTCTGTGTCAACATCTTTGTCCCACTCTTTTCCATAGAATTTAAAGATAGAATTTTTTCTTCCTTTGTCATCCCAATCTACACCATGAAAATGTTTCCAATTCCATTTAAAGTCTGAATATTTATTATTTCTTCCATAAAAATTAAACTTTGTCCATGCTATTATTGGATACGGGTCTGTCTTAGCTATATTTCTATCATTCATATCAACTTCTTGAGCAATTACTTCTTCTGTTTCATCTGCCCCCATCTTCTGATTGAACACTACATCTGCTAAAACTTGAATGTCATTTCTATGAAGTGCCTCTATTGCTTCTAGATATTGATCCTTTAATCCATATTTAGTTGGTACTGTTCCTTTTTGGTCAAACTCACCCAAATCATATAAGTCATATACACCATATCCAACATCGTGTATACCTGCTGCGCCTTTGTATGCAGGTGGAAGCCACACCATATTTACTCCAATATTGCGTAAATTTTGAGCTTCCTTTTTTACCTTGTGCCACAAGGTGCAATTGTCTGGATAATACCATTCAAAATATTGCATCATTGTTTTATTATTTCCCATTTTATCTTTTGCTCCCATTTATAATCTAAAAATATTTTATCACAACAAAAATTATAAATCTACAAAAAAGAAAAAGCTAAAATATAAATTTTAGCTTTTATCCTTATTCCCATTATTCAAATACTTTCATTGCATCAAATAATGCATTAAGTTTTGTTTCTGAATCATCTAAACTTGTACCTTTAACTCCAATGTAGAATTTTATTTTTGGTTCAGTTCCTGATGGTCTAACACAACACCATGCGTCATTTTCTAATTGGAAGTATAAAACATTTGATTCTGGTAATGTTGTTTCGCTTGTTGTTCCCTTTTCATAATTCTCAACCACTTTATTTTTATAGTCTCTATATTCTAGAACTTTATATTCTCCAATTTGTTTTGGTGGATTAGCTCTCATATTATCAAGTATTGCCTTTATCTTTTCAGCTCCATCAGCACCTTTCATTGTGATTGATGTTTGACCTTCTCTATAGTATCCATATTTTTCATATATATTAATCATTTGATCCCATAGAGTTAGATCTTTAGATTTGTAATATGCAGCAGCCTCACAAAGAGCCATAACAGCAACGATTGCATCCTTATCTCTTGCATGAGTTCCAATTAAGCAACCATAACTTTCTTCATATCCAAATAGATATTCATATTTCTTTGTTTGCTCAAATATTTTCATTTGCTCGCCGATATATTTGAATCCAGTTAATACTTCAATTAGTCTTATATTGTAATCTTTTGCAATAGCTCCTGCCATATTTGAAGAAACTATTGTTGTAATTAATGTTCCGTTGCTTGGCAATAAACCTTTTTCTTTCTTTTGAGCAAGTTCATATTCAGCAATTAGTAATCCTGACATATTTCCAGTAAATGGCATATATTCACCTGTTTTTGTATCTTTAGCATATATACCTAATCTATCAGCATCTGGATCAGTTGCAAGAACTATATCTGCATCAACTTCTTCTGCCAATTTTAATGCTAAAGCAAATGCTTTTTTATCTTCTGGATTTGGATATGTGACTGTTGAAAAGTTTCCATCTGGTTTTTCTTGCTCTGGAACAACATATACATTTTCAAATCCAATTTCCTTTAATATTCTTTGTACTGGTAAATTTCCCGTTCCGTGTAATGGCGTATATACAATCTTTAAATCTTTTTGTACTTTAGCAATCACATCTTTGTTTAGAACTAATTTCTTTAATTCTTCAATATAACAATCATCAACTTCTTTTCCGACTTCTGTATATAGACCTGCTTTTTTAGCATCCTCAATGTCCATATCTTTTATTGTAGAAAAATCCGTTACTGCCTTAACTTCATCCATTATTCCTTTATCAACTGGTGGAACAATTTGAGCTCCATCTTCCCAGTATACTTTATATCCATTATACTCAGCTGGATTATGACTTGCTGTTATTACAATACCTGCAATACAGTTTAAATGTCTAACTGCAAATGATAGCTCTGGAGTTGGTCTTAATGACTCAAATCTGTACGTTTTGATACCATTAGCATTTAAGCATAAAGCAGCCCATGTACTAAATTCAATTGACATATTTCTTGAATCGTATGCAATAACAACTCCTCTTTCTTCTCCACCAACTTTTTTAATGTAATTAGCTAATCCTTGTGTTGCTTGCGTTACTGTGTATTTGTTCATTCTGTTTGTTCCAGCTCCAATTACACCTCTAAGTCCGGCTGTACCAAATTCTAGATTTTTATAAAATCTATCTTTGATTTCATTGTCGTCTGTAATAGCTTTTAATTCTTTCTTTGTTGCTTCATCAAATACATCGCTGTTACACCATTCATTGTACTTCTCTAAATAATCCATTTTTACCTCCTTAAAAGACAAGATGAGGCATTCTAACCTTTGTTAAAATACCTCATCAAATATTTATTATTTTTTAAAATAATCTTCATATAATTTTCTAGCTGTTTCTGGGCTATCTGTACCTTCTGCATTTTTAACTGGAGCAAATTCTTCTTCTCTCTTAACTCTTAATATTGCCATATCATCAAGCATATCAAAAGCATCAAAAATGAATGACTCGAATTTATATGCATTTGGTTTTTCTGGAACTACTAGGTTTCCATTTTCATCAATGTAGCTAGCTTTTTTATGTGCTATATGATAAGGTAGTTTTTTGTTTGCTACTTCTTCAATTGCTTTTACACTGAACATATTACAGTTAATGTGAGACTCTCCGAAAACTAACTCTCCGTTTTCATCAACTCTTTCAGCCATTTCTTTTGATATTTCTGTGTACTCAACAACACCTGGTTTTCCATTTCTCTTGCAAAATACTCCAACTTTTTCAGCAGGATTTGCTTTTACAGTACTTTTTCCTCCAGCTGGAACATTTTGATCAATCATAATTCCAAGAAGAATTGGATCAACCATTTTAACTAATACATTATCAACTGGTCCAACAAATGCCCACTTAATACCTTTCTTATTCATGTCATCTGTAACACCATTCTTCTTCATTGATTCGAAAATTCCTCCATGTCCATCAGAAGCTTCTTTGATTATTCCTTTTTCGTTAATTAGAATCTTTCCAGCTTCATCAACCATTGGTAGTTTTCCTTGCTCAAAAAACATAATAGCATTTTTATCATATCCAAAGTAGTTATTCTTTTCAAAGAATGCCACAGTATCTGCGTTATTTTCTTTGCTTGTCATAATATACCATTGAATTGTAACACCATATTTCTCGCTATCAGCTTTTAAGCTATCTATTAATATTTCAAATATTGACTTGTGTGAATCTAAACCAATATCAAATGTTCCTTTTGGTCCTGTATGTCCAAGTCTTGTTCCTTGTCCTCCAGCCATTGTTACAACAGAGTATCTTCCTGCTTTGATTTCATCTTCACCAAGTTTTAAGTATTTACTATATTCTTCTTCTGATAATTTATCTTTATCAATATATGGAATTGCTTCAATTACATCATTATTGAAATTAACTTCATGTTTCGTTGTTTCATATAAATCTGCAACTTGTGAGAAATCAATTCTTTCAACTTGATTCATTAATTCTTTCTTAGTATCATCATCAGCTCTGTTATATGCGCTTAGGATTTGCATTTGATCAGCTGATTTTAATTTTTCTTCTAGTTCGTCAATATTCATAATTTCCTCCTTCTTTGTTATTATTCTGTTATATTATAACAAATACGCTTAATAGTCAATAAAAAATTATTTATTGTGAACTAATTATGGATTCTCCCTTTGTTGTTAGTATTTTATTATATGCCCTATTGGTTAATAAATCGCTGTTTTCTGCTCCTGCGCATACGTCAAAACAATTAATTATACTCACCTTACAGTCTTTATTTTTGTAGTACTGACTGATTTTATTATTCATATCATCCATGTATTCACCTGATCCAGCAATAATATAAATTCTCTCATTTGTGCAAAAATCTTCATCACTGATTTCCATATTCCAACTAATATCATTTATTTCATCTTTATTACTTATTCTTAACCTATTTGTTAGCTGTTTAATTTTATCTTCAATACTATTTTCAAACTTCATATATATTCTATCTTTTTCACATAATTTTTTACTTATAAATGGTAAGAGCATTATTGTTAGATGCCAATCACTCGCATATAAACAATATGTTTTTTCTATACAATCTTTAATTTTCATTTTAAAGCCTCCTTATAATTTCAAAATTCTAACACCATCATTTTGACGTGTCAATTTAAATCGATTGTCATTTTTCGACATTATTTTACATTAGTTTGTTAAAGGCTCTTTTGTATATTTTCCCAAATCTAGTTCATACTTTAATAAAAATCTTTGGAGGTCCTATGAAAACAAGAAATACTGTTTTATTAGTTTTTTTATTATTATCTATATTATTCATTTTCTTCGTTTATTCACTTGCGAAGTCGTATTCTGATTACGTTTTTAATAATCTTTCACATAGTTTTGTTAGGTTTCATGTAGTTGCTAATAGTAATTCAACCGAAGATCAAATCATAAAATACAAAGTACGAGATGAAATAATGAACTATGCGTCTTCGCTATTGATAAATGCAAATAGCCAAGCAGAGGCTCTAAAAATCTTATCTGATCACCTAGATGAACTTTCTGCTATTGCAGAAAGTCTAATAACTAGTGAAAATCTTAATTATTCAGTTAGAGTATCAATAGGAAAGTCCTACTTTCCAACAAAAGATTACAACTCATTTATTTTACCAGAAGGTAATTATGATGCTCTCAAAGTCGAACTTGGCGATGCCCAAGGACAAAATTGGTGGTGTGTGATGTTTCCCTCTATTTGCATTCCCCAGTACGACGATATAAATATTTCCGACAACTCTGTATCACTTCTTGAAAACACTTTGGATACTGAAGAACTATCTATTATTTCAAAGAATAGTAATTCAGCAAATGTAAAAATAAAATTTAAACTGATAGAATTATTCGAAAATATATGAATTTTGTTGTAAAAAAATGTATTTTATGTTATATATAGAGAGATTATATTCGTGGAGGTATTGAATTGGAAAAATTAGTTATTCAAGGTAGAACAAGATTACAAGGTGAAGTAACAATTAGCGGTGCAAAAAACGCAGCTGTTGCTTTAATTCCTGCCACATTATTAGTTAATGGTGTTTGTACATTGGAGAATGTTCCAAATATTAGTGATGTACAAATTCAATGTGAAATATTAAAAGATTTAGGAGCAAAAGTTGAATGGGTTGATCAAAATACTGTAAAAATTGATTCATCAAACCTTAATGGTCATAAAGCTCCTCTAGATAAAACAAGTAAATTTAGAGCTTCTTACTATTTAATTGGAGCTTTATTAGGTAGATGTCATAGCGTCGAAGTTGGACTTCCTGGCGGATGTAACCTAGGAGCAAGACCAATAGATCAACATATTAAAGGTTTTGAAGCATTAGGTGCAAAAGTAAAAGTTGCAACAGGTAAAGTTTCTGCTTCAGCACAAGACCTTATCGGAGCACCGATTTACTTTGACACTGTATCAGTAGGAGCTACAATAAATGTAATGCTTGCTGCAGTTCTTGCCAAAGGTACAACAACTATTGATAATGCTGCAAAAGAGCCACACATTGTTGATGTTGCTAACTTTTTAAACTCTATAGGGGCTGATATACGTGGTGCGGGAACTGACATTATAAAAATTAATGGTGTTGAAAAATTAAAGAGCGGTTCAACATATTCAGTTGTTCCTGATCAGATTGAAGCAGGTACATTTATGCTTGCTGCTATGGCAACACAAGGTGATATTGTCATTAAGAATTGTATAAGTGAACACTTGGACTGTTTAACAGCTAAAATAATAGAAATGGGTGGAAAGGTTGAAGAGTCTGGAGATGAGATACGTGTACGCTGCGATAAAAGACCTAAAAAAACAAATATAAAGACAGCTCCTTATCCTGGCTTTCCAACAGATTTACAAGCACAAATGGGTGTTGTTTTATCATTGGCAGAAGGTACTAGCGTTATTTCAGAAAATATTTGGGAGTCAAGATTCCAATATACTTATGAGTTAATGAAAATGGGAGCAAATATTACATCTCAAGGAAAAACTGCTTTCTTCGAGGGTGTTGATAAATTATATGGTGCTCCTGTATCAGCAACTGACTTAAGAGCAGGTGCTGCTCTAATCATAGCCGGTCTAGCTGCTGAAGGCACAACGGAATTATACAACTTACAGCACATAGACAGAGGATATGAACATATTGAAGAAAAATTCAGAAATTTAGGTGCTAATATTATTAGAGTTAGAGATTAGGAAGTAAAATGTTTAATTTTTGTAGTTTATATAGTGGTAGTAGTGGAAATAGTTTATTTATCCAAAGTGAAAATACAAATATATTAGTGGATGCAGGAGAAAGTGCAAGAAAAATAGAGAATGCACTTTCTTCTATTAATGTTGACGCAAAAAATCTAAATGCTATTTTAGTTACACATGAACATATTGATCACGTAAAAAGTTTAGGTACACTTGCAAAAAAATATAATATTCCTGTGTATGCAACAAAAGAAACATGGGAAGCAATGCCAGATCAAGCAGAAAAAATTGACCCATCATTGCAAAATACATATGTTGCTTCTGAAGAATTCAAAATAGGTAACTTAACAATTAAACCTTTTTCAATTTCTCACGATGCTGCTAATCCATGTGGCTTTAGCATTTCTCATGGAAAAAAGCAAATGAGTATAGCAACAGACTTAGGATATGTATCAAAAGAAGTATCTGATGCTCTTGAAAAAAGTTCCTTTGTATTGTTAGAGTCAAATTATGACCCTGAAATATTAAAGTTCTCAAGATATCCATATCCACTAAAAAGAAGAATATCTGGAGAGTTTGGTCATCTTTCAAATGGTGATGCAGCAAAACTTGTTGTTCAATTAGCTAAAAAGAATTTGAATACAGTTATGCTCGGACACCTAAGTAAAGAAAACAATTTTCCAGAACTTGCATACAAAACAGTCGCAGATGAACTTATAAACGCAAAAATAGATTCGTCTAGTATTAATCTTTCTGTTGCAAGTCGAAATAAACCTTCTAATATTATTAATATAAAATAAGGAGTTTTCTATGTTACATATTAATATAGTTTGCGTTGGAAAATTAAAAGAAAAATATCTACAAGATGCTATAGCTGAGTATTCAAAACGTCTTTCAAAATATTGCATTTTTAATATTACTGAGCTATCTGATGAAAAGGTACCTGATAATCTAAATGAATCAATTATAAATAATATCAAAGAAAAAGAAGCCGAGAAAATAATCTCTCATATTGATAAAAATTCTTACGTTATGACATTAGATTTAAAAGGAAGACAATTTACCTCTGAAGAATTTTCGAAAAAAATTGAGGACATTTCACTGAATAGCTCAAGTAATATTACTTTCATCATTGGTGGAACTCTTGGGTTATCTGAAAATGTTTTACAACGATCTGATGAATTAATCTGCTTTTCTAAAATGACATTTCCTCATCAACTGATTAGAGTCTTCTTAGCTGAGCAATTATTCAGAGCATTTAAAATATCAAATAACGAAACTTATCATAGGTAATTTTATTATTTAATGTAGAGGAATAATATTTACATTTTTTGTTATAGGGGTTTGTAAATATATTCAAGAAAAGGGGGCTTTTCTATAAATTAATTTTATTTTCCTCTACAAAATTAAAAACGTAAATTAATTTTGAATAAAAACTATTGAATTAAATATAGTGATTTAATCTTACTTTAATGATAAGCCCTTCTATAACGTATGTCAAGAAAAATCCATCGACATAATTCTACAAAATGCTACAGCAGCAAGCATTCCGACAACATCTGCGGTCAATGCTGCCGCTATTAATTTGCTCGATTTATTTACTTTTAAATTACCTGTATAAACTGCAATTGTATAAAATGTAGTTTCTGTTGCCCCCATAATTACTGCCGCAACAGTGCCTATATACGAGTCTACTCCATATGTCTTCATGATATCTGTTGCCACACCAATTGCTCCACTTCCAGAAATCGGTCTTATTAATGCAAGTGGTATTATTTCTGAAGGAATATTTATTAAACTCAATATTGGTTTTAATATATTAGTAATCATCTGTATAAAACCAGAGCATCGTAATAGCTCTATTGAAAAAAATATTCCGATTAATGTTGGAATCAATCTATATGTAATTTTTATTCCTTCCTCTGCCCCACTAATAAATAAATCAAACATTTCTCTTCTATCTTTTAATCCGCATATTATTATAATCATTATAATTATCGGAATTATACAATTAGAAACACTATTGATTATATTCATATTATTTTTTCTTTCTTAATAATAGTTTTAAAGTCAACATACCTGCGATGGCTGCTGCAATCGTTGAAATCCAAACTGGCATTATTATACTAGTTGGACTGTTTGAGCCAAGGGACTTTCTAATCGTAAATATCGTCGTAGGTATTAATTGAATAGATGCTGAATTTATCAGAATAAATAACATCATTGAATTACTCATATTCTTTTGTTCTTTATTTTCACAATCTAATTCTTTCATAGCTCTTATTCCAATAGGTGTTGCCGCATTGCCAAGTCCAAGCATATTAGAAATAATATTCATTGAAATTAAAGCTCTTAACTCTTCGTTATTTCTTGATTCTGGGAAAAGGTATTTAATTATTGGATTCAGTACTTTAACTATAAATTTTACTGCTCGAGTACTTTTAAAAATATTTATAAGTCCACACCACAAAGCAACATTACCAAACAAAACTATACTTAAATCTATTGCTGATTTAGATGATACAAAAATTGAGTCATTTATCTCATTTATATTTCCCGAAAAAAAAGAATAAATAATTGATACTATGATAAACCACGGCCAAATACTATTAAGCATATTTCCCTCACTATCAATAATTTATTCAAAAAAAAATAAAAAAGAATAAAATAATTATTCTTTTTTATTAATCTTCTCTATTATTCTTTGTCTATAAATTGCATATATATATCATTCTTTTTAACTCCATTATTCTTTGCAATTTTCTTAATTATTTCATTTTTATTTAATCCTTCTTTTTTGTATAATTCATATTGCTCTTCAATTGATAAGTTTTCTTTTTCTTCTTCCTCAACTTTTTGATTACCCTCTATTAATATAATCATTTCTCCTTTAATATTTTCCATTTTAGAAATAAGTTCAGATACTGTTCCTCTCAAGAAACTTTCATGTATCTTAGTAAGCTCTCTTGCAAGAACAATATTAACATCTCCCATATTTTTATATATGTCATTTAATGTTGTAATAATTTTATGTGGAGCTTCATATAAAATTATTGTTTTATTTTCTTTCTTTAATTGTTCGAATTTATTTGCTCTAATCTTTTTATTCAGTGGCAAAAAACCATAAAATGCAAATTCTCTTGTATCAAAACCAGAACAAATTAGTGCATTAATTAACGCACAGCATCCTGGAATAGGAACTATTGTTATATTATTCTCTATAGCTTTTTTTACTATAAACTCTCCCGGGTCAGATATTGCTGGAGTACCCGCATCTGTTATGATAGCAATATTTTCCCCATTTAATAGTTTATCGATTAAATAATCAGATTTAACCTCTTCATTGTGTCTATGATAACTAAATAATGGTTTTGATATTTCTAGGTGATTTAATAATTTTAAACTATGTCTAGTATCCTCTGCTGCAATTAAATCAACTTCTTTTAGTACATTAATTGCTCTTAATGTTATATCCTCCAAATTTCCAATTGGAGTTGCAACAAGATATAATATTCCACTCATAGTATCTTCCTTTCTATTTTTTATTATATATTCTCAATATTTCATCTGTATAAGAGCCATCTTCGTTATAAACATATAATGGCTCTTCAATTTTAATAGAAGATTTTCCATTCTTAACTGCCTCAATCATTACTAGCTTACTTTCGCTACTTTGATTAGAATATACAAATCTCATTCTCTTTGGTTCCATTTTATTCTTTCTCATTTCATACATAATATCGACTAATCTTTCTGCTCTGTGAACCATGTATATAGTTCCCTTATCTTTTAGCATCTTGAAACTAGTCTTTATGAAATCTTCTAAACTAGCCTTTACTTCATGTCTTGAAATAAGCTTTGTTTCATTTTCATTTATCTTTCCAGAATTCATTTTTTTATAAGGTGGATTAGTTATAACCACATCATATGAGTCTATTTTTAGTTTACTTTCAAGCTCTTTAATATTACAATTAATTATCTCAAATTTGTCTTCTAACTTATTCATAATAATACTTCTATTTGCCATATCTGCAATTTCTTGTTGTATTTCAACACCAGTTATTTTATTAACTTTTGTTTTTGCAATTAGTAAAAAACCAAGTATTCCTGTTCCAGTTCCTAGATCGATAACATTCGAATTATTTTTTAGACCTTTAGCAAAGTCTGATAGTAAAACACTATCAATTCCATAACAGAATCCATCATTTTTTTGAATTATTTTAAAATTATTAATTTCTAAATCATCAATTCTTTCATTTTCTTTTAAATTATCCACAAAACAACCTCTTCTTGTTAACAATTATTTTAATATTTAATATTATATACTAAAAGAGCTTATTTTTAAAGGTATTTAGCTTATTTTTATATTGGAGGAAATATGATTAATAAAAAATGTATACAAAAAAAATCAAATAGTAATCCATTCAGATCACTATTTGAAGTTGAATGTTTTTTACGAAACATTGGTAAAATAAAAGATATTATTTGTATATCAAAAAAATGCAAAAAATTTAATAAATGACTAATCTTCGTTTGTGAATAGCTGTTTAAAATTAATATTACCATTTTTAAATGAACATTCATCACTACCATCTATTAGAATCTTGACTGCATTTATTTCTGTAAATTGTGTCATTGTATTAACAATTTGAGATATAGCCAAACCTTGTTTCTCCGTATCTTCGTCCATGTTATTAATAAACTCTTTTGATAAATCAATAATTAAACACTCCCCATCCCTCTTTAGATTATTTATTCTTACATTATTTGGAATGCATGTATTAACTTCATTGTTATTATTTATCAATCGGTTCAATGTAACTAAATATGGATTTTCCATTAATTCTTTCGAATCCACTTTATCAACAACCTCTTTAAGCTCATTACCATCTCCCACGTAATATAAATACATCGTAGTTTCTCTTAATTGATTGTCTGTTATTTCTTCTTCTGGAACAATTTCATTATATACTGTTCCATCATCAATTTTCTTTATATCAACATTTAATATCACTAAAAATACCAAGCTAATGCTGATGGTTGTTGTTATTAAAATAATTGCTATTTTCTTTGTTTTCTTATTCATTTTTGACCTCCTAAATCATATTTGTACATACTATTATTTTTTTTTATTAAATATAACCAGAAAACCTTATTATTTCTAGCTCTTTTGTTTGACAAAATGGCCAAATCAATATAAAATACATACTGGATTATATTAATTCCAAAAAGGAGAAAAATATGGAAAAAATCTTACACGTAGGACTTGATGTTGGATCAACTACAGTTAAAATCGTTGTACTTGATTCTGAACTTAATATTGTATATCAAAATTATGAAAGACATTTTTCTGATACAAAAAATACAGTATGTAATGTTTTAGAAAAATTAGAAGCAAGTTATCCTAACTCTAAATTTACAATTTCATTAACTGGATCTGGCGCAATGTCTGCAGCTAACTTTTTAAATCTACCATTTATCCAAGAAGTTATCTCTTGCAAAAAAGCTGTTGAGAAATATATTCCTCAAACAGACGTTGTAATTGAACTTGGTGGAGAAGATGCTAAAATTATATATTTTGATAAATTTATAGAGCAACGTATGAACGGAACTTGTGCTGGTGGTACAGGTGCATTTATTGACCAGATGGCATCTCTATTACATACAGATGCTGCTGGCTTAAATGAGTTATCTAAAAAACATACAACAATATATCCAATTGCTTCTAGATGTGGTGTATTTGCTAAGACTGATATTCAACCACTTCTTAACGAAGGAGCAGCTAAAGAGGATATTGCTGTATCTGTATTTCAAGCAGTTGTTAATCAAACAATAAGTGGTCTTGCTTGTGGTAGACCAATAAAAGGAAATGTTGCATTTTTAGGAGGACCTTTAAATTATTTATCTGAATTAAGAGAAAGATTTATTGAGACTCTAAATTTAAAAGATGACGAAATAATATTACCTGAAGAAGCTCATCTGTTTGTTGCAAAAGGTGCAGCTATTAATTCAGTTGATAATAATCCAATTACTAACGAAGTATTAAAAAGCAAAATAACAGTTTTAAGAGAATCTCATGATTCAACTACTATACCTCTTGATCCATTATTTTCTATTGATGCTGATTATGATGAATTCAAAGAAAGACATAGTAAAGACTGTGTAAAAAAAGGAACACTTGAAAACTATGAGGGTGATTGTTTCGTTGGTATTGATGCCGGATCAACAACTACAAAACTAGTATTAATTGATAATGAAGGAAAACTTCTTTATTCATTATATGGCAATAACGAAGGTAACCCATTAAAGAGCGTAATGGAAATGCTTAAGAAATTATACTCCGTACTTCCAGAAAAAGCTGATATTAGATTTAGTGGTGTTACAGGTTATGGAGAGCAATTAATAAAAACAGCATTAAAAATTGATTTAAATGAAATAGAAACAATTGCACACTATACTGCAGCTAAAGAGTTTATGCCAAACGTAACAAGTATCGTTGACATCGGTGGTCAAGATATGAAATACATAAAAATAAAAAAAGGATCTATTGATAACATCATGCTTAATGAAGCATGTTCATCTGGATGTGGCTCCTTTATTGAAACTTTTGCAAAGAGCTTAAATCTTTCAATTGAAGAATTCGTACAAGCTGCTATAGAGGCAAGAAAACCTGTTGACTTAGGTTCAAGATGTACTGTTTTTATGAACTCAAAAATTAAACAAGCACAAAAAGAAGGATACTCTGTTGGAGATATATCTGCAGGACTTTCTTATTCGGTAATAAAAAATGCTATTCAAAAGGTTATGAAAATAAGAGACGTAAGTACTCTCGGAAATTCAATAGTTGTACAAGGTGGTACATTCTATAATGATGCAGTACTTAGAGCTTTTGAATTAATCGTTGGAAAGAATGTTATTAGACCAGATATTGCAGGATTAATGGGTGCATTTGGTGCTGCATTACTTGCAAAACAACAATTCGAAGCAAATCTAGATATGGAATATCATTCTACAATTCTAGACGCCGAAGGTATTGATAAATTAGAAGTAACAACTTCACATGTTCGTTGCCAAAATTGTGAAAACCATTGTTTATTAACTATAAATAAATTTAATGATGGTAGCAGATATATTTCTGGTAATAGATGTGAAAGAGGAGCTGGAGTAACTCAAAAGAAGACTGAGCTACCTAACTTAATAAAATATAAATATGACAGACTATTTAATTACATACCTCTTACAGAGGCATATGCTAAAAGAGGAACAATTGGAATTCCAAGAGTTTTGAACATGTACGAGGATTACCCATTCTGGTTCACATTCTTAACTAACCTTGGATTTAGAGTTATATTATCAGAAAAAAGTAATAGAAAAACATACGAGAAAGGTATTGAATCAATGCCATCTGAGTCAGTATGTTTCCCTGCTAAATTATCTCATGGTCATATTATGAGTTTAATAGAGCAAGGTGTAAACAAGATATTCTATCCTTGTATTCCATATTCAAGAAAAGAATATAAAGAAGCTGATAATCACTATAACTGTCCAATAGTTATTTCATATTCTGAGGTTTTAAAGAATAATGTTGAAGATTTAAAGAACAAAGATATCGAATTCTTAAATCCATTCCTACCTTTTGAACCAAAGAAATTAGCAAAAACTATTATGGAATTACCTGAATTCAAACAATATAACTTCACTAAAAAAGAATTAGTAACTGCAGCTAAGATGGCAGAAATGGAGTATCAAAGATTTAAATCTGATATACGAGCAAAAGGAGAAGAAACATTAAAATATCTTGAAGAAAATAATCTAAAAGGTATAGTTGTTGCTGGTAGACCATACCATGCTGATCCTGAAGTAAATCACGGAATTGATACATTAATTACAAGTTTAGGATTAAGTGTGTTAACTGAAGACAGCGTATGTCACTTAACAACAGCTAAGAGACCACTTAGAGTTGTAGATCAATGGACATTCCATGCGCGTTTATATGCTGCATCTGATTTAGTTGGTAAAAAAGACTATTTAGAGCTTGTACAATTAAATTCATTTGGATGCGGTGTAGATGCTGTCACAACAGACCAGGTTGAAGAAATATTATCAAGCTATGGTAAGATGTATACCTTAATTAAAATAGACGAAATAAACAATCTAGGAGCTGTTAGAATACGTCTACGTTCTCTTCTTGCAAGTATGAATAAGAGAATTGATCAGCAACGCGAAGAAGGCTCTGGTGATTATGGCATAAAGAAAATTCCTTACACAAAGGAAATGAATAAAGAATATACAATTCTTATTCCTCAAATGGCACCAATTCATTTTGAATTAATTGAGGCAGCTGCTAAAGCATCTGGATATAGAGTTGAATTGTTAAAAGAATGTACAAATAAAACTGTAGAAACAGGTTTAAAATATGTTAATAATGATGCATGTTATCCATCTATACTTACAACTGGTCAATTTATTGAAGCTCTGCAATCTGGTAAGTACGATGTAAATAAAACAGCTATAGTAATGTCACAAACAGGTGGTGGATGTCGTGCTACAAACTACATAGGATTTATTAGAAAAGCTCTTAAAGATGCTGGATTTTCTCAAGTACCAGTTATATCATTCAACGTTGTTGGTATGGAAAAGAATCCAGGTTTCAAATTAACACTTGGATTTATTGAGAGATTATTTAAAGCAATTGTACTTGGAGATTTAATTCAAAAATTACTTGCTAAAAATAGAGCTTATGAAGTAAATAAAGGCGAAACAGAGAAACTATATTACGAATGGCTTGAGAAGTGTAAAGCCATAGTTACTAAATCTTCAATGAAGGAAATGAAAAATTTCATTTTTGAGATGGTTGATCGTTTTGATCAAATTGAAGTTGATATGTCTACACAAAAACCTAAGGTAGGTATTGTTGGAGAAGTATTAATTAAATATCATCCATTTGGAAATAACTATGTTGCTAATAAACTCGAACAAGAAGGTGCTGAAGTTATTCTTCCAGACTTTATGGGATTCATAAAATTTATTGCAACACATAAAATTACATTTAATCAATTAATTAAAACAGGTGCTTTAAAAGCAAGTGTATTTAAATATGCAATTAAATTAATGGACTTATTAGAAAAGAGTTCAATCGAAGCTTTATCAAAATCTAAAAAAGGATATTTACTACCATGTAATATCTGGGAACTAGAAGATAAAGTAAAGGATATTCTATCTATCGGCAACCAAACTGGTGAAGGATGGTTCTTGACAGCAGAAATGATTGAATATATAGAACATGGAATAACAAATATTGTTTGTGTTCAACCATTCGCATGTCTACCAAATCACGTTGTTGGTAAAGGTGTTATAAAAACAATTAGAAGTAAATATCCAAATGCGAATATTGCTCCTATTGATTATGACCCTGGTGCAAGTGAAGCAAATCAAACAAACAGATTAAAACTTTTAATGACAGTTGCACAAGATAATTTAGATAGACAAAATAAGAAAATTTAACAAATAAAATCCACAGTTTAATAACAAACTGTGGATTATTTTTTATTTATCTAATAATTCTAAAATTCTTTCTAGATCATCATTAGAAACATATTCAATTATAATTTTTCCTTTTTTCTTTCCTGCATCTAATTTAACTTTAGTACCAAAGAAACCTTGAAATCTGTTTTCAATATCTCTATATATTGCTTCATATTGTTTATTGCCATATTGAGTTTGTGTTTTAGCGTTTCTTTTATTCTTTGCTTTTCTTTCAATTTCTCTAACTGAATCACCATTTTCAATTATTTGCATAGCCATTGCATATTGCTTATCACCATCTTCATAACTCATAAGTGATCTACAATGACCTTCAGTTAATTTTCCAGCTAAAGTTAAATCAATTACTCTTGGGTCAAGATTTAAAAGTCTAACACAGTTAGCTAATGCACTTCTGCTTATTCCAATTGTTTCTGCTAATTGTTGTTGTGTTAATCCATATTCATCCATTAATGTTCTAAAGCTTCTTGCTTTTTCAATTGGATTTAAGTCTTCTCTTTGAATATTTTCTATTAAAGCAATTTCTTTATTTTGTCTTTCTTCATCATTTCTGATAATACAAGGCATTTCTGTTAGTCCTGCTTTTTTAGAAGCTCTCCATCTTCTTTCCCCTGCTATTATCTCATAGAAATTATCTTTTTTTGTTACAATTATCGGTTGAATTACACCATATTTTTTTATTGACTCAGATAACTCATCAATACTTTCATTATTAAAAGTTCTTCTTGGTTGATCTTTATTAGGTTCTATTTCAGAGATTTTAATTTTGTGTATTATTTCTGAATCATCAATTTTCTCAGCAGTATTAACAATATTATTGTTATCATTCTCAATCTCATCTAATGAGTCTACACTGAATAATGCATTAAGGCCTCTGCCTAATCCTGTCTTTTTATTATTCATAAATTTTCCTCCTTAAAATAAACCTATTTTTTTGGTGTACTTTCATTTTTCTTAATAAATTCTTTTACAAATTTATCGTAGCATCTAGATCCTTTTGATCTAGCATCATACATACAAATTGGCATTCCATAACTTGGTGCTTCGCTTAATTTAACATTTCTCGGAATTATTGCTTTGTATACTCTATCTTCAAAATAATTTTTAACTTCCTTAGCAACTTGACTTGATAAATTTGTTCTTGCATCATACATTGTTAATAATGCGCCTTCAATTGTAATTGCTTTATTTAGTCTTTTCTTTACTAGATTAATTGTATTTATTAATTGTCCTAATCCCTCTAATGCATAATACTCACATTGAACTGGAATTAATACACTATCAGATGCTGTAAAAGCATTTAATGTAACTAGACCTAAAGATGGTGGACAATCAATTATTATGTATTCGTAATTGTCTTTAATTTTTTCTAGTTTGTTTTTTAATCTAAACTCTCTTGACTCCTCTGAAACTAATTGTACTTCTGCACCAGCTAAATTTATATTAGATGGACAAATATCTAAATTATCCATTTCAGTTGTTACAATTGTTTGTTCCATTTCAATTTCATCTACTAATACGTCATATACAGAATAATTAACGTTTTTATCTACCCCAACACCACTTGTTGCATTTCCTTGAGGATCTGTATCTATTAGTAGAACTTTTTTACCTTTTTTTGCAAGTAATGCACTTAAATTTACGGCTGTAGTTGTTTTACCAACTCCACCTTTTTGATTTGCTACTGATATTACCTTTCCCAAAGTTCTACCTCCATTCTTATGTATTTCTTCTAACATGTTATATGATATATAAATAATCTCATTCTGTCAAGAATTAAAATCATGCTTTTCTTGTTTTTCCCTATGTTTTCAAGCGAAAAAAATCTTAAAATTTTTCACAAAATTTTAAGATTTTTTATACTAATTATAATGGACTCTTTTTAGGTGTTCCTGCTTTTCTTGGATATATTTTATTAGTATGTTCCTTTTTTCCAAATACTAAAATATATCTTTCTCCGCTGTCCTCTGGTAATTGAATAATGTCCTTTTCCCTAGCTTCTGCGCCTAATTTATTGATTGCATTTTTAGCTTCTACAAGCTCTTGTTCTGCGTTACTACCTTTCATTGCGATAACACATCCATCGACCTTAGTATAAGGTACTAAATATTCAAGTAATATATTCAATGGTGCAACCGCTCTTGATATTGCATAATCATACATTTCCCTATATTTCTTATCTTGTGCATAATCTTCTGCTCTACCGTGTATTATTTCTACATTTTCAAGACCTAGCTTATTAACAACTTCCTGTAAAAAGATAGTTCTCTTATTTAATGAATCTAACAATGTTATTTTATAATTATTATTAAATATTTTTAATGGTATCCCAGGGAAACCTGCTCCCGTACCTACATCAATTATTGATGAATCATCTTTAATATATTTTGCTGCTAAAATTGAATCTATAAAATGTTTCACGATAACTTCTTTAGGTTCTGTAATAGCAGTTAAATTAATTTTATCATTCCATTCAATTAATAAGTTCATATAATCGTAGAATTTCTTTATTTGATTTTCATTTATTTTTATATCAACTTTTTCGGCTTGTTTAACAAATTCATTTGAAAATTCTTCTATATTCATATAACACTCCATTTATTATTTTCTTTTTTGTTGTTCAAGATAAATAAGTAGTACAGATACATCTGCTGGTGATACACCAGATATTCTTGATGCTTGTCCAATTGATTGTGGTTTAACTTTGTTTAGTTTTTGTCTAGCTTCAATTCTTAATCCTTTGATATCATCATAATTAATATCTTCAGATAAATGTTTATCTTCTAACTTTTTAAACTTCTCAACTTGGTCTTCTTGCATTCTTATATACCCTTCATACTTAACTTGTATTTCAACTTCTTGGGCTTCTGCTTTAGTTAGTGATGGTCTATCATTATCTATTTCTAAAAGTGCCTTATAATTCAATTCTGTACGTTTTAATAAATCAGCCAACTTAACTCCAGCTGTTATTCTTGATGAGCCATATCTTTCCAAAAATTCATTAACCTTGTCTGTAGGTTTTATTGTAAGCTTCTTAATTCTATCGATCTCTTTCTCAACATTCTTTTTCTTTTCTAAGAATTTATTATATCTTTCATCTGATATAAGTCCAACTTCATGTCCAATCTCAGTTAATCTCAAGTCTGCATTATCTTGTCTTAAAAGAAGTCTGTATTCAGCTCTTGATGTCATCATTCTATATGGTTCGTTAGTACCTTTAGTTACGATATCATCAATTAAAACACCAATATAAGCTTGTGATCTATCTAATATAACAGGTTCTTTTCCTTTAAGTTTTTGAGTAGCATTTATACCTGCTATTAATCCTTGTGATGCAGCTTCTTCGTATCCTGAAGTACCGTTAGTTTGACCTGCAAAGAATAAGTTTTCTATTTTCTTGTATTCAAGAGATAGCTTTAGATCTGCTGGATCAATACAATCATACTCAATAGCATATGCAGGTCTTGTAAATTCAGCATTTTCTAATCCTGGTAGTGTTCTATACATTGCTATTTGAACATCCTCAGGAAGTGATGAGCTCATACCTTGAACATACATTTCATCAGTATTTTCACCCATTGGTTCGATAAATACTTGATGTCTTTCTTTGTCTGCAAATCTTACAACTTTATCTTCTATAGAAGGACAATATCTTGGTCCTGTTCCTTTGATTTCGCCGCCATACAATGGTGATCTATGAAGGTTTGCTCTTATTATTTCATGTGTTTTTTCATTAGTATATGTTAGATAACAAGGTAATTGTTCCTTATTTTCGTCTATTTCATCTTCTAATGAAAAAGCTTCTATATCCTTTTCCCCTTCTTGTATCTCCATCTTAGAGAAGTCAATACTTTTCCTATTAATTCTAGCTGGTGTACCTGTTTTAAATCTTACTAAATTAACACCTAAATTTTTTAAACATTCTGACAATCTATTCGCTGGGAATACTCCATCAGGGCCACTCTCAAAAGAGTTCTCTCCTATGAATATTTTTCCTTTTAAATATGTACCAGTAGCAACAATAATTGCATCTACATCATATATTGCACCTATATTTGTTTCTATTGATTTTACTTTATTATCTTCAAGAGTTATATTAACAATTTCTGCTTGTTTAATAAATAAGTTTTCTTGTCTTTCTAACGTATGTTTCATTTCAGCTTGATATTTTTTTCTATCTGCTTGTGCCCTTAGTGAATAAACAGCTGGCCCTTTGGATGTGTTTAACATCTTTATTTGAATATAGCTTTTATCTATATTTCTTCCCATTTCTCCACCTAAGCAATCTATTTCTCTAACTAAATGCCCTTTAGAGCTTCCTCCTATGTGTGGGTTACATGGCATATTAGCAACAGCTTCAAGGCTAATTGAAAACATGAGTGTTTTCATACCAAGTCTTGCAGCAGCAAGTGCAGCTTCACAACCAGCATGTCCTGCACCTATAACAGCTATGTCATATTTTCCTGCATAATAACTCATTTTATTCCTCCTATTATTTCTATGTTTCATTTTTCATTTCATAACTTTGTTTCACAACACTTTTGTGTTTTTTGTGAAACAGAGTTTGAATGTCTTCCAAATTCGACATTTGGAAGACACCCCTTTTTCAAAATTTTATTTTCCTAAACAGAATTTTGAAAAAATTTCATTAATAATATCTTCTGTTATATCATCACCTGTTATTTTTCCTAAATCAGATAAAACTTGTTTTAAATAAATTTCTATTATATCAACTGGCATATTATTATTAATTGTATCTCTAGTTTGATTAATACTATTTATTGCCTCATCAATTTGATTCTTATGTCTAATATTAGTTAATATCTCTCCATCATCAATTTCAATATCATTTATTTGATACATATCTGATATAGATTTATACAATTCTTCTATATTATCACCATTTTTAGCAGAAATTTTAATTATTTTCTTATTACAATTAATAATATTCTCATCTTTATCTAATAAAGTTTCTTGTAAATCTATTTTATTTAATAGAATAATAGCATTTTTATTCTTTATTAGTTGTAATATCTCTACATCGTCTTTTTCTAGAGCTTTTGTTCCATCAAATATAGCAATTACAAGTTCTGCCTCGTCTATTAATTTCTTTGATTTTTTTACACCAATTTGTTCAATTTCATCGTTTGTATCACGGATACCTGCAGTATCTATTAATTTTAATGTAATACCTTCAATTGTTACAAACTCTTCAATTGTATCTCTTGTTGTTCCTTGTGTCTCACTAACAATAGCACGTTCTTCATTTAATATTGTATTTAATAAAGAGGATTTTCCTGCGTTTGGCTTACCTATAATAGCGGTTTTAATGCCTTCTCTTAATACTTTTCCATTCTTAAATGAATCGCTTATTTTCTTTAAATCACTTTCAATTAAATCTAAAGAATTTAATATTTTGTTATTTGTTGTTTCCTCTATATCATACTCAGGATAGTCAATTGAAGCCTCTACATCGGCCATCAAATCAAGTAATCTACCTTTTATATTGTTAATATTTTTAGATAATCTTCCCTCTAATTGATTAATAGAAGCTTTAGCTTCTTTATCACTTTTAGAATTAATCAAATCAATAACAGACTCAGCTTGAACAAGATCTATTCTACCATTTAAGAAAGCTCTCTTAGTAAATTCGCCTGGTTCAGCCATTTGAGCTCCATTTTTTAAACATAATTCAAGTATTTTTCTTTCAACAACAATACCTCCATGAGAGTTGATTTCACACATATTTTCGGTTGTATAGCTCTTTGGAGCATAAAAATAAGATACTAATACTTCATCAATTATTTCATCATTTTCATCAATAATATGTCCATATTTAATGCTGTATCCCTTGGCTTCACTTGGGTTTATTGGTTTAAATATTTTGTTTAGTATTTCAAAACAATCCTTGCCGCTCATTCTAATAATTCCAACTCCACCATTGCCTGTAGCGGTTGATATAGCTGCTATTACGTCCATTTTTCCTCCTTTACCAAATAAAAAAGTCAAAGTTAGATTGTATAATATTATATACTAAAATCGAACTTTGACTTCTGATTTTTTAATTATTTACTTTTTCAATTACTATTCTTCTATTAGGCTCTTCACCGATGCTGTGAGTTCTAATGTTTTTATTATCTTGTAGCTTGCTATGTATTATTTTTCTCTCATATGCATTCATCGGCTCAAGTGTAATAGGTTTATTGTTTTTAAGTACTGTTTTTGATATTTTAACTGCTAATTCTTCTAAAGCTTTTTCTCTTTTAACTTTATAATTATCGATATTTAAGTATACTTTTACTCTATTATCATTGTTTTTATTAGCTATAGAAGTAAGAAGTGTTTGCATTGCATTTAATGTTTCACCTCTATATCCAATTAAAACACCAGATTCCATACCATCAATATTTACTAATATATTTGAATCTTCAACATCAACAGTATATGTGTGTGTATCATCAATCTTTGATAAGAACTCATTTAGGAAACTGTTAATGTTACCTTTGATTCTATATAATTCTTCATCACTAATCTCAACTTTTATATGAGGTTTTTCATGAAATTCTTTGTGAGCATCATTGTTTTCATTAACAATCGTTTCATCTTTCATTGTTAACTCAACCTTCACAACTCTAGGTGCTAGAATGTCAAAGAAACTTCTTTTTTCTTGCTCTAACACTTTTATGTCAACATTGTTTTTAGTTGTTTTTAATTCTTTTAACCCTTTTTCTATTGCTTCATTTGTTGTTTTTCCTTCGGAAATAATTGTTTTAGGCATCTTCTTTATCCTCCTTAGAATCAACATATTTTGTAATTGCTATTCTTTCAATAATCATCAATAAATTGCTTACAAACCAGTATAGTGCAAGACCAAGCGGAGCAATAAAAGCAATTGATACAGCCATAATTGGTGTGATCAAAGACATACTTTTATTCATTTGCTCACTCATATCAGGCTCTTCTGATTTTGTTTTTTCGGTTCCATCTCCAAGAGCTTTTCTTTTATTTTTCTTCTTATTAGTCATAAATCTCATTGAAACAATTGAAGAAACAATATAAAGAGCTGGAATAATATAAACTCTATAATCATTTAAGTTTTGTCCTGGAACTTTACTTAAGTCTAATCCTAAGAAATTCATATTAATCCTAACACTCTCATCTTGAGCTGATTTTTTATCAATAATCTCAATTTCATAGTAATTAGATATTTTATTGTTACCATTTTCTTGCATGATTTCATTCTTATAACCTTCAATAATACCTGAATCAATTTTTTTCATGTAAGTTAAAGGTTTACTAATTAACCAGAATACAGAAAGAATAATAACTAATTGCAATATTGCACTTAAACAGCCAGAAAAAGGACTGATGTTTTCACTTTTATAGAGTTCCATAACCTCTTTTTGCATTTGATTTTGGTCGTTTTTATACTTAAACTGAATTTCTTTTATCTTTCCCTGAAGTTCAGTACTTTTCTTCATTGATTTTTGTTGTTTATAAGTAATTGGTAAAATTACTACTCTTATTAATAATGTAAACAAAATAATAGCTAAACCATAATTTTGACCAACAACGTTATATAACCAATTCAGAACATATCCAAAATAGTTCGAAAAAATCATAACTTAATATTCCTCCTTATTTTAATGGGTCATATCCACCTTTTGAAAAGGGATTACATCTTAATATTCTTTTTATTGTATGAAAAGAACCTTTAACAAAACCATATTTTTCAAAAGCCTGAATAGCATATTCTGAGCAAGTAGGATAGTACTTACAATGATATCCTCTTGCTGAAATAATGGGAGAAATCCTTTTTTTATATAACTTTATTAAATAAATAGTTATTTTCTTCATTTTACACCATATTTGCTTTATCAAATAATTCTAATATTTCATTATGAATTATGTTGAAATTCACTTCATTAATATCTGCATTTTTATTCCACATAAAAACAATATCCTTACCTTTTTGAATATTATTTTTTTCGATTCTATAGCTTTCTCTGATAAGTCTTTTTATTCGGTTTCTCCTTACGGCTTTGCCGATTTTAGTACTTACAGCTATACCAATATAATTTTCATTTTTATTGTTGTTTTTAATATACATAACTACATGACGTGAAATATAGAATTTTCCTTTTGATAAAACGTTTTTAAACTCATAATTCTTTTTTAGTGTTTTTATTTTTCTCATAAAAAAATTCAATCTTTCCTTTATTTTAAAAAAGAACCAACTATAACTGGTTCCATTTTACTAAGCACTTAATTTAGCTCTACCTTTAGCACGTCTAGCTTTAATTACATTTCTTCCAGATCTTGTGCTCATTCTCTTTAAAAATCCATGTTCTTTTTTCATTTGTCTGTTTTTAGGTTGGAATGTTCTCTTCATCTATTTAGCACCTCCTAGTATATATCTTATTTATATAATAATTTCCTTAAATTATTTATGAACGTTACAATTATACAACCGTTCAATGCCTTATGTCAATAGCTAATTTGAATTTTCAAAATATTTTATATTTTTTATTGACTATTATCAACATGTTTTGATATTATATACAAAAAGATAGGGAATACTGGTTTTGGAAGATTTTTTCACGGTTGTTTTTATCAAGTTATCCACAGTTTGTGGACATTTATCAACATATGTGGATAACTCTGTGGATAACTTTCAAAACTTTAATTTTGGAAGGATTTGAGAAATGATGCAGAATGAGTTAAACGAACTTTTAACAAAAGCAAAAGAATTATTAAAAGATGAAACAACAAAGATATCTTATGAAACATGGATAAAAGATTTAGAAATCCAAAGTTTTGATAATAATAATGTTGTATTAGTTACCTCTACATCTTATAAGAAAGATTCTATTCAATCTAGATATGGAGATTTATTAACTAATACTTTTAATTTCATAACAAACAAAGATTGTGTTGTTTCTATTGTTTCAAAAGAAGAAATGTCATCAACACCAGAGCAAAGCTTTCCTGTAGAATCATCTTACAGTAATTCAAATCCTACATTAAATCCGAAATATACATTTGATTCTTTTGTTGTTGGAAATAATAATAGATTTGCACATGCAGCAGCTCTTGCTGTAGCTGAAGCGCCAGCAACATCATATAATCCATTATTTATATATGGAGGAGTTGGATTAGGAAAAACTCACTTAATGCATGCAATTGGTAATTCTATATTAAGAAAGAATAAGAATTCTAATATATTATATGTAACATCTGAGAAATTCACCAATCAACTTATCAACTCAATTAAAGATAATACAAGCGCTCAATTTAGAGATAAATATAGAAATATAGATGTATTATTAATAGACGATATTCAATTTATTGCCGGAAAAGAGCGTATTCAAGAAGAGTTTTTCCACACATTCAACACATTACACGAAAGTGGAAAACAAATTATTTTATCTAGTGATAAACCACCAAAAGATATACCTTTATTAGAAGATAGATTAAAATCAAGATTTGAATGGGGGTTAATAGCTGACATATCAAATCCAGATTATGAAACACGTTTAGCTATATTAAGAAAGAAAGCTCAACTTGATAATATCATTGTGGATGATGAAATACTTTCAAATATAGCAACAAGAATAGATTCTAATATAAGAGAATTAGAAGGTACATTAAATAAATTAATAGCAACATCATCATTAACTAATAGTCCAATAACCAAAGAGATGGCTGAAAGAGCAATTAATGATATTGTTGCACAACAAGAAAAAGTAATATCTTCAGAATTTATACAAGATACTGTAGCCAAGTATTTTAATATAAGTGCTAAAGATTTAAGAGGATCAAAAAGATCAAATGATATTGCTTTTCCAAGACAAATTGCTATGTATTTATGTAGAAATGTTGCTCAAATGTCTCTACCTCAAATAGGAAAGGACTTTGGGAAAAGAGATCATACAACAGTAATGCATGCATGTAACAAAATCGAATCAGATATAAAAGAAAATTCAAATACAAAATTAATTGTGGAAAGTGTGAAAAACATTTTATTAGACGATAAATAGTATCATATCAATAAAAAAAGAACATCTATGCAAAAGTATGTTCTAGAGAGCAAAAAACCTCTATCTAGCCCTACGGAAGCAATAGATGAGATATCCACAGGGTGGTGTGGAAAGTGTGTGGAAAAGTTGTGGATAAATTGGTTTTCCACATATTGATTTTTTTACTGTGGATAAGTTATATACTTTTCCACAAAATTATCAACATGAAAAAACCTAGGGATTATGGTTATACACAGAGTTATCCACATAATCCACAGTACCTACTACTACTACTACTAAATATATTTATTTATTATTAATAAGGAGATGTTGAAAATGAAAATTATTTGTGAAAAAGAAAACATTATTAAAGCACTTAATTCCGTAACGAAAGCAGTAGCTTCTAAACCAAATAATCCTATATTAGAAGGAATACTTATTCAAACAAATAATAATGAAGTAAAATTAACAACCTATGATTTAGAAATAGGAATAGAATATATAATAAGTTGTGATGTAAAAGAAGAAGGAGCAATAGTAATTAACGCTACAATGTTTAGTGAAATTATAAGAAAACTTCCTAATACAGAAATTTCAATATCTGTTAATGATAACAATTTATTAGTAATAGAATGTGAAGGATCATTATATAAATTAGCAACTATGAACCCTAATGAGTTTCCTGAATTACCACAAATTAATATAGAAAACTCTATTCAAATAGAACAAAACACATTAAAAGAAATGATTAGAAGAACAATATTTGCTGTAAGTACTGAAGAAAATAGACCAATATTTACAGGATGTTTATTTGAAATTGTTAATAACAAATTAAATGTAGTAGCAGTTGATGGTTTTAGATTAGCTTGGAAAAGTAAGTATCTACAATCTAAAGTTAATGATTTTAAAGCTGTTATTCCAGGTAGAACATTAAATGAAATTAATAAGATATTAGCAGATTCATTCGAGATGATAACAATAGGAGTTGCTAAAAACC
This sequence comes from Clostridia bacterium, assembly GCA_017512025.1. Lineage (GTDB taxonomy): Bacteria > Bacillota > Clostridia > TANB77 > CAG-508 > CAG-492. The sequence continues at coordinate 32,565 of JAFWHH010000005.1, forward strand.
AAGCTCTTTTCGAATTGGAAAACTGTAAAATAGTAACAAGATTATTAGATGGAGAATTTTTAAATTATTCAAGCGTTATTCCTGAAACATGGGAGACAAGAATTAGAGTTAATAGAATTAATTTATTAAATTGTTTTGAAAGAATATCTTTAATTTCTTCATCAAGTATGGAAAGAGAAAAGAAATATCCAGTAAAAGTTTCTATAGATATAGGAAAGATTATTATATCATGTACTAACCAAACAGGTGATGCTAAAGAAGAAATGATGGTTTCTACAGAAGGTAAAAATCTTGAAGTTGGATTTAATCCAAAATATTTCTTAGATGCTTGTAGATGTATTGATGATGAAGAGATATTTATTGATTTTGGAACAAGTATTTCACCAAGTATTATAAGACCAATTGATGAAGGTGACTATGTTTATATGATTTTACCTATTAGAATGAAAGAATAAAAAATAGTTATCCACAAAAGAGGCACAATATGTTAATAACTAATTTGAAAATTAAGAATTTTAGAAATTATGAAGAATTAAATTTAAACTTTAATAATAATATTAATATTTTTTATGGCCACAATGCGCAAGGTAAAACTAATATTATTGAATCTATTTTTTTGTGTGCAATAGGTAAATCATTTAGGACAAATAAAGATAAAGAATTAATTAAATTTAATGAAGAATTTTTAAATATTGAAATTAATTATGAAAAAAGTGATAGAGACGGAAAAATAAAAATAGATATTTCTGATAAAAAAGACATTTATTTAAATGGAATAAAAACAAAAAAATTAAGTGAGTTGGTTGGAAAAATAAATGTTGTTTTATTTACTCCTGACGATATTAATATCTTAAAAGATGGTCCTAAAATGAGACGTAGATTTTTAGATATTATGATTTCTCAATTAAGACCAAATTATATTTATTGTTTAAATATGTATGCAAAAACTTTAGAACAAAGAAATATTTATTTAAAACAAATTAAATTTGAAAACAAAAATCCAGAAATGCTTGATGTATGGGATTTAAAATTAGCAGAATTTGGAGAAAAAATATTTAATTATAGAAGAGAATTTATTGAAAAAATTAAAAACAAAATAAATTTAATTCATAAAAATATTACTAATAATAATGAAGAAATAAAAATAGAATATATTTCAGATTTTAAAAATAAAGAAAATTTTTATTCTTCATTGAAAGAAAATAAAAAAATTGATATAATGAGGGGAGCCACTACTAAGGGAATTCATAGAGATGATTTTATTATTTATTTAAATAATAATAATGTTAGTATTTATGGATCTCAGGGGCAAAATAGAACTGCAATTTTATCATTAAAAATGTCAGAACTTCAAGTTATAAAAGATGAAATTGGAGAAAATCCAATATTATTATTAGATGATTTTATGTCTGAGTTAGATGAAAATCGTAGAAATAATTTTTTAAGTAATATTGGAGATACTCAAGTATTTGTTACATGTACAGACATATTAAAATTAAATAATATAGATAGTAATATTTATCATGTAATAAATGGAAAAATAAATAAAGAAAAATAATTATTAAAATAATTATATTATTTATTAAGAAGAAAATAGTATTTTTTTATTTAATTAATTATTTCTTTTACAAGGGAATACTGAATAAAAAATATATTAAATAAATAAAAAAATAAATAAAAAATTGCTTATAAAAAAATAGAAAAAATTAATCTATTTTTTATTATATAATATTCAATGAAAGGAATGAATAAAATGGAAAAATTTGAGCACGAGTATAATGCAGAGCAAATCCAAGTTTTAGATGGAATTGAGCATGTAAGAAAAAGACCAGGTATGTATATAGGTAGTGTTTCAATTAGAGGATTACATCATTTAGTATACGAGATTGTTGACAATGCTGTTGATGAGGCTCTTGCTGGATATTGTACAAAAATAAAAGTTGAAATAGAGCCAGGAAATATAATTTGTGTTGAAGATAATGGTAGAGGTATTCCAATTGACATACATAAAAAGACTAAAATATCGGCTGCTGAAACTGTTTATACACAATTAAATGCAGGTGGAAAATTTGGTGGAGATAGCGGGTACAAAGTATCAGGAGGTCTACATGGTGTTGGTGCTTCTGTAGTTAATGCGTTATCAAATTGGGTTGAAGTTACAATTCAAAGAGATGGTGGAATACACCAAATGAAATTTGAAAAAGGTAAAACTGTACAAAGTCTACAAAGAATCGGAGATTCAAACGAAACAGGAACAAAAGTAAGATTTTTAGCAGACGATACAATATTCGAAACACTTGAATATGACTATGACACATTAGAAAATAGATTTAGAGAAATGGCCTTTTTAACAAAAGGATTATTTATAAGTATAGAAGATAAAAGAGGGGAAGAGCCTAAAAAAGCAGAGTTCTGTTATGAAGGTGGATTAAATTCTTTTGTTGAATTCTTAAATGAAAGTAAAGAAAAAATAAATCCAAAGCCAATTTATATTGAAAAAGTAGATGGGGAAGTACCAGTTGAAATTGCTTTCCAATATACAAGCGCTTATTCAGAAAATATTTATTCATTTGTTAATAACATAAATACAGTTGAAGGTGGAACTCACCTAGAAGGATTTAAGAGAGCTTTAACCAAAACATTTAATGATTATGCAAAATCTCACAATATCTTAAAAGACAAAGATGGAAATTTACAAGGTGAAGATATTAGAGAAGGTATAACTGCTGTTATATCTGTAAAAGTAAGAGAGCCACAATTTGAAGGACAAACAAAGACAAAATTAGGAAATAGTAATGTTGGTGGTATAGTACAAAGTTTAGTTAACGATGCTTTAGGTGCATACTTAGAGGAAAATCCTAATATTGCAAAAGCTATATTAGAAAAATGTGTAAGTGCATCAAGAGCTAGGGAAGCTGCAAGAAAGGCAAGAGAGCTTGTAAGAAGAAAAACATCATTGGAAACAACAACTCTTCCTGGTAAACTTGCAGATTGTTCAAGTAAAAATGCTGAAGAATGTGAAGTATATATAGTCGAGGGAGATTCTGCGGGTGGATCTGCAAAACAAGGTAGAGATAGAAGATACCAAGCAATCCTTCCATTATGGGGGAAAATGCTTAATGTTGAAAAAGCAAGAGCTGATAAAATATATGGAAATGATAAATTAAATCCAGTAATTGTTGCTGTTGGTGCTGGAATCGGTGCAGACTTTGACATATCAAAAATCAGATATGGAAAAGTTATAATAATGGCCGATGCCGATGTTGACGGTGCACATATTAGAACATTATTATTAACATTCTTCTTTAGATATATGAGACCATTAATTGAAAATGGTAATGTATTCTTAGCTCAACCACCACTATATAAATTATCTAAAAAAGGAATAGATGATATATATTGTTATACTGATGAAGAGCTAAATGCTAAATATGAAGAATTAGGTAAGAAAGGAATCACAGTTGATCAATTATCAATCCAAAGATACAAAGGTCTTGGAGAGATGAATCCAGAGCAACTATGGGAAACAACAATGGATCCTGAAAGAAGAGTTCTAGTAAGAGTAACTCTTGAAGATGCAATTAAAGCTGATGCAACATTTGCTATGTTAATGGGAGATGAAGTAGAGCCAAGAAGAAAATTCATTGAAGAGAATGCAAAATATGTTGTTAACTTAGATATTTAATTTTAAATAATAAAAAGAAGAGCATAAAGCTCTTCTTTTATTATTTAATGTCGAAATATTGTATACGATTTTAATTGACATCTGTAAAATACGGTGATTATAATGAAAAAAAATAAAAAGGAGGTATAAAAATAAATTACAAAAAAATAAATTCGACTCAGTCTTGGTTGAATTATAAAGAGGTATTACCTAATGGGGTAATTAAAACAAATGATAACTATATAAAAATATTAAAAATTATTCCAATTAATTTTAATCTAAAATCCGAAATGGAAAAAAGTTCAATTTTAAATTCTTATAAAATATTCTTAAAAACTATTAATACAGATATTCAAATTATAATTCAAAGCAAAAAAGAAGATTTATCTAAACATATTTCTAATGTGGAGTTCCAAAAAAATAATGAAAATAATAATATAAAAAATATTTCTCAAAACTATATTGATTATATTAATGAATTAAATAAAAGAAAAAAATCATCAACAAAAAATTATTATATTATTATAAAAAGTAATAAATATAATAATGAGATTAACAATTATGAAAATATTGCGTGTGATGAATTAACTGAGAAATATTTAAAAATAAAAGATTGTTTATCACGCTGTGGAAACAGAGTTATAGATATTAACAATAAAAAAGAATTAATTGATATTTTATTTTCATTTTTAAATAGTCAAAAATTTATTTTTGAATAAAAAAGGAGGAAAAATAATTAATAATAAAATTAAAAAAAACAATAAAATAATTAATTTAATTCAAAACGGAATTTTTTCAAATAAAGATTTTATATCTCCATCATATATTAATATTTTAAATCCAAAGTATATTGAAATAGATAATATATACTATTCAACTTTATTAATAATTAATTATAATAGGGAATATGATGATTTAATTCTTAAAAATTTAATTGATTCTAATTTAAACATAAATATTTCTATGATTTATGAAAAACAAAATCCATACAAAGTAATTAAAGATTTAACATACCATATTGGTAATGTTGGCGTTGATTTACAAACGTATAATGATTCGAGACAAGATATTGATATTGCAGCCTATACGTATAATGATGCCAAATACATAAGGAAAGAAATACAGATTAATAATGAAGACTTATATTACTTATATATTTTTGTAAATGTATTTGCAACAACAAGAAAAGACCTAGAATATATTCAAAATAAAATAGAAGGATTACTTCAGAGCAAGGGTATGCAAACAAGAAGAGCATATTTTAGGCAGGAACAAGCATTTAAATCATGCCTTCCTTTTTTTATGGAGATTAATGATGTTAAAAATGTTACGAGAAGAAATATATTAACAAGTGGATTACTTGCAACATATCCTTTTTTGACCTCTTCAATTTTTGATGAAGATGGAGTTTTAATTGGATCTAATATAATTAATAATTCATTAATTTTTATAAATAAATATAGTAATAAATATAAAAACTCAAATATGTGTGTATTTGGTACGAGTGGTGCAGGAAAATCTTTTTTTAATAAATTATTAATATTAAGATATAGATTACTTGGTTATGAACAATATGTAATTGATCCAGAGCGTGAATATAATAATCTCTGTGATAATTTAGAAGGTACTTTATTAAAAATAGGACCAAATTCAAACACTTATATTAATATTTTGGATATTAGAGAGGAGAGCTTAGAGGAATCTCAGAATGGATATCTTGCTACAAAAATCATAAAGTTAATTGGATTTTTTAATTTAATATTTGGAGAAATAAATGAAGAAGAAAAATCATTATTAGAGCAAAAAATAATAAATACATATAATAAAAAGAATATTAATTTTGATGATAAGTCTTTATACAAGAATGATGAAAATAATAAAATAATTTCTAAAAAAATTTTTAAAAATACATATGATATGCCTATTTTAGAAGACTTATATAATGAATTAATTAATGATAATAATACTAAAAAAATGGGAATTAAATTAATACCATTTATAAAAGGATCAATGAATTATTTTAATAATTATACCAATATTGAAATAAATAATAAATTAATTGTTGCTGATGTTTATGAATTAGGAGAAGAAAATTTAAAGTATGGTATGTATTTATTTACTGAATTATTTTGGGACAAAATAAAGAAAAATAGAAATGTAAAAAAATCAATTTATTTAGATGAAATATGGAGATTAATTGGTATTACATCGAACAAGGAAGTTGCTAGTTTTATTTATAAAATATTTAAAACGATTAGAAAATATGGAGGGAGTGCTATAGCAATAACTCAGGATATTTATGATTTATTTAGTTTAGAAAATGGAATATATGGAAGAAGTATTTTAAATAATTCAAGTGTAAAGTGTTTCTTTTCTTTAGAAGAAGAAAATTTAAACATTTTGCAAAAATATGAAAATATTTCTGACAGAGAAAAAATAGAAATTAAATCTCTAAAAAGAGGAGAGGCTCTAATGATAATTGGAGATAATCACATTATAGCGAAAATAGATTGTGCAAAATTCGAAGAAAATATAATTAATGGAGGAAAGATTGATAAGAATAATTACGGCGATAGGTAACCCGAATTTAAATAATGTATTAAAGAATTATGAAGAATTTGATGTTGTTGGAAATGATATTTTATATTCAGATGGAATTATTGAACTTTTAGAAAATGATTCAATGATTAACTATCTAATATTAGGAGAGCAATTTAATGAAGAATTGGAAAGTATTATTCTAAAAATTAAAGAGCTTAATAGTCAGATAAAAATAATAATTATTATAAAAAATAATAAAGAAAAGAATAATTATTTCAAAATTGGAGTTTCAGATATTTTTTATGAAGATGAAAATATAGAAAATATAATTCAATATTTAAAATCAAAAAATATTGAATATTTAAATATTGAATTAAGAAGTGAAATTGAAAATTTAAAAAAGATAGTTATGGATAGCAATAAAGAAGATAAAAGGAAAAAGATTATTAAAAAAAATATTTGTATTGGAATGGTTGGTTCGGCAGGTATCGGTAAAACAACATCGTGTATACAATTTGCGAAAGCTCTAAATAAAAATAATAAAATACTAATAATTGATTTTGATTTAAATAACCCTCAAATTGGAAATTTATATAATAAAAAAATAGAATATTCAAAAATAAATGAGAAAAATTTTAAAGAGCTAATTTTTAATGTTGATAAAAATATTGATATTTTGATTGGTCTAAATGTATTAAATTTTTATAATAAAATTAATTTTAATGATCTGAATAATTATATAAAAGAATTAAATAAAATATATGATTATATTTTTATAGATACAAATTCTGAAATTAAAAATGAAGAACATAAAGTTGTTTATAGAGCTTTTAACTATATTTTTATACACAGTGGAATCAATGCATTGGAGACATTTAAAACCCTAAATTTAATTAATAATTTAACAGATAAATTTGAATTTAGCAAAGAAAAAATTAGATTAATTTATTATAAAATTAATTATATTGAATTAATAAAATCATTAATAAAAAAGAAAAATAATTTTAATATTAAAAAAATTGGAATAATAAAAAATAATATTTTTATAAAAGAAAATATTATAAACGAAAACAAATTAATAAATAAAATATTAATTAAGAGAATAATAAAAAATATATAAAAAGGAGAAAATATGGAATTAACAGAAAATATTGAATTAAATAATAATAATTTTTTTGAGACTACATTTGGTAGCTTAATAAATAATTCTATAGAAACTGGAATAAGAGCTTTACTTCCAGATTTTTTAGAGAATGATGCTATAGAAATAAAAAATACTTTTATAAATCAGGGGTTTCCAGAGGCAATAAAACAGCTTGTAAATAAGGTTATTGATTTAGGAAAAAATGCAGTTAGTACAATAAAAAGTGGTATAGAAAATATTGGACAACTTGATAATATTTTTGAAAAAGGAGATTTAATAAATGGCGTTTCGGAGGTGATAGATTATTTTTTAAATACCGCAGAAAAAAATAATTTATTATCAGAAGATGTAATTAAAATAATAAAAAATGGTAAAAATTTTATTTTAAATGGTGTATCTTCAGATGTTAAAAATGAATTAAAAATTGAAAATGATAATATTAATAAATTAGACAATTATAATAAAAAATGGAGAGAGGCATATGAAAATCAGGACTTCAAAACAATGGAAAAAAATATAAAAAAAATAAATAAATTAATGGAAAATATTGCACCTATAGAAAGCATTATAAATGAAGCGAATACAATAAAAAATCTACATAGTTTAATTGAAAATAATGGTCAAAATTTTAATATTTCCTATGAGGAAAATGAAATTGCAAAAATATTAAAATAATTAATAAAAAATAGGCAAAAAGTGTTAGAAAATTGCATAATTTCCTTGCAGAAAATAACTCATTTTAGTATAATACAGAGGTAGAATACAAGAAAAGAGGTTTACATATGGACGAAAAAAGAAATGATGGAAAAATAGTTGATAGAGATGTAGACAAAGAAATGAGAACCGCATATATTGATTATGCGATGAGTGTTATTGTTTCAAGAGCTCTACCAGATGTTAGAGATGGTCTAAAACCAGTTCATAGACGTATTTTATATACAATGCATGAAGATGGATTAACATCAGACAAGCCATATAGAAAATCAGCTACAACAGTTGGTGACGTGCTTGGTAGATATCATCCACATGGTGACTCATCTGTATATGATGCTATGGTAAGAATGGCACAAGATTTCTCACTTAGATATCCATTAATTGATGGTCATGGAAACTTTGGATCAATTGATGGTGATGGCGCTGCTGCGTACCGTTATACTGAAGCAAGGATGTCAAAAATATCTGAGGTAATGTTAACAGATATTGAAAAAGATACAGTTGACTTTACTCCAAACTTTGATGGTAGATTACAAGAGCCATCTGTTTTACCTGCTAAGATTCCTGCATTATTAGTAAATGGATCTTCAGGTATTGCTGTAGGTATGGCAACAAATATACCACCACATAACTTAGGTGAAGTTATAGATGGTGTTAATGCAATGATTGATAATCCTGATATATCTGATGAAGAGCTTATGAAAATTATCAAAGGACCGGATTTCCCTACAGAAGGATTAATACTTGGTAGAGAAGGAATAAAGGATGCATACACAACTGGTAGAGGAAAAATAGTTGTTAGAGCTGAAACAGAAATTGAAGAAATGTCTGGAAATAAGCAAAGAATAATCGTTAAATCTTTACCATACCAAGTAAATAAAGCAAAACTAATAGAGCATATAGCTTTACTTGCTAGGGAAAAGAGAATTGAAGGTATCTCAGATTTAAGAGATGAATCAGATAGAACAGAAAAAGTTAGAATTGTAATTGAGTTAAAAAGAGATGCAAATGCACAAGTTGTATTAAATCAACTGTATAAAAATACTCAAATGCAAGATAACTTTGGTGTTATTATACTTGCACTAGTAAATGGTGTTCCTAAAATATTAACACTAAGACAATGTTTAGATGAATATATTAAACATAGAGAACAAGTTATTATTCGTAGAACTAAATTTGACTTAGATAAAGCATTAGCAAGAGCTCACATATTAGAAGGTTTAAGAATCGCTATAGATAATATCGATGAAGTTATTAATATAATTAGATCTTCATATGATGATGCTAAAGAAAGATTAATGGACAGATTTGGTCTTACTGATATCCAAGCTCAAGCTATTCTTGATATGAGATTAAAGACACTATCAGGATTACAACGAGAAAAGATTGAAGAAGAATACAAACAATTAATGGAATTAATTGCTCACTTAAGAGAGATACTTGCAAACGAGCATCTAGTTTTAGAAATCATTAAAGAAGAACTACTTGAAGTTAAACAAAAATATGGTGACGAAAGAAGAACTAAGATTGTTGCAGCTGAAGGTGAAATTGATGTTGAAGATTTAATTAAAGAGGAGCAAACTGTTGTAGCCCTAACACATTTCGGATATATCAAGAGAATGCCAATTGATACATACAAGAGCCAAAGAAGAGGTGGAAAAGGTATCACAGGTATGACAACAAGAGAAGAAGATTTCGTAAAACAAATATTTACAGCTTCAACTCATGATACAATATTATTCTTTAGTAATAAAGGTAAGTTATACAGACTAAGAGGATATGAAATTCCAGAGGCGGGTAGAACTGCAAGAGGAACAGCTATTGTAAATCTATTAAGATTAGACAATGGTGAAAAGATATCTGCTGTTATACCAATTACTACATTTGATGATGGTCAATATTTATTAATGGCAACAAAACAAGGATTAATTAAGAAAACAGCTCTTAAGGAATATGACTCAACAAGAAAGACTGGTTTATTATCAATTACATTAAAAGATGATGACGAGTTAATTGATGTTAGATTAACAGACGGTGAAGATAATGTTGTTCTAGTTACAAGCAAAGGTTTAAGTATTACTTTTGATGAAAAAGATGTACGTCCTGTTGGAAGATCTGCGCAAGGTGTAATTGGAATGAGATTAGATGAAAATGACTTTGTTATTGGTATGGAATCAATATTAAATAGCAAAGATGCAACACTATTAGCAATTACAGAAAATGGATTTGGAAAGAGAACAGAGCTTACTGAATATAGAGTTCAAAAACGTGGTGGTAGAGGAGTTATTACGTATAAGATTACACCAAAGACTGGTGACATCGTAGGAATAAGAATTGCAACAGGTGAAGAAGATGTAATGCTTATAACAGATAAGGGAACTATTATTAGAATGAAAGTTGAAGAAATTAGTATTCTAGGTAGATCAACACAAGGTGTTACATTAATGAGAACAAACGATGGTGGAAAAGTAGTAAGTATAGAAACTATTACAAACGAAGAAGATGAACTTGAATAATTAATAATAAAAAGATATTTAGATTTTCTAAATATCTTTTTTCTATTATTTATTAAAAATAATCATTTTATTTATATAAAAATAAATTAATTTTTTTAAT
>JAFWHH010000001.1 GCA_017512025.1 Clostridia bacterium
AACAGAGAATGCAATAGACATTCCAGGATTTGAAAAGGTAGAGCCAACAAGTGCTGAAATTGAAATCACAACAGGAACAAACGAGCATACATTCTACTATACAAGAATTACAGGATTAAGTTATACTGTTAATTACTTAGAGAAAGATACAAACGAAGAGATAGAGACGTCTAAGACAGTACCAAATAAAACATTTGGAGATAAGATTACAGCTGCAAATGAAGTAATACCGATAGATGGTTATAAGTATGATAGTGTAGATCCTGAAGAATTAACAATTGGTGTAAATTCTGTGGATAACGTCATCAACATCTACTATACAAAACGTGATGATATGACTTATACAGTTCATTATTATTACGATGGTGTAGAAGATGAAGATGCTAAAGAAACACTAACAGCTACTTATAAATCAATTATTACAACATATGATGATAAGTCTGAGGGATATGTTCTAGAAAGAGTAACTCCAGTAGACTCAAACGGAGACTTATATCTAGAAATTACAAGTAACCCAGCCGATAATATTATTAATGTGTTCTACAGAACACAATATAAAGTAACAACAAAAGCAAAAACGCATACTGAGATGTACAAAGATGGATCTACTAGATCTGTCAAAGGTGGTACAATTTCAGGAGATGGAGAAACAGCATACGAATATGTATTTAAGGGAGATGACACTACAAAGAGCATTATAATAAGACCAAGTGAAGGATATGAAATCGTTAGTGTAAAAATTAATGATGTAGCTCTTGATTTCTCAGGTTTATTATTAAGAAGTGGATATTTAAACTTAAATGCAGAAAACGGATTCTTTACTAACATGAGTTCAGATGAACATGTTGAAGTTGAGTTTAGAAAGATTTCAAGTGTAATAGTTAAGTATCTAGAAAAAGATACAAATGAAGTGTTAGCTGCGCAAGATGACTTATATGGTAATGAAGGTGAAGCATTTGAAACAGCAAGAAAGAGCGTAAGCTACTATCAAGCTGTAAACATTACTGATGAAAATGGAAATGCAATTTCTACATATTCAAGAGTAACATCAGATGATGAACTTTCAGCAACAGGTACAATGTACGCTGATACATTAACAATCATTTACTGGTATGAAAAAATACCATCAGGAATAATTGTTAAACATATTGCAATCAATGAAGTTGATAAACAAAACCTAGATATGGAAGACGGAATTTTATTAGATGAAGAAACAATACCAAGCTATGCTGGACAATCAGAAACGACAAATAGAAATAGCTACACAAATTACATTGCAGTAAATGGTCCTGCTTCAAGTGACAACGTTATTGTGGCTGGCGCTGCAGAAGATAGCAAGACAGTTATATGTGGTGAAAATGTAGTTAAAGAAGTAAGATATTATTATGAAAGACAATATAAAGTAATCACTGAAAGCGGGGAAAATGGTACAATTTCTGGAGAAGACGACGACGTTTATGAGTACATAAGCGACAGAGGATATAACTCAAATGAAATTGTAATCACACCAGACAGTGGATACAGAGTAAAAGAAATAACAATTAATGGTACAGTTTATCCATTAATTGATCTAAATGAAGATGAGACAACACACGTAATTACACTTGGAGCTGGAAGTACAAATGCGTTCTTCACAGATGTCCAAGAAGATAAAAATGTGTCTGTTGAATTTGAAAAGATACCAGCTAAAGTAGTTGTTAAATATTTAGATACAGCTACTGGAGAAGAAGTAATTGGTACACCAGAGAAGGTAGTAGAAGGATATGTTGGAGATAGCTATAATGAACCAGCAATAGATATTCCTGGATACATATTAGCTGAAGATACAACAGAACATCCATTACCAACAAATACATCTGGACCAATGACAGAAGCTGATATTGAAATTGTATACTGGTATACAAAACAATTTACAATCACAACATCTGCAGGAGAAGGTGGTACTTGTGAAATTGAAGGTGGAGTTGACTCTGAAGTAGTAACAAGAGGAGACAGCAATACATTAAAGATTACAATTACACCAGATAGTGCTCATACATTAGATAAAATCTTAGTCAACGATGTCGAACTTGATTATGAAAATGATCCAAACATTGTTATCGGAGATGGATATGTAGAGATTCCAGCAAATTACTTCACAAATGTACAAGAAAACATTTATGTAGTTGCAGAGTTTGCAAGAATTCCAGCAACAGTTAAAGTTGAATATTTAGATGAAAATGACAATTCATTATATGTAGATGAAAATGGTAATGAATATGAGACAATTAATGGATACGTAAATGATAGATATGAAACAACACCAAAGGATATTCCATACTATACAGTAGTAGAAGATAGATTACCAAGAAATGCAAAAGGTACAATGGGAACAGATGAAATAACAGTAACATATTACTACAGAAAATCTTTATTCAATATGAAAGTAGAGAAAGAGATAGTAGATGTAGTAGTAAATAATGAAGTTATGGATAGTACTAATAACAAGAAAAATATCGATGTTTCAATTAAATACAAAGATATAAATTCTGTTAATATTAAAGCTATTTATAAGATAAAA
>JAFWHH010000022.1 GCA_017512025.1 Clostridia bacterium
AATAACTTAACTGCTATATATGATAGTGGCAGCTCTACACTTACTTTTACTGATAAAGATAATAACAAAAAATACTCTATTGCTGCAAATGATCCAAGTAGTTATTTATCTGCTTATTTTAGAGCGACTAGTAATCAAATTCAAGTAAAACTTAAAACAAAAGATTCTTCATTACCAATAGTTGTTAATGCAACAATTACTGGTGATACATTAAATAATAAACAAGTTTTTTTCGGTCAAGATTCGAATGATATTTATAGTTATTCTGATTCGAATAATTCAATTGCAAAATATGTTGTTGGTTTATGGGGATCAGCAACAACTATGCCGGCTAGTTTCAATTGGTTAGGATTAATTACTTCATTATTACCTTCATTATTATTAATTGCTATTTTTATTGCTTATTTTTCAATGATGAAAAAAGGAATGGGAAGTGGGCAGGAATCAATCTTTAGTATTGGCAAAAGCGGAATTAAACCTGCTAAAACAAATGTAAGATTTACTGATGTTGCAGGTATTGATGAAGTAAAAGAAGAACTTAAAGAGCTTGTTGACTATATTAAAAACCCAAATAAATATTCTGCTATGGGTGCAAGAGCACCAAAAGGTGTTATTTTATATGGTCCACCTGGAACTGGAAAAACCTTAATTGCTAAAGCAGTTGCAGGGGAAGCAAATTGTAACTTTTTTGCTACTTCAGGTTCTTCTTTTGAAGATATGCTTGTAGGAGTTGGAGCGAAACGGGTTAGAGATTTATTTTCAAAAGCAAGAAAATTGGCTCCAACAATTGTTTTTATTGATGAAATTGACTCAGTCGCTTCTAAGCGTGGTAAAAATGATGTAATTGGCGGTGGTAGCGGTGTTGCTGACCAAACAATTAACCAATTATTAGCAGAAATGGATGGATTTACTACTGACTCTGGAGTAATTGTAATTGCTGCTACAAATAGAATTGATGTTTTAGATGATGCAATTTTAAGACCTGGCAGATTTGATCGGCAAATTCAAGTTACTTTACCTGATATTAAAGGTCGAGAACAAATTCTTAAAATTCATGCTAAAAACAAGAATTTATCTTCAGAAGTTAATTTAATGGATATTGCTAGAAGAACACCAGGATTTAGTGGTGCCCAACTAGAAAATGTTTTAAATGAAGCAGCTATTTTAGCTGTTAGACAAAATAAAGTGGTTATTAAAACTAATGATATTGATGAAGCAATTGATAGAGTAATTGGTGGCCCAGCACGCCATGGTCGAGTAATTACTGAAGAAGAAAAAAGACAAATTGCAAGTCATGAAGCAGGTCATGCATTAGTTGGTCTTCACACTAAAAATACTGAAATTGTCCAAAAAATTACTATTATCCCACGTGGCGATGCAGCTGGTTATACTTTACAAACCCCACAAGAACAAGAACGTACTATTCAAACTAAAGAAGAACTATTAAACCAAGTTAGAATGACTTTAGGAGGACGCGCTGCTGAAGAAGTTATTTATGGAGAAAGCCAAATTTCTACAGGTGCAGCTAATGATTTATACAAAGTTTCAAAAATTGTTAAAGCTATGGTTTTATCGTTAGGAATGAGTAAATTAGGCTTAACCCAATTTGTCCCAAGTGAAGGTAATGTCTCGCCATTACAACCAAAAATGTTTAGTGAGACAACAGCACGTGAACTTGATCTTGAAATTGAAGAAATAATTCAAAAAGAATATAAAAAAGCAAAAGAAATTATTATTAAAAATAGAAAAGAATTAGATTTAATTGTTGAAACATTAATGACTTTGGAAACAATCATGAAAAATCAGATTGATTATATTCATGAAAATTTAAAATTACCAAAAGAGGTCATTGAGTTTAAAAACAAATCTAATAATAAGAATAATGAAGATAATGAAAAAGATCAAGATGATAAATCAGATAACAAGAAAAAGAAAGAT
>JAFWHH010000006.1 GCA_017512025.1 Clostridia bacterium
CATTTCTAAAATCGGAGGGGTATATCAAACGAGGAGGGATTCTGTGGATAAAGCAGTACAAGAGGCTTATACTAGGTTCAAAAAAATATTCAAAGATATAGAACCTAAAAAGCTTGAAATGAACGATGATTTAATTAAGAATGTTGCTTTCATGTCAGTAACACTAAACAAGTTACAAGATGAAATCAACCAAAAAGGTGTTGTAGAGAAGTTCGAACAAGGAAAGCAGAACTTCATGAGAGAGAACCCAGCACTAAAGAGCTACAACACAACTATTAAGAATTATACAAGTGCGATTAAGCAGTTATGTGATTTATTACCAGAGCAGTCAAAGAAAGATGCTGGCGAGAACTTATTAAAGTTCGTGGCTAATTCATAATGAATTATATAAAAGAATACTATGATGAAATAAGCTCTGGAAAAATCATAGCTGGTAATAAGATAAAGAAGATATATGGAAAACTAGTAAAGGAAATGGATGATAGTTCACTTCCTTTTTATTTTGATGAGAAGAAGGGCGAAAGACCAATACAGTTCATAGAGACATTCTGTAGACAGAGTGAAGGTCAGATAGGAGAACCTATCAAGCTTGAGCTATTTCAGAAGGCATACATCCAAGCTTTATTTGGTTTCTTATATAGAGAGACTGGAGCGAGAAGGTTCAATGAAACCATGTTCCTAGTTGGAAGGAAGAATGGTAAAACTACAATGCTTTCAGCAATAGCTCTGTATATGATGATAGCAGATGGCGAAGGTGGAGCAGAGTGTTATTCAGTGGCAACTAAAAAAGACCAGGCAGCCAAAGGTTTCAATTCAGCATGCAATATGAGAAGTCAAAGCCCAGAGATAAGAGCGATAGTAAAGAAACGTAGAACGGATATGTATATGCCATCTACATTCAGTTTATTTGAGCCATTATCGAGCGATTCTAATACACTAGATGGACTTAACTCACACCTGGTTATAATTGATGAACTTCACGCAATTAAAGATAGAAACTTATATGAAGTAATGAAACAGTCAACTTCATCTCGTAGGCAACCATTAGTGGTAATGATAACAACTGCTGGAACTGTAAGAGAATGTATATTCGATGACATATACGATTATGCGAATAACATCTTAGATGGAACGATTAAGAACGATTCGTTCCTTCCAGTTCTGTATGAACTAGATAAAGTAACTGAATGGACTGACATAAAGTGTTGGGTTAAAGCTAACCCAGGGCTTGGAAATATAAAACAGTTCAAGTATTTATCTGAACAAGTACAACGTGCGAAGGATGACTCATCTAGTAAGAAGGGCATCTTATGTAAGGACTTCAATATAAGAAATAATACAGATGAGAAGTGGCTTGATTATGAGACAGTAAATAACGAGGAAACATTTGAGATAGATGACTTAAGAGGTAGCTATGCCATAGGAGGAGCTGACCTCTCAAGTGTAAATGACTTAACGTGTGCTACAGCTTTGGTATTTAAGAATAAAAAGAAATATGTGTTACAGCACTACTTTATTCCAGAAATAAAGATGGAAGAAAAGATAAGAGAAGACCATGTGCCATACGATAAATGGAAAGAACGTGGACTGCTAACAACGTGCGAAGGTGCGATGATTAATTTCAGTGATGTAACAGCATGGTTCTATAAGTTACATACAGAGTATGACATAACGTGTTCCTGGATAGGCTACGATCCATGGCGGAGCTAAGTACTGGATACAAGAGATGTCAGATACAGGTTTCAAAATGGAGGAGGTTATTCAGGGAGCTAAAACGATGAGTAACCCAATGAAGGAACTAGAGGCAGACCTTAAGGATAAGAAAGTGAACTATAACAATAATCCTATTCTTAAGTGGTGTTTACTCAATACAGCAATTAAGACAGATGATAACGATAATATAAGACCTGTAAAAGGGAAGAATCAGAAACAAAGGATAGATGGAACAGTAAGCTTAATAGATGCTTATGTAGTGTTATTTAGAGTGATGAACGATTATTTGACAATGCAAGGAGAATAAGATGAAGGAAAAGAGAAGTTTGTTTGAAACAATATTCGGAAAGAAGAAAACCGAAAAAGAATGGGGTTCATTCCAGGTACTAAATGGATATGATGCTTTCTTCACATCATTTGGAAAAGAAACATATGATAGTAAAGTTGCTAGAACAGCGATAGATAGAATATCAACTCATGCAGCCAAGCTAACACCAAAGCACATCCAGAACGATGTGAACCATCCTATAAAAGGTGAAATCAACTATATATTACAGAACAAACCTAATCCAATAATGACTACATACGATTTCATATACAAGATAACATCTCAATTATTCACTTACAATAACGCATTCGTGTTCATAGCAAAAGATAGTAGTGGGATGATAACAGGGTTCTATCCTATCTTAAGTTATGAAGATAAGTTGTTACAAGATAAATCTGGAAGAATCTACTTGAAGTTCAAGTTCTATAACGGAAGGACATATACCTTACCATATGAGGACTTAATTCATTTGAGAAGGTTCTATAACGATGATGATTTCTGGGGAAGTAATAACAGAGTACTAGAAACCGACTTGGAGACAGCTCATACATCAACCGAAGGAATAAAGAATGCGATAAAGTTAACAAATGGACTTAAAGGAATATTAAACTACACCAATGCGATGTTAAAACCAGAAGATATTAAAAAGAATAGAGATAACTTCGTAAAAGACTTCTTAAAGAAACCAAATCAACCAGGTATCGCAGCATTAGATACAAAAGCCACATTCCAAGAAATAAACATGAAACCAATAACACTAGATAATGAGCAACTTAAGATGGTGAACACGAATATATATGACTACTTTGGAATATCAGAGGCAATTATAAGAAACGATTATACACCAGAGAAGTGGAACGCATTTTTTGAAGGTGTAATTGAACCATTATCCATTATGTATGGTGAGGCGTTCACCGATGCCATATTTGGAGAACGTGCTATAAGAGATGGACATAGAATAATATTCACTACTCATAGATTACAGTATGCAAGTATAGACCAGAAAGTAAGATTACTACAAACTATCTTACCATATGGCTTAGTAACAAAAGATACAGCTTTGGAACTATTAGACATGCACCCAATAGGTGGAGAAGAAGGAGCTAAGATACTTCAAAGCTTGAATAACATAGATTCGAACATAGCGAACGAATATCAAGGAGGTAACAATGGAAAAGAGAGTTAAGGAAAACAGAATTGTCGAACTTCGAGCAGTTGAAGATGAAAGCATGATAGTTGAAGGATACGCAGCAGTATTTGATAGTGTAACAGACCTAGGATGGGTTAAAGAAGTAATATCAAGAGGAGCATTCGATAATGCTGACATGTCTGACATAGTCATGAAGTATAACCACGAAGATAGTTTCTTACCAATGGCAAGAACTAGAGGTGGCAGCTTACAGTTCGAAGTAGATGACCATGGGCTTAAGATTAGAGCTAAGCTACCAGAGACATCAACTAACAAAGATATATACACATTAATTCAAGAAGGTGTACTTTCAAAGATGAGCTTTGCATTCACAGTTAAATCAGAAGAGTACGATTATGAAACAGATACACGTAAGATATTAGCATTCGATAAGATATTTGATGTATCGGTAGTAGATGTTCCAGCTTATGAAAGTACAGAAATTTACGCAAGAAGTAAAGAAACTTACGAAGAAGACAAGAAAAATTACTTAGAACTAAAGAAAGCAAAAATGCTCGCAATAATGAGCCTTGAGAATGAAAAATAAGACGTTTTCATAAGAAAGTAATATGTTTATATTCCTGAAAGAAGAAGGTGGTAGAACCTTCTTTTTTAGTTGGTAGAAACTAATAGGGCTTATATAAATCGGTGGTAGAACCGAAAAATAACAAGGAGGAAAGTTAAATGACCTTAGAAGAAAAGAAAGAACTAATCAATTCAGCTAATTCTTTGGAAGAACTAGAAGAAAGAAAAGCACAAATCGAAGAAGAAGAAAACAAAGTTGAAGAAGAAGTAAAAGAAGAAGTAACTGAAGAACCAGCTGAAGAGGTTAAAGAGGAGATTACTCCAGAAGAAGAGAGAAGTCTATTAAAGGACACTCAAAATGTTGAAAGCAGAAGTGCTGAAAACTTAGAACTAAGAAGTATAGAAAGGAAAGAAAAAATGGAAGAAAAAGTTGAAGTAAGAAACTCAAAAGAGTACATCGAGGCATTCGCTAACTATATCAAAACAGGAGAAGATAAGGAAGTTAGAGCCTTAATTACTACAGGAGGATATGCTACTGGAAACAGTGCAACTGTAGAAGTACCAGATATGGTATATGACATCGTTAAGACAGCATGGGAAAGAGAAGGCTTAATGGCTAGAGTAAGAAACATCTCAGTTAAAGGAAACCTAAAAGTTCAATTCGAAGTTTCTGGAGGTGCTGCTGTAATTCATCAAGAAGGAAATTCAGCAGTAACAGAAGAAAGCCTAGTATTAGGTGTTGTAACACTTACACCAGTATCTATAAAGAAATGGATTTCTTTATCAGATGAAGTTGTAGATATGAGAGGAGAAGAGTTCTTAAGATATATCTACGATGAATTAACATACAGAATAGCTAAGAAATGTGCTGACACATTAGTTGGAAAAATCGCAGCTCTACCAGCATCACTTACAGCTAATAGCGATGGTGTATATGATGAAGTATCAGCTAACAAAATTACTAAAGCTCCAGCACTAGGATTAATCGCTGAGGCTATAGCTAACCTAAGTGATGAAACAAGAGACATCACAGTTGTTATCAACAAATTAACATATGCTAACTTCAAAGCAGCTCAATACGCAGCTGGATATCCAGTTGATCCATTTGAAGGAGCTACAGTAGTATTCAATAATTCATTACCAGCTTACGATTCAGCATCTGCTACAAACGTATATGCTATCGTTGGTGATTTCAACCATGGTGCACTTGCTAACTATCCAAGTGGAGAAGGTATCTCAATGAAATATGATGATACAACACTTATGACTTCTGACTTAGTAAGAATATTAGGTAGAAGATATGTAGCAGTTGAACCAGTAGCTGACAAATCATTCACATTAATAGCTAAACCAGGTGTTTAGTAAATAATTAAAGAAAAAGGAGTAAGACAATGACTTTTGAAGAAGTTAGAAATTTGCAAATCTCAAACATAATAGGAAACGTAACAGACTATCAGACATTAGTTAAGGAATGCCTATCAATAGTGCCAACCTCTACACTTAAAGATAACGAAATTGCGATGTGGATAAGTGCAGCAGTTGAGGATATGTTGAGGCAAGATATAAATGTATCAGAGAACCTATCAAATGGTTTAGTACAAGGTGCGATAGTAATGTTCGTGAAATCTAACTTTGGTATGTGCGATATATCAGAAAAAGAACTAGCCTCAAAAACATATAAGAATATATGCACGAACTTGTCATTGTCTGCTCAATTTCGATTAGAGGAGGTTATAGAATGATAGCAACCTCTATTACATTACTAAATAGAACATTACAGTCAGATTCAATAGGAGTACAAGAAGAAGTGGTAACTGAGACAGAAGTTCCACTATTAAGAGTTGAAGATATTTACTCAAATGAGTTCTACGAGGCTGAGGCTCAAGGACATAAGCCAGAGCTAAGGTTAAGACTATCAGACCTCAACTATAACGGTGAGCCAGAACTAATCTATAGAGGAACAACTTACACAGTGGTAAGAACACAGAACCCAGTACTAGATGAAATAGTACTTGTATGTGAAAGGAAGATAAAGAATGGCTAAAAAGTATGTAACTAGTAACGAGTTCGGCAAGGCTATGTTAGAGATGCTTAATGACTATGGAGATGAAATCTACGATGATGTAGAGCAAACTTCAAAGGACATAGCAAGTAAGGCACTATCAGCTGTAAAGGGAGCATCACCAAGAGATACTGGAGACTACGCAGCTGGATGGGGTAAGAACACACTGAACAATAAAAAAGCTGGTTATTACTGTGTAAGGATAAGAAATAGGACTGAATATAGATTAACTCACTTACTTAACTTTGGGCATTATTTCAAGAGTTATGGGAAAGTTTGGGGAAGGTATAGGGGTGATAACCACATTACCAGAACTGAACTAGAGTTCAAGAAGAGGTTTGCAGTAGAACTAAAACATAAAATAGAGAGGTAAAATATGACACTAGCAGAACTAAAAGAAAAATGTGAAGAACAGGGATTTGAGTATGCTTATGGTACATTCAAAGAAACCCCAACTCCACCATATATAGTAACCACTACAGCAGATAGTCAAGTATTCCATGCTGACAATATAGTGTTCTATAGAAAGAACATGATTAATCTTAATTACATATACAAAAATAAGAGCCAAGCAGAAATCGACAAGATAGAGAACACTATCCTAGCCGACATAACTTGGCAGAAAAGTGATGAAAGTTATTTGCCTTCTGAGGAAGTATGGCAAGTAACTTATTTTTTTGAAATTGGAGGATAAAAATGAAAGTTACATTTGGACTTAATAACGTGCATATAGCACCATTAGACCTTTCAACTAATACTTATGGAACGATATTCGCTCTACCTGGAGCAGTTAACCTAAGTATAGATGCAGAAGGTGAAGAATCAAATTTCGCAGCAGATAATAACGCAAAATACTTCTCAAGATATTCAAATAACGGATATTCTGGAAGTTTGGAAGTAGCTTTATTCAACGAAGATTTCTTAACTGAAATCCTAGGACAGATTAAAGATAGAAATGGAGCATTAATCGAGAACATAAATGCTACTAATACACCATTTGCTTTGATGTTCGAAGTTGACGGAGATGTAGAGCATAGAAGAACTGTATTCTATAATGTATCAGCATCAAGACCAAGTGTTGAGGCATCTACTACAGAAGAGTCTATTGAAGTACAAACAGAATCAGTTGACATCACATGTGGTGGACATCCAACAACTGGAGATGTTAAAGCATCTTTATTGTCTACAGATACAGGATATAGCACATTCTTTGATAGTGTATATCAAAAAACAGTTTAGGAGGGGTTTATGAAGAAAGTAACGATAGGAGATAAGGAATATTCTCTAGAATGTAACGCATTCACAAGAGTATTGTATAAGAAGATATTTGGAAGAGCTATTTTTAAAGATATATCATTATTAACAGATTTCTTTACTGGAACACAAAAAATAGATAAAGAGAATATATCAGAAGAAGAAAAAGAAGAGAAAAAGAACAAGGAAACACTAGAAAACTATGATGATATTTTAGATGTAATTATGCAACTTGCTTATATCGAAATATACACACATGATAGACAGTTTATGAGCTATGAAGAGTGGCTTGAATCACTTAATAAAGTATCAATAACAGAAGGGTGGGTAACCGAGGTAGTAAATACTGCCACAGAATGCTTTTGTTGATGAAGAACTGAAAAAGATGTACTCAAAGAAAAAGAAAAGCACGATAGATGAATATGAAGACTGGAGGTTCTTAGCTTGCTGTCTATCGATAGGTTTATCGCTAGATGACTTGGAGAAACTCCAGTACAAAGATGTAGCCAAGATTATGTTCGTGCTTTCAGAAGATAATAAAGATACTAAGAAGGAAAGACAAGCTACGCAGCAAGATATTAACCGATTATTGAGATAGGAGGAAAACATGGCATCAAGTATTAAAGGTATGACCATAGATATTGGAGGCGATACCTCCAAACTACAGGCAGCACTTAAACAATTAAATAAGCCAATTCAGTCTATCCAGAAAGAATTAAGTGGGTTGAATCGTTCTTTGAAACTAGATCCAGGGAACACCACTTTACTTACAAATAAGCAGAAATTACTTGAGAAACAAATATCAGAAACTCAAAATAAGATTACAACCTTAAAGAAAGGCATCTCTGACCTTAATGAAATTCAGTCTAAGAACGGTTCACTTACTGAAGAACAAGAAGAACAATATCGCAAGCTAACAAGTGAACTAGCTCAGGCTGAAATTAGTTTGAGGGGTTTGA
This sequence comes from Clostridia bacterium, assembly GCA_017512025.1. Classification (GTDB taxonomy): domain Bacteria; phylum Bacillota; class Clostridia; order TANB77; family CAG-508; genus CAG-492. Next base: position 8,031 of record JAFWHH010000006.1, read on the forward strand.
AAAAAGAATATAGCGACTTTGGTTCAGTAGCTAGCCAAAAGATGATAGACCTTGGTAATAAAATGCAAACTGTGGGAGATGCTATTCAAGGTGTAGGTAAGAAACTATCGATAGCAAGTGGTGCTGTGGGTGGACTTCTTATTAATGGTGTAAAATATACAGCTGACCTTCAAAAGATACAAGCTGGGCTTAAGGTAGCAACTGGAAGTGCCGAAGAGGCTGAAAAAGTAATGGCTCAAATTAAGCAAGATGCCAAAACAACTCCATTTGATGTAAAAGGATTAGCACAGGCTAACCAATTACTACTTTCGACTGGTATGGAGGCAGATGAGACTAGAAACTTAATTATGTCACTTGGTGATGCTGTCGCAGCAACTGGTGGAGGAAATGATGAGCTACAAAGAATGGCTTATAACTTACAGCAAGTTAAGAATTTAGGAAAAGCCTCATCTGTAGATATAAAACAATTCGGTATGGCTGGTATCGACATATATGGAATACTTGCCGATTACTTAGGTGTAACTAAAGAAGAGGCAGCGCAAACTGAGGTAACATTTGAACAATTAAGTGGAGCATTACTTAATGCAAGCCAAGAAGGTGGAAAGTACTTCAAAGGAATGGAAGAACAGAGCCAGACCTTAAATGGTACAACCTCTAACCTAAAAGATTCATTCAATGAGTTCACAGCTGTATTAAGTACGAACCTAGTTCCAGTAATTCAGAATGTATTAGATAAAGCTACTGAGTTATTGAATAAGTTTGGAGAACTAAGCCCAGAAACACAAAGCTTGATTTCTAATATAGCGATAATAGTAGCAGTTGCTGGACCTCTACTTATCATAATAGGTAAAGTAGTATCGAGTATAGGAATGATTACAAAAGGCGTGGGTGTCATAATGAAGTTTGGACCTCAAATAACTACAGCCATTTCTGGAATAAAGACAGCAGTAGGTGGATTATTCGCATTCCTAGCTGCGAACCCTATAGTATTAATTATAGGAGCAGTTGTAGCAGTTATAGCAGCACTTGTTCTACTATATAATAAGTGCGAGTGGTTTAGAAATGGAGTTAACGCAGTATTTACAGCTGTAAAAGATTTCGTAGTAAACGTATTTACAGCAATAGGAACATTCTTTACTCAAACAGTTCCTGGATGGATTAATTTCATAACTGGTGAAGTATTGCCAAAACTACCATACTACATAGGTTATATGGTGGGCTTTATTCTAGGCAAGATAGTTCAGTTTATAGGTAATGTATGGAACTTCATAACAACTAAAGTTCCAGAAATAATCGCAAATGTAATCACATTTGTATCAACCTTACCTGGAAAACTATGGACAGTCTTCACTCAAGTTCTAAGCAAGGTAAGAGAGTGGTTAGGTAATTGGCTATCAACAGTAGCTCAAAAGATACCAGAGATAGTTAATTCTATAAAAGAAAAGTTCTTACAACTACCAGGGCAGATGCTTAGTATAGGTAGAAATATAGTAGAAGGCTTGTGGAATGGTATTAAGAATGCTGCTGGCTGGATAAAAGAAAAAGTAGGTGAGTTCGCTAGAGGCATCCTAGACGGAATGAAAAGTGCTTTGGGTATTAATTCACCATCTAAGCTATTTAGAGACGAAGTTGGTAGATATATAGCTGAAGGTATTGGAGTTGGATTTGATAAGAACATTGGAAATGTTTTAGATAACATGCAAAACAAATTGAATATCTCTATGGGTGACTTTGACGTGGCTACACCTGAAGTTGGCTCAAGAGGAAATGTAACCATCTCTATGGTAATAAATGCTCAAGAGTTAAACCAAGCATCGTTAGAACAAGCATTCAATTATATTAATAGAAGATTCGGAGCAGCAATATAGATAAATAGAAAAGGCAGCAAATAACTGCCTTTTAATTTGTTTATATTTAGGAGGAAAAATGGAAGTTAGAAAATTTGGATTAATTAATGAAAAAGGTGAAGAATATTCGTTAATGGATATTGAAAACTATGGGTTATTAACTGAACCTCAAGGGTTAGGCTTTGAATACTCTATTGACTATGAAAAGATAGGTAATATGTTCGTAGAGAATAAACGAACACTTAACCAGAACGTCATCACTGGAACATATAACACCATAGGCTACGAGAACTATTATAAGTTCGTAAACTTCATAGAGCAGTCTGTAAGCTTAAGACTACACTATGTTATCCCATATGAGAATAACCGAGTAGAATACTATAGAGATGTAGTTGTAAGTTCATTAGATAAGTCAGAAATCCAACTAAATGGAGTTATATCTGAAAGCATCCAAATAGAATGTAAGTCACTATGGTACTCAATAAACGAGGCGAACTATATCATACAAGCTAGAGAAGATGAAATAAGATGGAACTTCAAATGGGATTCGAGGTTCGTTTCTTATAGTGGTAGAAGTTTGAACTATATCAATAAAGGACATGTAGAGGCATCTATTCAACTTGTAATAGATGGTGAAGTAGTTAATCCAGTTCTAACATTATATGTCGAAGGAACGGAAGTTCAGAGAATACCATTCACATGCACTATTAATGAGTACGAGAAGTTCATGTATTCAAGTAAAGATGGCGATTCGTATGTAAAGAGAAGAAACACCGATGGAACGTACACTGACTTATATAATTTGACAGTACTAGAGTTCAATAATAATAACATCTTAAAACTTCCAGTAGGAAAGAACTCAGAAATAAGAATAACTGCTGACGATGATATATCAAAAGCTACGTTGCAAGTATTTACATATTACAAAGCTGTATAGGAGGAACAATGGTACAGGTTACATTTAATGGAACTACATATACATTAGTTAAGAATGTTCAAACTGGATACTATGAGGTAGAAGTTACAGCACCATCTACTGGTGGGATATACACTGCTGAGGTAACATATACAGATTCGCTTGGCGATACCTATAACTTAGATAAGGATATACAAATACTAACTAAACAAGTTCCAAGTATAGAGACAGAGAACTTGTATATGTGGATATTTGACTGGCGAGATTTCGAAGCAAAAGCTGCTGTAGAAGTAATTGAGGCAGAAATAGTTGAAGATGAAGAAACCAATTCTCCATCAAATGTTTCTGTAATAGGGAACTCTGGAGCAGAGAGTGGCGACATCGTGGCAATTAAGCGAAGTGGAGAAGTAATCTATTGGGGAATAATTGATGAAATACAGAACGAGAATGGCGAGGCGAAGTTCATATATAAGCTTAGATACATAACGAACCTATTTGACCAAGGTGTGTGGCTAAACCAGGTTCAAACATCGTTAATTAGAACTACTGGTGTAGAAGACTATATAGCTGGTCAAATTGATGCGAACTTCATAAATAATACAGACACATTCGTAAATAGAACATATCTACAGGTAAATGTGCTATCACACACACCAAAGAACACAAACGTATCGAATGTAGAAAACAATATATTCAACTTACATACGTGGATGACTAACTGTACGCAGCTATATGATATTCAGTATAGGTTCTATATAGACAGTGGAAAGTTGAACATAGATATAGAGAACGTGGCACAAACTAAGATGCTAATAGATACAAACTTCAATAATATATCAGATTATGAAGAGGTATTTGAAACACAGATAACAGCGAAAGTATGGGTACTAACTGACACGAACGATTATAAGCTTTATTTGAAGAACGATAGAACTACTACAACTAATCAGAACGATCCAGACAGAGCAGCTGGAAAGGTAGATGTAATCTATACAGCTGAATATTCAGATGCACCTCAAGCAGCACTAGATGCGTTCAAGAGCAATTCATATAACCATAACATAACATTCAAGTATGATAAGTACATACCAGTTGGAACACCGATAGCGATAAAGACTACAAACCAGTCAATATATGATTCTTATATTTCTAAAGTTACGATAAATAGTGGAAAATTCTACGAGTACGAATGTGGAAATATAAGGATTAACTTTATAGATAAAATATTAAAGGAGAGAAAATAATGTTAAAAGGACACGTATTTGAGAACCAATTATTTGGAAACCCTATCTTCGCAGTATTCGTAAACACCTTCTTAGCTGGCGAAAATGGAGTAATTAACGGATTTGGAAACGGAATGGCAGTTACTACAAATGGTTTCAACCTAACCGTTCAGAGTGGTGTGTGCTGTGTTCAAGGAAGGTTCTTACAAGAGGACACATCAACTACAATAACAGCTGGAAGTACACCAGCCTATGCTAGACTTGTAATCGAGATAGACCTTGATAAAGTAAACACAGAAAATGACTTTCAGCAAGGCTACTACAAAGTAATTACTAATTCTGGAACATATCCAAACTTAACACAAACAGACATAGTAAATAACGTAAGTGGAGTATATCAGTTCCCACTAGGAAGATTCCAAATTACATCTAATGGAATAGTAAACTATGCAGATGAAAGAGCATATTTAGATTTCAATTCTATTTATGAGGAGATAAGAGAGAAGATATTAGACATTGAAAGTGAATCGATATATACAATTAAGGGCGAGAAGTTATGGGAGAACCCTAACCCTACCCAAGACTTTGCACCACAGACAATAGACTTTGGAGAGGTTAATAATTACGATTTCTACAGAATAAAGTATAAACCATTTAGAGAATACACATCTTTTCTATACCAGGATATAGAGCCTTCAGAAGGGAACTTCACATTTTATTCTATTACTCAATATACACCAGGATATGCTAACCCAAATACTAAAGGTCATATGTCTGTCCAGGTGAGAGATAATTGTACTTGTGATAACCGTTCAGTAACCTTTACATATGCTGTTCATTATCTTTCAAACCAAAACACGAAAGATGTGAACGATAACCAGTATATGATTCCAATAGCGATATATGGTTATAACTTGTAAGGAGTAAAAAATGAAAATAAAAGAAGTACTTACAGAGCCAGAGGTAATATACACTGGCTCTAGTTTTTTAATTAAAGTTAAAGTAGCAGATGGTTATACCTGGAACGAACTAAAGGAACTAACCTGGAACGAAGTAAAAGGAATGACCTTTGCAGATTTGAAAGGAGAATAGAATGGGAACACCAATTTACAATTTACCATACCCAACCGATTATACTGGAATAGCAGATGTACCAGAGTGGTTAAAAGACTTAGCAGAGGCAACTGAAAACGCATTAGGAGAAGTTACCCCTCAAAATATGGAAGTAACAACAAATAAGGTAACTAGTTTATCAAGCTCTAGTACAGATACACAATACCCTAGTGCTAAATGTGTATATGATTTAATAGGCGATATAAACAATGCACTAGATTTAATAAATGGCGAAAGTATATAGGGGGGTGATGTGAAATGGGAACAACAAGTGAAAAATTAACCTACCTAAACACAACAAAACAAAAACTAAAACAAGCTATAAATAACATAGGTGGAGAAGTAACAGACGAAACTACTTTTAGACAATATGCAAATCAACTACAAAATGTTTACGATAACCTACCTAAAACAGAATACCAAGAAGGTACAGAAATAAATTTAGGAGTAACAAGTAAAGGAAAACTAGACTATGATAATGGAGTAGTAGGAATAGGACAGAGTAGTCAAGAGAGTACACAGGGGTATAATTTATTTAAAGTTATTGACTATACTACTATATCCAGTTTAGTAGCAAATGCTGGCGGTACAATAAGTAAAAGCAAAGATAAAATAGTAATAACTACTACTACTCAATCCGCAAGTGGAGCTTATATATATAAATCTTTTTTATCTAATTTAATTTTAAATTATGATGCTACGAAAACTTATTATTTAAGTGCAGACGTTACTTTTTCTACTACTACTAATTTTAAATTTGGTAAAGATAGCTCTTCATTTAATAATTATACTCAAGGTAAATATCATTTAGAGGAAAGCATACAAGATAATAGCATTGTATTTTATACTAACGGTACTGCTTCTACGATAACAATAGAAAATATAATGTTTTGTGAAACTGCTAATAAAACCTACGAACCATACACAGGAGGACAAGCCTCACCTAATCCTAGTTATCCACAAACTATAAATAGTGTTACAGGTAATCAAGATGTAGTAGTTAAAGACGGGGACAATAATACAATAGTTACTTATCAATTAAGTCTAGGAGATATAGAACTATGTGGAATAGGCAATTATAAAGATGAATTAATATATGATGTAGATGAAGATAAGGTGTATAAGAATAAGGCTATAAATAAAAAGATTATAGATGGTACTGAGGGTTGGCAAGATAGCGGTATAACTTCAGTAGCATACACAAATATAATTACTGATTATGCTACAAGTAACAATATACCATATTGTACTCATTTTAAAGGAGAAAATAATTGTAATGGAGCTGGAGGTATGCAAGATTATGGCGATAACTCTATAGCATTTATGCAAGTAAGTGGTAGTATAACTCCAAGATTATATATTAAAAAAATAGGTATGACTACATTGCAGTTAAGAACATTGCTAGCAGAGATTAAGCCAATATTGTATTATGCTTTAGAAACCGAAGTAAAAGAAGAAATAACAGGAACACTAAAAGACCAAATAAAAGCATTATACAACGCACATTCTAATAATGGTACTACTATAATAACATCTAATGGAGATTTGCCTATGATAATTAAGGTTAGAGGGTTGAAAGGAGAATAATATGGAGATAATAGAGAATATTGTAATGACTGACTTTCAAGTAGATAACGATATATGGTTTATATTACTTCCTTTGATACTTTGTACTTTTGATGTAGTAACAGGCTACCTTAATGCATGGATAAAAAACGATGTTCAGTCAGTTAAGATGAGAGAAGGACTTGGGGAAAAAGTAGGCGAATTAGTGTACTGTGCTGTAGGATTAATAATTAACGAGCTATTTCAGATACCAAGTATTTCATATTTCATATCTGGTTATATATGCCTAATGGAGATAATGAGCTTATGTGAGAATTGCGATAAGTTAGGTGTACCTATGCCAGGAATATTGAAGAAAAAAGTAAATAATCTAAAGGAGGAGATAGAGGATGAACATATCGAGTAACGAAATCCCAACTTCTTTTGAAGAACAAGAAAACGAGGTGGTTATAGATGAGTAGAATATATTATAACCAAGCAGATAATAGATGGGCTAAACATCCGTACCCATCAAAAACACATCCTAATGCTACAATTAAGTCTGGTGGATGTGGAGCTACATCAGCAGCGATGATAGTATCTAGCCTAGCTCAAACAATATACCCAAATCAAATGGGAGATATGTTCAGAGCAAATGGCTACCGAGCAAATGAAGGAACAGACCCACGAGGGTTCTACTGGATAGCAAATAAATACGGTTTAGAAATTAGAAAGAGCGTCTATATAAAGGACGCTCTTAATTGTTTGAAAAATAATGGAATGGTTATAGCTCACTTATATAACCCAAAGAAATCTCTATTCTCTACTGGTGGACATTATGTGGTACTAGCTGAATACAGAAACGGAAATATAATTGTATATGATCCATACCTATATTCTGGAAAGTTTAGTTCTGGAAATAGAAGGAAAGTCAAAGTAGTAGGTGTAGAGTGTAGAATAAGTGAGTGGAACTTCAAACACTATAACGATTACAACTTATATTGCTTTAATGGAGCAAAAGTAGAACCATCTAAGTACAAAGTAGGGCAAGCTGTAGAGATAGATGTTCCAATAACACCAACTGGAGCTACTACACCTAACTTACAAGTAGGTGGAGAAGATGTGATGGTAGATGATGGAAGACATCAATTCTGGATTCACCAGAGTGTAGTTAAGAATAATCACATCATAGCTAGAGCAGATATATGCTTTGCTAGTGGTAAATCATACATGGTTCAAGTGTTCAATAGACAGTTCTGGATAGAAGAAAAAAATATAAGAAAAGTATTATAGAAAAAGAGAGGATATGTTTTTTACGCATACCCTCTCTTTTTTTTGTTTACCGAACTTGGAAATAGTATAACACATGCTGACAACTTTGACAACTTTCTGACAACTTTTTAAAAGAACAAAAGGAACAAAAAGAACCAAAAGAACCACTTTAAGAACAAAATAAAAAAGCTAGAAATCCATTGAAATCTAGCTTTTCCTTTGGTAGCGAAGGGGAGATTCGAACTCTCGACCTGCCGGGTATGAAATAGAACTTCTTTTCTATGTAACCCTTGCTACACCTATATTACATTTTAGCTGACAACTTTTCTGACAACTTTCTATTCATTTTATCTATCGCATCTTTGTTATTTTTTTCATCTAAATGAGTGTAGACATTTAAGAGAACATTTATGTCTTTATGTCCACTCCATTTCTGAGCTTGCTTAATATCTATACCAGCCTCATACATGAGGGTAACAAATGTGTGCCTACATTCGTGATAGGTAAATTTGTAACCTATTTGTGAATTAGCTTTCTCTAGTTTTCTTTTCAATGACTGCTCACTTAACATTCCGCCTGTGCGTGACGAGAATACAAAATTAGACGTTTTATTTACGTGAGAGTATAATTTGTTATATATCACATCTAAAATAGGTACAAATCTATTCTCATTCGTTTTAGTGCCTTTAATCTCTGCTTGGTTATGTTCGAAGTGAGCTGCTTTATTTACACGAATAAGTTTGTGCTTGAAATCAATATCATCTGGAGTAAGTGCGACCATCTCACCTCTTCTTAAGCCAGTGTAGATTAAGAACTCAAACATAAAGCAGTCATCTGTATTAGAAATCTTATCTATGATTTCCTTTGGGATAACTTGCTTTTCTTTGGACTTATGAGACGGAAGTTTTATACCCATAGCCACATTCTTAGAGATGAGGTCATTCTCCACAGCTTTATTCAATATTTGGTTTATAGTCTGCAAAGTATAGATGCGTGTTTTAGTGATACCACGTGCCTCCATATCATTTAAGAGATTAATTATATCTAGCTGAGTGATATTCTTAAGCCTCATTATCCCCAAATAAGGAACAATATGTAGTTTGATTATATCCCTATAGAACCTCTGTGTTTTCTTCTCATTTGACCTCTTATAAGTTTCTAGCCATTTATAAGACCATTCGCTCATAGACATATTGGAGGGATCTAGTGAACCAGTATAATATTTCCTATTTAGTTTATCTATCTTATCCTTTAATTCACTTGGTGTTCTACCATAGACATAGTGAGCTTTACCATCGAAAGTGACCTTCTTCATTAGTCTGCCATCTTTTCGTTTGGTATAACTCATATCTTCCTCCTCAATTCTCTTACAATTCCTATAATCGTAACTGGCAACTTCTTTACGTCCTCATTTGTGTATGTGAGAGGCTCATATTTAGGATTTAAGGCTTGCAAAGTAATACCAGTAGAATTGATATATACCCTCTTCAAAAATGCCTCATTTCCGTTTATAGCCACGATACAGTCATTACCAGATTCGCATGAAGTGTTCTTTTCTACGATTAGTGTATCACCTTCCTGGTAAGTAGGGAACATGGAATCGCCCTTGACCTTTAATCCAAAGTAAGTCTTATCAGAACGTGCCATCTTCTCAGATATTTCCTCAGTATCTACGATGTTCTCTATCATCTCAGATAGAATACCAGCATGAACTGAGGAGTAGACGTTGATTAATGTATCATCTAATCCCATAAGATATGAAGGTCTTACACCAAAGTAGTCAGCAAGTGTCTTAATAGAACTACGTTTCATGTTCTCAACTAGACCACTCTCATACTTAAGAATAGCCGACTTCTGAACACCTATAATCTTGCCAAGTTCCTCTTGAGTAACACCTTTTTTAAGTCTCAATTCTTTTATTCTTTTTCCCATTATATTATCCATTTTAGTCACCTCAAATTCAATTTAATTTTATCACATAAAATGTGTAATTATCAAGCATTCTATAAGTTAATATAAAAAATGTTTTAAAAAAAATCAAAAAAATGTCTTGACAAGATACTTTGCTAATGATAATATGAGGGTGTCTTGAGGAGATACTAAAATATTAAGGAGGTGAAATATATTGAAGAATAAACTTCGTGGAATGATACTATATAAGAATGATACTATACCAGAACTAGCTAAGGCATTAAAAATGAGCCAAGCTACATTGTCTCATAAAATGAATGGTAAGACTGAGTTCTCAAGGCAAGATATTATGAGAATAAAAAACAGATACGGTCTTACTCCAGATGAAGTCGATAATATTTTTTTTAGCGATGAGGTATCTTAATAAGACACACAGGAGGCGAATATGAAAAAAGGATTCATTACAACCAAGTCATTCAGAGAGAAGTACGAAATCTCAAAAACACACATGCACACCATAGTACACGATAGAGATTTCCAGGAGGCTATCCAATGGGTAGGAGAGAAGGCAGTTAGAATTGATGAAGAACTGCTATTAGAACTAATGAATAAGAAATGGAGGAACTAAAGATGAAAGAAACATTAATAAGTATTTATGAATATGGAATATTCAACTGGTTAGTAGATTACCATTTCGTAGCAACTATAGCTACACTTGTAATCATTAACATAAGACTTTGGGGAAAGGAGGTAATTAGAGATGTGCTTGAGGCTTACTACAACTAAAGCTATTGAAAAGCTTAACTTAGAGTTCAAGGAAAAGGATGACGAGATAACAATACTTAGAGCTGAGAATAACGAACTAAAAAAAGTAATCAACGGAGCTTATAACAGATTAGATAACTACACAGTTACTGTCTTAAGTGATTATAGGTCAATTATTAAAGAGGCTAAAGACCTACTTGAGGAAAAGGTAGAAAAAAAGTTTGCAGATGAGATACTACCACACTTCACATCTACAAACCGTTAAAAAGCATATATATACCTTTTTCTCATTATACCAAAAATGAGGAGGAGAAGTCAATGGAATATACAGAAGTTGATGAACGTATTGATGAAATTAAAGACAGGATTTATGACCTGGAAGACATGCAAAAACACTTACTTGACTGGTTAGACATCATGGAAGGGAACGCAGATTATGATGACCTTAGTGGTTACTTCGAGGAGTGTATTAAGGAAAGCGACAGGATAATCAACATGTATAAGGAAGAACTAGACAAGTTACTGGAAGAACCTAGACTATATGATATTTATAGAGAAGAAAGGATGGAGGAGAATGAACGAGAACGAGAATATTGGGATAACCAATTATAAAGATATACTTCAAAGATACACAGATTCGCAGCTTATATGTGAACTCGCTATCTTTGAAAAGGAAAAATCGAACCTATACACCAAGGAAAAAGAACTTAAAGCAGAACTAAAAAGGAGGTTAGAAGGATAATGGCTATTCCAGTTTTAATTATGGGAAGGTCTGGCTCAGGGAAATCTACTTCACTTAGGAACTTCAAAAAAGATGAGCTAGGACTTATCAATGTACTTAAGAAACCTTTACCTTTTAGAGGAAAGTTTGATTCAACAATAGAAACCGATGACTACGCAACCATTATGAAGGCGATAGTTGGAACAGAAAAAAAGACAATAGTTATAGATGATGCTGGGTATTTGATTACAAACCACTTCATGAGGAAACACTCAGTAGGTGGAGGAGGAAACTCCGTATTTACCCTTTACAATGAGTTAGGCGACCATTTCTGGACACTTATAGAGTTCATAAAAACAAAGGTCGCTCCAGATAAAATTGTGTATCTGCTTATGCACGAGAACCAGGATGAATCTGGAAGTATCAAGCCAAAGACTATAGGAAAGTTACTGGATGAAAAGGTTTGTATTGAAGGAATGTTCACGATAGTTCTTAGAGCTATGGTAGATAACGATAGGCACTATTTCAAAACTCAGAGCGATGGCTCAGATGTATGTAAGACACCTATAGATATGTTCGAGGATAAAGAAATAGATAATGACCTTAAGATGGTCGATGAAACAATTAGAAAATATTATGAATTAAGTTAATAGGAGGAATTTTATTATGCAAAAACCTAATGATTTTGACCAAGCACAAGCTGCTGGAAATATTGAGGTGCTACCAGTAGGAGCATACAAATGTAAGATTATGAAGGCTGAACCAATGACTTCATCTAATGGAAAAGAATATATCAAGATTAGTTATGACATAAACGATGGAGACTATAAGGACTTTTATAAGAGGAAATATCAGAACGATTCAAGAGACATTAAGGATAAGAAATGGAGTGGTGTATGGACAGTATTTGTACTTGACTACAATGGAAATACAAACCGTTACTTTAAAGGATTAATAACTTGTGCCGAGTCATCAAATAAAGGCTTCAAATTTGATTTTGACAAGCCTGAGGCACTAAAAGATAAGTTAATTGGTGTTGTTATGAGAGAAGAGGAGTTCGAAAGTCAAACTGGTGAAATATTAACAGCAGTTAAGGCATTTAGAGCATGCCCATATGATAATACTGACGAACAACAAATACCAAAGAAAAAAGAAATTAAGAAGGAGAACAATTCATTAGCTGGAATGGTTATTGATAATGGGGGAGACGATCTTCTTTTCTAGGAGGTACAGATGGAAGAAAATTTTTATAAGGATTTTACAGCAAACCAAGTCTTAAACCCAAACTTACTTGAGGAAATATTTAAACTTCCACCAGCACAAAAGGAACAGTTACTCGCACACTTAGAAGGTAGAGCTAGGCAGCTTAAGATACTTACTAATCTTAAGAGACTCGAAAAGGATGTTGTCTCTAAAATGACATCACCTAAGCTAGAACTTAAAGAGACTGAGTTCACTCGTCAACCACTAGCAGTTAAGATACCTCAAGAGTATGTATGCAGTGATTCTGGAATAAAACTAGTTAAGTACGATGCCTTCACTCATCAAGAAGAAGAAAAGAGTGTATGCTCACATCCAATTATGCCAGTTGAGAGGCTAGTGAATATTGATACATACATAGAAAAGGTCAAGCTTGCGTTCTACAAAGATAAAAAGTGGCAATACTTAATTGCAGAACGTAACACCTTAGCTAGTAAGAATAAAATCTTACAAATAGCGAACCTGGGCATAGAAGTGAATGACAATAACGCAAAGGAACTTATTACATTCTTAAACACTACTATACAACTTAATATGGAGACTATACCACTTAATAACGCAGTTACTCATCTAGGATGGACAGATAAAGGGTTCGTTCCATATGTTAAAGATTTCAAGTTCGATGGTGATAAGTCATTTGAAGGAATATTCAAGGACATCAGAAGAAAGGGAGATTATGAACTTTGGAAAGAATACATGAGGAACTTGAGGAGAAGTGAGACATTACACCTAATCATAGCAGCTAGCTTTGCTAGCCCACTTATAGAGAAGGTACATATTAACTCATTTATACTTCATCTTTGGGGCAAGTCTGGAACAGGTAAAACTATCGCATTAATGGCTGCGATGTCAGTATGGGGCAACCCTAAAGTAGGGCATCTAGTAAAGAACTTGAACTCTACTAATGTAGGCTTGGAAAGGCTCGCAGCTTTTCTAAATAACATCCCATTTGCTGGCGATGAGTTACAGGCTATTAAGAATAGATACAATGACTTTTCAGAGCTTATATATCAACTCACACAAGGCGAAGGAAAATCAAGAGGAACTGTAGATGGTGGAATCCAGGAACAGCTTAAGTGGTCAAACTTATTCTTAACAACTGGTGAAGAACCAATAACAAGTGCTTATTCTAAAGAAGGTGTTAAGAACAGAGTTATTGAGGTAGAAGAGAATGAGCTTATTGTAGAGAATGGGCATCAAGCTGCTATGTTCTTAAATGAGAACTACGGAGATGCTGGAAGAGATTTCATAGAGAACCTACCTAGCACAGAATATCTTATCCAGAGACATGCTGAACTATTTGAGAAGATTAATCGTGGCAGTGGCAAGCAAGCGAATGCACTAGCACTTATATTGCTAGCTGACGAAATTGTATCTGAAAGAATATTCCATGATGCACCACTTACAGTACAGCAAATCTCGAAATATCACACCGAGGATATAGACGAGGCAGATAGGATATACGAACTTATAGTTGATTACTTTTATAGAAACATAAACAAGTTCTCTGAGAACTCAAATACAGAATACTGGGGAGGATATGAAGAGGATAGAGAAGGAAACATAAAAACATTTTTCTTCATCCCATCAGTTCTGAGAGATTTCTTAAAAGAAAACGGAATCAGCTTTGATGGAATCAAAGATAAGTTATTCAGTCATGGGTATGTAAAAAAAGACAATAAAGGGAAGTATACGATATTAAAAAGAGTGGGTTCAAGAGTGATGAGAGGCATAGAGTTCAATATTATAGGGGAAGACAAGCAATTCAATATAGAAGATTTGCCCTTTTAAGTTGTAACACCTGTAACACCCTTGTAACACCCTTGTAACACCCTAAGGTGTTACAGCTGAAAGCCTTGATACATATAAAGTACATTGATTTTTTTATATAGTGTAACACCTTTTTCTATATATATACCTATATAGAAAAAAAAAAAAAAGAAAACTATTTTTTCTCTCTTTGTTTTATATATAGCTATTATATAGCAAAAAAGGTGTTACAACCCCTAAAAAAATGCCTGGAAGACTAGAGCGAGAGGAGGTACAAGTGTAACACCCTAAGGTGTTACAAGGTGTTACAAATGGATGCAAAAACAATAATAGAAATCGTTAAAAGTGGTGGTACACTTAAGAATGCGAACATGTTAGAGTTGCAGCTCGAAGGTGTTACAAAAGGTGTTATAAAACAATTTTTAGAAGGGAAAATCACCAAAGAAGAGGCGAATAGGTTGAAAGACCTTGCTGTGAAAGACTATGAAAGTAGAAAGAAACAATTTGAGTTTCAAGAAAGTATGTTTAAAAGACACATACAAAATATAAAAGATACAGAGTGCTTAAGAGAAGAACTACTAAAGACACTTGAAAAACAAGAACTAGAGAAGAGCTTAAATATAGCACTTGAGATTATAGAAAGGACATATGGAGATGATTACACTAAGAGAATATCAGAAGGAATGTGTGGATTTAATTGATTCCAAAGAAAATGGTAGATACTTAATTCAGATGGCTACTGGGCTTGGAAAAACAGCTACATTCACACATATAAATAGAAAAGGGCGAGTGTTAGTTCTAGCACACAGAGAAGAACTTATAACTCAACCCATAAAATACTATGACTGTCCAGTTGGAATTGAAATGGCAAGTAACACTTGTGGCGATGAGGATGTAGTCATAGCCTCAGTACAAAGTTTAGCACATAGACTACAAAAATTCAAGAAAGATGAGTTCGATACGATAATTATAGATGAGGCACATCATGCAGCAGCGACTACTTATATGAGAATACTAGATTACTTTGAACCACGTTTGGTACTTGGATTCACAGCCACACCAAATAGAGGCGACAAGCAGAGATTAGACCATATATTTCAAGAGATTATATTTCAGAGAGATTTGAGATGGGCAATAGAGAATGGGTACTTAACTGACATCTACTGCTTAAGGGTAAATGTAGGATATGACATATCGAAGGTCGCAAGGCGAATGGGAGATTTCGCAGTAGGCGAACTAGAAGAGGCGATGAACCAGGAGGCAGTCAATAACGCAATTAAGGAAGCATATACCAAATATGCTAAAGGTCAAACATTAATATTTGCGACCTCAGTAAAGCATGCTCAAGCTATTGCTGAAAAGATAGATGGAGCTGTCGCAGTTACAGCTGATACTAAAAATAGGAGCGAACTTATTGAGAGGTTCACAAATAGAGAGATACCA
Source organism: Clostridia bacterium (assembly GCA_017512025.1). Lineage (GTDB taxonomy): Bacteria > Bacillota > Clostridia > TANB77 > CAG-508 > CAG-492. The sequence goes on from JAFWHH010000006.1 coordinate 23,817, forward strand.
GTTCTAGTTAATTGCATGATATTTACAGAAGGCACAGATATGCCACTTGTAGAAACCGTTATGATAGCTAGACCTACACAGAGTGACAGCTTATATACACAAATGGTAGGACGTGGACTTAGACTTTATCCTGGAAAAGAAAAACTAACTCTAATTGACTTAGTTGGTGTTACTGGAAAAGCTAGCCTATGCACAGCACCTACACTACTTGGAATAGACTTAGATACTGTACCAAGTTCTAAGCAAGATGAGATTCAAGGTGACTTGTTTGACCTTCCAGATATAGTTGTAGAGAAGTCTGACTGTGTGGAAAGTTGGATAAGGAACGTAGAGTTCGTGGACTTATGGGCGAAGGCTCAGAAGTATAACACATTTGGTGTAAATTACTTCAAACTACCTAGTGGTGATTTGAAGATACAAACAAAAACATTCAAGTATATTATCCCAGCACAAGATGAACTAGGTAAGACCAGATTCGTGGGAGAGACAGTTGATATGCAGACAGCACTAGACATGATGTATAAGTACCTATGCGAGAACTATCCAGATGAACGAGCTATCTGGGATGTAAATATTGCAAAGAAATGGGGGCATAAACCTGCGACACCTAAGCAATTAGATTATATATACAAAAGAACCAAGTGTAGATATGAGAACTTAACTAAGCTACAGGCATCGCAGATTTTAAATAGACTATGTTATTAAAAGGAAAATTTTTAGAAAGAAATATCGACAAGGTGTGTGACCGTATAAACCACATAGGTGGATTCGCACACAAATTGCAGCCTAAACGAACCCAAGCTGGAACATATCTGGAAGGTGAGCCATTTGATTATATAGTGATACTTCCAGAATATAAAGCAGTATTTGATGCTAAAGAAGTCAAAGGCACTAAGTGGCATATGGTAGATAAAGACATAAAACAATGCAACGAGATGAAAAAGTGTAAGAACTCTGGATTTGAGGCATACTTTATATTCTACTTTACAGGGAAGGTGAGAGTAATTGACATAGACGAAATCATAGAGGTTCTGAAAAGTGGGAAGAAAACCATTAACCTGGAAATAGGAAAAGAATGGGAGTTATTAAGGAGGTTAAAAGAACAATGCCAGAAGAATACAATGGATGGAAACTAATAAAAGAATACGAGAACTTTGGATTATACACCAATGGAAAATGGAATGAATGTTTTTCAAGGTTTGATGTGGGAATGGTTGAAAAACAAAAACTTGTAGAGGTGAGATTATTTAATGCTTCACCAAATGGAAAGAAATGGGAGAGATAGGAGGATAAAATGTCAGAGATAATACTAACACTACTTCAGATAATAGCTATAGGAATACTTGGACTTGTAATATTTGTTATTGCAATATTTTGGCTGTATTTTATAGCAATATTATTTGAGGAGATAAGAAATAAGTGGTCTGGATCATAATTGGTTTAGTATGGATTTTAATATTAATCGTATCCTTCTTTGGAGACTATGAGGAGAAGGAACGAAAGAAAGATTATGAAAAATATAAGGAGATGTTTTACAAATGACACTAGAACAAGCAAAAAGGCTATATAAGACGTGGAAAATGCACCCAGACTTAATAAATACCAAACAAGTAGTGCCAGTAATCGAAGCTTTTGTGAGATTAAGCAAAGATATGAAAAAACTCTATGATAAGGAGAAAAAGAAATGAAACTATGTCCAAAATGTGCCTATGTATTCACTTGTAGATATGCTAATACAGATGTAACAAATTGCGATAAGTACGAACATACTAGACTAACTAGAGAAGAATACGAAAGGCAAATAGATTTAAAAAAACAAGTAAAGGAGATGTTAGAAGAATGAATTTGGTAATTATTTTATTGGTAATTATACCACTGATGGCTTTATATGTCGCAATTAGAACCGATGATGAACTAGAATGGATTTTCGGTCTTGTGGTTTTTAATATAGCAATTCTTTTTGGGGTGAATGCAATTGCTATATGTGCAACACAAAATTATGAAGTGACTGCAATCTATGAGCAAAAGCAATACGAAATTAGTGGACTGGAAAACAAAACATCACAAGAATTTTATTTGGATGGAAAATACAGAGGGAACTTTATTATAGGGTATGGAAGCATTCATGCAGAAACTGAAACCGAAATGAATTATTATTATTTCAAAGATAATGAATATGGGAAAATATTAGAAAGTGTTCCTACTAATGAAGCTTATATCAGAGAAAAGGATGATGTAAAACCATCTTTGATTTGGATAGTTGAAGAGAGACTTTACAAAGGTCATCCAAATTTGCATAAGTGGTTTTTTGCCATAAGAAAAGAAGATGAAAAACAAGGAATAAAAACAGGAACAATACTTGAGGTACCAACGAACACAATAAAAATTGAATACAATGTTGATATATAAAAGAAGTTGGAGAATATTATAGGACTGAAAGTGGTTATATAGATAAAATTAGAAATATTGATAAACAAGGAAATGTATTTAAAGATGAAAAAGGGAAATTACAATTATGGCTAGGGGAAACAATTTTTGGCGACCCATATAGCGAAGAAATAATAAAACACTCAAAAGACATCATAGACTTAATAGAGGAACGGCGATATTGTAGAAATACAAAACAAACTAGATGGTTGTAAAACTATATTTAATTTGAACAAATACATAATAGGCATTTATAAGGAACAACTAGAAAATGGAAGTATAAAATTAACATCAATACTAACACACGAAATGTATGAACAAAACTGCTATAAGATAGGAGAATAAATATGTTAAATAAAAGACAAATAGAGCAATTAGCTAGAAACTCTAGTATAAAAGGAATACGTTATTATATGCAACGAGTACACGAAGATGTAGATATATTAAGTGGCGAAGAAAAAAGACAGATACTAGAGGAAATGGAAAAGATTATAGAAGAAATCAAAAACAGAGATAAAAGAAACAAAGAAGATATTAGCAGATATATGGGAGATAGATAATATGAGCGAAGCAGATAAGATGTTTAAAGAACTAGACTACAAAAAAGAGGAGGATAACAACTATATTTTATTTAGAAAAGAGTTACTGAATAAAGAATTTAAGATAATAGTATTCAACTTAAATAAAGCATTAATTGATATTAGAACAGAAGACGACTATTATTATCAAACTATTACAACAATATTGAATATGCAAGAACTAAAAGCAATAAACGAAAAATGCCGTGAATTGGGGTGGTTAGAGTGACTGAAGAAGAAATAAAAGATAAATTAAGAAAAATGTTATCAAGCACAAAGAGAGCAAACGAATGTGGTTTATCTAACAATGATTTTAACGAAGATATTGATACATTAAGTGGGGCTTTAGGCTTGTTAGATAAAAAAGATAAAAAAATAGAAGAATTAGAAGAAGAAAATAAATTTTTAAGAAAAATGGCAGAAGAATAAGGAGTAAATATATGAATGAAGAAGAAATATGGAAAGATATAAAAGGTTATGAAAGATTATATCAAGTAAGTAATTTTGGAAGAATAAGAAATATTAAATTTAATAGAATAAGAAAACTTGGGAAAAATAGATATGGATATCCAATGGTAAATTTATATTATAAAGGTGTATCAAAAAATATATCGGTTCATAGAATTGTAGCAATGGCTTTTATTCCTAATCCTAAAAATTATCCTCAAGTAAACCATATCGATGGAAATAAATTAAATAATAATGTAAACAACCTTGAATGGTGTACTGCTCAATATAATATAGAATATTCATACAAGAAATTAGGTAGAAAAGGGTATTCTAACAATGGAAAATATACAGGTAGTACAAATTGGAATGCTAAAAAGGTTAAACAATACGATTTAGATGGAAATTTTATTAAAGAGTGGGGAAGTCAAGTTGAAGCTAGAAAGAAATTAAATATAGCAGATGGATTAATAAGCAATTGTTGTAAAGGGAAAAGATTATCTGCTGGTGGTTATATTTGGAAATACGCATAAAGAAAAGTTTTACAAGAAAGCAGAGGAAGAAGATAATTAAGAATTAACTGTCGACAAAATGTCGACAACTGAGTTGTACGATAATTGAGTACAACTGGAAGGAGTAAATTATGGAAATAAACGATGTAGTACAATTTAATGAAAATCATAAATGGACAGGAAGTTTAGGAATAATAACAGAAATAAAAGATTGCAAAGAAAACGGAACAAGATATATGGTAGGACTACCTAGCCCAGAAGGAACAGCTTATATTTTTGTTATGAGTACTGAAAATGCAATAGAAAAAATAGGAAAAGCAATATTAATACCAAGTTAAAAGGGGTAAATTATGAGTAAAAAATTTAAAAATGTAAGAGTAGAAATGGATACTTTTTATTTTGATATTGAAATAAGTGATAAAGAAATTGAAAGTTATAAGAAAATGGGAATTGAAGATGACGAAGAATTGCTAAAACAATATTTAGAAGATAATTTTGACGAATATGTAGATTTATTAACAATAGATGATTTTGAAGGAGATTTAGAAGAATGAATGAAGAAATAGATATTATCGAATTACTTAGAAGAGTAAAAGAAGGAATAGCACCTAAAGAAATTGAGATGTTAGGTAATAAATTTGTGTATGTAGAAAACTGGGAAAGCATAGATACTTTATACGAACGTCGTTATGAGGGCGGACTTGAGTTTTATTCCGATTATGATATAGATTTTGCCACCAAAATAAAAATACTAGATAAACCTATTATAGAAGAACTAGATACTATTGTAGGAGACTTAGAAAATCCCACGCATAATGAAATGTTGCTATTAAATTGGATTAGAAATAACAGAATTAAAATCAACGAACTAACAAAATATATCAATAAGGAGGAAAAATAAATGACTAAAAAAATGGAATTAATTATTTATACAATACTTTTAATATTAGCATTATTAATACCAATAAGCATGTGTGTTATTGGTTATCAAAATCCGCAAGAACTAGAAATTACAGTGAAAGATAAATTTATAAAAAACAATAATAAGTCTGGGATATATTTAATAGTAGATGAAAATAATAATACATATCAAATAACAGATTTAATATTTAAGGGCAAATTCAATTCAACTGATTTGTATAATCAAATGGAAATAAGTAAAAAATATAAAATAGAAACTACAGGATATAGAATACGTATATTATCGAAATATCAAAATATAAATAAGATATATAAATTGGAGGAAAAATAATATGGAATGTAATACCGAAGAAACAGAAGCAACTAAAAGAATGAGACTAAAAGAAAAACAAACATTAATGAAAGTACTAAAAAGATGTACTACTGGTAGTTATTGCATAATATACGGTGATGAAATAGACACCGTAAGAAAAGCAATAGAAACTAGAGGTAGAGCAATTAAGAAAAAAGAAGACCTAGAACGTGTGATAGATATTGATACAGAACCACAGTACTGGGAAAAAGAACGTTATACATTAGATACGATTAATCAAGTACTAGGACAAGAAAAGACTAGAGATAAAGAAATAGGAGAAGAAAGATGTTAGCAATACTTATAACAATATTTATAGTAATAACAATTATAACGATATACAGGCAAGAACGTTTTATAGATAAGTGTAAATCATTACTAGATAGACAAGCTAAAGAGATAGAACTATATCAGAAAACTATCGATAAAATGGCAGAACACTTAACAACAGACTACCATACAAAAGAATGGGTTATAGCACATTATATGGAAGAAATTAAATGAGGAGGATTCTAATGACAAGAGAGGATCTTTATAAGTGTAGAAATATAGAGATGGGAATAAAGAGTTCCAGAGAGATATATGAGATAAAGTTCAACCAGGCAGTTAAGACTACACAGATTCTATCAGATATGCCTAAGGCAATTAACAAGGTATCAGATACTCTGGAAGAACTAATTGATTTCTATAACAAGATGATTCGAGAGAAGGAAAAAGAATCGAAGGAACTTATAATGGGAATTGAAAGGCAGCTGGCATTAATGGAAGATGAAAGGTATGTATCTATTCTTAGATACTACTACATAGGTGGACTGACGATAAAAGAAACTGCTGAACGTATAGGATACGAAGAAAAATATACTACTAAGCTTAAGGGAGATGCGATAGAGAATTTCGAAACATATCACACCAAAAAAGGTTAAATCACACCTAGAGTTATGCTATTATGATATTAGAGAATATTATGATTCTCCATCGTTCATATCTCCTGTAACGGATATGCAAAAGAGGTGATGAGCCTCTTTTTTTATTGGAGGAAAGCTATGAGGAAATGTGGTAGTGCCAGCAGAATATTAAGAGAAACTATTTCGATTAAGAAAAAGTATTGCGTCTTATGTAAACACTATAAGAATAACACATGTTCAATAGGTAGAGTAGCTAGAGAATGTTGGAGGAAGAAGATGAGAGAATGTAATGAAGGGAGAGAAGAAGATGAAAGTAAGAGCAACTAACGAATATCAAAAAGGGCAGATACCAGATAACGAACTAGGATTCGTTCCAGTAGAAGGATATGAATGGGAAGTAGATAAGGCAAGATATGAGATACTATCTAATCCAGATAAGAACGGATTTAAGAAAGTGTTTGTTAAGAAGGTAGAAGAAAAGAAAGTAGAGAAAGCAGTTAAAGCTGAGCCAAAGAAAAGAAATGCAAAGAAGTAATCCAGAAGTATTCAAGAAGTATAACTGTAAAAGATGGAAGGACTTAAGGAAGTACAAGCTAAGTATTAATCCATTCTGTGAAAGATGCGAGGCAAGAGGAATATATAATCCAGCTTATATCATTCACCATAAGGAATACATAACGCAAGAGAACTACATGGATGATGATGTGTTCTATAACATAGAAAACTTAGAGAGTATTTGCTTGGAGTGCCATAACAAAGAACATTTCGGTGAGGAACAAGATTATTTCTTTGATAAAGATGGAAATATTTTACCTAAGTAG
>JAFWHH010000007.1 GCA_017512025.1 Clostridia bacterium
AAATCTTACGATTATAAAATCTAAGTTAACCAGAGTTTTAAGCTCTAAAATAAAAATTGTTTTTGTTTTAAGGTAGTACAATTCAACTACCGCTTCGATTGGTTTCTCAAAGGTTTATTGTTTACTTTTCAATGTACTTTTTGTCGCAACTTTTCGCTGCGAACATTTTGTATTTTACTACTTTTCAGTTTCGATGTCAACATATTTTTTAAATATTTTTTATTATTTTTTTGAACCGGTTTTTAGTGCAAAAAAAATATAAATTAGTATAAGATTTTCTCTGTAGAATTTTTACTAATTTACATACCTAAATAATATGTTTTATCTCTTGCTGAATACTTATAATATGATACCATCTGCCTAGGCTCTTGTCAACATATTTCATTAACTTTTTTAAACTTTTTTCTACAATCAATAGCTAAACCTTACTCTATCCACTGGTTGAAATTTATTGATTAGAAATTGTAAAATTAATTATGTAACATTGTCCTCTGCTTGGTACCGGATTATATTATCATAAAGCCCTAGTAAAGTCAACACATTTTTCGACTTTTTTTAGTTTTTTTTGACAGTAGTTACATATTACATTTCTACTAATATAATATCTTCACCAATACACCTTATTTTATCCCAAGAAATTACTATATCATCTTCCTTATTAAACATACTTATCATCCTTCTATTTCCTGGTACTATAATAGAAGTAATTCTTCCCGACTCAAGATCTGCACACACGTCTTGAACAAAGCCAAGTCTTTTTGCATCTGTAATGTTAATTACTTCTTTATGTTTAAAATCCATTCCCGCTTCTTTAACCATAAAAAACCTCCATACTATATAATATGAAGATTTTGGTTAAAGATTACTTATTTATACATTCTTTTTATATGCTCTATAGCATTCTTTTCTATACGAGATACTTGTGCCTGAGAAATTCCAATTTCATCTGCAACTTCCATCTGTGTCCTTCCTTCAAAGAATCTTTTATGCATTATATTCTTTTCTTTATCATTTAGTTTTTTAAGAGCTTCACACATCGTTATATTCTCTGTCCAACATTCTTCATTGTTTTTTTTATCTTTTACCTGATCCATAAGATATATACTTTCTGTTCCATCTCCATAAATTGGCTCTTGTAATGACATTGGAGTTTGTATTGCATCTAAACACATAACCACATCATCTACTTCTATATTAAGAAGCTTTGCAATCTCTTTAAGTTCAATTTCTTTTTGATGCTCTTTTAAATACTTTTCTTTTATAGTAAGAACTTTATATGCTAAATCCTTTATTGATCTACTTACCCTTATAGAATTATTATCTCTAAGATATCTTCTTAGCTCTCCTATTATCATTGGTACTGCATAAGTACTAAACTGTACATTTTGATTTAAATCGAAATTATCAATTGATTTAATTAGTCCAATACATCCAATTTGAAATAAATCATCCGGATTTTCTCCTCTGTTTGTAAATCTTTGTACTACACTTAAAACCAATCTTAAATTTCCTTTTATAAATTCTTCTCGTGCTTCTGTATCCCCTTCCTTTATCTTCTTTAATAATGTATTCTTTTCTTCATTTGATAGTACCGGTAACTTACTTGTATTTACTCCACAAATTTCAACCTTTCTATTCAAATAAAAAAACCTCCTTTGAAAATAACCTGTAAAATAATTATTTCCAAAACATGAGGTTTTATACTCATATTATTATCCTGTTTTACTTCTGATATCTCTTCTCATTTTTGAAATGATTTTCTTTTCTAATCTAGAAATATAACTTTGAGATATTCCAAGCATATCAGCTACCTCTTTTTGTGTCTTCTCTTCTCTATCATTAAATCCGAATCTAAGTTCCATTATATATTTTTCCCTTGGTGTTAACTTTACTATTGATTCTTTTAATAACTTTTTATCCACTTCGTCTTCTATGTGTCTTGATGTAATATCTTCGTCCGTTCCTAAAATATCTGATAATAGTAATTCATTTCCATCACCATCTTGATTTAATGGTTCATCGATTGATATTTCTCCTTTTACTTTATTGCTCTTTCTAAGAAACATTAGTATTTCATTTTCAATACATCTAGATGCATACGTTGCAAGCTTTATATTCTTATCTATATTAAATGTATTTATTGCTTTCATAAGTCCAATCGTTCCGATTGATATTAAATCTTCAATTCCAACTCCTGTATTCTCAAACTTCTTTGCAATATAAACCACAAGTCTTAAGTTTCTTTCAACCAGCTTCTTTTTTATTTCTTTATCACCAGCAGATAATAACTTAAGAGCTTCTTCCTCTTCCTCACCTTCTAATGGCGGTGGCAATGTTTGACTTCCTGCAATATAGTATATTGGCATCTCTTCTATTTTATTATTGTTAATGTATTTAGCATACACTATATTTACCTTTGCTCTTATCATTCGAAAAATGTTCATTACTTTCTTTTCTCCCTTCCAATAATTGTAATCCTATCAAAGCAGAATATTTATCATTTTTACTAAGAGCCTCATTATAAAAACCAATAAGTACATTTTTTATTTCATTTACTTCATCTTGATATTCAAGCTTTATCTTATCAACTCTACATGTGATTATAATTCCATCATTCTTTCCTACTGAAGTATATGGAATTGCTCTAAGTCCAAAGTATTCATTTTCTTCATTTATATACTCACCTCCAATCAGCGAATCAATTCTTTCGAGTATTCTGTTGTCAAAAAGTGCCCTAACCTTTTCTTTGTATACAATAATAACCGGGTCATGCGATACTGGATCTGTTAGTAGATTTCCTGAATCAACCAGAGCTCTTATTTTGATGCTTTTTTTATTATTAAATATCTCCATATCTGCAATCATATTCTTCTTATTTAAATAGCTCTTTAATTTTATTAGTTTCATTGATGCTTTTATCAGAACAAAACTGACAATTGCAGATAATCCTACTATTTCAAAAATATATTCACCACCAATAATTATTCCATTAACAATATATACAACCTTTGGTTTTACAATATGCAAAAATCCAAGAGCACATCCTGCATATATAAAGGAAGAAAAAAAGTAAACAGCTGTCTCTTTCACAATGGCTTTGTAGCTTCTACTTCCAAAGCAAATCTTTACTAGTAGTAATCCCATAATAAACTTGGATATATTTAGAACCATATTTGATAATCTAAAGCAAAGTGTGAATACATATATTGTTCCAATTAAACTAGATATAAATAATTTCTTTTTATTAATCTTCTTATTTAATAATGTTCCAGTTGTGTAAAGAATAATTGCATTCATAAAGAAATTCTCCAAAATAATTAAATCAATGTAAGCAGTCATAATACCTCCTAAAAATTATTTTAGAAAATTCTACAACTATTCTTTTGAAAATGCTGTCACTTCTTGGATACGAAAAAAAGAAATAATCTACATACATAGATTATTTCTTTTATAAACATTAATTATATATTCATTTTTGACAATATATTATTGCTTGTTACCATTTTTCTTTCTTAAGAATGATGGTATGTCTAAGTCATTTGGATTAACTGCTTCTGGTTTAGCTGGAACTGAAGCTGCTTTTTGCTCCCATGGTTTTGTTTGTGGGATGCTATTGTTCATTGCTGCTGTTGCTGTTCCAACAGTTGTTCCTCCAAAAGTAGGTTTGTTATCTAATTCAAATCCTGTTGCAATAACTGTGATAATAATATCTTCGTCAATGCTTTCATCAATAACAGCACCGAAGATGATATTAGCTTCTGGATCTGCGCTACGTTGTACTATTTCAGCAGCTGTGTTAACTTCATGTAATCCTAAGTTAGCACCACCAGTGATGTTAATGATAACACCTTTTGCTCCTTCGATTGAGCTTTCAAGTAATGGGTTAGATATAGCTTGTTTAGCTGCATCTTCTGCTCTTGATTCTCCAGATGCTCTACCAATACCCATATGAGCGATACCTGTATTTAGCATTATTGTTTTAACATCTGCAAAGTCTAAGTTTACAAGTCCTGGTACAGCGATTAAGTCTGATATACCTTGTACACCTTGTCTTAATACGTCATCTGCCATCTTGAATGCTTCAACAATTGAAGTTTTTCTATCAATAATTTGTAATAACTTATCATTTGGTATAACAACTAATGTGTCAACCTTACCTTTTAAGCTTTCGATTCCTCTTTCAGCTTGAGATAATCTTTTCTTTCCTTCAAATGTAAATGGTTTTGTAACAACACCTATTGTTAAAATTCCCATTTCTTTTGCACATGCTGCAACGATTGGAGCTGCACCTGTACCTGTTCCACCACCCATTCCGGCTGTAACAAATACCATATCTGCTCCTCTTAAAGCTTCTGTAATCTCTGATTTGCTTTCCTCAGCTGCTTGTGCTCCGATGTCAGGGTTTGCTCCTGCACCTAATCCTCTAGTAATTTTTTCACCAATTTGTATTTTTGATGCTGCTTTAGATAATATTAAAGCTTGTCTATCTGTATTAACTGCTACGAATTCTACTCCTCTGATTCCTGAATCAACCATTCTGTTTACAGCGTTTGTTCCGCCTCCACCTACACCAATAACTTTGATTGTGGCTGTTCCGTCTATCATAATTCCACTTTCCTCTGCGCTATCCATTATCATATTGTCTTCCTCCCTATTTATAAATTAAAATTAAAAACATCCTTTTTTGAGCTTACGCTCGTTTTTTTTATGAGTAGAAAAAATCCTTAATTTTCTCTAATATTACTTTGACAACTCCCTTGTCTTTATCGTTTGTATCTATACTACTTGAAACATTTTTAGCGTATTGTCTTGATGCTACATATCTAACAAGTGCATATGCCGTTCTGTATCCTGGTCTTATTGTACTAACCATTCTACCTGTTGAAATTTTAACTGGAATATTTAATATTACCTTACCTGCTACGTCGCTCTTGCTAATATTAACAATTCCTTGTCCTGTTAGTACTACGTTGTTTATTCTTTGCTTTATACCTTGCATAGTTATGTCATCATTAATTAATTTGAATATTTCTTCGACTCTTGCCTCGATTATCTCAATCAATTCAGAGCTCTTTATTACTTTATTATTTCCGTTCTCATCTTTGCATGTTGTAAGAGTTATATCATTGTCATTATCTATGTATGATTTCATTGCAAGCCCATATTGACGTTTAAGCTTGTCTGCTTCATCTTGGCTAATATTTAAAACTAATGCGATATCATTTGTAATGTTGTCTCCACCAAGTGGTATTGTATTTGTATATATGAATTCTGATCCCTCGAAAATACCAATCTCTGTATTTCCAGCTCCAATATCTAGAATCATAACACTATCATTCATTTCATTAGTATCAAGTACTACATTTTTCTCAGCAAGTGTTATTGGCACAATACCATCAATCTCTAAATCAGATTTTCTAAATATATTATGTATTTGTCTAATAAACTCTTTGTTTGCTAAAACTATCTGAGCCTTTAATGTGAATGATGAACAAAAACTTCCTATTGGATCAGCAGTTTCTTTTCCATCATCCAAAATAAACTTCTCAGCAACAATATCTATAATTGTCTTACCTTCAGGAACATCAATGTCTTTTGCTTGCATTATAGCAGAAGAAACATCTTTTGCAGATATTCCAGAATATCTATCTTTAACTTCCTTAGTAATACTATTTTGTACTATTGTTACATCTTTTCCGTAAATAGTTATATAAGCAGAATTAATCTTTAAATTAGATTCAGATTCAGCATCCTCTAATGTTTTTATTACAGTTTTGATTACTTCTTCTTCGTTTATTATTTTTCCCTTTTTAATTCCGTTGCATATGTTACTTACACTACAAATTGTCTCAATCTGTCCAAAATTGTTCACTTCGCCGATTACAAGACTTACTTTTGAAGTGCCGATATCCATACCAACAATTACATCTCCAACAGCCAAGGTTAACTCCTCCATTTACAACTCTTATTTATATGCATTATACAAGCACAAGAATATTATATTTTTTTCAAAATGTCAATACAAATTGTTATATTTTTGTAACATTGTTGTAATATTTTAGTAATAATGTCTTAAGAGTTATTTTTCCGTATTTTTTTGTGTTTTTTTGTTGTTTTTTGTCTTTCTTTCTTTGAAAAAATTTGTACATTTTTCAAGGTAATATCTACGTATTACGCCTAAATTATAAAAAATCCTTCCTACGAAAACAAAAATTGCAGCTAAATATATATCTACATTTAATCTTGATCCAAGATATGCTAGCAAAATTGATAAAATTGCATTACCTAAGAATCCAGAAAGAAAAACTCCCATGTTAAAATTCTTATTAATTGATGCAACAATTCCACCAAATATTGTATCTAGTGCTGCAACAATTGCAATAGCTAAATACTCTGAATATGTGTATGAAATCATTGGTGCAAAGTTTCCTATAAAAGCACCTATTATACATCCTAAAATAATTGCTATATATACCAAATTAATCCTCTCCTTTTTCTATATATTCAAATTTTATCTCTTTGTCATATTTTTTTATTGTTATATCGTCTCTACCTTCAATTGATACAGTGTATCCTGCATCTCTGTATAAATCAATATATCCTTCATCTTTTAGATTGAAAACTTCAAGTATTTTATCTTTATCTCCAATTGCCTTTATAACATATGGAGAAGATACTCTTTGGTCAGTATTTAATAGAATATATTTTTTTGATATCTCGACAATTTCAGTTGTTGAGATAACTCTATAATCATTTATAGAAATTGCTGTTGCACCAGCATATCTAAGTTCATTAATATAATCTACTAAATTACTATAACTATATGATTGATCTGAAGTATCTGTCAACGTGATTATTACACCTGAACCACTTACATCAGTCAAACCTATTTTTTCTTCATATTCTTTTAATTCGTTATTTAAAAGCTCTTCTGCCTTTTGACTATTATTTAATGTTTCATTATATTCTTTTATCTTTTCTTCATTGTCAGAAATCTTAGCTTTAAGCTCATCATTCTTCTCTTTTAAGTTTAATATTTCATTCCTTAATTCATCTTCTTGCATTGTCTCAAGTGCAGTTATATCAGTCTTTTTAATTGTCTTAATTTGCACGCCCATTAGACTTACAAGAAATATAGAAACTATTCCCAAAACAATTGAGATTTTCACTTTCTCCTTATTCATTATAACCTCATTTCTTTCGCAAAATTTATAGGGTTATTGTACTTTAGATAAGATACTATAAATTTTTTGAAATTTCAATATTATCACTCTTTTTTATTTCTGTAATTACACCATATTTTTTAAGTTTTGAAACCGTACCACCATTTTTGTTTATTTCACCATATAGCAAATCCTTTTGTCCTATAGCTTTTATAACAAATGGGCTTCCAACTTTTTCTCCGTTTACTTGTATAACATTTCCAGCACAAGTAATTGCTGTTGAATCAGTAATTCTTTTATCGTTAATTGATATTGCTTCTGCTCCTGCAGCTTTTAGTTCATTTACAATAGCAACTAAATTGCCATCATGTACCAAATAATTAGACGCATTTATACTCGCAAAAGAATTATTTTGTCTGTTATAACCATCATTATCTGATACAGTAACAATTATCCCCTGACCCTTTACATCGGTCATACCAAGAAATGTTTCGTATTTATCTAATTTTTCTTGTAAAGCTTCATCCGTATGTAGCTCTGCCACTTTTTTCTTCAAATCTTCTAGTTGCTTATCTGTATCTTTTAGCTTTCGAGTTGATTCTTGACACTTTTCATTCCACTGAAGTACATACTTTTTTAAATTTCGATCTGTTAACTGAATTGTTCCATCTAAATTGGCTGCCCTGATAGTTTTAAACTGAATTATCATACCAGCCGTGAACAACATTGTTAATAACCCTAATGAAATTGCAATTTTCTTTTTTTGCATTTTTTCACCTCTTCTATTCAATATTTTCCGCTCTTTCTATCTTAACTTCCTTAGTTATTACAAGTTCAATCTTTGCTCTGTCATTTTTAATAAGTTCAATAGTTCCACCAGGTCTTACTAAACTACTATTCATTGTCTCAGAATTACCTATTGCTTTGACTACATATGGTCTTGCAATACGTCTTCCATCAATCATAATATTATTCTTTTCCATCTCTATTGAAGATGTTGATGTGACTCTAATATCATTAACAGCAATTGCTTCTGCACCAGCATTTCTTAGTTCATTTACAATATCAACTAAGTCTTTTGTTATATCTGATAGCCCAACTTCATCCCCATTGCTTCGTTTTTCATTTGGATAATATCTTATCATAATTCCAGGTCCTTTAACATCTGTATTACCTTGAATTAATGTGTATTTTTTTATTAAATTACTTTTTTCTGTATTTGCTGTATCATTTTCAGCTGCTTTTGTTCTTACCTCTTCAAGTTTTTGTTGTGATTGTTCATATTTCTTTCCCAATTTTTCGTTATCATCATTTAATTCAAATATCTTATCCTTTAATTCTGTTATAATTTTTTCTTGAGTTACTTCTGATTCAGCTGTACTTGTAACTCTTAATTGTACAGTAATTGCAAAAGAAAGTAAGAAAAAAGTCAAACACAAAATCACATATTTACTTTGTATTTTCATATATACTCCTTATACTTTTTCTCTAAAATATGGATATTTTCCATTATTAAAATCTACATTTACAAATATTTCACCTTCAACTTCGCTCTCTACCTTTAGAATTTTTGCAACCCTTGTCATTTTATCATTTATAGAAGATATGTCTCCTATGTGTGCTAATTTTCCTAGGTCGTCAAAATATACTAAGTAATCGTCATGATTTGAAATATCAATTCTAGTTATATCATCGAATATCTCATTGTTTTTAGCTTCTTGAATGATAGCCATTACATCAGATAATCCTTGAATATCTTCATCATTTAATTTATTGCCTATCACAATATTCTCTGTCTTATGACCTGTAATAATTACGCAATCCTTTTTCTCATTTTTTTGGTCAATAACAACTCCATAGTTGTCTACATATGCATATGCTCCATCAAGTTGTATCTGGAAAGCTATTGTTCTTTCAATAACCTCAATTTCAATTTTGTTTGGAACCTTTCTCTTAATCTTTACACTTTCAACATATGAATTTGTCTCAATATTCTCAATTGATCCTTTTTTGCTAATTGAAAACATATTTTGCCCAACAACAATATTAGAAAGCTCTTTTATCTCAGTTTCAGTTAAAATTGTATTATGATCTATTTTTACATTTATTTCCTCAATATTGAAAAATGGAGATTTTAAGAATGCAAAAATCGCAATTCCAATTATAACAGCTACTGTACCAATTTTGAAAACAATTGGTATTTTCACTGGAACAGCTTTTGTTTTTGGTTGTCTAGGAACTTCTTTATTTATTTTTTGTTTGTTTTGTGTCTTTTTTATAGGCTCTCTTGTCTGTCTAACATTTTCTTTTTTTATCACTGATTTTTTTGATTTAACTTTTGCCTTATTTATAGAGGTTTGTTTTTTATTTTCTGGCTTTTTTACACTTACACTTGACCCTGTATTTTGGCTATCTTTTTTACTGTTAAAACCAATAATAACTTCATCATTCAAATTAATATGATCGTCGCTGGCATTATTTCTTTGCTCTGCTTTTTTCTTATTAGCCTTAACATTTGAATAGATAACTGTCCTCTTCTTGGTATTTTTCGACATAACATTTCCTCCTATGTATATTTTATTTGACTCGTATTTTTGCTCCTAGGTTTATTAATTTATAGTCAAATCTCTCATAACCTCTTAGTAAATAATTTATATTTGAGATTCTTGATTCTCCTTTTGCTATTAATGATGCAATCACAATTGCTGCCCCACCTCTTAAATCTGTGCAAGCTAATTCTGCTGATTGTATTTTTCTTTTTCCTGTAATAATAGTTACTCTTCCATCCTGTAATATTTTTGTTGACATCTTTCTAAGCTCTGATATGTACTTATACCTATTTTCAAAAATATTTTCGATTATTACAGATGTTCCGTTTGCTTTTAATAACATCGCCGCAAATATTTGCTGCATATCTGTTGGAAATCCTGGATACGTTGTTGTTTTTATTTCCACTGATTTCAACTTTTTGGGTGCACCCAGAATTATAGAATTTCTTTTACATTCAATGTAGCATCCACATTCTTCTAATTTATTTAATACCGCTTCTACATATTTAGGTTCAGTGTTCTTTACAATAATTTCTCCACCAGTTGCCGCTGCAGCACAAAGAAACGTTCCTGTCTCAATCCTATCTGGCATAACATTATGATTCGTAGCTTTTAGTTTAGATACTCCAATAATAGTAATTCTACTGGTTCCTTCTCCAATTATCTTGGCGCCCATTTTCTTTAGAAATGAAACTAAATCTATTATTTCTGGTTCCATGGCAGCATTATTTATTGTTGTTGTTCCTTCAGCCATACATGAAGCTAAAATAATATTTTCTGTTGCCCCAACACTTGGAAAATCAAGATTAATATTTGTACCAACAATTTTTTCCGCGTTACAAATAACAAATCCATTTTCTTCTTTAATATCAACCCCAAGCTTTTTAAATGCACTTATATGTAGATTTATCGGCCTTGTACCAATATCACAACCTCCTGATTGTGATAAAAAAAATGCTATAAAGCTTATTGTTCGTTGCTATTATACATCATTTACAAGCATTAAGACAAGTATTTTTAGAGTTTTGTATATATAAAAAATTTTTATTTTTTTTCATTTATTTGCCTTATCAAATATAGTTTTGGATACGATTGCCTCATGATTATTTTCAAGCATAAACCAATCATCTTTATTCTTAATTCTTATTTTTTTTGATTTAAAATTTATCTTTTCCGTCCTTCCACCTACGTAAGTCCCCGTATATCTTACATCTTTTAATATTCTTTCTATATGTTGCCTGTTCCATTTGTGTGTAACTTTACAATTTGAATAACCTCTAGATTCTGACGGGGTTGGAACTTCTTTTTTATTAAGATATTTTGCTATTTCTGAATAGCCATTTCCAGATATATATAATGAAAAGATCTTTCTAACAATTTTAGCAGTTTTATTATTCACAATTAACTTTTTGTCCACTTTTTCATATCCATATATTGGTTTTACTATGAGTTTTCCCTCTTCCATTTTATGTCTTAAATTTCTTCTAATATTTTTGCTATCATCTCTTGCCCTTCTTTCATTAAACCAGGCATATAGCCCAAATAATTCTTCATCATATTTTTCATCTTCAAATAGTATTTCTATATCATGGCTTTCTAAATAGCTAACTAGTTTTAAACTTTCTATCTGATTTCTTCCTATTCTAGATGAGTTTTTAAATACAATAATGTCAAACTCTTTTTTCTTTGCCATGTTCTTTATTTCATTAAATCTTTCGAAATCTGTTCCGCTCTTATCGTCATCCATTACAATTTTAATAATATTATTAAGCTTTTTTGATTTGCAAAAATTAAGAAGAATATCCCTTTGGGTTTCAATTCTTTCATAGTTTTCTTTATAGTTATCTCTGCTCTCTCTACAATAGACAATAACTCTTTTTTCTTCATTTATCATAAAAAGAATACCTCCACTACGAAGGTATTCTTCTTGCAATATTATATGAATAATGTTTATTTGTCTGATTTATATTTTTCAGCAATTACTCTAACAATTTCTTTTCTACTATAAAATTTCTCTGATTTAGCTTTCATGTTTTCAAACCTTAAATCATCAAAATTTTCTTCAATCATTTCTTTTGTTCTTTCATTTCCTGCTATTAAAACATTATATCCATTAAGTACATCCATTACATTAGTAGAAATATAATCTATATCGTTCTCTTTACTAACTCGGTCCATTATTTCTTGAATATCTTTATAGTACTTTTCAATAAACTCGTCAGCATTTGCAACCTCTAATTGTCCAATTGACCACTTAATTGTTACGAATCTGTTCTTAAATCCAATCTCCATTTCCTCTTCTAGATTGTCGCCGATTTCAGATTTTTTTATAAATATTGCTCTAGTAATATTATCATTTATTTCTGGTACAAGGCTCTTTAGCCATTCAGCCATTTCTATATCTCTATTTGTTGTCATCTTAATCTTCAAATTCATTGTATTGGAAATAATACCATAATACATTAAAATAGCAGCCTCTCTTGATGGGATTTTTCCCGTACTTTTATATCGTTCTGCAACCAATGTAGCTGCTGCTCCGATAAACTCAATTTGACATTTAATGTTTGGAAACTCGTCAATCCAATTACATCTTACATGATGATCTATAATTTCAACAATCTTTTCTTTTTTTATGCATTTGGGTAAGAAATTTAATTCGTTGTTGTCAATCATTATTATATCATCATCTTCTTCTACTAAATCAAACGGACTAAGTTTAATATTGAAAAGATTTAGAATAATTTCAGCCTCTTTTTTTAACTTGCCCTCATAATAGTATCCTGCATCTTCCCCATTTTTTCTTAATAGTTCAGCGTATGCATACATTGCTCCGATCCCATCAACGTCCGGGCAGACGTACGTGGTCATAACTTTTCTTTTACTCACCTTTATTCCTCCCTTACTCAAATTTTGTACTACTTATGTTGTTATCACAAAAATATATACAAAATAGAGCTTGACTACTGTGTTCGGGATGTTAACAGGTATCTCTCTATCTCGCATCCGTAATATTATCATCATACTCAATACTTGTCAACATATATCTTAACCTCCAGGATAAGAAAACTTTACTTTTTTAAATTTCCCCAAAAGTGCTCCTGCCAAAATAACAGATGATCTCATTTTTGACATTAATTCCGCTGGAATTTCCGTTTGATTAATATTTTTACTATTTACTTCTATCTTGCCATTATATTTTTTAACTTTTCCACCTAATCTTTTGATTATTTCAATTGTATTATCTATATCACTTATATTTGGTACATTATATAATTTTGCTATTCCGTCTCCTAAAACTGTTGCAGCAAGTATCGGTAACGAACTATTTTTAGAGCCGCTTATTTCAACTGTTCCGTTTAATCTCTTACCTCCTTCAATAATATATGAATTCATATTTTCATCTCCTTTACTATTAGTTAGTATTATTTTATGAGATTATTTTTTATATGTTCTTTCATAGTACTTTATAAATTTATTACATTTTTTTAACTAATCACTTTAAATTCACAATATGGACAAAATTGATTGGTATATTATACTTAAGTTAGTAACAAATTAATTACTCCAGTTACTAACAACATCCCCTTTTATTTTCAAGAAAAGCACCTCCAAGTGCTTTTCATTTTTTTGCACAAAAAAAGAAGCTTTACAGCTTCTTTTAAAACGCGCTTTATATAAAGGTCAATTATTCACTTTTTGTATTTGATCTACGTTTTCTTTTTTTATGACCCTTTTCTTCATCAGTATTATATTTTTCCAATATTTCTTCCAAATCCTTAGAGCTTTTATTAAAATTATCTAAATTGTTTAGATAATCTTCAGAATTATACTTTTTATGTAATAACTTGATTGATTCAAATATGTCGTCAAAATTCTTTTCCATAATATAAACCCATACCTCTATTATTGATTACACGTTGTCGATTGCATCCTTTAACTTCTTAACTTCTTCTTCAGTTAAAGTGATACCTTTTCCCATTCTAGTATGATCTTCATTCCAGTCTCTTAAATCATACTTAGGTGCGTAATCATTCCATTTGACTAGGTTTAATTCTTTCTTCCAGCCTTTGTCTGATTCTGATAAAACTCCTAAATTTTTAATGATTTCAAATTTTAATTCAGCCATACCCTATTCCTCCAGTTTTTTTAATTATATTATTAAAATATTTTTTTGTCTATACTAAATATATAAACTTTATAATTTTATTAAATTTATTGCTCTATCTGCTAACTTCTCATATCTTAATTTTTTATCTCTAATTTTTTCATTAAGCTCTGGAACTATACCAAAATTAGCATTCATTGGCTGAAACTTTTCGTTCTCTGTTGAAATGTATTTTGCTAGTGCACCTATCATAGTACGCTCATTAAATTCTATTTTGCTTTCATTTTTATATTTTTTAACAGCATTTATTCCAGCAACTAGCCCTGAAGAAATTGATTCGACATATCCCTCAACTCCAGTTAATTGTCCTGCAAAAAATAAATTATTATTATCTTTATAATTGTATGTCGCATCTAGCAATTTAGTTGAATTAATATATGTATTTCTATGCATAACACCATACTTTTCGAACTCTGCATTTTCAAGTCCAGGTATCATTGAGAAAACTCTTTTTTGCTCTCCAAATTTTAAATTTGTTTGGAAACCAACTAAATTATAAATACTTCCTTCAGTATTATCTTGTCTTAATTGCACTAAAGCATATGGTCTAAATCCTGTTCTTGGATCCGTAAATCCAACTGGTTTAAGTGGACCATATCTTAACGTATCAATTCCTCTTTTGGCCATTACTTCAACCGGCATACATCCTTCAAATATTTCCCTTTTTTCGAACTCATGAAGTTCCACTACTTCAGCATTAACAAGTTCATTCCAGAAATTTTCATATTCCTCTTTGTTCATTGGAAGATTTATATAGTCAGAATTATCTATATCTTTTATACGCTCTTTCCATGAATCAATGTCTTCATCTTTTGCTCTTTCTTGGTCATATCTATCTCCCCAAAAAGCAATATTCATATCAATAGATTCTTTAGTTACAATTGGAGCTGCTGCATCATAAAAGTGTAAATCATTGTCTCCAATTAAATCCATTATTTCTTTTGATAATAAATCTGAAGTAAGTGGACCAGTTGCAACAATTACTATTCCATCATCAATCAATTCTTTTAAATGTGTACTATCTCCAATTTCTTCATTTATAATTTCAATATTAGAATTATTTTTTATTTCATCTGTAACTCTTTTAGAGAATATCTCTCTATCAACAGCTAAAGCTTGTCCAGCTGGAACTGCAGATTCATCTGCTATCTTAATAAGAAGAGAATCTAAAATTCGAAGTTCCTCTTTTAATAGACCACATGCGTTTGTGTGTAAGTTTGATTTAAATGAATTACTGCATACTATCTCAGCCATATTTTCACTACTATGAGCTGGAGTATATTTCTTTGGTTTCATTTCATATAGTCTAACTTTTATTCCTTCTTTTGCAATTTGATATGCCGCTTCGCATCCAGCAAGGCCTGCACCAATAACTGTAATATAATCCTTCATTTTATTTCCTTTCAAAATATGCTACAGATTAAAATCTGTAGCATATAAATTATTCTTCACCTTTAACTAAAGCTTGAAATCTATCTCCTTTTTCTTCAAAGTTTTTGAAGAATCCATAACTAGCTGCTGCTGGAGATATTAAGCAGCTCATCTCTTTTTTAGTAACCTTCTTTGCAGTCTCAACCGCTTCTTCTAAAGTCTCAACACATATTGCATTAGCTTTAGTTAGTTTCGCTGCAATATCATGTCCAGTCTTTGGCATACAAATAATTGTACCAATATTACTTTCATCTAAGTATTTAATAAAGTCTGTATAATCAAGTCCTCTATCCATTCCACCAATTATTAATGAATCAACATTTCCAAGAGCTTTGATAACCTCAATTGTTGCTTCTGGTGTGGTACCAATACAATTATCATAATAAGATACCCCATCAAACTTTCCAACAAACTCAAGTCTATGTGGAAGAGTTGTAAATGAACTAATACTTTCTATTGTTTTTTCAATATTAAGATCTAATAATTCAGATACTCCAAGTACAAACATTATATTATTTAAATTGTAATCACCAATTAAATTTCTTGGTGTATTGTTATCATATATTTTCTTTCCATTGTAATATACAAATCCGTCTTCAAAATAAATGCTTGCACCATCATTATTAGCTAAGCTAACTTTAATTACATTAGCTGTGGGCTCATTTACATTTTTTTGAAGCATTTCATTATCTATATTATATAAGAAGAAATCATTATCATTTTGATATTTATATATATTACATTTAGCATCAATATATCCTTGATATGAATCATAATGATCTAAATGCTCTTCAAATATATTTAATAAGATAGAAATATTTGGTGACTTTTGTACATACTCAAGTTGATGAGATGAAAGTTCAAGTACAAGTGTCATCCCTTCTTTAATATCATCTACCATATCAAAAGCTGGAATTCCAATATTCCCCATAAACATTGAATTAACATTTTGCTCTTTTAATACTTTATAGATAAGAGAGCTTGTTGTACTTTTTCCCTTTGTTCCAGTTACACCAATTGTTGTTACATCAAAAAATTCAAGTAATAATTCAATTTGTGATTTAATTTTATTTTTGAAATTAGAGATATCTAATCCAACAAAAGAAATCCCTGGTGATTTCATTATAATGTCATAATTTTCTAATCCTTGTAAATAATCTTTTCCGCATATGATATCCACATTTTTATCACTTTTTAGAAAATCATTTGCTTCTAATAAATCTTCTTTTCCATCTGCAATATATAATTTTTGCTCTGGTAAATATTCTCTTATTAATTTATAAGTAGAAATACCCTCTCTACCAAATCCAAGTATTATTATTTTCTTATCTCTAAAATAGTTTATTAATTCTTTTACCAACTAAAAAACCTCTTTCCTTAACATATCATTTTGTTCATCTGTTAAATTGTTTTCATCATTATATCTTTTAGTAATATCTTCGGTAGTATCTGCTAATCCAAAATTATCTTTATAATACTTTAATAATAATGGAAGATCTTTACTTTGCTCTTCTAAATTCATAATTGTTTTTGTAGCTGCAAAATTAACTTCTTCAAATGTTCCAACACAATCAAATGGTTTTACTTCTCCATTTCCTGTTAGCTCTATAAATGTTTTAAGTAATGATTCTTTTTCAAATAAATCTTCTCCAAATATATTAACTAATTTTTCTTTATATAAAAATGGACTTAATATTGTATAAGCAAATAAACATTTAGCACAATCACAGCACCATTTCCATTCTGCACCTTTACTTCCAACATTACAGCTCTTAAATACTGGATGGTATTTTTCATGCTTTGAGAATATCTTAGCAATTTGTAATTCATTAAGTGGTCTTAAGAAGCTGAAATATTTTACTGGAGCTTTTAAATATTTTGAAGCATATTTTCCAAAATCTGCTTCAAATTCAAAGCTCTTTGAATATTGATGATTTATTTTTTCTCCTACAACATTTGATTCGTTTGCACTATTTTCGTTAGATAATGCAATATATTTTTTAGATAAAAGATATGCTGTAAAATATGATACAAATGCAAGCATTGCTGAAAATGGTGTATGACCATTTATAAAACCTTCAGCATTTAAATCAATTAATCTCTTATCAATTGTTCTATATATTTCAATTATATGATTTGAATCAAGTCCCGCTAACTCCGCACATTTTAATGTAACAGGCTTTGGATTTATTATTAATGAATAATCAGATTCTTTATTTATTTTTAAAGTTTCTAATGTAACACAAGAATCTTTTCCACCACCAATTGGAACAATATATCCATTTGATTCATCAGATATTTCTTCATATTCAAATTCATTTTTATCAAGAGCATTTTCAATTGTTACAAATTCTTCCATTGTGGTCTTAATATTATTTGTAAAGAATAGCTCTCCTAAACCATGGAAATAAATTTTCTTCCAGAACTTAATTTGCTCTTCATCAACATATCCACATTTAACAATAATCTTTGGTGGACATGCACACTTCCAGTAGCTGATAAGTTCAATCATACCAATATTAAAGGCCATGTTTTTTGCTTCAGCTGTATTTATTGATTTAAAACTCATATTCTTTTTCATAATTCTAAGTTTCGGAGTAAAATTTGAGAGTCCAGGAATTTCAAAATTGTACTCTAAATAAATAGCTTCACTATCTTCTGTTAAAGAAAAGCTATTATAATAAAACTCATTAAATTTATTTCTATACTCATTAAATTGAACAGATTTATCCATAAGATATAAATCTCCCCTCTATTTTTATTATATTCAAGTTACACAAATCTAGTCTCTTCTACACTTTCATACTATTTATAGCATAAACATATAACAAATACAAGTAAGCACTTAGATATATTATTTGACTCATTTAATATGGATACTGGTTCAAAATAAAATACAGCTTGAGAAACCTCAAACTGTATTTATTATTATTTAAATAAGTCCATAATTTCGTCCTTAGACAATCTACTAATGAATGTTTCGTTTGTAGATAACATATTGTCCACAAGCTTTGCTTTTCTTTGTTGTAATTCATATATTTTCTCTTCAATAGAGTTTTTAGTAATAAGCTTATAAACCTGAACATTACGTTTTTGTCCAATTCTATATGTTCTATCTGTTGCTTGGTTTTCTGCAGAAATATTCCACCAAGGATCATAGTGAATAACCATATCTGCACCAATTAAGTTTAGACCTGTACCACCAGCTTTTAATGAAATTAAGAACACCTTAACATCTTCATTTTCATTAAATTCATCTACAAGCTTAATTCTGTCTCCAACCTTTGTTTGACCTGTTAGCTTAAAGAACTTAATACCTTCAGCATCAAGTTCTTTCTCAAGAATATCAAACATAGATGTATAGCCAGAGAATAACAATATTTTGTGGTTACCCTGTACAGCATCTTTAATAATTTCCATACAAAGATTTAACTTACCGCTTCCACTTTCATAATTCTCAACAAATAAACTTGGGTGACAACAAATTTGTCTTAATCTCATAAGTAATGCAAGAATCTTCATTTGATTCTTTTCGAAGTCCTTGCCAATAAGTTCATTAGCAACTTCTTCTCTAGCTTCTGCCATATAAGATGCATAGATTTTTTGTTGTTCTTCATCCATCTCACTATTAAGAACTGTAACAGTCTTATCTGGAAGTTCAGTTAGAACCTCTTCTTTAATTCTTCTTAAGATGAATGGTTCAATTAGAGTTTTAAGTTTCTTAATCTTGTAACCATCTTCATCTCTAATAATTGGTGTTTCAAATATTTCTTTGAATTGCTTATAACTATATAAGTATCCTGGCATTGTAAAATCAAATATTGACCATAGCTCTGCTAGTGAATTTTCGATAGGTGTACCAGTTAAAGCATATCTTGTTTCTGCTTTTATTTGTTTGATTGCTTTAAAGTTTTGAGTATTATTATTCTTAATATATTGAGCCTCATCAGCCACTATATATTTAAATTCATAATCTTTTTCTTTGTACACATCTACATCACGTTTCAATAAATCATATGAAGTAATAACGACATCATAGTCATCAACTTTATCGATTATTGCCATACGTTCAGATGCATTTCCAGATATTACACAAACACTTAGGTTTGGAGCAAATTTTTGAAGCTCACTTGCCCAGTTTAATGCTAAAGAGCTTGGACAAACTACCATGCTAGATTTTCTATTTTCATGTTTATTGTTGTAGTCAAGTAATAGTGTGATAACTTGAAGTGTTTTACCAAGACCCATATCATCAGCTAGGATTCCACCAAGTCCGTAGTTATCTAGTGTTTTTAACCATTTGAAACCAACTTCTTGGTATCTTCTCATATCAGCTTTTAGATTCTTTGGAACTTCAATAACATCATCTTCATTGCTCTTTATTTCATTAATAAAGTCTTTATATTCTTTATTCTTCTTAACATTAATATTTGTATTCTTTAAAATCTTGTCTAAATATAATGTTCTGTACACTGGTAATTCAAATTCACCATTTACTAATTGTTCATATTCCAAGTTACCATCAATATTTAACTTATCTAAGAATTCTAATGTCTCGTTTGATTCAAGATTAATATAACTTCCATCTGCTAATCTATAGAACTTTTTATGAAGTTTATATCTTTCCATTATTTCTGCTAAATCTGCAGCTGAAAAATTATAATCACTTAAATCAATTTTTAATAAGTTATTTTCAATCTTAATTCCAATATTTGAAATCTTTGGATGTTTTATTTCTCTCTTCTTAAATGCCTCAGTAACTAATACTTCAAAATTCTTCATATAATAGAATATTTCTTCAGAGATGAAATTATATATTTTTTCATCATCAGTAAGTATTAATCTACCATTTTGTTGATCAAGCATAAATCCTGTTTTAATAAATGTTTCTAATGCATTAGTTTCTTTAACAACATCTCTTGGAATTGTAATTCCTGAGTCATCTACTAATGGATTAAACTCAATATCTCTATATCCGAATTTAATATCTGCTGTTATATAATTTGTATCAGTTGCATCTAAGAATACTTTTACATATAAATCTTGAGGAATATATTTTTCCATTTCCTCCTGTTTTACATTTGTAATTTCAAAATAGTCTTTAACACTTGGTACAACAAGTGAATACAATTTTGGAAGTTCAGATTTCTTGAAAATAACTTCTTTAGTAAAGTTATCTTTAAATAAATTTAAAAGTTTTAATACTGTATTTTTATATGATTGTGGACATCTATAAATAACATCATCAATCATCATATATAAATATTTCTTTCCAGTTAAAACTTCATAACTATATATATCTACATTTGGATATAGCTTATAATTTTCTTCATCAGCCTCTTCCAAAGTAAATTTAATTTCTGGCTCTTCATCTAAGAATAATATCTTATCATTAATATAATCTTTTTTGAATTTTATATAGTTTCCTTCAAGTACATCAAATAATTCATCAAGACATGTATTTGATATTGTTATTTCACCTTCGTTCATAACTTTACCTAAATATCTTTGTTGTCCTAATGACTCATTTGTATATTTCATTATTTCAGCATATGTTAAGATAAAATCTAACATTTTATGATCTTCTGGTTTAACCATATCTCTTGTATGTTTGAACTCTATCTTTGGTCCATATTTATGAACGCCACCATCCATGAAGTTATCATAGAACTCAATTAAATTTTTTAATTTAAAATGTGATTTTCCATCATTAATTTTAAATTCAGCACTCATCTCTTTGTCAGCTGAATTGTAAACAACCTTAGCCTTTATTCCGATTAAGCATGTTGTTCCTTTTTTACTGCTCTTTTGCTTTTCTTCTTTTTCTCTTAAATCTTCATAAAATGTACTAATGATTTGATTAAATGTCTTGTATTGATTTGCTTTGTTATATAATCTATTATCATTTTCATTATCTTTATTATTTAACCCGAATATATTAGTATATTCTTTACTATTGTTAAACTTTTCTATACTAACTATTGCGTGTGGGCATAATTCTTTGCTATTGTCACAATTTTCGCATGTACAAGTTGCTTTTGCTATTTTGTCCTTTTGGACTTTGACGTATATATCATAAGTTTCATTGAAATCTTTTACTTTTGAATTGATTTCAAAATTGCTACCATCATCATATGTAGCTTTTATTATTTTTATCATGTCATCATTTATTAATTCTTTTATTTTTTTAATTTTTTCTTCGTCAGCATTATGATATGTCTCTTCGATTATTTTCTTACTAACTAACATGATATACACTCCTTTCACAAGATTACATACAATTCGAAATTATAGCATAACTTGCAATATTCATCAAGCCTTTTCTACTCACTTAAACGCAAATTTACGCAATCTCTCATTATATTGGAAAAAATAAGAAGTATAATGCAAAATTTACACCATAACTTCTCATTTTTTATAATTAAGACTACTTGTTTAATTCGTCTAAGAACATCTTATTAAGCATTTGTGGGTTTGCTTGTCCTCTTGTTGCTTTCATAGCTTGTCCAACTAAAAATCCTAAAGCTTTATCTTTTCCAGCTTTGAAATCAGCAACTGATTGTGGGTTTGCTTCAAGAACTTGCATTACAACATCTTTAATAGCACCTTCATCAGAAATTTGAATCCATCCCTTAGCTTTAGTAATCTCTTCTGGATCAGCTGGATTTTCAAATAGTTCTACTAGCACTTTTTTAGCAATCGCACTGCTGATTGTTCCATTCTCGATTAACTTAATCATCTTACCTAATTGCTCTGCAGTAAATGGAATTTGATCTGGTTCCATTTCTTTTTCATTTAATATCTTTGATACGTCAGATAAAATCCAGTTAGCTGATAATTTAGCGCTTCCTGATACTTCCTTTGTACCTTCGAATAAATCAGATAAATGTTTTGAAGATGTAATTAGGTTAGCATCTTTTTCTGTTAAACCATATTCAGAAATATATCTTTCTTTTCTGCTTTCTGGTAATTCAGGTAGATGATCCTTAATATCTTGAATATATTCATCAGATAGACGAATTGCAACTAAGTCTGGGTCTGGGAAATATCTATAATCTTCAGCATCTTCCTTACTTCTCATTGGGAAAGTTCTTCCAGATACATCATCCCATCTTAAAGACTCTTGTTCAATTGTTCCACCTTCCTCAATTACATCAATTTGTCTATTTGATTCATACTCAATAGCTCTTACAATTGATCTAAATGAGTTCATGTTTTTCATTTCTGTACGTGTACCAAATGGTTCACCTTTTTTATGTACAGAAACGTTAACATCTGCACGAAGTGATCCTTCTTGCATTTTACAATCTGATACTTCAATATATTCAAAAATTGATTTTAATTTTCTTAAATATCTTTCTGCTTCACCAGCTGAACGTAAATCTGGTTCAGAAACTGATTCGATAAGTGGAACTCCAGCTCTGTTTAAGTCAACTAAGCTTCCTCCACCATACTCATCATGATTTAATTTACCAGCATCTTCTTCAATATGAATACGGAGTAATCTTACCTTCTTTAGATTTCCCTCGTCATCTTCTATTTCAACATATCCATGTTCACAAAGTGGTCTATCATATTGAGATATTTGATATGCCTTTGGTAAATCTGGGTAGAAATAATTCTTTCTATCATTTTTACTGTTTCTTGATATTTCACAATTTGTTGCTAAACCTGCTTTAACAGCATACTCAACAACTCTTTCATTTAATACAGGAAGAGTTCCTGGCATAGCCATACAAATTGGACAACAATGTGTATTTGGTGCGCCACCAAAATCTGTAGGACAACTACAGAATATTTTTGTTTTTGTAGAAAGTTCTGCATGGACTTCAAGTCCAATTACAACTTCATAATCGCTTCTTGCCATCTATATTCTCCTCCCTATTATTTCTTAAATTCTGGTTTGTAATTTGCTCTAAAGTTTGTTGCTTGCTCATAAGTATATGCCGCATTTAATATTGTTTCTTCTTGGAATTTATTTCCAATTAATTGCATACCAACTGGCATACCTTTTCCATCAACACCACATGGTATTGAAATTCCTGGAAGACCAGCAACGTTAACAGATACTGTACAAATATCTGCTAAGTACATCTCAAGTGGACTTGATTTTGAATTAAATTCAAAAGCAGTCGTTGGAGATGTTGGTGTTAAGATAACATCATGGTTTTTAAATACCTCATTAAATTGATTGCTAATTAATGTACGAACTTTTTGAGCTTTTTTGTAATAAGCATCATAATATCCTGAACTTAATACATATGTTCCAAGAATAATTCTTCTCTTAACCTCAGGACCGAATCCTTCACTTCTTGAATTAAAGTATATATCTCTTAATCTCTCACCTTTTTCAGCTCTATGTCCATATCTAATTCCATCAAATCTTCCAAGGTTTGAACTTGCTTCAGCACAAGCAATTATATAATATGTAGCTAAAGCAAACTCGGCAACGTCTAATGATACTTCATCAACAATAGCTCCAAGCTCTTTGTATTTAGCAATAGCTTCTTCAAGCTTAGCTTTAACTTCTTCATTTATACCTTCACCAAAGAATTCTTTTGGTACAGCAATTCTTAGTCCTTTAACATCATTTTTTAATGCTGCTGTATAATCAACTTTTGGTCTCTCAATAGATGTTGTATCTCTTTCATCACGACCAGCTAATATATTTAATAATGTAGCACAATCTCTAACATCTTTTGTGATTGGACCAATTTGATCAAGTGAAGAAGCATAAGCAACTAATCCATATCTTGATACTAATCCATAAGTTGGTTTTAATCCAACAACACCACAAAAAGATGATGGCTGACGAATAGATCCACCTGTATCACTTCCAAGAGCCCATGGTACCATGTTAGCTGCTACTGCTGCTGCAGATCCACCTGATGATCCACCAGGTACTGTATTTAAATTCCATGGATTCTTTGTAGTTTTAATTGCAGAATTTTCTGTTGAACTTCCCATAGCGAATTCATCCATGTTAAGTTTTCCTAAACTAATCATTCCTTCTGCATTTAATTTTTCAACTATTGTTGCATCATATGGCGCAACAAAATTCTCTAGCATTTTAGATCCACATGTCGTAAGTACACCTTTTGTACACATGTTATCTTTGATTCCGATTGGAATACCTGCTAGTTTTGATTTTAATTCACCTTTATCTATTTTAGCTTCAATTTCTTTTGCTTTCTCTACAGCTTCATCTGCTTGAACTGTTACGAAAGCATCAACATCTGATTCTTTTTCTTTAATTCTATCAGCATATGCTTTAGCTATTTCAGAAACAGTAATTTCTTTTGCTGCTAATTTATCTTGAAGCTCATGAACGGTAAGCTCTGTAATATCCATTATATTTCCTCCCTTTTTAACACCTATTGAATAACCTTAGGAATCTTAAACATTCCTCTTTCTTGCTCTGGTGCATTTTGTAGTAGTGCCTCTGTATCCTCAAATGCAACTACTTCATCTTTTCTAAATACATTATAATTATCATTTGCACCGATTGTCTCATCTAGTCCATCTGTAGATGCACTATTAACTTTTTCTGCAAATGTTAAAATTTCTTGTAAATTTTCTAGATAATTATCAACTTCCTCGTCCTTTAAATTTAAACGTGCTAAATTTGCTATATGCAAAAGTTGCTCTTTACTAACTTGCATTGTATCATCTCCTCTAATATCAATTTGACCTCTATTATATAGCAATTGCATAAAAAAAACAAGCCTTTATTTGTTGATATTTCAATAAAAATTTAGATTTTTTATAAAAGCTATTTTATTTATTTTTTTCATATGATAAAATGATTTTAGGAAATAAAATTAATGGAGGGATGCAAGCTATGAATTTTAATAAATGTGCACGATGCGGATGTTTTTTTATATCAGATGGAGATGTATGTCCTTCATGTACACCAAAAGATAAATGTGATCTTTCAAAATTAAATACATTTTTAACTGACAATACAGATCAAGTACTTACTGTAACTCAGTTATCATCAGCAACCGGAATTGCTAAGAAGAACATTTCAAGATATGTAACTCAAAAAGGATTTGAATATAAAAAACAAATAAAACTATAAAAAAGAGCCAAACGGCTCTTTTTTATTTAACTATTTTCAATACACTCGCGGTTTCATTTAATGATTCTTTTAATTGTGGTAATGCATCAATTAAGACATATATTCCATATATAATCCCAACAACTGCAATTATTATTCCCAAAATACTATATACTTTATAAATTACTTTTTTCCCTTTTGATTGTATTAAACCAATAATTGAAAAAACTAATCCAATTCCACCTGTTAATCCCATAAATGGAATTAAGATAGACACCATAGCTACTATTAATCCGGCTACAGCCAATCCATTTGAGTTATTTACTTGTTCATTTTGATTATTATTTTGATCCATAAAAACCCCCTATACTTGTTAACTATAGCATACCTCTAATAAATTTTCTATAAATATTAAAATTTTTCTTGACTCGACCTTATATCTATAATATAATACAAAAAGTTTCAACACGGAGGATTACCCAAGTGGTTGAAGGGGACAGTTTGCTAAACTGTTAGGGTTCGTAAGGGCCGCGAGGGTTCAAATCCCTCATCTTCCGCCAAAAAAAGATATAACGTTTTCGTTATATCTTTTTTCATTTTTATTCATCCCAAATTGATTTTAAACCAGGCGTAACTTCTCTAAATGGTCCAGCATTCAGTAATTTGCTTTTTTTATACCAATCTTTTGCCGAAAGTGTTTTCTCATAAATAACCACGTTCTCACCAATTACATTTCCAGTTGACTTTTCAATTAGATATGGTGCAACTATCTTTATGGTTAAATTCTCTCCATTTGTGAATTCATATCTATGTGTTGTATCTTTTTCATTATTAAAGTATAATGCATATCCTTCACTATATGCAGCAGATGGTTCTCCACTATTTGGATTTTTTTTGTATGATACATATTTGAAATCTGAATAATTTGCTGCACCTCCTGATACAACACATGCATCATCGTCATACGGAAAAATTGTTCCTTCATCTATATGAAAATACATCTTCCAGTTTGTATAATCCTCACTACTTGGTTCACTATCATTGCTATCTTCATTCGATGAACCTCCATTTTCATATATTACTGGTGCATTCTCTATATATGAGTCACCTTCATTCTTTGTTGTATTATTCTGATCAATGTTCTCAATTACTCGTACAGATTTTAACCAATTTTCAATTTCTTCCTCAGGATTCTTGTTTACATCATGTGCTATAAAAAGTATCTCAAAGCCTTTGTCTCCATTGTATAACATGCACACCTTTAATACATCCCCTAGTGGTATGTATGCACATTTTCTACCATTAATTGTAGTATTTTTCATTTGCACATTATTATCATTCATATATTTTTCCCAATAGTCAAAATACTTTTCTGCTCTACCTTTGTCATAATTGTTATCCAAAAAATTTTGAAAAATATTTATTGCAAAATTTGTTTCAAGTTTTTCAAAATCATCCAAAGTCATATTTCTGCTATCGAGTACGCGTGATGTCATTTCGGTTGATGACGTAATATAGTCATATCCAATTAGCTTATTATTTTCCACATTATAGTAAAAAATCTCTTCAAAACCTTTAGTTCTGCCAGTACCATATGAACCAACCCAAAATTCTAATGAATATGCCTTAATTTTTTCATTTGATGTATCATACTGTTTAACTCTAATATCATCACTTATCTTCTGATCTTCTTTCCAATACTCAACTATGCCATTGGAATACTCGCCTATAAATTCTTTACCAGTTGGAGATACTGTACTATCCTGGGTAATATAGATAGCTTCATCATTTTGTCTTGCGTCTCTACTTTTAACAAATACTATTCCTAAAATTAAACTAATAGTAAGAACAGCTATCATTACTATAATCAGTATTTTAGCATATTTTGATATTCGTGAAATTCGAGTTCCGCATTCAACACAATACCTTTCATTTTTTTCAACTTTTCTTCCGCATTTTTTACAATACATTACATTTCCTCTTTTTCTTATTATCTCTCATTTATTTATAGTTTAGCATAGTAAAATTTTAATTACAAGTAAATAAAAAGACAGGCTCTAGGCCTGTCTTTTACATATCCAAAAATGAACTAATATGTACTGTTGAATAATTTGATTTTTTCATTATTTCATTTAATACTTCTGTTGAATCATCTATCATTATTATTTTTTCATCTTTTATATCTGGATATTTATTTTTTATTTTTGATAATACTTCTACTTTTTCTTTATTACTTGATACAGTATAGAAATTTTCTTCTGGAATTCCATAATATTTTTTTGCAAATACTTTTTTAAATTCTCCTTCTCTATCACCATATACCATTGTTATTACATGCATTCTACTTAAATCTTTATCTCGGATAAATTTTAGCATTGTTTTGCTAACTTTATCTTCACCAAATTCTATCACTTTTTCTTTGCATGCTTTTTTCCAATCATCATCTATTAAACCAAAATGATTGTGCTCTCCCCATTCCATAATTGCAAGAACACCGTCAATATCAAATGCCATAACACTTTCATTATCGTTTAGAAGCTCTTTTATTTTTGCCATAAATATTCCCCTACTTTTTTAGCTCTAATCTTGTTAATATGACACCTGTTTCTTTTTTGAATTTATTCTCAATATATGTCATATTTTCAGTTGTACATAAATCCCATTCGATTAAATAACGATATAGTCTTGTTAGTATTACAACTAAATCTTCTAAATTACTTGCTAATTTATATTTATTATTTGTTTTTGTTGTGCTCTTTTCATTAAAAATATAATTATATAATACATCTTTTAAGAATACAGCATCATTTGCTTTAGTAAACATCTTTAGATTTGCAAGCATATCTTCTCCGAATCTAACTTCAGACCCCTCATTACCAATACTATCAATTAAAGATTTTTTTACACAATCCATTCCAAGAGCATTTAATCTATAGCTATCGATAAACATTGGATAAACTAATTCTCTAAAATCTTTTTTCTCAACATATTTTTCTTGCTCATCGAAATATTGATCTTGTACAGTATTCATTGGTAACATTTGATATCTGAATCTAATAATATCTGGATGATTATATTTTTCTATTGTTTCAATTACTCTTGAAACTGTATTTGGATTGTAGCTATCATCTGAATCCAAAAACATTATATATTCACCAGATGCTTCACTTATTGCTTTATATCTAGCTGCATTTTGTCCTTGATTTTCTTGAGTGAAAACTCTAATGTTATCATACTTTGCTTCATATTCTCTACATACTTCTAATGTATTGTCTGTAGATCCATCATTAACAATAACGATTTCCACTGAATCATTATTTATTGATTCAATACTCCTTCTAATATTAATTTCTTCGTTATACACAGGTATAACAACACTTATCAATCTTTCACTCATAGGCTTTCCTCCTTATAAACTTTGTCCCATATCAAGAACTATATTTTGTCCAACAATTGCCTTCATTCTATATACTAAAGAATATATAGCATCAGCAACATCTGTTGGTCTTACAAACTCTTTAAGTGGTAACTTGCTTTTCTTTGATTCAAAATATTCATTTCCCTCAATTACATCTGTACTATGTGGAACTGTTCCAAGAGAAATTGTATTTATTCTTATACCTTGGTTTCCAAGTTCATTTGTTACAGCTTTCATAAATCCATATAATCCTGCTTTAGCACCACTATATGCTGGAAGTCCATAATTTGATATCGCATTTATTGATGAAATCATAACAATATTTTTTACAGCATCTTCCTTTTCTAATAAACCTAAAAATATTTTTATTAGATATATATGTGAGTTTAAATTAAGCTTAATTGATTTGTCAATATCCTCTATTGTTATCGTTTCTAAACCACCAATTTCACTTTTCATGTTTATTCCAGCCATACTTATTAAATTATCAATTTTTTTAAATTTTTTCTCTATTTTTTTCTTAGCAATCATTATATCATCTGGATTTGTTATATCAGCTTTCAAGAATGAATATTTCTCATCACTTGTTATGTTTTCATCTGTAATTTTATTAATATCAACGACAATTACTCTGTCACCTTTTCTTAAAAACTTTCTTACTACACTTCTTCCTATTCCGCCGCTTCCGCCTGCTATTACTGTTATATTTTCTTCTTTCATTTTCTTCTCCTATACTTAAAATTTATTCTTTGCTTAAGCTTTAACTATAGTACCTCTCTACTTCATATTAATCTATCAAAATACATGATGGTGCATTCATACTGCTCTTATACATATATTTTAATTTTCCGTTAAATTTGTTTCTTTCAAATATGCACACATCATCTGATGAAGCATTCGCTACAATAACATATTTGCCGTCTTTATCGACTTTAATATCCCACGGCAGCTCACCTTCAGAACTAATATTTTGTATTAGTTTTAGAACTCCATTAGTATTTTTGAAAACACTAATACTGTTGTGCTCTCTTATTGTGGCATAAATATATTTACCATCTTTTGATATATCAATTGCACAACCTGTATATGTATTTTTCATTTCTTCCTCTTCTGGGAGGAGCTCTCTAGATTCGACAATACTTAAATCATCATTATCAAATTTTAATGTATATAATTTACAACTTTTTTCTGTAATTACAAAAATTACATTTTTATAAAAACATAAATGTCTTGGTTGAATGTCTTCTCCTAAATCAATTTTCGAAATAGAATTAATTTTATATTTTATTCCAAATACTTCTATGCATCCGGTTCCCAAATCAACAGAATATAAGTTTTTATTATATTCTTTCATAAAATGTGTATGCGATTTTTTTGCATCTTGTACTTCATTAAAAATTAATTTACCGATTGTTCCATCAGGTTTAACTTCATATATTTGTTTATAACCATCTTTATAGTGAGATACAAAAATATATTTTCCATCATCACTAATTGATATATGACATGGACATGATTTTTTTGTTTTTACTTTTTTTATTTCTTCACTTTCAATATTATATGAAAAAATCTCTCCATCAACATTCTCAATAACACCATAAATCATATTATCTTTTTTGCATAAATAAGTACATTTTTCTATATCACACAGATTGCCAAGAGCAACTAAAGAGCCATTCATCAGCTTATAGTGATATATTCCATTACATGAACTATTTCCAATATAAACATTTTGGCTCTTCATATTAACTCCTCCAATCGCATTATAATCCTTAGCATTTTAACACATTTTGGTGCTGTTTTCAATATATTTTGACCCCTCTTAAAACAAAAAAGAATTATGCATATGCACAATTCTTTCATCTTAAATGAGATTACTCATTATTATCATTATTAGCGTTCTCTGTATTCTTTGAGAATATCTTTGAAAAATAGCTTACAAGATTGCTAAATGTTTTCTTAAATAACTCTCCCCATGATGGTGTTTTGTACACTGCCAAAGGTGCATCTTCTGCTTGTTTTTCAACTTCAATATCTTCTTCTTCAATCTCTTGTTTTTCAATAGCAAATTGATAATTTTGTCCACCATTATTATCCCATTCATTATTTGCATTTTTAAAACAGAAATTTAATTTTGTATCTTCTATTATATTAACATTAGCTTGGAATCCAAGTTCAGTCTTGTCCATTGCTATGTCTTGTGCGTTATTCCAATCATCTCCGAATCCTAGGTGAATTATTACTTCACTTGATCCATTTTGAAATAATGCTCCCGCATATGTTATTTTAATTTCAGTATTTTCAACTATTTTATCAGTGTTGAAAAATATATTTTTTACTAGTTCCATATCAATCTCCCCTTGTTTTATCTTTTGTTATAAAAATTATATATTTAATATTTTTAATTATCAAGTACTTTTAATTATTTTTTTACATAATTAATATAAATAATTTATAATGCTTATTTTTTCGGCTTTTTTTAGTATCGAAAATTTACTTTTTTATTTATACAATTGAAAAATAATACATTTTATGATACCTTATATTAGAATTTAATAAAAGGAGATACTGAAATGAAAAATAAAAAACCTTTCAATATTAAGAAATATTTTTATTTAGCACTAATCGTATTCTTTATTATTTTGGTTGCTTCAAATTTTACAAAGCTTCCAACCAATATGGGATTTATAAAAAATAATAATAATCAAGCAAGTGCTGAAGAAGAAGCCCCTGTACCAGATATAACAATTAATATGGCAGTAATCGGAGATATTATGTGTCATGGTCCGAACTACCAAGATGCATATGATTCATCAACTGGTACATATGATTTTTCACATTTTTTCACTCAAATAAAATCTTATATTTCTGATGCTGATATTGCTATCGGAAATCTTGAGACAACATTTGCTGGAGGAAATAAAGCTTATAGTGGATATCCAACATTTAACTCTCCACCAGAGCTAGCACAAGCAGTCAAAGACATGGGAGTAGACGTTTTAACAACATCAAATAACCATAGTATGGATACAGGATATAACGGATTAATTAATACAATTGATACGTTAGATGAACTTGGTTTTGCACATACAGGAACATTTAAATCACAAGAAGATAAAGATTCAATTTTAATAAAAGATGTTAATGGAGTTAAAATTGCTTTCCTATCTTATACATATGGAACAAACGGTATTCCAGTTCCAAGTGGAAAAGAATATTGTATCAATTTAATTGACAAAACATTAATAAAAGAACATCTTGAAAAGGCAAAAGAATTAGAACCTGACTTAATTTGTGTAAGTATGCACTGGGGTGTTGAATATAGAACTAAACAAAACTCTGAACAAGAAGCTTTAGCTGATTTCTTATTCGAAAATGGAGCAGATATTATTTTAGGAAGCCACCCACATGTTCTTGAGCCAATGGAAAAAAGAACAATTGAACTTGAAGATGGAACAACTAAAGAAGGATTTTTAATTTATTCACTTGGTAATTTCTGTTCAGCACAAAAAGATAAATATACAAAAGATTCTATAATATTAAATCTTCAAATCACAAAACATGCTGATGGAAAAGTTACATTAGATTCATATAATTATACGCCAATATACATGCAAGATAATGGCTCTGGAACAAAAGATAGATATCAAATTGTTGATTTAAATAAGAGCATTAAAGAATATGAAGATGGCAATTCAGATATAACAAAAAATTGGTACAATACATATGTAACTGAGTTAAAAAATATAACAGGTATTATGGGTGAAGATGCAAATAAAGTATCAAATATTCAAGGAGACTATAAAGTCTCCTTTATTTTTTTATCTAAATATTTATAATCCAAAACTTACACCTAGCGCACTATTAATTTTGCTCATAACATTTTCGTCATCAACATGCCCTATTTTTTCTTTTAGTCTACATTTATCTATCGTTCTTATTTGTTCTGCAAGCACAATTGAATTTGATTTTAATCCACTATTTTGTGAATCAATTTCAATATGTGTTGGTAATTTACTTTTCCCTCTTTGTGATGTAATAGCCGCTGCAATAACCGTTGGACTATGCATATTTCCTATATCATTTTGTATAATAAGAACTGGTCTTACTCCTCCCTGTTCAGATCCAACCACAGGACTTAAATCTGCATAAAACATATCTCCTCTTTTGATTACCATATTAATCACTCCCGATGTATTAATTAAAAGTGCTCGTATATTTTAAGAAAATTATTCATTAATAATTATCTCTTTATATAATATGTATATTTTATTTTTTTGGTTATTATCTTGTACAATCATTCTTTTTGGATTTCCACTTTTTCTATCAATAAATAATTTAATATTTGAAAAATATTTATTATTTTTATTATTTAATTCCATAATAATTTCATCATTTAATTCATAAATTTTCGAACTATTTTTTTCATTTTTATATAAATTTATAAATGAATTTAGCCATAAAATATTTTCGGAAATATATGGATATTCATTATAAATTTGGCTTAAATTCAAATTAGAATTTTTAACTTCAACCTTACCTTCATTTTCAATAATTTCAACACCTTTAATAGTTTCTGGTTCTTCAATTATTTGTATATTTTTATCATTATTATGCTCTTGTTTAATTAAATATTTATTTTCATTTTTATTACTTGTTACTGTAACTTCCATTGTCGTTTTATATGAACTAATATTTAAAATATA
The DNA here is from genome assembly GCA_017512025.1 of Clostridia bacterium. Taxonomy (GTDB): domain Bacteria; phylum Bacillota; class Clostridia; order TANB77; family CAG-508; genus CAG-492. The sequence goes on from JAFWHH010000007.1 coordinate 33,493, forward strand.
CTCTTCTATTTTTTCAACACTTTTGTTATTTTTATTATTTCCAAATTGAATTTTTTTATAATTATTTTTAACAAAAATTAATATAAAAATAATAACAAAAATAAACAAAAAAACTAATAAAAATCTTTTTTTCATAAATAAAAAATCTCCTAAATAAAATAAAAAAAGAATAGATAAAATCTATTCTTTTCATTTATATTCATATTGAATTAAAGTATTCTGTTAATGTTTTTATTAATTCATCTTTATCTGTTATTTGATTAATATAATCTCTAACCTTGCTTGCATCCTTCGTATTTTTTATATACCAACTTATATGTTTTCTCATTTCTACAACTGCTACTCGCTCTGGTTTATCTTCAAGCATATAATTTAAATGCTCTAAAATAATGTCAAGTTTTTCCTGATTTGAAATTGAGAATTCTTTTCCATTTAATTCATCTTCTATTTGTTTGAATATCCATGGATTACCAAGAGTTCCTCTTCCAATCATAATTCCATCGACATGAGTTTCGTCAAACATTCTTTTCACATCTTCTGCACTTTTAACATCACCGTTACCGATAACTGGAATACTAACACTTTCTTTTACTTTTCTTATAATATCCCAATCAGCAGTTCCCGAATAAAATTCTGATCTTGTTCTACCATGAATTGTTATTGCAGATGCTCCAGCTTCTTCGCAAATCTTTGCCATCTCAACAGCAACTATATTATTAACGTCCCAACCTTTTCTGAATTTTACTGTTACTGGAACTGTTGCTCTTTTAACAACCTCTTCGATAATTGCTCTTGCTTTTTCTAAATCTAAAAGAAGTTTACTTCCATCTCCATTTTTAACAACTTTTGGAGCAGGACATCCCATATTAATATCAATTATGTCAGCATATTTTGAAACATATTCTGCCGCATATCCCATTGACTCAACATCACTTCCAAATATCTGAACGGCAATTGGTCTTTTCTCATCTTTCATGTTTAAAAGTTGCTCTGTTTTTTTATCATCATAATATAATCCTTTTGCGCTAATCATTTCTGTACAGACTAATCCTGGATTATATTTTTCACAAATTAGTCTAAATGCTCTATCCGTAATTCCAGCAAGTGGAGCAAGCAAAATATTATTATTTAATTCTACATTTCCAATTTTTAATTTTTTTAAATACATTTTTACTCCGTTTATTTATTATTCACCAAACATAATTATATTTCTTCTTCCACTTATATTTAGTAATAGTCCAATTAAAATACAATTTGTTAATAATGAACTACCACCATAACTTACGAATGGAAGTGGTACACCAGTAATTGGTAATAATCCCATCGTCATACCAATATTTTCAACCATGTGGAATATAAAAATCCCAGCAATTCCGGCTGCCATATATGCACCTAAATCATCTTTTGCCGTCTTTGCTATTTTTATTGCTTTCGTTATTAAGAATACATATAAAATAATAACTGCTCCTGCAATAAAGAATCCCATTTCTTCTCCAATTGCAGAATAAATAAAGTCTGTTGTTTGTGGGTATAAATATCCAAGTTGCGTTTGTCCACCTTTTTTAATTCCCATTCCCCAGAATTTTCCGGATCCAATTGCAAGTTTAGATTGTAAAACATTATATCCAGAACCTCTTGGATCTAAATTTGGATTTAAGAATACATCAATTCTTGTTTTAGCATGTGCTGGTAAAACAAAGAAATATAATAGTGGAACTATAATAACTACACTTAATATTGCTGTTATTATATATTTTTTATCTAAACCTGAAACTACTAAAATAATAGCGCTTGCTAAACAAAAAGCAATTGCAGTTCCAAAGTCTGGTTGAATTACAATAAGTAAAACTGGAATTGCAAAAACTATAATAACTTTTAATAAGTTAAAAGGTCTATTAATATCTCTTCTATCATTTTTTTGAGTTCTTACTATTGCATTTGATAAGCTTAGTATTACACATATTTTTGCAAATTCTGAAGGTTGAAATGATACTGCTCCAATATTATACCAGCTTGTCGCACCATTTATTGGTTTAGTAAACATTACTCCAATCAGTAACACAATCATAATTCCGTATAAGATTTTTGAAGCATTCGCAATCGTACTATAATCTATACTAACAATTATACATACAATTGGAATGCTTATTGCAAACCATACGAGCTGTTTTATGAGCTCATTATAATTAGATGAGCCTGTTACTGAAAAAAGCTCAATACATCCAATAGCAATTAGTATAAGAACACAAATAACAACTGACCAATCAATGTTTTTTAAAATTCTATTCTTCATACTTTTTTCCTTACTATTATTTATTAAGAATTACTCTCTTGTTTATCTACTGTTTTTCTTGTTTTAGTTGCAGTTTTTGTAACTGCCTTTACTTTATTTTCTACAGCCTTTTCTTCTTTATTCACTTTTCTAGTTGTATTTGTTGTTCCTGTTTTAGCTGCACGTTTTTTTACTGTTTCTATTTTTTCTTCATCTTTTTTTACAATTGGTTCTGCTACATTTTCAGTCTTATTATCCACAGATTGTTCACCATTCATTATTCTAATTTTATCATTTTTAATAGCGACAATTGGAATATTTGCATATAAGGCTGGTACCCCATTTGAACCGTCTTCGTTTATTTGATTTGTTAGTCTAACATCCATTTTTTTTTCATCAATGTCAATATATTTTTTTATAACATCGATGATTTCTACTTTCATCATATCCATGAAATCTACAGATACATTTACTCTATCTTGCATTAAAACTAAATGTAATCTTTCTTTAGCTGCATCACTTGAAGATGGAAGAAGCTCTGTTTCCTCTTCTTTTTTATTCATCTTCTTGAAAAAATTTATAAGATTATCTAACATATCTTTCCCTCACTTTTGTGTTCACATTTGTAAAAACTATTTTTTCTTAATTGCACCAATTATTCTTGAGAATAAATTTCCATTTCTTCCTGGAATAGTAATTTCAATATTCTCTCCCATAATTCTTTGTGCTATTTCCATGTATCCTCTTCCTGATGGTGACTTTTTATTTGACACTGCAGGTTCACCTTTATTAGTTTGTGTAATTATGTACTCATCATCTGGAATAACACCAATTAATTCAATTGATAAAAGTTCAACAATATCTTCAATATCCATCATCTCACCTTTTTTAATCATGTTAGGTCTAATTCTGTTTATGATAAGTTCTGGATTTTTTATTTGTGAAGAATCAAGAAGTCCTATTATTCTATCTGCATCTCTTATAGCTGATATTTCTGCAGTAGTAACAACTAATGCTCTATCTGCACCAGCAATAGCATTTTTAAATCCTTGTTCAATTCCAGCGGGGCAATCAATTAATACATAGTCAAATTCCATTTTTAATCTCTTTGTTAAATCAATCATTTGCTCTTCATTAATTGCGCTCTTATCTCTAGTTTGAGCTGCTGGTAATAAGAATAATTCATTAAATCTTTTGTCTTTAATTAATGCTTGTCTTAATTTACATCTTTCTTCTACAACATCTACTATGTCATATACTATTCTATTTTCAAGTCCCATAACAACGTCAAGATTTCTAAGACCAATATCAGTATCAACAAGAGCGACTCTTTTACCTGCAAGAGCCAATGCTGATCCTAAATTAGCCGTTGTAGTTGTCTTTCCTACGCCACCTTTACCTGATGTTATTACTATAACTTCTCCCATAATCCTTCCTCCTTGTACATCCTATGGATAAAAAAATCCCAAAATGTCATGGCAATGATATAACAAAAGCTCCCTTTTGTCAATGGTTTTCACTGATTTTGAAGCACTTTCAAAAAGTCTTTTTTGTTGCCTTTTTATCTTGACTTTCCACCCTCTAAATAATATACTATGGCTGTATATCAATATTAAGGAGGTAAACGTTTATGAACGATTTAATCGAAATTAGATGGCATGGACGTGGTGGTCAAGGTGCTAAGACTGCTTGTTTATTACTAGCAGATGCAGCATTCAACACAGGAAAATACATCCAAGGTTTCCCTGAATATGGTCCTGAGAGAATGGGTGCACCAATCACAGCTTACAATCGTATTGGAAATAATCCAATTACAATTCATAGCAACATCTACGAACCAAACTACGTAGTTGTTGTTGATGACACACTATTAGATTGTGTTGATGTCACTGCAGGTCTAAAAAAAGATGGAGCAATAGTAATCAATACAACAAAAGACTTAGATGCTATTAAGCCTAAGCTAAAAAATTATGAAGGAAGTATTTATACAATCGATGCAAGATCTATATCAATTGAAGCATTAGGAAAATATTTCCCTAACACACCAATGCTTGCTGCAATAGTAAAAGTTAGTGGAATTATGTCTGATGAAGCATTCCTAGCTGATATGGAAGGATCTTTTAAACATAAATTTGCTAAAAAACCAGAAGTTATTGAAGGTAATATGAAAGCATTAGAGCTTACATTAGCTCAAATCAAAAAATTACAATAAGAAAGGAATGATATATATGGCAATAGATAATAATACTCCTGCCAATGAATTAACAATTGGTGGAAATATTTATACAGCCGGAAATGCAAGAGAATTCAAAACAGGCGACTGGCGCTCTTGTAAACCTGTCTTTGATAGCGAAAAGTGCAAACAATGTGGCCTATGCTTCCCTGTTTGTCCAGATGATGCAATTCCTCTAAACAGTGATGGAACAAGAAAAGAATTTGATTATGATTACTGCAAAGGATGCGGAGTTTGTGCAAAAGTTTGTCCTTTTGGAGCTATAACTATGAAAGAGGAGGGTGAATAAAATGTCAATTAGAGAACGTTTAAGTGGAAATGAAGCAGTTGCTACTGCAATGAAACAAATCAATCCAGATGTTGTTGCTGCATTCCCTATCACACCATCTACAGAAATACCACAATACTTTTCAACATTTGTTAACAACGGTTTAGTTGATACTGAATTTGTTGCTGTTGAAAGTGAACATAGTGCAATGAGCGCTTGTATCGGTGCTGAGGCTGCTGGCTCAAGAGCCATGACAGCTACATCAGCAAATGGTTTATCATTAATGTGGGAAATGATTTACATAGCATCAAGCTTACGTTTACCAATCGTTATGTCATTAGTAAACCGTGCTGTATCTGGACCTTTAAATATCCATAATGATCATTCTGATGCTATGGGTGTTAGAGATGCCGGATGGATAATGTTATTTAGTGAAAATAACCAAGAAGCTTATGATAATATTTTAATGGCTCATAGAATAGCTGAACATAAAGATGTTCTTCTACCTCTTATGGTTTGCCAAGATGGATTCATTACTTCACACTCTATCGAAAATATCGAATTATTAGAAGATGATAAAGTTAAAGAATTCGTTGGAAAATATAATCCAGAGCATTATTTATTAAATAAAAAAGAACCAATGGCAATTGGACCTTTAGATTTACAAAGCTTCTTATTTGAACATAAATATCAACAAGCTGAAGCAATGAGAAACGCTAAAAAAGTTATTGAAGAAGTATCTGTTGAATTTGAAAAATTAACAGGAAGAAAATATAACTTCTTCGAAGAATATAAAATGGATGACGCAGAATATGTAGTAGTTTGTATGAACTCTACAGCTGGTACTGCAAAATATACAGTAGACGAGTTAAGAGCAAAAGGAATAAAAGCAGGTCTTCTAAAAGTTCGTATGTTTAGACCATTCCCTGCTGAAGAAATTGCTGAAGCACTTTCTAAATCATCTATAAAATCAGTTGCTGTTTTAGATAAATCTGATTCATTAAATGCAGCTGGTGGAGCATTATATGAAGATATTACTTCTGCAATGTATGTAAATAAAAAATCAGTTCCAGTAGTAAGTTACGTATATGGAATTGGTGGTAGAGATACTACATCAGACCAAATTGAATCTGTATTCGAAGATTTACAAAAAATAAATAAAGATGATAAAGTTGCAGATCCATACAGATATCTAGGACTTAGAAAATAAAATTTTTGAAAGAAAGGACTGAAAAAAATGGCATATAATTTAAAAGAAGTTATGACTACAAAGCCTTCAAGATTCACAGCTGGACATAGAATGTGTGCAGGATGCGGAGCACCCGCAAGTGCAAGAATGGTATTAAGAGCACTTAAACCAGAAGATCAAGCAGTTGTATGTTGTGCTACTGGATGTATGGAAGTTTCTACATTCATGTACCCATATACATCTTGGACAGATTCATTTATTCATACAGCATTTGAATGTGCTAGTGCTACTGAATCTGGAGTTGAAGCTGCATATAGATCATTAAAGAAACAAGGAAAATTACCAGAAGACCAAGTAACAAAATTCATTACTTTTGGTGGAGATGGTGGAACATATGATATAGGAATTCAAAGTTTATCAGGAGCAATGGAAAGAGGTCATGATATGACTTATGTATGCTACGACAATGGTGCATACATGAACACAGGTATTCAACGTTCATCTGCTACTCCAAAATTTGCAGATACAACAACAACACCTGCTGGAAAAGTTATTCCTGGAAAAATGCAATCAAGAAAAGATTTAACAAAGGTCATGGTTGGACATCATCTACCTTATGTTGCTCAAACAGTTGCATTAAATAACTTTAAAGACTTATATGAGAAAGCTGAAAAAGCTATCTATACAGAAGGACCAACATTCTTAAATATTATGGCTCCATGTCCACGTGGATGGGGATATAATACAGAAGACTTAATGGAAATAAATAAATTAGCAGTTGAAACATGTTACTGGCCATTATATGAAGTAATTGATGGTAAATATGTAATCAACTATAAACCAAAAAATAAACTTCCAATCGAAGAATTCTTAAAACCACAAAAAAGATTTAAACACATGTTTAAACCAGGAAATGAATGGATGATTAAAGAATTCCAAGATGAAGTTGATAAGAGATGGCAAGAATTATTAGATTTAGAAGAAATGTCAAATAAAGCTGAATCAGCTGAATAAAAAAATAAAAACTACCGAAAGGTAGTTTTTTTTTTTATTATTATTCTTCTTCAGGTGCTCCTACTGGACAAACCCCAGCGCATGTTCCACATGAGATACATACATTTGCATCTACTTCATATTTTCCATCACCTTGTTTTATACATTCCATTGGACATTGTGCAGCACAAGCTCCGCATGAAATACATTTGTCTGAAATCTTGTATGCCATAATATTCCCTCCTTTCCAACACAATATATATTCGAATCAAATTATTGTCTTAATAATTATGAGCTCATTATATCATAAAATTTGTAAAAAGCTACTAATTTTTAAACTTCGTCATTATTTTTATTTTTTGAATCTATTTTTTCTAGCTTTTCTAATTCTTCAAGCTCTTTCATATTTTCTTTTTCTTCTTGGTTCATAGCATCTTTCTTAGAGTCTTTAATAATCTTTATGTCTTTTGCTTCAAATTTTTTATAAGTAAAATCTTCACCATTTTTTATTTTAACATTAACAAGCTCTTTTAATATTTCAACTCCTTCTACTGTTCCCTCTCCTGATGGAGTTTTAACAATAGCACCAACTTTTGGAAGTCTTGCTCCTTTTTCAGCATAAACATCTTGTTCATATTTTAAACAACACATTAATCTTCCGCAGTTACCAGATATCTTAGCAGGATTTAAAGCTATTCCTTGCTCTTTTGCCATTTTAATTGAAACTGTTTCAAAGTTATCTAGGAATGAGCAGCAGCATAATTCTCTACCACATACACCATTTCCACCTATTCTTTTTACTTCATCTCTAACACCAATTTGTCTAAGTTCAATTCTTGTTTTAAATACACTTGCTAAATCTTTTACTAAATCTCTAAAATCAATTCTTCCATCAGCAATGAAATAGAATAAAATTTTACTTCCATCAAATCTATATTCAACATCAGTTAAATCCATCTCTAAATTATATTTTTTTATTTTTTCTTTACAAATTTCTAATGCTTCTGGTTCTTTTTCTTTATATTTCTTTTGAGATGCTAAATCATCAGCAGTTGCTTTTCTAAGAACTTTCTTTAGTGGTGTTGCCATTTTGGTTTCATCTATTTCTCTATTTACAACAACAACTTTTCCGATTTCATCTCCCATAGATGTCTCTACTATTACATCGTCGTTCTTTTCAATTACCATATCTTGTGGATCAAAGAAGTATATTTTACCAGGTTTCTTGAATCTAACTCCTACTATTTTTTTCATTTATTTCCTCCCATATATTTATTAACATATTGTCAATTGTCATATCATAATTATTACTGTTTAATAATTTATATTTTGTTTTTTCTATAACTTTCATTGAATTAATATAACCATTAATATTTCTTTTATTTTTTTCTACAGCTTGAAATAATAATATATAAATATATTCAAGTATTAAATTTATATCATCTTTATTATCATAAAATAATTGATTTCCTTGAATAAAATGTAATTTATTTGTACGCTCTATTCCATTTATAAAATCTTTTATTTGATTTAATATATCAATTTTTTTAATAATAAAATCTGCTTTTGAAATACTTCCACCACATAATTTTATCATATCATTTTCAAGCAATGTTCCTTCATAATTGTTTCCTATGTATTTAAATATTTCTGAGTCTGCAAGTTCCTTAAAATAAATTTTTGTACATCTAGATTTTACTGTTGGTAAAATACTATTTTCATTAGAGCTTATCATTATAATTACAACATATTCCTGTGGCTCTTCTAGTGTTTTAAGAATACAATTTTGAGCTTCTTTTGTCATTAAATGGCAGTTATCTATAATGTATACTTTCTTATTGCTCTCAATTGGTTTTTCAAGTACACTTTTTTGCATTTCTCTAATCTGGTCAATTTTAATTGAGTTACCATCTGGCTCTATTAGGAAAAAATCAGGATTGTTATCTGAATCAAACTCGATGCATGATTTACACTCATTACATGGTTTATTATCTTCCCCATTACATAAAATCATCTTTGCAAATTCCTTTGCAAAGATTTTTTTACCTATTCCCTCAGCTCCATAAAAAAGATAACTATGGACAATATTCTTATTTATTATTGAATTATTAAGTATTTTTTTATTTTCATCATTTCCAATAATACTTTCAAAAGACAACCTTACATCCTCCAATTATACTGCTCCAGTTTTATTTGCAGGCCACCAACGACCAATAACTTTACCTTCTATTTTTCCGACTGGTACACATCCAAATTTTCTTGAATCAATTGATGCATTTCTATTATCTCCAAGTACATAAACACATCCATCTGGTACAACTATATCACTGCATATTCCACCGGTTCTCATATTAGTTTTTACAGAATCCGCTAAATAATCCTCCTCATATAAATTACCATTTATATAAACACAATCATTTTTGATTTCTATGTGGTCTCCTGGTAATCCAATAACTCTTTTTATATAGCTTGAATTAGAAATACCTAAACTATAATATAAGAATTTCTCCCATAAAGATCTTGAGTTACTTGAATAAATTGCTCTGCAATCAGAAATATCATCAAGTATCTCAACACTTGGAGCTTGAAAAGTTATTATAGTTCCACGATCTGGAATGTTATTAAAATTAACATCCCATGTACTTAAAAACAATTTATCATTTGGATATAACGTTCCTGCCATTGACGTACCCTTAACAGTAGTTGGCATACCAATGAACGTTTTTATAACAAATACAATAATTAAAGCAATGGTGAAGCTTGCAAGCCATCCCATTATGCTCCTCATTAATCGTTCCTTCATTCGTATATCTCCTAAATCACTCGTTCATATATACGTATTATATTATAAATTTTAGTTGTTTTCAACAATTTCTCTAGTTTTTACCGGTATCCTAACAACTACTTCTGTACCTTTCCCAAGCTCACTCTTTATATCAATGCTTCCTCTATTTTGCTCTATTATTTCTTTAGCGATAGCAAGACCTAAACCTGTTCCACCAAGCTCTCTTGTTCTTGCCTTATCAACTCTATAAAATCTTTCAAATATTCTTGGTAGGTCTTCTTCTGGAATTCCAATTCCATTATCAATTACTTTTATATACGCATCATTATAAACAAAACCAACATATATTTTTATATTTCCATTTTCTGGAGTATATTTAATACTGTTTGTTAGTATATTTAATATTACTCTTTCTAATCCAAACTTGTCTGCTTTTACAAGAGGAACATCAGCAGTAACAAAACATTCAACTTTATGATTTTTCTTTTCAATTTCAATGTTTAGTTTTTCTAAACATCTTTTAGTCATTTCACCTAAATCAATTTCCACAATTTCTGCACTATTTTTATTGCTGTCATAACGTGATAGTGTTAATAAATCTGTAACTAATTTTGACATTCTGTTTGATTCTGACAAAATAACATTTAGGAATTTTGATTGCATCTCTTTATCATACTCACTATCTAAAAGTGTATCAGCACATCCCATTATTGATGTAATCGGTGTCTTTAATTCATGAGAAACATCTGCAACAAATTCTTTTCTCATATTATCAAGCTTAACATGCTCTGTTATATCTTGTAATAATATAATAATTCCGTTTGGTCTATTTTTATTATCTTTTATTGGTGCAAAAAATACATTAATAAATTTTTCATCAACAGATACCATTTGCTCAAATGATGTTACATCATCTAAGTAAACAATCTTTTCCAAATTAACATCTAGTTTTATTTTATTAAATATTTTATCAAACGAATCATCTGTTCTTTCTAATTTGAATAAATCAATTGCAGCTGGATTTATATATGTTATATTTCCATCTAAATCAAATGCAATGACACCATCTTTAATATGTAATAAAATTGCTTCAACTTGATTTTTTTGTTTATTAGCTGTTTTTAAACTAAGTCTTAATTCCTCTGTCATTGTATTAATTGTTTTTGAAAACTTGTCTTCATTGCTCTTTTTTCCATCATCAAGATATTTAATTTCATCTTCATTGTCGTCATTATATGTTCCAGCTTTATCAACTATACTTGAAAATGGTTTAGTAACTAATTTTAAAATATAGCTTACCGCAAAAATAGAGCAAATTGAAAAAATTATAATTGTTCCAATCCATGTTGCAATAAACCATATAAATTCTTGACTTTGGAAATTATAATTTTTAATATTCATAATATTATTTATTGAAATTAATAATGCTCCGATAAAAATAACTATTGATGTAGTCTTCAATTGTAAATTCTTCATCTAATCTCCCCTTTATACAAAAAGGAGAAACATTTTTTATAAATAATGTTCCTCCTTCAACTGCTTAATTAGAAGCTATATAGTAACCAACGCTTCTCTTTGTTACCAAGATTTGTGGACTTGATGTATCGAGTTCTATTTTTTCTCTTATTCTTCTTACAGTAACATCAACAGTTCTGATATCACCATAGTATTCATATCCCCATACCTTTTCTAGCAATGTCTCTCTTGTTACAACTTGTCCTGGTTGTTGAGCAAGGTATTTTAGAACTTCAAATTCTCTTAAAGTTAAATCAATTACTTTTCCTCTAACCTTAACTTCAAACTTGTCTAAATCTAAGAATAAATCTCCAACCAAAATTTGATTTGCTTGTAATTTATCTTTATCATCATCAGATGATTTATACTCGTTATCATTCTTTCTTAAATTAGCTTTAACTCTCGCAATAAGCTCTCTAACGCTAAATGGTTTTGTTATATAATCATCAGCACCAAGCTCAAGACCTAATATTTTATCAATTTCCTCATCTTTTGCTGAAAGCATAAGAATTGGAATATTATAATTATGTCTTATTTTTTTACAAACAGTTAATCCATCCATTTTTGGAAGCATAATATCAAGTAATACTAAATCTGGTTTATTATTAACAACCATGTTAATTGCTTCCTCACCGTCAGAAGCCTCAAGTGTATTGTAGCCTTCCTTTTTTAAATTATATACAAGAATATCAACAATTGGTTTTTCGTCATCAACTACTAATACTGTCTTTTGACTTTTTTCTTTCATTATTTTTTCTTTAATTAAATCACTATTATTGTTTTCTTCATTAATATCCAAAGAAAGACCCTCCTCACTTTATAGACCTTAAACTATTAATAGTTATATCATAAGAAATGACTTAATACAAGGTTTTTAGTAATTTTATTTTAAATCTATATTGTAACATCAACAGTGTATATTTTTCCATCATTATTCAGCTCAATATTCCCATTCTCGACAGCAATCCCATCAATCTTTACATCACAATTATTAGTATTATTTTCATTTGAATTTTTGAAATAAATGTTATAAACACTCTCTCCATACTTAAACGAAATACTATACTCATTCCAGTAATTAGGTATATGTGGTTCAAATCGTAATTTATTGTTTTCAATTCTTATTCCTAAAATATGTTTAAATAGACAAATAAAATACCAACTGGCAGATCCAGTATACCAAGACCAACCTCCCTGTCCATACATATCTATATTTGAATAAATATCTGCAGCAATAACATACGGTTCGATCTTATACTTATCAGCATTTTCTTTATTAATCGAATGCTCTACAGGATTAATCATTTTAAAATGATCAAATGCTAAGTTATTATTTCCTAGCATTGTTTCAGCTATTACAGCCCAAATTGATCCATGTGTATATTGTCCACCATTTTCTCTAATACCAGGTAAATACGATTTAATATAACCAGGAGTTATATCTTCTTTTTCAAACGGAGGATTTAGTAATTTAATTATACCTTCATTTTTATCAACCAGATAATTAACTAAATTATTCATTGCTATTTCTTTTTTATCGTCATCTGCACAACCAGAAATAATTGACCAGCTTTGACTTATTCCATCTATTTTACATTCCTGATTTTTTATACTACCAATTACTCTTCCATTATCGCAAAATGCTCTGTTATACCATCTTCCATCCCAGCAATTTTTATTTAAATTATTTTTTAATTTAATTGATATTTTTTTATAATTGTTTTGATGATTATAATCATTTTTATATTCACATATTTTGATAAATTTATTTAGTATATTGTATAGAAAAAATCCGAGCCAAACACTCTCACCTTCTCCTTTATTACCAATTAAATTAAATCCATCATTCCAATCTCCTGATCCAATTTTAGGAATTCCATTTCTACCAAAATTTAATGATTTATCTATTGCTCTTATACAATGCCAGTACACGCTTTCTCTAGTATCTGACAACTCATAATAATCGTATTTTTCATCAATATTTTTTTCTAAAATTTCACCTCTTAAATACGGAATATCAATTTCTAAAATACTATAATCTCCGGAGTACTCAATATAGTCATATACAACATAAGGAAGCCATAATAAATCATCCGAAAATTTCGTTCTTACCCCTCTTCTGGTTTCATCATGCCACCAATGAAGTACATCACCTTCAATAAACTGGTGAGAGCAATGTTTTAATATTTGATTTTTTTCTATACTTAAATCAAAGTATTTCATGCACATAGAATCTTGCAATTGATCTCTAAATCCATATGCACCACCTGATTGATAGTAACCACTTCTAGCAAGAATTCTTGAACAATACGCTTGATATATAATCCATCCATTGCATAAATAATTTATAGATTTAACTGGAGTTTTTATTAATACTTTTTCAGTTAAATTATTCCAGTATCTAGTTGTCTTATTAAACTCACTTTCACTATTATCAGTATTTTGATATTTTTTTATTACCCTTTTACAATTATCCTCATTATCATCACATCCAAAAAATATTGAAATATTTTTTTCCTCATAAGCTGCTATATCAACTTCTAAGTCTAATTTAATTATATTTTTATTTTTATCAAAATTAATCATTTTTTCACTGGATGAAATGAACATCCAATAATCAAAATCACATGCTAAATTTTTTAATAAAATATAATTGTTATATTTATTATTTTCAACAAAAATATAATTACTACTATCTATTTCGTCTTCACCAAGTACAAGCTCCAAATAATAACTTACTTTTATTTTCCTTTTATTTGGTAATAGATTTTTTAATTTTATATTATTTATTTTTATCGAATCTTCCTTTGGAACAAATACACATACACTTTGTTCTATATCGTTAGTTTGGTGGATGTACTTTGCATAACCCAATCCATATATGATATAAAACTCACCTTCATCCTTAATTGGACCAAGTGATGCATTCCAACTATAATCATTTTCTAAGTCAGTAAAATAAATTAATTCTGATTGGTAGTCACTCACTGAATCATTATTCCATGCGGTTATTCTATTTAATCTAGAATTCTTGTACCAAGTATAACCACCCATATTCTCTGTAACAACCGTACCAAAATTTTCGTTAGCTATAATATTTGACCATGACACCGGTGTAGTTTTATTTTTATTAATATTTATAATATATTCTTTATCTAGAAAGCCTCCATACCCATTATATAATTCTAAATTTTCTTCATTATACTTTTGATTACTACTATATTTACTTATATTTTTATTGCAATTATTATTTGAAAATTGATTATACATTTTGATTTTATTTTTATTATTTTCTTCTAAATCATCCAGTAAATAATCTATTCTTCCACATTTACCCGGAATAAATAAATCAGCCCTGTACTCTAATATTTTTCTATCTTCAAAAGAAATATTTTTTAAGATGTATATACCATTGCTAATATCTTCTGTGTAATTCCAAAGCAGCTCATTGATCATATCTTGTAAATAATTTTCATAGGATTGCTCTTCATTATTCAAAATGATTAAATCAAACTTATTATTAAGATGCTTTAAATACTCATAGCATTTTATTAGCTTTTTTAATATATCAATCTCCGTTATCTCATCTATTTTAATTAAAATAATTTGTCTTTCTCCTGATATTCCATACTTCCATAAAATGCTTTTTGACAGGTTCAAATTCTTGTCATTTTTCGAATAGTCTTTTCCACAATTATTTAACATTTGTGAAAGAATTCTTTCAAATAAATTTACGTCTTTTCCTGTCATTTCCATATATTGAATGTTAGCTTCTGTCTGTGCTTTTGATAACTTAATTGATCTATTAATAGAGTCTATGTTAGTATACTTTTTAACACTATCTATTGCATCATTTTTATTATTAGAAATACTCATAATTAAGTTTATATCTATTTCATCATCATTATTTAATTCTATAATTTTTTTAAGAGCTATAGCTTGATTTGTGTTATTGTTAACATTATTTTTTAGCTTTTTTGATTCTTTAACAACATCTGGAATATCATAACAATTTCTTCCAAATACATTTAATTTATTAATATCAAACTCAAAATCATTACAATTATTTTTGTCAGAAAATAATGTTATTGCAAGATAGTAATCATTTTCATTTTCTAATCTTGCTTTTCTTTTTACAATTAAAATATTTTCAAAAAATTCAAATGTTATAAATAATTTATTAAATGCTTTATGTGCATAATCTTGTTTAATTTCGGATAATACAGGCTCAAATATTGAGTAAAATTCAAATTTTATTTTATTATTTTTAGTATTTTTTATATTTATTCTTCTAATTTCAACATGATTTTCTGTAGAAATTAATAATGATGTTTTTGTCTTTATACTATCATTCTCACCAATAAATTCCGCACTATCTGGATAAAAAATAATTTTATTATTTTGATTATTATATAAATTCCAAATATTATTTTTTTCGTCTTTAATATAAAGCATTATTCCACCCGGAATTTCATCTGTTTTTTTGTATCTATTAATAAAAATATCTTTGTATTTACTATAACCATTTCCGTTACTATCAATTAAAATTGTATAATCGTTGTTAGAAATTAGGTTGTATTTTTCTCCACTGAAGGTTCTTTTTTTATTTTTCTCAAATACTCTCTCAGAATAATAATTAAAATCTGCATATTTTATTTTCTCAATATGCTCTTTTTTCTCTTTAGTTAAAATAACATTCTCTGGCATTTTCTCTTGTAATAAAATATCAACACTCTCAATTTCTGGATTGTAAAAAAATCTATCTTGTAAAATATTATTGTTTATTAAATTATTTATTGATAGTAATATTAAGCCTTGATGATGCGCCATATATGTTTTAACAATAGAATAATTTTTATCTTTTTTTGCTCTTCCAGGAGTATAATCCACTGATTCATAGAATCCATATTTATTATTCATTCCTATTTTTTCAAGTTGTTTTAAATTATCTACAACCTTTTGTGGTGTATCATTTATAGCAAGTATAGTACCATAAGAAGAAACTACAACTTCATCTGCCAGACCTCTCTTTAAACCAAGCCACGGAATACCGAATGCCTTATATTGATAATTTCCATTAAAATCTTTAAGGTTAAATGCAGCTTCAGAAAATCCCCATGTTGTACCTAATTTTTTTGCATATTCTATTTGACTCATAATCATAAATTTACACGATTCGTCGAGTAGACTTCCCGGATATCTTTTTATATTTATCGCTGGCATTAAATATTCAAATGCAGTTCCTGTCCATGATACCAACCCTTTATATTTATTTAATGTCGTTAGAGATCTACTTAAATTCTTCCAATGCTTGGCTGATACATCTTTTTTAGCAATTGCTACAACACTTGTCTGTCTTGCTTCAGATGCTAATAAATCGTAATACGAATCTGTTATCTTATTTTCTTCACAATTAAACCCAATAGAAAATAGTCCATTTTTTTGATTAAATAACTTAGAAAAATCAGTACTATTTATGATTTTATTTATTATTTTTATATCATTACTTATAATCTCGTTACTGTTGTTTTCCTTAATCAGAAATTGTCTTAAAACAAATAAATAACCAACGAAATTTCCACTATCAACCGAAGAAACATATTTTGGATATAATGGCTGTAAATTTGTAATATCGTACCAGTTATATAAATGTCCATTCCATTTGGGAAGTTTATCTATTGTTATTAACATTTTATCTATAAGATTAATGGTATCATCCTTATTTTCAAATCCTAAATCATAACTTGATACAACACTTAACAATGCAAGTCCGATGTTTGTTGGCGATGTCCTTAAAACTATTTTATCTTTTCTATTTTCTTGATAGTTGTCTGGCGGTAAATAATTATTGTTTTTAGTTAAATAATCTTTAAAATAATTCCATGTTTTTTGAGCTATGCCTACTACATAATTTTTGTCATTTTTATTTAATTTTTCATACAGATTTATCCTGCAAATTTGCTTGCTTATTTTATACATTATTGCGGGAATTATTATCCAAATAAATCCAATAATAATAGCAAAAATATTATTAAAAATAAAACCTAAGCCAATCGAAAAAATACCTGCAATAAAATTAAAAATCATTTTCTTATAATAAAAAATCATACTATTTTTTGTGATTTTTTCATTTTCTTCTGATGTTGTCCATTCAAGTAAGTGTTCCTTTGAAATTATTAATCTGTATAATGATTTAACAGCTGCATTTATTCCCAAATATGCTTTATCTGGAATTAGAGCAATTTCAAATAATATTTTAATTATTTTAGCTGATACACCACTCAGCTCTTTGTAATACTTTTTTTGTTTTGATTGTCCATTTTTTCTAATTATTAATTTATCTATAATGTCTAATAAGTATGAAAAATTAATTGCTATTATTGGTATAAAAAACAATAATTTACTATTAATAAAATATCCAATAAATATTAATATAAGTGCAATAAAATCCAATAAACTTCTAAGCATATTATCAATCATTTTAAACTTTGATAATATACTTATTTTTTTATTCAAGAGCCATTCCACTATTTGATAATCACCACGTATCCATCTATGAAGTCTTGATCTATATGCATCATATGTTGATGGAAATCCATCCATTAAAACAATATCAGATGCAAGACCACACCTTAAATAACATCCTTCCAAGAGATCGTGACTAAGTACTTTATTTTGTGGAATTTCATTCTTCAAAATCCTAGAAAAAACTTCTACGTCATATATTCCTTTTCCAGTATAAATCCCCTCTCCATAATTATCTTGGTAAAAGTCAGATACTGCATTAGTATATGAATCTGTACCTGAATTACCTGCAAATAATTTTGAAAAAATACTTTTATTTGCTTCATTAATTCCAATACCAACTCTTGGTTGAATTATTCCATACCCTCTTTTAATTATATTTTTCTCCTCATCAACTTCTGGTTTATTTAATATATGTGCCATCGCTCCAATCAGTTCAATTCCAGAATTAAGTGTAAGATTCGTATCAAAATCTAATGTAATAATGTATTTAATTTGGGGTATTTTTTTATCATTTATTTCAAATGAATTTGAATAAAAAATATTGTTATTTTTACCCAAAATATATTCGTTAAATTCTGTTAGTAATCCCCTTTTTCTCTCCCATCCGATATAGGATTTTTCGCACTTACACCATGCTCTTTTTCTATAAATAAAATTAAATTTTTTATATTTATTATCATAATATTTTTCATTCAATTCATTTATCATCTTATAACATTCATCTACAACTTCATTGTCGTGATTTACACGTTCTTCTTTTTCACAGGTACAATCTCCCAGTAAAGAAAAATAAATATTATCACTTTTATTTGCATGATAATATACTTCTAATTTTTTAAAAGCTGCTCTTACTTTTTCTCTAGAGTCTATAATAGTTGGAATAACTACCATCGTGCTATACTTTTCCGGAACACCATTCGTAAAGTCAAGTTTTGGAATTATTTTTGGTTTAATTATTTTACCTGAAATGAATTGGCTTATTTTTCCGAATATGTTTTTTATAATAAAAATTAGCAAAAAATATGCAATCACACTAACACTAAAATTATTAGTTTTTATATTTAAATTGTACCCTAAAACACCTGATATAATAATTGAAAAAATCCAGTTTATAAACGATAACACTAATATACTTTTTTTCTTTTTTTCTTGTTTATTTTTATTATTTTTTATCGTTTTTTCAGCATTATTTATTCTTTTATTTAATAATATTTCGAATAATTTCTTTCTTCCATCATCAATTAAATAATAACCAACATGTGCTTCTTTTGATTCTTTATTATTACATAGCTCTACACATTTTTGAGCAATAAATAATTCAGATATTTTTATTTTTTTAGATATTTTTTCAATAGTATTTCTGTAGTATTCCTTCGTTTCATAATCCATATTTTCATAAACGTTTGCTGGATCTTTTTTTAGCACTTCTTCAACTCCATTTATTCTGTCAAATATTTCAACGAAATTTAACCTATTTAAATTATTCATACTACTAATGCTATTACCAATCGAAATTTTTTTAGCTGCAATATCGTAATGCTCTCTTCTTATACATTCTTCGATGGTACTTCCCATTCTATTTAATTGCTCTTCTAATATTTGGATATAGCTATATGATTTTCTTCCATATCTTTTTAATTTAAAAGACATGTATTCTATAAACGGATATTTTGAAACACTACTATCATCAACTTTATTTCTGATATTATTATTTATTATTCTTTCTTCCTTTAGCTCTACTAATCTTGTTACAATACTTTCAACTTTTCTTTTTTGCATTTGAGACAAATAAATT
Organism: Clostridia bacterium; assembly: GCA_017512025.1. Taxonomy (GTDB): domain Bacteria; phylum Bacillota; class Clostridia; order TANB77; family CAG-508; genus CAG-492. Next base: position 53,071 of record JAFWHH010000007.1, read on the forward strand.
TTTTCACATATTTCTCTTATTTTTTCTATTAGGTTTATTTGTAAAAAAATAGTTATACTCCATAGCTCTTCCATGCTAAGAGTTTTTTTACTTTGATATGCAGCTAAAAAGAGCTCTACATCTTCACCATCTATTTTCCCATCTGTGTACGATACAATTTCATTTGCAATACAAAATGCTCGAGCATATCCACTATGTTTTCCATTAGCTATTCCAATTAAATTCTTATACTTTTTTATATTTAAATCTTTAATAATTATTTTTGTATTTTTTTCAATAATATAATAATTATCCAAAAGCCATTCACCAGCTGGATGAATTGGTATATTATTTTTTATATCTTCATTTAAAATGTTATAAACTTCTAGTATAAATTTTAAGTTTTCTTTTACACGTGGAACTGGATATGTTCTTCTATCAGATTTTAATTTTAATGTGTGAGCTGAAGCAATCTTTTTCATATATAGTTCCAATTGCTCTTTACTAAGCATCGCCTCATCAACACTTAAATGTTCATATTTATTTTTCAAAATCTACACTCCTTGTATTTTCTTTTCACATATTTTCCCCTTAATTTGTATTAATATACTTGAAAGCTTATTTTTCATATGTTTTCGTGTTGCGATTTACTAAAAAATATATTATAATCACAAAAAAATTAATTATTGAAAGGATGTTTTCAATGGCTTTTGACGGAATTACTACAAAGAAAATCGTATCAGAATTAAATACTGCTCTTGGTGATGGAAAAATTAATAAAATATATGAGCCAAATAAAAACGAAATAATCCTTGGTGTCTATGCCAAAGGAATTAATTTTGCTCTTAATCTATCAATTGCTTCTGACTCATATAGAATCAATTTAACTACACATCAAAAAGCAAATCCTTTAAACGCTCCCGGCTTTTGTATGCTACTTAGAAAACATATAACCGGAGCTAAAATAAAAAAAATATATACAATTGGACTTGAACGAATTGTATATATAGATCTTGAATGTCTAGATGAACTTAATGATTTAATTAATAAAAAATTAATCATTGAATTAATGGGAAAACATAGCAATATAATTCTCACTAACGAAAATGGATTTATAATTGATAGCCTAAGACACTTATCAAAAGATGATAATTCTAGCCGAGATATTTTACCTGCAAGAGCTTATGAAACACCTGAAAATAGTAAAATAAATTTCGATGAAATAAAAACATTTGATGAATTCTATAAATTAATTCCAGACGATAAAAAAATAGATTGTGGGATTGCTTCTACATTTACTGGAATAAGTAGATTATTAATTCAATCTATTATTGAAAAGAATAACCTAACAACTGAAAAGAATTCCTCTTCTCTTAAAATTATTTTTAAAGAATTACAAGAAATGCTAAAAAATATTGACACAGATAAAGTAATCACTGAAAGTTATAGCAACGATTTTGTGTTGTATTTAGCTAATAATTCAGAAGGAAATATCAGTCAAAATATCACTGATAATCTACAATCAAACTTTTTTATTGATGATTATTATTTTAATAAAGAAACTGACAACCTATTTAACTCATATAAAAATAATTTATTAAAATTAGTATTGTCTACTTTATCAAAAATAAAAAAGAAATTAGTTAATATAAATCAAAAAATTGAAGATTGTAAAAATATGGATATGTATAAATTATATGGTGAATTAATTACAGCAAATATGTATCTATTCCCCGAATATAATTCAGATAAAATTACAGTTCAAAATTATTACAATAACAACGAGGAAATAGAAATACCTGTCGATAAAAATAAAACTCCATCTGTTAATGCCAAGAATTATTATAAAAAATATAATAAATTAAAAAATGCTTTAAGTATTGTTAACGAACAAAAAGCAGAAACAATACAAGAGCTTGATTACTTGGAGAGCATTATTTACGAAATTGATATGGCAAAAAATATTTCTGATATTGATGAAATCTATTCTGAGCTTACAGAAAATACGTTGTTTGAAAGAACTCATTTAAAATCAAATGCGAAGATTACTAAAAAGCAAAATAGGAATAAAAAAGCAAATAAAGAATATACTCCTATAGAATATAAGATTGAAAACTTTACATTACTAGTTGGAAAAAATAATGTACAAAATGATTATTTAACAACAAAGCTTGCACGTTCAAATGATATCTGGTTTCATACAAAAGATATTCATGGAAGCCATGCTATTCTTATAACAAAAGGAGAAACTCCTTCTATGGATGTTTTAATTAGATGTGCTCAAATTGCAGCATATTATAGCAAAGCAAAAATGTCTTCAAATGTTCCAGTTGATTATACGCTTGTTAAGTATGTAAAAAAACCTTCTGGAGCTAAACCGGGATTTGTAATTTACACTCATAACAAAACAATAAATGTTACTCCAAAAAACTAGTAAAAAAAAAGATTACTCTAGAGGGAAATTGCCGTTTAACGGAATTTCCCTCTATTGCGCATTTTTGCGAACAATTTATCTTGATTTTCCTATAAATATATAGTATAATTTATTTGTTATTAGTAAAAAGGAGGTAAAATTATATGTGGCAAGTTTGGATTATTCTGGCTGGCATATTTGTTATCTTCGAAATGATTATTCCAACAGATTTTTTAGTATTCTGGCTTGGTATAGGTGCACTAGTTGCTGCGGTAACTAGCATCTTTGTTGATAATATAACAGTACAAATTGGTGTATTTGTTGTTTCATCAATACTTCTTGTATTCCTAACCAAACCATTCGTAAAGAAGTTTATGAAAAATTCTGCAAATATTTCAACAAATGCATATTCAGCAATTGGAAAAACTGGAATAGTTATTTCAGACATTGATCCAATTACAGGTAAAGGCCAAATCAAAGTAGAAAACGAAGTATGGTCTGCCAAAACAAATAATCAAGAAAGAATACAAAAGGATACGTTAATAAAAGTTGATTCTATCGATGGTGTCAAAGCTGTCGTATCAGTAATCGAGAGTAAATAAATAAGGAGGGTATTAAAATGCCAATATTTTTATTAGTTTTATTAGTTCTATTTTTAATTGTTGCATACAAGACAATTAAAGTAGTTAAACAATCAGAAGTATACGTTATTGAAAGATTAGGTAAGTTTCATAAAATAGCTGATGCTGGTTTAACACTTATCTTCCCTTTCATTGATCATGTAAGATCAGTTGTTAGTTTAAAACAACAAACAATGGACGTACCACCACAAGGAGTTATCACAAAGGATAACGTTACAATTACAATTGATACAGTTGTGTTCTACAAAATTACAGATCCTGCAAAAGCTGTATACGAAATTCAATCATTAAAGAAAGGTATTGAATACTTAGCTATCACAACAATTCGTGATATCGTTGGTAAGATGGACTTAGATGCTACATTCAGTTCAAGAGATTCAATCAACGATCAATTAAGAACTGTACTTGATGAAGCTACAGACCAATGGGGATGTAAAGTAGACAGAGTTGAAATTAAAGATATCACTCCTCCAGCTGACATTAGAGATGCCATGGAGAAGCAAATGAACGCAGAAAGAAATAAAAGAGCTTTAATTCTTCAAGCAGAAGGTGAAAGACAATCTGCTATCACTCTTGCTGAAGGTAAAAAAGAAGCTGCTATTCTTGAAGCAGAAGCTGATAAAGAAGCTGCTATTAGAAGAGCTGCCGGTGAAGCTGAAGCTATTAAACAAGTTGCTGATGCTAAGGCTGAAGAGATTAAGAAAGTATATGGTGCAGTTATGGATTCACATCCAAACGACAAGCTAGTACAATTAAAATCTTTAGAAGCATTAAAGGATATTGCTGATGGAGATGCTAACAAAGTATTTATTCCATTCGATGCAACATCTGCTCTTGGAAGTTTAGGTGCAATTAAAGAAGTTCTTTCTCCAGAGAAAAAAGAAAAACTTCAAGCTGCACAAGCTAAAAAACCTATACAACCAGCTGGACCAAAAGAGTAATTAATACATAAAAAATATTAACTTGCAAAGGTTAATCCTTTGCAAGTTTTTTTTATTATTGCATTTATTTTTAACAATTTATTTCTATTTACTTTGTTACTTACTGGTATATTTTAACTTATTTGTTTCTGTACTCTATATATCAAATACTATATTCTAAATCTTAATGAGGTGATTGTATGGCTTTAGATTATAAAGTAATTGGAGATAGAATTCGTAAAGCTCGAATTGATGGTAATTTAACTCAAGAGAACTTAGCAGAAAAACTTGATGTTTCTGTTGCCTTTGTGAGCAGAATTGAATGTGGAACCACACATGTAAATTTGACTCGATTAAGTGAAATATGTTCAATATTAAATATAGATGAAGGTCAGATATTAAATGGAGTAAGTACAGATTCAAAGAACTATTTATCTGATGAGTTTAATGAACTTATGAAGTCTTGTCCAAAAGAGACTCAAAAGTTAATTTATGATGTAGCGAAATTAATAATTAAAGATTCAAAGAAATAAAAAAATGTAATATAGTTTATCTATATTACATTTTTTTATTTTTATTATGCTTCTCTACATTTTACAATTAATCTACGTTTACCTTGCTCAGTACATGTAATTAATGTCATTTCTTTTAGTCCATTAGTTATCTGGCTTGTACAAGCAACATCTTCTGGATCAACGACATACTTTTCATATACTACATACTCAAGCTTCTTACCTGACATATCTTGTAGATATACTTTATCTCCATTGTTAACACGAGCAAGCTTTCCAAACATTTTACCACTTCTATAATTGTGACCAACTACACAATAGTTACCAACTGTATTTGGACTTCCTCCCCAGAATTTATTTAATGATATTTTTAATAGTTCATCTGATGTATCAGATAAAACTGGGTATTGAATTCCAATACATGGTATTGATAATATAGCTTCATATGTGTATGTTGTACCATTCTCATCGGTATATGATGCTGTATCAACTTGGTCTAGCTCTTGTTCAATAATTTCTGCATCATCACCAAATGCAACAACTAATGCTTGATCTTCTGCCGTTGTCATATCTGGCGCATTTTCTAATATTTCCTGTGATTTTGCTTCGCTTTTATTCTGTTCATATTTAGAATATACAAACCAACCAGAAAATATAAATACTAATAATAATGATGCGATAAATTCTGCTCTGTATATTTTTTTCTTTCTCTTCAACTTTTGAGTAACGTACAATTTATCCGTAACTAGTATCTGATTCATACAAACTCCCTTTCTTTTATTTTTTCTTAGCTACTAAATAATTAGACATCCTTGCGAATTGCTCAATTGTTAATGTTTCTCCCCTAACGTTATAATCTAAATCTAAATCATCAAATAATTGTTTTGCTTCTTCCTTGTTTTTAACTATGCCACCATTAACAATACTATTGATTAATGTTTTTCTTCTTTGCATAAAGCTTACTTTGATAAGTTTAAAAAATTCAGACTCATCTTCTAATTCAACCGGATGTTCTTTCCTAATTAATAATTTTATAACTTCAGAATCTACTGCTGGCTCTGGTATAAACGAATTGTTTTCCACAATTGTTACACTTTCTGCTGTTGCATAATAGTATACACAATATGTAATTGCCCCAGATAACTTACTTCCTGGAACAGCAATTAGTCTATCTGCTACTTCTTTTTGTATCATGACAGTAATTGATTCTATATCTAATTTTTCTTCTAATAATTTCATTATAATTGGTGTTGTTATGTAGTATGGTAAATTTGCAACTATTTTTGCTCTTTTAATTTTCTCATTTTTATTATTTTTTATTAATTCATCTAAATCTACTTTTAGTACATCTTCATTTAATAATTCAAAATTATTATATAGAGAAAATCTATCTTGCAATATTTCTATCATTCTATTATCAAGCTCTATTGCAATAACCTTTCCTGCTCTTTCAAGTAAATATTCAGTTAAGTTTCCAAGTCCAGGTCCAATTTCAATAACTAAATCTTCCTCATTAACATCAGCTGAATCAACAATTCGTTCAACAACCTCATCGTTAATTAAAAAATTTTGTCCTAAATTTTTATTGGCTGACAACTTGTATTTATTAAGCATAAACTTAGTTTTGTTATACAAATTTTCCATAATTCCACCTTTTATACTCTTCTATTATACTATAAAATACTTTAGTTTACAATATAAAATAATTTCTTTTACTTTATTGCTGTTTTATTTATTATTTTAAAGCGTGCAAGCCATTGTTTTAACTGGTGTTGTAGTGTTTTCTATTTTGAAATATTTTTTTATTTTATTTATTGTTTTTTTATTTATTTAACATAATTTTTATTATTTTAAGTCTTCTCTTCCCTATATTTCTCTACATATTTTCTTGATTTTTTAATTCTATTAATATAAAATTAATTTGTTAAATTTAGTAAATAAAGTTGGTGATATTTTTGAAAGAAAACTCAAATGATAGCCCTTTGAGTAAAGCCTCAAGAGCTAAGAGATACTTTTCGTTATCTGTAATTTTATTTATTGTATTAATTGCCTTATTATTAAAAATAGCATATATTCAATTTTTCCAGGGACCTTCCCTAAAAGAAGCTGCTACAAAACAGCAAACAACAAGCAGAATAATAAGTGCTAAACGTGGTACAATATATGATTCAACCGGAACAGCTCTTGCTATAAGTGCTGATGTTGATACAATAACGATTAATCCTGATAAATTTAAAAAGGATACAGCAGACGAAACAAAACTTTATCAAGAAAAAGTTGCACGTGGTTTATCTACAATATTTGAACTTGATTATGATGAGACTTTAAAGAAAGTTACAAGTACAAACTCTGTTGAAACAATCGTACAAAAAGTTGAAAAAGATAAAGTAACAGAATTAAATAAATGGATGACAGAAAATAATGTAACAGCTGGAATAAATATAGATGAAGATACAAAAAGGTACTACCCATACTACAATCTAGCTTCAAATCTTATTGGATTTTGTGGTAGTGATAATCAAGGATTAACTGGTCTTGAATATTATTGGGATCAAGTGCTTGCTGGTACATCTGGTAAGATTACAACTACTCAAGATTCACGTCAGGACTTAATGCCTAACCAAGATGCTCAATATTTTGCAGCTGAAAATGGAAGTAACTTAACGCTTACTATAGATATAAACATTCAATCAATTGCCGAAAAATATTTAGAGCAAGCATGTATTACAAATAAGTGCGGTAATGGTGGTAACGTTATTATTATGGATCCAAAAACTGGTGATATACTAGCTATGGCTACATACCCTGATTATGATTTAAACACTCCATTCCAACCAAATGAAAATATGCAAGAAGGATGGGATGATTTATCATCAAAAGCTCAAAGTGAAGCATTACAAACAATGTGGAGAAACACAGCTATATCAAATACATATGAACCAGGTTCCGTATTTAAAGTTGTGGTTGCCTCTGCTGCATTAGAAGAAAATATTGTTGATCCAGATAAACCAGGTTTATTCTATTGTTCAGGTTCACAAGTTGTTGCCGATAGAACAATTAGTTGTGCTAATACTGGAGGACATGGATATCAATCTTTAAGAGAAGCACTTCAAAATTCATGTAACCCTGCATTTATACAATTAGGACAAAAAATTGGTGTTACTACACTTTATAAATATTTTGAAGCATATGGATTATTTACCAAAACAGGAATTCAAACATCTGGTGAAGCATATGGTATATTCCATAATATAGATAATGTTGGACCAGTTGAACTTGCAACAATTTCATTTGGTCAAAGATTCACAATTACCCCACTTCAAATGGCAACTGCAGTTTCTGCTATTGCAAATGATGGTGTTTTAATGCAACCACGTATTGTTAAAGAAATATCTAATGTTAATACTGGAGCTATCACTACGGTTGAACCAAAACAAGTTCGTCAAGTTATATCTCCTGAAACAGCAAAGACAATGATGGATATGATGGAATCTGTTGTAACAGATGGTGGTGGTAAATATGGCCAAGTAACTGGATATTCAGTAGCTGGTAAAACTGGTACATCAGAAGCAACTGAAGGTTCTACAGCTGGTTACGTTTCTTCATTTGTTGGAGTTGCACCTGCAGATGATCCACAAGTAGTTGTTCTATTAACACTATATAACCCTCAAGGAAAAGATCACTTTGGTGGACATATAGCAGCACCAGTTGTTAGCCAAATACTTTCTGAAGTATTACCTTATTTAGATGTTCCATCTACAGCATCAACAAATTCATCTGGTACATCTAAAGCAAGTCAAACAATGGATATTAAGAAATCAACACTTCATACAGTAACAGGAAAAACAGCAGCAGATGCTAAAAAATATCTTGAAGAACAAGGATTTAAATGCTCATACGATTGTGAAAGTACATCAATTATTACAGAGCAAATTCCTAAAGCTGGTACACAATTACCGGAGGGATCAATAGTTCAATTATATTCTGATGATACAAAGAATTCTAAGAAGAGAACTGAAGTTCCAGACTTAAAAGGTATGTCTTATAGTTCAGCTAAAAATCTATTATCATCAAAGAAATTAAATATCAACGTTGTTGGTTCTGGACAAGTAATAAGTCAAGATCCAATAGCTGGTACAGAAGTAAATGAAGGTACAGTAGTAACTGTTACATTACAAAAAGATGTTGGTTCTTCATCACATTAGAAATAAACTTAATTAATAAATAAAAAACATACTATATAAAATATAGTATGTTTTTTTATTATTTATTTAAACATTCTTTTATTTCTGAATATATTTTTTCTTCAACATTTTCCATTGCAATAACCTTTGCCTTCTTACCCATCTCAGCTAATCTTTCCCTATCAGATATCATCTCTTCAATATAATTATTTAATATATTTGAATTTAAATCAGAATTAAGAATTACTTTAGCTGCTCCAAGTTTTTCAAGTACTCTTGCATTGTCTTCTTGTCTGTTAGCACCAACACTTGGTAGTGGAATAAATATTGCTGGTTTTTCAACAATTGCTATTTCAGTAATTGTCATTGCCCCACTTCTACATACAGTTAAGTCACACATATTGATTAGCTCTTCCATATTGTAAATATAAGGCATTATTTTGCTACCTTCAATATTTTCTATATCCATATTATTATCTTCTAAATTTGCCTTGATTATGTCGTACTGCTTAGGTCCTGTTGCCCATATTAATTGATAATCTTTATTCATATTCTTTTTTACAATATCAACAACAGCTTCATTTATTCTCTGTGCTCCTTGACTTCCACCAAAAACCAATACTACTGGTTTGCTTGGATCAAGTTTATATTCTTTTAATAATTCATCTTTTCTTTCAGAAGATATTTCAACCTTCTTTATTTTAGTTGGTGTACCTGTTAACACAACATTTGGAACACCCACTAATTTTTCTTTGGCTGCTTCAAAACCAACAAAAACTTTTCTTGCTTTTTTAGCAAACATCTTAACAGCTCTTCCTGGATAAGCATTACTTTCATGTAAAAATGTTGGAACCTTTTTCACATTTGCTGCTGCAAATACTGGTCCACATATATAACCCCCAGTGCCAATCACGACATCTGGTTTAAATTCATCAATAAATTTTTTAACAACTTTTCTACTATTCATTGTTTTTATGATGTTCTTTAAATTTGTAAAACTTGGTTTTGGTTGAATACCATATGCTTCAATTGTTTTTAATTGATAACCTGCTCTTGGAACCAAATCATTTTCTAGCCCTCTTTCTGTACCGAAAAAAACAATTTCAGAATCAGGTTCGTGCTCTTTTATTTTGTTTGCGATAGCTATACCTGGATTTATATGTCCACCAGTACCAGCTGCTGAAATAATAACCTTCATAAAAACACCTCTTTATTATTTATTATGCTCTTGAACTAGATCTTGAAATATTTAATAGTATTCCAACATTAGCAAGCAATAATAGTAAAGCTGTACCACCATAACTTAAAAATGGAAGTGACATACCAGTTGTCGGTATTGTTCCAGTAACAACGGCGATATTTAATACCGCCTGCACTGCAATCAGAGTCGTTATACCAATCGCAATTACTGATCCAAATAAATCTTGACATCTCATCGAAATTAATATTCCTCGCCATATAAATATAGCAAATAATCCAATAACAAGTATACATCCTAAATATCCTAATTCTTCTGCTAAAATTGAGAATATGAAATCGTTATGAGGCTCTGGAATATATAAATATTTTTGCTTACTATTACCAAGTCCAAGTCCAAACATCCCACCTGATCCAATAGCATATAAACTCTGTACGGTTTGATAACCAGTACCTAAAGCATCTGACCACGGATCAAATGATGTTGCAATTCTGTCCAATCTGAAGTTGCTGCTCTTACTTTTACTACTTTGACTTATTCCAGCCTTGCTTATAAGAAGAACAACAGCAACCATTCCTATTAATGCTGTAACTAAGAAATATTTTAATCTACTTCCTGCAATAAACATCATTACTAGTACAACAATACCAATTACGAGTGAAACACTGAAGTGGTTTTGTACTACATATAAAATAAGTATTGGTGGTAGTAAATATAGTAGTGGAACTATAAATCCTCTAACAGGATTTCCCATCTCACTTCTATGATCTGCTAGATATCCACCATAAAAAATAATCATTCCAATTTTAGTTAACTCCGAAGGTTGGAACTGCGATCCGGCAAATTTAATCCATCTTGTAGCACCCTTAACGGAGTATCCAAGTCCTGGTACAAGAACTAAAAGTAACACAAGCCATGCTGCAAAGTAAATGTACCAATAGTATTTTTTGTAAAATCTATAATCAACCTTTGATAAAAAGAACATTACAATCAAACCAACAACAGCAAATAATAATTGCTTTTTAACATATGTGTAACTATTACCTGTTGTTGCAAGTGATGATGGTGCACTAGCTGACAGTACCATGATAATACCAAGTGCAAGCAATAGTACAACCGTAATGCACAAAATAAAATCAAATTGATTATTAGCAAATTTTGAAATTTTCTTTGCTTTTTTTTGCATTTGTTATCTCCTTATCACAATTTATATTATACTCATTCCAATAATACATAAAACTAAAGTTATAGAGCTAAATATGATAACAACCTTACCTTCTTTCCATCCTGATAATTCAAAATGATGATGAATTGGTGCCATTTTGAATACTCTATTTCCTGTTCTTTTAAAATGTACAACTTGTATCATAACTGATAAAGTTTCAATAATTGGTATTAAAGCAATAACAATTAATATAAGTGGCATTTTCATATATAATGCCATTCCTGCAATTGCTCCACCAAGCATTAGTGATCCTGTATCACCCATGAATACTTTTGCTGGATGAAGATTGAATAATAAAAATCCAAGGCAACCACCTATTAATACAGTTCCTATTACTGTTACCTCTTTAATTCCTAATATAATGCTAATTGATACTAAACAAGTTAATATAATTGTTGTAACACTAGTTGATAATCCATCAATACCATCTGTTAAATTAACTGCATTTGTTGTTCCAAGTAAAACGAATATTGCAAATGGTATATATAACCATACTGGTAATGTAATATATTGTTTAAATATTGGAATATATGTATCTGTTCCAATATTCATATATTTTACTAAATATATTGTGTAAATAATTGCTATAATTAATAATCCAAACATTTTGTACATTGGCTTTAAACCATCTGTACTTTTTAAAACTAACTTTTTAAAATCATCAACAAATCCTACTATTCCAAAACCAAGTGTTACAAATACCAGTGGTATAATTTTCATTGCTATACTTGGCTCTGCAGTCTTATACTGAAAGAATAAAAATATTGAGCAGACAATCATCGTGATTGCCATTATGATTCCTCCCATAGTAGGAGTTCCTTGTTTTGATAAATGTGATTCTGGGCCATCCTCTCTTTCTATTTGACCCACCTTAAATCTTTTTAAAATCGGTATTACTATTAATCCAAATATTATACTCACAACAAATGAAAGTACTAATATTTTAATTTGAAAATTCATTAATAAATTCATTCCTTTCTCTTTACGTGACTAACAAGTTAATCTTTTGTTATTACTTATTTATTTTTTCTCTTCATCCATTTTTTCGATGATTTCATTTACAATAATTCTCTCATCAAAAGGATGCTTTTCTCCCTTGATCTCTTGGTATGGTTCATGACCTTTACCAGCAAGAACAATAATATCACGCTTATTTGCCATCTTGATAGCATGTTCAATAGCTTCAGTTCTATCAACAACTACCTCATATTTACCATTTGTTTTCTTAATACCTTCTTCGATTTGTTTAACAATCTTTTTAGGATCTTCTGTTCTAGGGTTATCAGAAGTAATAATTGTATAATCAGCAATTCTACCTGATATCTCACCCATAATTGGACGTTTGCCAGAGTCTCTATCTCCTCCACATCCAAATACAGAAATTAATCTTCCTCTTGTATATGATTTAACTGCATTTAAAATATTCTCTAAACTTTCTGGAGAATGTGCATAGTCAATCATAATTGTAAGTTCTTTCTTATTATCAACAAGTTCACTTCTACCAGGAACTCTAACTTCTTCTAATGCTACTTTAACATTTTCAGCAGTGCATCCCAATTCTTTTGCGATACTAATAGCAGCTAATGCATTGTATACACTAAATCTTCCAGGTATACAAACCTTAACTCTTTCATTTCTATTTTCTAATTTTACTTTGAAGTCAACATATGAATTTGTAATAGTAATATCTTTAGCAAGAAGATTACAATAATTATCAATACCATATGTTGTAATATTTTTATCTGGGAATAGCTTTGGAACTTTAGCTGTCATTAAATCATCTGCGTTAACAAAAGCTACCTTAGCCATCTCAATTAATTTCAATTTAGAATCAAAATAGTCTTTCATATCTGGATGCTCTTTTGGACTGATATGATCTTCAGAGAAGTTTGTAAATACAGCAACATCAAAGTCACATCCTGCAACTCTATTTAATTTTAAACTTTGTGAAGAAACTTCCATAACAACAGCATCACATTTAGCTTCAACCATCTTTGAGAATATGAATTGTAGCTTATTGCTTTCTGGAGTTGTTCTATCACTATCTTCTAATTTTTTGTCTCCTATATATGTAGCTATAGTACCTATTAACCCTACCTTCATTCCTTGTTTCTCTAATATAGCCTTTGTCATAAATGAAGTAGTAGTCTTTCCCTTTGTTCCTGTTATACCAATTAACTTGAATTTCTTAGATGGGTTACCATAGAAATTGCATGCACAGATAGCAAGAGCTAATCTTGTATCTGGTACAATAATAATTGTTACGTATTTTGCTATAACTTTTAGTAAATTTTTATCTATATCAGGCTCAGCCATTACTGCAATAGCTCCAGCCTTAATTGCATCTTTTATATAATCATTTCCATTAACGTCAAAACCTTTTATTGAAATAAAAAGTCCACCTTTTTTAATATTTCTTGAATCGCTTTCGACATTTGTTATATCTATATCTAAGTCACCTTTAGCTTTAATTCCATCAATTCCAACTAGTAAATTTTTAAGCTCCATAAAAAACCTCCTTAGCCCATTTTGCATATATTATATATCTAATTTTTTTATTTGTATACGAAATGTATACGAAAGTTTAGAATTTTTCTGTATTTTTTCACTAATATAATATCGTAAAATAAACTATTTTACAATAATGTTGCTCTGTTCAAATACTTCAATTCCTGGTACAGGAATTTGCTCTGTAATAACTGTGTTTTCATCAACACCTTCAGGTATATCAATATTTAGATTTATATCTTTTAGTACATCCTTTGCGTTATTAATTTTTAAACCAACAATATCCGGAACAACAACTTTATTCATACTACTTCCTTCATCCTCGCTTTTGGTTATTTGAAGATATGGTAATACTTCGCCTAGTACTTGTGATGCAATTGGAGCTGCTACCCCGCCACCTTGGTGTCCGCCTTCTCCTGTTGGATTATATAAAGTTATTAGAATAACAACTTGAGGATTATCTGTTGGAGCTACACCAACAAACGAAGTAACATACTTTCCTGTATTAACTCCATCTTCAGATGTTCCTGTCTTTCCTCCAATAGCGTATCCGGAAACTCTTGCATTTTTACCGGTTCCTTCAGCCACAACTGTTTCCATCATACTAAGCATCTTTTTAGATGTTTCTTCAGATATAGCTCTTCTATTTATCTCTGATTCAATTTCGGTCACTTCTCCAGTCTTGCTATTTACTATTTTCTTTACTACTCTTGGTTTTATATAATTTCCACCATTTGCGATAGTTGATACAGCTGTTATCATTTGAATAGGAGTTATTTCAAATCTCTGTCCAAATGATATTGTAGCAAGTTCTACTGGACCAACTTTATTCTCATCCAAGAATATACTTCCACCTTCACCTTGCAAATCAATACCCGTCTTGTGTAGTAATCCAAATTTTTCCAAATAAGAATAGTATGTTTTAACTCCGAGCTTTTGACCTAAACTTATAAAAACCGGATTACATGAATTCATGAGGGCTTCTCTTAGGCTCTCTGTTCCATGAGGTCTATAATATCTCCAACACTTAATTCTGACTCCTCCAATTGTTATTCCACCACCACAGTTAAATTCTCCAGCATTATCGGTATCTGTTATGCCTTCTTCAAGTGCTGCTGAAGCAGTTATTAATTTGAATGTCGATCCTGGTTCATAGCTATCAGATATTGCTTTATTTCTCCACATATTTTGTTGAATAGCGGATTTTTCTTCTTTTGATAAATTATCCCAATTATTTGCTTCCTCAGTAATTGGCTTATATGGATCATTCAAATTATAATCTGGGTAACCAGCCATAGCTAAGATATCCCCATTTTGAGGATTCATTACAATAATATTTCCACCATCTGTACACTTGTTGTCAATACATGCTTCTTTTAAATATTTTTCTGTAATTCCTTGAATTGTAGCATCAATTGTTAAAATTAAATCATTACCGTTTTGTGCCTCAATATAATTCTCTCCTTCATCATCCAAGTTACCACCTTTTGCATCTGTTATCTTAACAATACTTCCTTTTTTCCCTTTAAGCTCCTCATCATACTTAGATTCAATTCCCATTAACCCTTGATTATCTGTACCGCAAAATCCAATTATTTGTGAAGCCATTGTATTATATGGATAGTATCTCTTTGTATCTACATCTATATTTACGCCTGTTGTTATTCCATTTTCAATTAACCAGTTTCTAAGTTCATTTGATTTTTCCTTGTCGATTTTAGCTACTATTGTTTCAATAGAGCTTCTTTTTGATACCTTCTTTAATACTTTTTCATAATCAAGTTCAAACATCTCACTAAGTTTTCTAGAAAGTTTTTCCCTATCTTCTACTTTTATATTTACAGGATTTACTGTAACACTCTCTACCGATCCACTTACAGCTAATATCGTTTTACCTGTTGTATCATAAATAGTTCCCCTGCATGGATTAAAAGCTCTTTCCATGGAATGTTGCTCGTAAGCCATTTTCCTTAACCAATCCGCTTTAATAAACTGAATCCAAAATATTCTGATACTCAATCCTATCAAGACAAAAAACAAGACAACAATCATAAAGTATAATCTCTTTTTTCTTGTTATCTCACCTGTTTTTCTACTAAATTTTATTTTTTTATCTTTTTTTAATTTTCTCTTAATACCCTTATTCATAGAAACGCTCCATGTTTTGATTATTTATTTTAATCTTATTAAAGAGCATAAAAAAAAGACTAAATTAGCAATGAAATTTAGTCTTTATTTTATATTAAATAAGTTTTTAATCTTTTCAATAACAACTTCGTATATTGGTTGATTAGCATTTTGTTTAATTCCAGCTGATGTGGCTTCAACATACTCTTTCTTTGGTAGGTTGATATAAACTTTTTGACTATTATTAAGCTTAGCCATACCAAGTTTATCCTTTGCCATTGATTCAACATTTGTTAGATTTAATTCATTTTCAATACCAACTTCAAGTTGCTCGTTTACTTTTTGAATCTCGGCAAGCTCTGCTTTCAATCCTTCTTTTTGAGTAAACTTTTCATTTATAATTGAATTTCTGTAACTTATGGTAAATAACACAGCAAATCCAAAAGCAATATAACATACAAGCTTCATTTTTTTATTCAGCTCTTCTTTGGAAAGTTTCTTTCCTGCTGGTTTAGCTTTGCTCTCTTGCTTTCTTTCAACATCCTTTTTATTAACAGTTTTAGCTTTACTTTTTGCTCTTTCTACTGTAGGTTCGTATTCTGGCTGTATTTTTCTTGGGCTCGTTTCATATTGGTACCCACGGTACCCCTGATAACCATAAACCCTATTTGCCATAAGTTCTCACCTCTTTTCTTTCAAAAATTCTTAACTTAGCACTTTGTGCTCTACTATTTTCTTTAAGCTCTTCTTCTGTTGAAACTATTGGTTTTTTATTAACAATCTTGCCATAAGATTTATAATTGCATATACAATATGGTAAATCTTTTGGACAAGTACATTTTCCTTCTGCATCACTGAATGCTTGCTTTACAGCTCTATCTTCTAATGAATGGAATGTTATTATACATAGTCTTCCGCCATCCTTTAGTGCCATAATACTATTCATTACAGTATTATATAATGGTTTTAATTCATCATTAACTTCAATTCTAATTGCCTGGAATGTTCTCTTGGCTGGATGTCCATCTTTTTGTTTTGATTTAGGAATTGATCTTTCGATAATAGAAACAAGCTCTTCAGTTGTCTCTATTTCTTTTTTAGCTCTTTCAATACAAATATTTCTTGCAATATTTCTTGAAAAACGCTCTTCACCATACTCAAAAATAATGTCTGCAAGCTGTTCTTCTGAATATGTGTTAACAACTTTTTTAGCAGTCAATTCTTGAGTCTTATCCATTCTCATATCTAGTTCGTTGTTACCAATGTAACTAAATCCCCTTGATTTTTCATCCAATTGGTATGATGAAACTCCTAAATCAAGCAAAATACCATCTACTTTATCAATACCAATCTCTTGAAGTATTGAACTAATGTCATCATGATTACCATGAACAAATTTAACATTATTAAAGTCTTTTAGATTTTCTTTTGCTGCTGCTAGAGCTTCTTCATCTCTATCTATACCAATTAATAATCCCTTATCTGACAAATGTTGTAGGATTACTTTGCTATGGCCTGCACCACCAAGTGTTCCATCAACATATATTCCATCTTCTTTTATATCTAATCCTTGTATGCACTCATCTAATAGTACTGGTTTATGCTTAAATTCCAAATATTCACCTTCTATACTTATTTTAAAAATAGCACAATAGTTGGTATTATTATAATACCAACTTATTGTGAACCTCTTAATATTTGTATCTTTAGTATCTATAACAACTTTTGTACATACTAAACTTTTGTGTATTACGCGTTTTTATCTTTCGTAAGCTTAGACTTTAGTATCTTTGCTAAGCTTTATCTTTTGTACTCTAATAAATTTTATCTTTAGTATCTTAATGTTTATCTTTGGTTCTTTATATAAACTTTTGCAAGTTATATACCAAGCATAGTCATATTTTCAGCTATTTCATCAGCTGAAATATTATCATTATTGTTGTAGTCATTCCATTTACTCTTGTCCCATATTTCAATTCTAGTACCTACACCAATAATAACTACCTCTTTTTTTATGTTTGCATATTCTCTTAAGTTTGTTACTATTAAAAATCTACCTTGTTTATCTATCTCACACTCGGTAGCACCTGATAGAAAGAATCTAACAAAATCTCTTGCGTTCTTGTTAGTTAGTGGAAGTTCTTTTAGTTTTGTTTCGAAATTTGACCACTCAGCTTGCGAAAACACAAATAAACAACCATCTAAACCTTTAGTTATGATAAATCTTTCTCCTATATCAATTCTCAACTTTGCCGGCATAATTACACGGCCTTTATCGTCTAGTGAATGCTCGTATTCGCCAATTAGCATTGGTCTCACCTCACTTTACCAGGTGGCTCCACTTTCTACCACTTTCCTCCACCTCGATTAAATTGTAATACAACGATTTTTAAATTGCAACACTTTTTATAAATTTTTTTAAATGTTTTTTGTTGATTTAATAAGGTTCTTAGACGAAAGTCATAATTTATGTATATTTCAGTAACCTTGAAATTACCCATTTGTATTGATTTTAGTGAGGTTATAGCTTTTATGTGCATTGTTAAATTTGTGTTAATTTTATATTAAATTTTCATGTCAAATATATAACATAGTTGTAAAAAAAGTAAATGGTTATTGCAAATTTTTTTAAATTATTTTAGTTACTTTTACGAGTAAAATATTATACAATTATTTTTCTTGGAGCGAAAAAAGAATCTTAACATTTTTGTTAAGATTCTTTTGGTTATTATTCTTGATAATCATCTACTTCAAGTTTAACATACATATTTGACAGAGTTCCTCTTAAATGTCTAAATGGTGTTCCATCTTGTTGCACACTCGCACCAAAAGTAGTTTCTGTGCTAAATCTTCCAGTATAGTTTTGAAAATCTAGATTTATTAGCTTTTTCTCTCCGCCATTTATGCTATAATATATTTTTTTCTTTTGTCTATATATTTTAACATAATTTACCGTTCTATAATCATTAAACGTAGTATTTTTAGTAGTATTTGTTGCAGCAGCAAGTTCTAGCTTATTTTTATCGCTCGATAAAACTCTAAATACAAATCCAGGCCTAATATTTGTTGATCCATCTTCATCTTTAGTATTCACAAATGCATATTGACGTTTTTCAATAAGATCTTGATCATCTGGGTCAAATGATTCAATTGTAAATCCAATCTCAAAATCTTTATCATAGTTTTCCTCACTAAATAGTGCAACATGTGAATTTACAAATTTACCATCACTTCCTAAATATTGATCTGGAACTTCTCCATCAGCAATTGCTACATCTTTTCCATTAAATGTAACTGGGCTTTCGATAGAAAATACAGTTTCTAACCAATCAACCCACTTAGCATAATAAGTAGTACTTTCTGTTGGAACAGTATTTTCATTAACCTTTGTTGTGTAGCTGTTATCTGTATACCATCCTCTAAATTTATAGTTTTCTTTTTCAGGTATTTGTAATTTCCCTATTGCTGTTCCTTCTGCAACATATTTTGAAGGAATATCATTTCCACCATTTGAGTCAAATTTTATTTCATAAGTTTCTGGCTCTTTCCAATTAGCTTTATATGTTTTATCACCTGTTGACCCTTTATTAATTTTGACACTTGTTTGAGGTGTATTTCCATTACTTCCTGTCCATCCTGTAAATTTAACTCCTGATTTAGTTGGATTAATTAATGTTATTTCATCCTCAACCGTATATGTTGTTGGGTTTCCTGATTCTATACTTCCGCCATCCAAGTTATAACTAATATTATAATTTATTATTTCGTATTTAGCCTCTACGGAGGTGTCTTCGGTAATTGGTGTATTTAAATCTAACAAATCTCCATTTTCTTTTTGCCATCCAATAAAGTTATAACCATTCTTTTCTGGTTCCTCTAGCTCATCTACAAGATCATTGTAGTTAAGTATCTTTTCATTGACTACGTCACCAACTTTATAAGTAAAAATTATTTTATCTTGTAATGAAACTATATTATCAATGGTTATATCAATTTTTTTAAATGTCACTGCTTCAGATACAGTTGGAATAACTAATATTCCAATAAGAAGCATGCTATATAGTTTCATATGCTTTCCGCAATTTTGTCCCTTTTTCATTTTTACAAGAACTATCAATGTTAAAAGTGATACTGTAGCCATTGTGGCATATATACCTAAATTATCCCCTGTTTTTGGACCTGATGGTTTATTAATTGGTATTTCGGCTTGAGATTCTTCTCCATTTTCATCAACAAGTGTAATGTATATATTTGTAGAAAATGTTTGATCTCTATTAGCTATATCAGTAATTTCCTTAACATATTTTTCTGTTATATAAAAAGAAAGTTCATCTTTTGAATTGAATTTTACACCTTCATAATTATCATATTCATATGAAATATATTCATTCTCATTATTATCACTAACTGATACAATCGTATAATTAACATCTTCATTATTTTTGATGTTTATTCTATATGTTACACTATCGCCAATTTTATGAAAAACAATATTGCTTTTAAGACTATAGTCCTCATAATTAAGATTATTTACTTCAGCCGTGTCTGACTTTGACGAAATAGCTGCATCAGTAATTATAAATGAATCCGTTGACGCAAGTGATTGTCCAACTTTAAATAATGAAAACAGAAATATTAGTATCACAATTAGTATTGCAACTTTTTTTGATGCAGACTTCTTCTGTAACTCTCTCATATTTTTCTCTCCTTCGTACAATTCTCTATTATAATTCTACCCTTTTATCAAATAATAATCAATATTTTCTAATTTTTTTTAATTAATAAAAAAGAATACTATTTCTAGTATTCTTCTTAAACTGTTTGGAGGCGACACCCGGATTCGAACCGGGGATCAGAGTTTTGCAGACTCGTGCCTTACCACTTGGCTATATCGCCATACATTATATTGTATGTTTGTATCTTTATTATTGTTCATAATAAAAATATGGAGCGGGAAACGGGGCTCAAACCCGCGACCTCTGCCTTGGCAAGGCAGCGCTCTATCAACTGAGCTATTCCCGCATCAACAACAAAAGTATGATACCAAAATATAGAGCTATTGTCAATACTTTTTAGAAACAAATTGTTTCATTTAGAGGTTTCTGTATTTACATTTTTTAAATTTTTTTATATTATGCTTGACACTCCCTCCTTGTTGTGCTAATATAATACTTGTCCAAACGGAGAGGTGGTCGAGTTGGTTTATGGCACCAGTCTTGAAAATTGGCGTAGGTTAATAGCCTACCGTGGGTTCGAATCCCACCCTCTCCGCCAAAAAAAGATAGAAACTTTAGTTTCTATCTTTTTTATTTTTACTTTATAACAAGTATATTTTCATTATCAAAAATATAATATGGTTTATCTCCATATACCTCTATTCCAGAATCACTTATAAACATTGTATCTTCTTCTGGAAGAGCAATTATTTTTATTTCTTTTGAAAGCTCTAAAAGATATCTTCTATTATCTTCATTTTTTTCTTCGTCTCTATTTGTATAATGACATAGAACTGAATACCCATTTAGTACATCTATTCCTTTTGTATCTACTAAACCAACTTCATTATCATCGTCTAGATTACAAGATTTAATATCTTTACCTAATATAATTGCTCCGGCACTACCAGCAAAAACAATCCCATTATTATTTATATATTCTTTTAGCTTCTCATAAAATCCCGTTAGCTTCAATTCAAATAATAATTTATATGTATTCCCCCCACCAATAAATATTGCTGAGTACTCTTCTAAATCCATTTCTTCTAGCTCTTTGAAATCTCTTACCATTTCAATATTATCGATACAATATTCTTTTAGTTCTTCAGTAATCCATTCGTAACAACCTTCCATGTTGCTCTCATACATTGCAAGTGGAATATATAATAGTGGCATTGTTTTATCTTCAATTAAATCACTAAATCTTTTATATGCTTCTTCTGTTTGGATACCTGATCCACCACCGCATAAGAATACTCTCATATGTTCTCCTTACAATTATGAGTAGTATTAAAATAATACTACTCATAAATTAATCTTATTTTGTTGTTTTTCTTTTTTTAGTTGTAGTTTTCTTTGTTGTCTTTTTTGTAGTTGCTTTTTTTGTTTTGCTTGCTGTTCTTTTTGTTGTAGTTTTTTTAGTTTTCTTTGTCTTAGTAATTTCCTCTGGAATATTTTCCTTTGGTTCCCATTTTTCTCCTGGCTTTGGTTTGTTCCATGAGATGTATTCACAAGAGCCTGGATTGTTTTCACATACAAAGAAGTTTCTGCCTCTTTTTGTTTTCTTAATTATAACAGCTGATCCACATACTGGACATGGAACATCTATTGTTTGAATAATTGGTTTAGCATTCCTACATTCTGGGAATCCTGGACAAGCTAAAAACTTACCATATCTTCCGTATTTATAAACCATCATTCTGCCACATTTATCACATGGAACATCAGATACTTCATCAACTAGTTCAACATGTTCAAGCTCTTTTTCAACTCTTTCAACATTCTCTTCAAATGGTCCATAGAAATCAGCAATTACTTTTCTCCAATCAGCATTTCCTTCAGCAACTTCATCGAATTCTTTTTCGATGTTAGCTGTAAATTCAACATTAACAACATCATCAAAGTTTTCAATAAGTAGCTTATTAACAATTCTTCCAAGTTCAGTCGGAACTAATTGTTTTTGTTCTTTTTGAATATAATGTCTATCTAATATTGTAGAAATTGTTGGAGCATACGTACTTGGTCTACCAATTCCTTTTTCTTCAAGAGTCTTAACTATACTAGCTTCTGTATATCTAGCTGGTGGCTCTGTAAAGCTTTGTTTTGTTTCTATGTCTTCTTTTTTTAACTTTTCATTTACTTCTAGATTTGGAAGTACACCAATTTCATCTTCCTCATTCTTATCATCTTTATCTTCAACATATAATTTCATAAATCCTTGGAATTTAACACTTTGTCCATTTGCTTTGAAATTATATTTATCAGCATTTATTCCAACAGCTATTGTATCATATACAGCAGCTGCCATTTGGCTTGCAATAAATCTGTTGTAAATTAAGTTATATAATTTATATTGATCATTTGTTAATGAATCTTTAACTTTAGCTGGAGTTAAATCAATGTATGTTGGTCTAATAGCCTCATGCGCATCTTGTGCACCATCTTTAGTCTTATAGAATCTATTTTCATAATATGCTTTACCATATGTCTCTTCAATATAATCTTTAGCAGCAGCTCTTGCAACATCAGAGATTCTTGTTGAGTCAGTTCTCATGTATGTAATTAAACCGACTACACCATGGTCTGGAACTTTAACACCTTCATATAATCCTTGTGCTACAGACATTGTTTTCTTGATTGCAAATCCAATCTTTCTTGATGCCTCTTGTTGTAATGTACTAGTTGTAAATGGAGGAGCTGGATTTCTCTTCTTCTCCCCAGTTTTAACATCTGTAACAACGAATTCAGCATCCTTTAAGTCTGCTAATATTTTATCAACTTGATCTTTGCTCTTAAGCTCAATCTTTTTGTCATTTTCTCCAAAGAATTTTGCTTCAAATGCTTTTTTAGATCCTTTAGCTAATAACTTAGCATATATATTCCAGTATTCCTCTGGATTAAAGTTTTCAATCTCTTCTTCTCTTTCAACAATTAATCTAACAGCAACAGATTGAACTCTACCAGCAGATAATCCTCTTTTAACTTTCTTCCATAAAACCGGACTCATTTTATACCCAACGATTCTATCCATTACTCTTCTTGCTTGTTGAGCATCAAATAAATTTTTATCAATAGCTCTTGGATGTTTAATAGAATCTTGAACAGCGTTCTTTGTTATTTCATTAAATGTAACTCTACAAAGGCTCTCTGGTGAAATGTTTAATAAGTATGCTAAGTGCCATGCAATTGCTTCTCCCTCACGGTCAGGGTCAGTTGCAAGGTATACGGTCTTAGCAGCGTTTGCCTCCTTCTTCAAGCTTTTTATTAAATCGGCTTTACCTCTTATGTTTATATATTCTGGCTCAAAATTGTTATCTACATCAACAGCCAATTTTGATTTTGGTAAGTCTCTTATATGACCCATTGAGGCCATAACTTTAACGCTTCCACCAATAAATTTTGTAATTGTACTAGCTTTAGCAGGAGACTCAACTATTATTAGTTTGTTTGCCATATTTTTCTCCTTTATTATGTTTATACTAACTAATTCTAAATTAGATTATTTTAATTTTCAATACCCATTTTTAAAATTTTTATTTTGAAAAAATTTTATCACAAAAAAAAGAAGCAATATTTTGCTTCTTTGAAGTTAAAAAACTGTGCACAATTTTTTAACTGATTATGCATTAGCTGCATTTAATTTTTTTGCTAAATTAGCTTTTTTTCTAGCTGCTGTGTTCTTTGCTAAAACACCCTTTGTACAAGCTTGATCTATTTTCTTTGTAGCTTCTGAGAATAATGCTTTTTTCTCTTCTGCTGTTCCATTTTCTAAAGATAGTTCGAATTTCTTAACAGCTGATTTATATCCTGATTTAATCATGTTGTTTCTTTCAGTTTTGCTCTTTATAACAGAAACACGTTTGATTGCTGATTTAATATTTGGCATGTGTAGCACCTCCTTTTACATATCTCTTACTATTAACAGAAGCTATTCTACCACAACTAGCAATATATTGCAAGTCTTTTTTAAATAAATACAAAAAAGACAAGCTTTTAAGCCTGTCTTTTTATTATTATCCATTAAATATAGCATCGAATTCTTCGCCATCAATCTTCTCTTTTTCAAGAAGAACTCCAGCTACTGCATGTAATTTATCAATGTTTCCTCTTAAAATTTCTTCTGCACTTCTGTACGCATTATCAATAATCTTCTTAACTTCTTCATCGATAATTCCAGCTGTTTCTTCAGAATATTCTTTTGAATGAGCAAAGTCTCTACCTAAGAATACTTCTTCTTGGTCTCCACCATACATTACAGCTCCAACCTTATCACTCATACCATATTTAGTAACCATTGATCTTGCAATTTTTGTTGCTCTTTCAATATCATTGCTTGCTCCTGTTGATATATCATCTAATATTATTGCTTCAGCAACTCTACCACCTAGAAGTGATATAATGCTTTCTATCATTTCAGATTTAGACATAAATGATTTATCTTCAGTTGGTTTATACATTGTATAACCACCAGCCATTCCTCTTGGAACGATTGATATTTGATGAACTGGATCTTGTGTTGGTAGGAATTTACTAACAACAGCATGTCCTGCTTCATGATATGCAACAAGTTTATTCTCTTTCTCGCTTCTAACTCTGCTCTTCTTTTCTGGACCCATAGTAACTTTAACCATAGCATCTTCAACATTTTTCATATTGATTTCTGTTTGGTTAAATCTAGCAGCAAGTAATGCAGCTTCGTTTAATACATTTTCTAGGTCTGCACCAGAAAATCCTGATGTGTTTTTAGCGATAACTTTAAGATCAACATCATCTGCTAATCTTTTCTTTCTAGCATGTACTTCCAAAATTTGCTCTCTTGCTTTAACATCTGGTTGAGAAACAACAATTTGTCTATCAAATCTTCCAGGTCTTAAAAGAGCTTTATCTAATACGTCTGGTCTGTTTGTAGCAGCCATTACGATAACACCTTCATTAAGTGCGAAACCATCCATCTCAACTAATAATTGGTTAAGTGTTTGCTCTCTTTCATCGTGTCCACCACCAAGTCCAGCACCTCTTTGTCTACCAACAGCATCAATCTCGTCTATGAATATGATACATGGAGCATTCTTCTTAGCTTGATCAAACAAATCTCTAACTCTTGATGCACCAACACCAACAAACATTTCAACGAAATCTGAACCACTTATAATAAAGAATGGTACGCCAGCTTCACCAGCTACTGCTTTAGCAAGTAATGTTTTACCTGTACCAGGATGTCCTACAAGTAGAACTCCTTTAGGTATTCTAGCACCCATATCTGTGAACTTCTTTGGATTCTTTAAGAAATCAACTATTTCTTGTAATTCTTGTTTTTCTTCATCAACACCTGCTACATCATTAAATGTAACTTTGTTTTTATCATTTTGAGAAACTACTCTAGCTTTGCTCTTTCCGAATGACATTGTACTTCCACCAGATTGTCTTCCTCCAATAGATAAGAACATAAATAAGAAGAATATTACTAATAGTCCAAGTGGAGCTATTACATATAATATTTTAACCCAGATAGATTCTGATTCTCTATCAAGAGTTATATCTCCAGATTTAACTTGTTCATTAACATCTGTCATTAATGTTTGTATGTCCGGAATATTAACCTTTTTGTCAGATGTTCCATCTTTAAAAGTAATATCCGCTGACTCTCCACCAGAGCTAATCATAATAGATTGTACTTGCTGATTTTGAACCTTCTCCATTAATTGTGTATATGAGAATTTTCTATCATTATTATCATATATTGCATTAATTCCCACAGCTAATATAACTCCAATAATAAGCCATACAGCTAGTGATTTTATTCCGTTTTTCAAATTTATTTCCTCCTTCTAGCATCCCTTATTTCGATATTAGGGCATAACTAATCTATCGTATACTATATAGCATAAATCACTAAGTAATTCAAGGTTTTACACAAAGAATTTACAATAAAAAATCGACATTTTTAAGCATAATTCCCTATTGTCTAGTAATAACTATATTCCCCTGTCCTACGAAAAATTTAACATTTTTATTTGGTGTTAAATATTTATTTCCAATATTTCTTTCGCATAGTTTTATTATATCTTCTATATGTTTCTTTTCAATTCCTTTTGTACTTCCAAATAAATTAAATACACATAATAAAATTATTCTTCCCTTAATAAATTCATCTAATGCATTAAATTCTTTTAAATTAAGCACAATTTCTCCGCTATCTGTGGATACCAAGATATTTGCATATTCTTTATCAACAATACTTTCTACGTATTTGTTTTCTTGTGATGCTAAATCTGATAAACGATTTAATCCTTCAACAATACTTGGATTAAATTCATCCTTCAAGAATGGAATTAATACATTTCTTATTTTATTTCTTGTGTATGTATTATCCTTATTTGATTCATCAAACTTTGGATCTAATTTCATATCTTCACAATACTTTTCAATATCTGCTCTCTCAATTTCGATTAATGGTCTAATAAACTTATTATCTCTTACTGGCTCAATTCCTTTTAATCCAGAAATACCGGCTCCTCTTAATACGTTCATTAGCACTGTTTCTGCATTGTCATTTGCATTATGAGCAATTACAATTTTATTTGCATTTACCTTGTCAAATACTTCATCAAAGAACTCATATCTAACATTTCTTCCTGCTTCTTCTGTACCAATTTTTTGTTCATTTGCAAGGCTTAATACGTCTACTTTTTTAACAAAACATTCAATACCTTTTGATGCACAAAATGCTTGAACGTACTCTGTTTCTGAATCAGCAACTACTCTAATCATATGATTTACATGACAAACTACAAGCTCACAATTTAGCTTTTCTTTTAAATTTATAAGAGCATTTAATAAAGCCATAGAATCTGGTCCTCCAGATACTGCTACGACAATTTTATCTCCACTAGAAATCATATTGTATTTAGTTATTGTTTCTAAAACTAAATCCTCAAACATCTTCTCACCTTCTTTTAAATAATATTTATAATAGCAAAAGGAGAACTTCAATGTATCTGAAAATTCTCCTTTGTTTTTTATCGTATTGTTTAATATTCATAATCTTTAGCCAAGTTAGCAAACTTAGTGTAATTACCAAGCCATGCAAGCTCTACAGTTCCTGTTGAACCAGCTCTGTGCTTTGCTATAATAACTTCAGCTATATTCTTTTTATCAGTATCTGGGTTATAGTAATCATCTCTATATAAGAACATTACTATATCGGCATCCTGCTCTATTGATCCAGATTCACGAAGATCTGATAGCATAGGTCTATGGTCTGGACGTTGCTCTGGAGCACGAGATAACTGTGATAGTGCAATTACAGGAACATTTATCTCCTTTGCTAATATCTTTAACGATCTACTGATTTCAGCGATTTCTTGCTCACGGCTACCTGCCCTTGAACTAGCTTGTACAAGCTGCAAGTAATCTATGATAACCAAACCTATATCTTTTTCCATTTTAAGCTTTCTACATTTAGCTCTAATTTCCATAACAGAAATACCAGGAGTATCATCAATAACTATCCCAGTTTGAGAAAGCTCTCCAGAAGCAGTTGCAAGCTTAATCCAATCATCATCAGCAATTCTACCAGTTCTAATACTGTTACCATCTACCATAGCAACACTACCCAAGATTCTGTTTGCCATCTGCTCTTTAGACATCTCGAGACTGAATATTGCAACGCCTTTATTTGCTTCTATAGCTGCGTTTGTTGCTATATTTAATGCAAATGCAGATTTTCCCATAGCAGGTCTTGCAGCAACTAATACTAAGTCTGAATTATGAAGTCCTGCTGTGATTCTATCTAAATCTATAAATCCAGTTGGAACACCAGTTACATGCTGCTTTCTATTGTATAATTCCTCTAATTCAGTAAACGAATCCACTAGGATATCTTTAATTGATGAATATCCTTCTTGGTTCTTTTTCTGCATTATATTGAATATCTTCTTTTCGGCACCATCCATTATTGATTCAACTTCTTGAGTTGGATCATAACTCATAGTTATGATGTCGTTAGCTGTTTTTATCAAAGTTCTAAGTTCTGATTTTTCTTTAACAATCTTGATATATTTATCAACATTTGATGTGGTTGGAACTTTTTCTGGTAACTCAGCTAAGTACTCAAGTCCACCTATAGCATCAAACTTACCAATTGATGAAAGCTCAGATTTAAGAGTAATAATATCAACTGGTTCAGCTCTATTATATAAGTTTAATATTGCTTTATATATTAACTTGTTATCTTCTCTATAGAAGTCCTCTTCTGCAAGTGATTCTATGGCTGCAATTACGGCATCTTTATCCGTAATCATACAACCTAGCACAGCTTGCTCTGCTTCTATGTCGTGTGGTGGAACTTTATTTATCTCCATTTACTACAGCCCTTTCTATCAATCTTGTTTCTCAAAAATAATAATGAGCTGGCTAACCTTCTAGCATATTCTCAGCTCATTTAATTAATTTATCTTTAGTCTACTCTGATACAACTTTAACTTTTAAAGAACCAGTCACACCTTCATATAGCTTAACATTTACATTGAATGTTCCAAGGTTCTTAATGTTTTCAGCTAATACAAATTTCTTTTTATCTATTTCAATTTTATTTTGCTTCTTTAATTCTTCAGATATTTCTTTTGATGTAACACCACCAAATATCTTTCCATTTTCTCCAGCTTTAACTTTGATCGTTAGAATAATATCATCTAGCTTTTTAGCTGTCTTTTGAGCTTCATCTTTTTCAACATCTTTTTTGTATTGTTCAGATTGTTTCTTTTGCTTTAATTTGCTCATATTTTCATTGTTAGCTTCTACAGCTAATTTCTTTGGGAATAAGAAGTTTCTTGCATATCCATCGCTTGCATTTATAATTTCATCTTTCTTTCCTACTCCTTTAACGTTATCAAGTAAAATAACTTTCATGTACAACACCTCTACTTTTACGTCGAATTATATCATTTCTATGCTCTGTTTTCAATAGAAATTTAGTAGTTATCAAAATTTTATTTTTCTTACAAATATTACCTTTGACTGTGCTAATTAAATAATACTTGCATATATTTAGATATGATTTATTGGAGTTTTATTGTGAAATAATTTTGGTTAATAATTGAATAAAGATGGGATTAATTTTTATCCCATCTTTATTTTTAAGTATTTAATTAATTCTAAAATCTTTTAGCAATAATTGCAGCTAACATTACTACACTTGCAATTGTCATAGCTACTAAATATATAGCTTCATTATCCCCAGTTTTTACACTATATGTTGAATTCTTTTCAGATTGATTTTGCTCTGGCGCTCTTTCTTCTTTTTCATCTTGCTTATTATGCTCTGTTTCTTTATCAGTGTCATCTGGCTGTACTGGTGTATCTTGTATCTTTTTATAGTAGTATATTACCAATATATCTTCTTCAGTCATATTTCCTTTTGCATTTGTTGGATATTTATCTTTAACTATTTCGTATCCATCAATTTCATTTTCATATGTTTTATATTCATCATCAATTAGTCCATTTATTTCTACTTCTTTTGATAATTCTTTTTCTGATCCGTCTTCTAGATATTTTACTACTACCCTTGCTGGTATCTTTTCGTATTCAACTACTATATGTTTATCTTCTGTTACATTTTTAAAGAATCCTGCTAATAGTTTTGCTATTCCGTCTTCATTCTTAATGTCTGCTATGTTCAATTCTTTATCGTTTACTGTTAAATACTTAATTCTATATTTTTCTCCTGGAGTTGCTATAATTGATTTTGCATTTGCTCCCATTCTATTTACTAGCTCAAATACACTCATTCCATCTCCAGTTATACTTCCACCTTTTATACTTTCTTCTGTACCATTTATTACTTCAGTATGCGGTTGTACTTTTGTTGTTATTTTATATTGTCTTTCATAATAGAATCTTACTTCTATTACTTCTTCTGCTGCACCATCTTCTTTTACGATTACTGTATGTTGAGAATCATCTTTTGAAACGATTTGCATATTATCATCTGAACTTGTTGGTCCGTTTACATTTATGTATGCTCTGCCATATTCGCTTTCTGTATATGTCTTTCTATTTATTACTTGCTCTACTTCTAATGGCTCATCTGGATTTGCACTTTGTCTTGCTTCATCTAAGATTTCATCCATTGAATACATTTCTACATCTAGCTCTTTTCCTGAATCCAATGTTAATCCATCTTTCACGTCAGATTCATCAATTTCAATATGTCTTACAATGATATTTCCTCTTGGTGCTTTTTTGTACCAATAAATTATCGTTGTTGTATCTGCATACATTTTATGCTCTGCTTCTTGGTCATATTTTGTATATGTTCCATCTGAATTCTCATATGTCTCAGATGCCTCAGTTCCGTCTGTTAATTCTTTCTTAGCTGTTATATAATCTGTTACTACTTTTCTTTGTGTATTATATTCATCATCTTGTTTTCCTTCTATTACTACTTCTTCAGCTAATACTAATGGATTTCCATTATCATCTGTTTCATCAACAGATAAGTATTTTACTACAACTTTCGTTTTCTTCCTGAACTCAACTTCAACATGTTTATTTGATGTCATATTACCAAAGTATCCATTTTCATTATTTAATGTTATGCTTCCATCTTCTGCCTTAAACGAGTCAATATTAAGCTCAGTCTCAGTTTCAGATTGTAAATCTTTAATTGTTACTCTTGCAATTTCATATCCATCATCTGGTGTTATTACTATGTCTTTAGTACTATCGTGGTATTTTTGTACTTCTTCATATGGTGTTTCATCTTCACCAGAAATTGTTCCGCCTTTTACATGCTCTATTGTACCATCACTATATTTTTCTTCATGCTCTATTACTTCCGTTGTAATTTCACAATAAGATACATAATATACATTAATTACGTTCTCTTCTTCATTTTCAGTTATTGTTAATTTAGTCTTTCTTTCATCTTCTGTGTCTGTTGGTTCAACTTTATTAAAGATGTATCCTTCTGGTTTATCTGGATATTCTGTAATTTCACTTCCAAATAACACTTTATCTCCTTGAACCATATTCTCTTCTTTTTCTACTCCGTCATAGAAGTAGTGAATTGAATACGCAAAATCATCTAAGTTATAGTAGTAATATACATGTGTTGTTTCATCTGTATATTTTCCACTTGTATTTGTAGATGAAGATACGTATTTATATCTCTTATTAACATTATCACTTGGTTTTGTAGCATATGGTTCGTCTACGAAATCATATCTTACTTCATCCTCGTGCTCTGTTATTCCATCTGTCGTTAATACTCTAACAGGATCCTTTCCAAATTCTTCTCCTGTTCCTTCTAAGTAATGATGTATTACAAGTTTTGCTTGCTCAGGTGCAAATTTTACAATTATGTGTTTATCTTCTGTTACATTAGTAAATAAGTCATTTGTTGTATCATCTAATGCTTTTAGAGTTATACTTCCATCTGAATTTTTAATGTATTTAATCTCTGATGCTGGCTCTCCACCTTCATTTTCTTCATCATATATAACAGTTGTAGTCTTATTATCACCATTTCCGCTTTCTAGAACTATTTTTGTAATTCTATATCCAGCATCTGGAGTTGCTGTAATTTCATTTTTACTGTTTTCTTCATGACTTACAACTTCATATGGAGAATCATCTTCACCTGAAATTTTTCCACCTTTTACTAATGTATCTTCTTTTTCATTTGTTACACTATTTGTTCTACTTTCAATGTGCTCTTTTACTTCTGTTGTAATCTTGTGCTCTTTTAATTTATAGTAATATGTTAATTCAGCATTCTCGTTAAATGTTAGTGTATCTCCAGAACCAAGCTCTGGAGCTACTGTACTTTCAATTCTAACAAGATCATATTTATCAGCTAATAAATTATGATAATCTTCATTTGTATTAATTACATATGAACCTTCTGTTGTTATTTTGTATGTACCATCATCATTAAATGTAATTTCAGAATCAAATTCTTCTGTTTTTTCTTCTGTAAGTGGTGTCGTTGTACCTTCTAAGTAGTGGTTTATTTTTAGATTTATTGGTTTTAGTTCATAGTAGTAATTTACCTCAATTAAATCTTCTCCATATGTTCCACTTGCATTATCTGGAACTACATATTTTCCATCATCTGATTTTTCTATGTATAAGTTATCTAGGTCAAATCTTGGTGAAGTTGTATATTCTTGGCCAATATCACCTTCTGAGAACTCATCATCCGCAACATTAATATTTGTGTATCTTTCATCGCCTTCTTTTGTGTTATCCTTTAAATAATGATGAACTAATACTTGACTCTTGTGCTTGTTGTATATTGTTACTGTATTATCTTGGTTATCTTTTACGTCAAATATAACCTCCTCACTATTCAAATCATAACCTTCAGGTGCTTTTATTTCTGTTATTTTATATCTGCTATTTCCATTAACAACAGCTTTTATTTGACCATATTTATTTGTCTCGAATTCACCTTTAGAGAAATCTCTTGTATATAATGAAAGCTCTATATTATTAATAGTGAACGTATCCGTTCCTGTACTTACTGAAGCATTTTTATAATATCCTAAATGTAGATAATACATATCTCCACCATACAATGTTGTTGTGTAGTCTCTTGCAGCCTGCGTTCCCGATATATAAATAAATCTTCCTGAGTAAGAGTTGTATTCTGGTGCTGTCGTAGATGTTGTTACTGTAGCATATCCATAATCGTAATTTGCTTGACTTGATATCTCTGCATTTACCTTTAAAGTATATTTGCCTTTCGTTTGTCTTAAATCTATTGGTATATATGAATTTGCTACTGTATTATTTCTACTTTGATTATTCGAAACATATTTTCCGTTGTCTGTATAAAAACCGTATGTTGTTCCATTTTGTGTAATTTCACCAACTTCATTAGTAATTTCCGGTCTATCTTCAATTTGCTCAATTTTAAATTTAGCCCCCTCTAATCTCTGCCCTGTCTTATTATCCTCTTTATTTATGATTAGGGTTCTATTTTTTAGAGAAAAAGTTACAACAACAACTATATCTTCTTGTATATTTTTAAAGTATTCTGGAGGAATTGTATAAATTCCATCATCATCTACTTCATAACCTATCTCTTTTCCGTTAATAGTAATTTTTGTTATTGTGTATCCATCAAGAGGTTTTGCAATTATTTCCTTTTGATTTGATTCACCAGCTTTTACCATTTCATAAGAATTTGAAAAAGCTCCTGACACACTTCCACCACCATTATATCTCGTAGTTATATTGTATTTTTTTATTGTATTTTTCATAGTAACTTCTGTTGCATAAATAATTTTTGCCTTTATTTCATTTGGAAAAATTGGATAGTCATTTATCCTATATGACCATACTTCATTTTCATTTAATGTATCATAAAAACTTCTAGAAATCATATCTGCTTCAGTTAATTGTGTTCCATATGTGCCTTTTGGTGTATTATTCAAGTAATAGCAATTCCCTATATCGATCTTTTTCTCATTTTTGCTTCCTAGTATACCATCACCGTTTGAGTTGCCTTTTATTGTACCAATATTATAACTATTTTTTATTTCCAACATGTTAGTATTATGCGCATATCCTCCACACGCACCAACTATTCCACCAGCATTATTTTTAGCATTAATATTTCCTGTATTATATGTATTTCTTATGGTTGCATTATTTGTTGATCCGATTATTCCTCCAGCACAAACATATGTGGAACTATCACCATTACCTCCATTGACAGTTCCATATATATCGCCATGATTGAAACAATTACTAATAGTTGTCATACTATTTGTGTTTTTAAATTCTTGTTTTCCAATTATTCCTCCAACACTTGTTGTATGAGCATACCTCGCTTCTATTTTCCCAGCAAAATGTGAATTAGTTATATTAACGAGTGATACACCAGTTTCCCTAATTATATAATCAGCTATTATACCAACTAATCCTCCAACAGAATGACTGTTAAAGGCATTAGTTGATGCATATTGGTTAGTTGAAGTAGATTGGATATCTCCTTCGAAAAAACAATTATCAATAGTAAGATTATATATTGCTTCACCAACTAAACATCCTGTAGATCCTGTAGCTCCTGTATAAGAGACACTACCTGTTACACCTAAATTTTTAATTGTAGCATTCTTTGTTCTCTGAAACAATCCTAAACTTCCCATAAGTGTTGTCCCACTTCGTTGAAGTTTAATATTCCTTATTTCATAGCCTTGTCCATCAAATGTTCCACTAAATTCGCTTGATCTTCCTTGTATAGAACTTGTATTAACAACACCGCTCTCGTATGAATTCGGATCTTTAAAATCCAGAGTTCGCATAAGTACTACAGTTTTTCCATAATAGCTATTACTTGAAGATAGGAAGGCGTTTAACTGCTCAATACTATTTATCTTTAGCACAGCATTATCATTATCATTTTCAGTATTGCTTTCTTCGCTTTCTTCTCCAATTCTTACTATTTCATATGTATCTCCTTCAGTATAGTTTTCTGGGTAACCTACTTCCTTTATTTTATACAACCCATTTTTCAATGGAAGAATAATTAACCCATTCTCATCTGTGGTAACAATGTATTCATTTTTTTCATTCTTTTGCCCTACATAGTATCCATTAACATCTTTAGCATAATCAATTTCATTATAGTTTTCATCAAGCTCTATAATAACAAATTTAGCATTTTTTAAT
This sequence comes from Clostridia bacterium, assembly GCA_017512025.1. Classification (GTDB taxonomy): domain Bacteria; phylum Bacillota; class Clostridia; order TANB77; family CAG-508; genus CAG-492. The sequence goes on from JAFWHH010000007.1 coordinate 88,178, forward strand.
CTTTCACCCGTTTCAGAGTCTTCCTTAATTAATTTGAAAATTGGTTCATCTTGTATCGTTAATTTTAAAGTATTTCCATCAATTTGACATTGCTTTAGAGTTGTAAGATTATTCTCATTTTGTATTGAATAACCTAAATTTCCGCTGTTATTTGTGACTTTGAATTTTATCTGTTCTGCATTATTTGCATAATTACTTGGCGCCTTTGTTTCTTGTAATGTATAATTTCCTGTTATATATTTTCCGTCCACATATGCACACAAGTCTGGAATATCAATTATTCCATTTTCATTTGTTGTATATTCCTTCTGCTCTCCTGTATCCTCGTTTACTAACTTAAATACAGCATCTCTAAGTGGAACTATATTACCACTATCATTTTCTCCTGTTTTTATGATTTGTAAATTATATGTTGGTATTTTTTCATTAACTATATTAGCAACAACTTCTGCATTAATGCTTGTATTTGACTCCGTAATATTTTCGTCTTTTATCTCATTAACTAATTTACTATCATTTGTTTGAACTTTAAGAATTCCATCTTCGTTTCTAATAATTTTAAATCTTCTAGGTTCCTCGTCAATGTAATATCCATCAGCCTTGATTTCCTGTAGTTCATATTCTGCCTCTGGGCACAATCCGCTTATAATTACTACACCATTATCATCCGTTTTATATACATTAGCTACCTTTTCTCTGCCCTTTAGTATGAATTTAACGCCTTTTATAGGTGTTCCCTCTTCATCAGTTTTGTTTATTTTTAATGTATACTTTGCTTCGTCCTCTATATCTGCTTTAACAAGATAATTTTGTTTTTCATCAATTGTAATTTCAACTGCATTATTATCTTTAAATTTCCCTTGTTTTATATTAAATCCTAGGTTTCCATCACTTCCAATTACTCCTTCAAAAACAATTTCATCCGTTGAAACAGCATAGTCTTTTGGTGCAGATATCTCTTTCAATGTATACTCTCTATCCACATATAATCCTCTAAGTGTTAAAATTCCTTCTGCATTTGTAGTTGCTGATTTTGTTATGTCGTTTCCATCAACATCTTTTGTTGTTACGCTATATGTTGCTCCTGATACAAGTATATTGTCATGAGCTTTTTTATTCTTTGTTAATTGTAAGCTATATTTAGCTACAACCTGAATTCCAACCTTATTTGGTTCAGTTTGTACTGCTAACTTTCCATTCTCTGTATCTAAATTATAATATACTGCATGACTACTAAATGAAGCACTATTGTAACCAAGTCCTGCTGGTACTGTTACTTCATATGTAAATACTTCGCTTTGCTCTTTTGCTAATGTATATCCATTTAAATCAATTAAATATGATTTTATCTGTGACCAATCTGCTACTTCATCACCTTGCTTCCAGTCGTTTTCAGTGTCAGCTATATCTTTGTTTACATTTTCTTTTGTTGAATAATATATTTTTGCACATTCTTTTAATTTTTCTGGTACATTTATTTCACCTGTTATATTTGCTGTAAACTTTGAGTTCAAGTCTGCACCATTTAATACATAAGTATTTTCCTCAAATGGAATCTTTCCTAATATTACAATGTCGCTTATTGTTCCACTATAACCATTTGTTATACTTACATTTATATTGGCAGTTCTTGTTTCGTCTGATTTTTCTATATCTGCTATATTTGGTGCTATTGTTGTATTATTTTCATCATCGTAATCTGTTACATACTCAGTTGTTAATAAACCTGATGGAGCTATGAACGTCATATTTGTTACTTCATAACCGATACTATTTTTATAGTTTCCATCTGCGTCTAAATCATATTTATCTTGCTCTTTTTTATAATAATTGTTGCAATTTTCATTGTATGCATATAATTTTACATTTTTAACTTCAGTTGGATTTAATGGATTACCAGCTAAAGCTACATTTACAGATATTGTGTACAATTTTTCATTCTCATTATTTGTATATACTTTTATTAAGTATTTTCCATTTTGTTCTACTACGTCGCTTGATAGTATTTGAATATCTTCATCTGATACAGTAACATCAAGTATATTCGCATTAATTACGTTATCTGGTAATTCTATCACAAATGCTCCATTTATCCATGGCATTTCTAATGAATTTTCTGATGCCGTTGTAATTTTAAATTCAACATTTTCCGTCTTTTGGTTTGTTATTTGGCTTGGATTAATTTCTAATTTGGCAACAGAATATGGAGCATCATAGTAAGCATACCCAGCTTTGTTTATTTCTGATATTGTTTCTCCATCATCGTATGTTACGCCATCTGGTGCTTCTATTTTTCCATTCAAATATGTGTATACATATGATAAGCTTTCGAAATCTGATTGTGAAAAGTCTTCAGCAATTTTTACATCGTCCATTTCTTTTATTTGATATACTGAAAGTATAGAATTCGAAATTGGTTTACTAGTTTCTATTTTTATAGATTTTGTATTTACCGCATATGGATTATCCTTTGTATAGGTATCCCAATTATCTTTATTAAAAGTCTCTAATAGTGAAGCTTCTTCTTCTCCATTTTCTATATTATATAACCTTATCCAACCATCATTACCTAATACTGATTGAGCATCTGAAAAATATATCCCAGTCGTTGTTTCATAATTCTTCATGCTTGAATATGTATTTGATGTATTTAAAAATTCATCCGATTTATTTACATCGTTCTCCTTTTGCTCTCTCAATTCAATTTTGCCTATTGCAGTATAATCTCCTACTACAACATCCCATCTTACAGTATATGTTGTTGTTTTATCTTTATAGATATTTCCATTGTATATATCTGTTGGAGCTTCTTTTGAAACTTCATATCTATACGTATTTGTTCCACTTACTTTTTCGTTATTTCCAACATATGCATATATGTTCCATATATCACCTGCTGGTTTTGAATATGTTGCTGTTAATATTCCCTCTGCTGTTGATATATGTGGATTTTGAAACTCAGGATTCTGATTATTATATCCTTTTGTTTTACCCTTTATTGGTATATTTAATACAATAGAATCAGCTGTCATTTGGTCATATGCTTCTAATGGATATTTTACTGTTACACTATATAAGTTGCTTCTTGAAATGCTTTTTGTTATGTATCCATTTTCATCAGGCTCTGCTAATCTTGTTATTGTTAGTATTCCGCTCTCATAATTACTTGATACATTACCTTCTGCAACTGTTACCTCTGTTGCGTCATATCCATTAAGCTTAGGTATTGTTATTTCTGCTGTTTGCTCTTGTAATAGTAATTCTTTATTTGTTTCAGATATTGCTACTTTAAATGTTAGATCGATACTATTTTCTTTTATTGCTGTTGCTATATCTATCATTTGATTTTCGTATGATGAGCAGTTTGTTTGGCTATAATAATATTTATTTACTTCTGTTTTTGTTTCTCCGTGCCAATCAACAGTTACATTTCTTGTTTGATTTATATCGCATACAAAATTTCCATCTTCATCATAATATTTTCCTGTTAAAGTAACGCTATTAATTCTAGTATAATTATTTACATTATCTCCAACATTTGATTTAATTGTTCCCCATAATAACTTTTGGCTTCCTGGATTTAAAATTGGTTGTAACGTTATCTCTGAAGTTTCTCCTATGTAATCACCTTTTACTATTTGATCTTCTACTATTGCAGTTTGCCATACAAAGTTTTCCCCATTAACTGTTATCTTTGCATCTCTTAAAGAGCCTTGTGTTAACACATTAAGCTCTGCATACATAGTATCTGTCCCAGAAATTTCGCGGCAACTTCCTTTAACTTTTTCAGCATAACCATCACCGTTTAAGTCTCTTGTAAAGAATGCACTAAACTCAACATAGTCACATCCATCTACTTTTTTGTCGGCGTCTGTTATTTCACCATATGAAATTGCTCTTAGAATTTCAGGATCAGTTATTTCTGCAATATTTTGGTTTGATTTATTTTTTATATTTACTGCCATAAAAAATAAAACAATAATTGACACTATTGCAAAAACAAATCCAATAATTTTTCTTTCAATATTTTGTACGCTCATAAGATTCCTCCTATAAATATATAACCATGTATATTTTCTACATATATATATATATAGTCAAAAATCATATTTCTTATTTATTCTTGTTTTTCCTTACGGAAATAACATTCCTATCAAATAAATACATTATTATTCTTTTATATTACATTTATAAAACATTTTAATTTATATATATGCATTAGAATCTTATCCGCTTTGAATCCCTAAACTAATTTTAATTCTTACTTATTATTTGGTTATGAATTTTTAATTCCGTATATATTCCTTTTACACTTATTTGAATTTATGTAGAATATTACCTTTGACTATGCTAATTATATGGTGCTAAAATTAATTTAAATGGAACATAAGGAGGTTTTGATATGAAACTAACTAATTACATGCAAATTGAAAATAAAAGGCTTAAATTAGCAAGAAATATTTGCTTAATACTATGCTTAATTTTGGGTTTAGTATCTTCTATGATTCTATCTTTTTACATATCAACTGAAAGCCTTTTTCAGTTCAATCTTGGTTATACACTACTAAGGCTTTCAATAATATTTTTTACTGGTACAATTTCATGTTCAATTGTTTTTGATAAATTTATAAGGAAATAACAATAATACTAGATAATTACTACTTACTAATAAAAAGAAGAGCATGCGCTCTTCTTTTTATTAATCTATTCTTTTCTTGATTGAGATTATCATTATTACTCCAGCTATTGCCATTCCTACTATGTAGTATATAACTTCATCACCTGTTTTTATGCTCTTTGATTTTTTCTCATCTTTTATTTCTTTATCTGGTGCTATTAGCTCTGGTTCAAGCTCTTTATCTTTTATATCAACTTCTGGTTCATCTATATCTTCATTTGTTTGTTCTAATGTTATATTAATTATTGCTCTATCTTTATTATCATCTAGTGTTGTTTCATTATAACTTGCACCATTTTCTGTACCTGTAATTTCTGCTTTGTTTGTCTTTGTTCCTTTATTTGTTTCAGATACTAACCATCTTAATACTACTATATATTCTTTTGTACTTCCTGGTAATATCTCATCAGTAGTTAATACATACTTACCATCTACTAGGTTCCAGCTTGGATCACTTTCAGCCACAATGAATTCAAATCCTTCTGGTATCTCTTCTTCTAGTACAGCTGTACCTGCTACTTCTTCTG
>JAFWHH010000023.1 GCA_017512025.1 Clostridia bacterium
GAGGTCTGCAAAACCTTTATCACCGGTTCAAATCCGGTTGCCGCCTTTTCTTTTGTGCCGATGTGGCGGAATTGGCAGACGCGCACGACTCAAAATCGTGTTCCTTCGGGAGTGTCGGTTCGACCCCGACCATCGGTATCATGAACGGCGTAATAAAAGACTCTACACCAAATGTGTAGAGTCTTTTTATGTTTTCATCATACTATAAAATAAGCAAAAATGGTGTGTTGGTGAAATGGTTATAAATGATTAAGGTAAACTTATTCATTTAGTACATGCGATACAGTTGGGGAAAGCTACAAAACAATAAAGGGATAAATTTTTATCCCTTTATATAATTTCATTATTTTATAGAGAATTTCTCCAACCTGGTGACATGAAGTTAAATCCGACGCCACCAGTAGATATTAGTACATGATCAGCTGTTAATTTCGTAATTTCTAAGAACTTCTTTTCAAACTCTTCTCTGTTGTATTTGTACATAGTTGAGTGGCATGACCACATGTGCGTTGAAGTACTCAACCAGTCTCCTAATTCCTTTAATTCAGGAAACGACTCAAATCGAATTGGTTCATCTAATTTCATGAATCTCACTTGATAGATAGTTGGGTTTAACCTCTCTCCTATTCCTTTAAAAGCATGTGATTTTTTGTCTTTGGAATGTGTCATAATTCACCCTCCATCTTTTCTTCAAATTTTTTCCTATTTTTATTATACAACAATAGAAAACAATTATGGGAATAATATGGAAATCTTTATTGGCAATATAAAAAGACTGTAACAGAAATGTTAGAGTCTTTTTGTTAAATTATACTATGTGCTTCTAAAATTCGTAATAAACGTAGGAATTCATGTATAATATAACTTGTCGAAAGAACAAAATGATAGTGATTTATATTATGTCTGTAATATGAATCAAAAATGAACTTTTTATATTTCTTTTAAAAATGTGTTGAACACACATTATATTTCATATTAATATTTTTATGTAGATTTAAAACGGGAAAGAGAGTGGAAAGTATGGGCCGTAAATGGAACAATATTAAAGACAAAAAAGCATCAAAAGATGCAAATACAAGCCGTATATACGCGAAATTTGGGCGTGAAATTTATGTGGCAGCAAAACAAGGCGAGCCAGATCCAGAATCAAACCAAGCACTAAGAGTTGTATTAGAGCGTGCGAAAACATACAATGTTCCAAGAACAATTATTGATCGTGCAGTTGAAAAAGCAAAAGGCGGTTCAGAAGAAAATTATGACGAGCTTCGTTATGAAGGATTCGGACCAAATGGAGCTATGGTTATTGTAGATACACTTACAAATAACGTAAACCGTACTGCAGCAGATGTACGAGCTGCATTTAGCAAAAATAGTGGTAATATGGGTGTGAACGGTTCTGTAGCTTACATGTTTGATGCGACAGCTGTTATCGGCCTTGAAGGTAAAACATCAGATGAAGTTCTTGAAATTTTAATGGAAGCAGATGTAGATGCACGTGACATTCTAGAAGAAGAAGATTCTGTTATCGTGTATGCTGAACCAGATCAATTTCATGCAGTACAATCTGCACTTAAAGGTGCTGGCGTTGAGGAGTTTACAGTTGCAGAATTAACAATGCTTGCACAAAGTGATGTAACACTTCCTGAAGATGCTCAAGCACAATTTGAGAAAATGGTTGATGCATTAGAAGATTTAGAAGATGTTCAACAAGTTTATCACAACGTAGACTTAGGAGAGTAATACGATAGATGACCCTTTTCGCTTAGCGGATAGGGTCTTTTTTATGAAGTTAATTAAGGTGATGAAGTATTAAAGGTATTTTGTTGTAGGTAGGGAATATGATTATAGGGATATATAAAATATTCATTATCTCTAGGAGGCTTAATATGGAACATAAGACACCAAAGCATATCGTTGCTGTAGCCGGTTATTTAACAAATGGAAAAAATGAAGTGTTATTAACAAAAGTGCACTGGCGAGCTGATACGTGGGAGTTGCCAGGAGGACAGGTAGAAGAAGGCGAAGCGCTCGATCAAGCTGTCTGTAGGGAAATAAAAGAGGAAACAGGGTTAACGGTGAAGCCTATCGGAATTACAGGCGTTTATTATAATACTTCTATGCATATTCTAGCTGTTGTTTTTAAAGTAGCATATATAAGTGGTGAAATAAAAATTCAACCTGAAGAAATACAAGAGGCTAAATTTGTTGATTTAAATGAAGAGAACATAGATGAGTATATAACGCGTCCTCATATGAAATCCAGAACGCTTGATGCAATGAGAGCAACACATTTTATTCCGTATGAAACGTGGGAAGTACAGCCGTATAATTTAATAGGAAGATTGTAAAGAAAAGAGTAGCCGATTTGAGATACATTCGAATCACTACTCTTTTTTTGTATACTGTTTAAGAAAAAGGTCAAAATAATAGTAGCACTAGTATTGATTTTGAGAACGTTTGTTCTGTATAATAAATCTATATGTTATATACATTTAGATTACTAGATAGTCAAAAGTATATATATTTGTAGATGATATAATTAAAGTGTAAAGTGAAAATATAATAGTCTTAAGGGTTTCTCTTTTATTGGTTATTCGTACTTTAACATAACCTATATTCAATATTTCAGATGAATAGTAGATAAAAAAATACTGTGATACAATACTTTTTTATCCCACTATTTGCTAGGCAGTAAGCTTGATTAATGAGGACCGATTAAAGTTTCACTTTATACCTTACAATGATGTAAGGTACGTGTAAGAGAAATCGATGGGATATTTTTTTACAACAATGTATTCTTAAAGTAAGAGTTATATGCTGTGTGGAAAAGAGGTGTTCAAGATGAAAGAACGAGTATTATCTAGGGTGAACTATCATCAAAAAGTTGCATTAAATCCAATGACTAAACTTTTTTATAAAGCCATTATATTATTATTATTGTTAAGTTGTACGTTATTATTCATTGGAAATGTAATGATTGAGAAAAGTGATATTAGTAAATTACATGTACCGGCTAAGTTAGAGGTGCCAGAATCATTAACACATGCATTTATTGCGACAGAAGATAAAAGATTTTATCATCATAACGGTTTAGATTATATAGCAATTATTAGGGCCTCA
>JAFWHH010000024.1 GCA_017512025.1 Clostridia bacterium
CAGCAAGTAACGAACTTCCGTATTTAAATGAGATTAAGAAATTGCAGCCAGACGTAAGTACAGAAGAGTTAATTTCAGATATTATTGAAGTTGCAAAAAATACGGGCAATACAAAAGAAGCTTTAGCAGAACAAATTTATAAAGAATTAAAAGCAAATCATGAACAAGGAGAACGAGAAGCTACTCAACGAAATAATAAAGATACTACTAATGTTCAATATGGTGCTAGCGGCGGAAATGTAAAAGTAGGAAATTCTAATATGGGCGACTTTTATTATACTGGATCTACAACTGCTTATATGAATCACGGACATGTCGGTATGTACTATAGTAAAGACTTGATTGTTGAATCTGTACCAGACAAAGGTGTGCGCACAATTGCTACTAATAAACGCTTAGTTGATAAAGGTGATGCAGTTGTCAAATCTGTAAATACTTCTTGGCAAAATAAAAATGACGCAGCTTGGTGGGCGAAAGATCGTGTAGGAAAGGATGACTATTCTTATAATTTCGCAAACAATAGAAATACTAGCCATTATGGCGCGAAGAATTGTTCTAAATTGATATGGTCTGCTTATAAATTACATGGTGGTTTAGATTTAGATAAAGATGGTGGAGCAGGTGTATATCCTCGAGATGTTAGAGATGCGCAAAAAACATCGTTAATTCGTAATATATAATTTTAAAACTGAAAGTGAAACAATTTATTTGTTTCACTTTTTGGTTATTTGAGGAGCAGAAGTGAAAATGAAAAATCACCGGAAAATAATTCTATTTTTTACGATTATTATAACGATTGCAGTATTAGCTTACTATTTATGTATAAAAGATAAGAATGCAAACTTAATATCAGATAAAGAAATACAAAATAAAAATTTTTTAGATGATAAAAAGGCTGTGCTTTACTTCTCATCCACTGCCGATCAAGATTTAGATGGTAAAGGCATTAGTTATGCCATATTTATAAATAAACAAGGCGTTGCTAGCGGATATAAAATGGGTGGTCTAGAGCTCGGCGGTATTGGTGTATCTGACGATAAAAAACAAGTTCTATTAGAGAGTAAAAATACTATAACATTTCTAGGAGAAAATCCTACTACTCATAAAATAAAATACCAACATACCGGTGATTTTAATGGATATTTAGCAAACCAAAAGATATTTGTTACTATTTACAATTCAGGAATGGACAAAGAGAACGGGAACTATAATTCAAATGTTTTATTCGGAAATGAAAAAGTTATTCATAAAAGTAATATCCCTCATTTCATTATTAGCTCTGGATTAGATGGGGGAAATATTTTAGTAGCGACTCAAGAACTAGTTACTAATAAATACGAATTAAAAAAATTAACGTTTAATGATGCAACAATGAATATAGAGAATATTACAGCACTTAATATAAATGGAAAAGAGGACCATGCTAATCTTTCACCTATTTTAGTAGATTCAGAGAATTACTACATGGTTATGAGTACAATTGATAAGGATGATCCGCTAAAAGGGGAAACATTCTTGTTACGTACTAATAAAGCCACTTTAGAACAAAATACAATATTTATGTATAAAGAAGAAAACTCAACTGCAACCAGCCCATTTTCATTAGATAATTCCGCATATATATATAACAACGAATTATATTTTTTAAACGGTCTTGGTGATATATATACATATAACCCTAAAAATAATACGATGAGCCATAAATTCACCATAGATTACCATGTTAAAGATGGTGTTAGATATAATGAACAAACTTATTTCGAAAACGACTCATTATATGTTCTACGTTATGATGCAAAGCGCAATAATAAATACTATATAGAAAGATACAACTTAACAAACGGAAGAAAAGTATCCGAACAAGAAATACAAGGTATAGAATCTATACTCGCCACTGTGAAAGGCGGAAAGAAAGTTTATGCTTATGACTTTAAAATGTTACTACCCAAAACAGATAATTAACTATACTTAATTACCTGTTTCTAGGTTATAGAATAGGGTAATGTAATTCCCCATAATTCTAATTTTATACTTTCAAATTTTTTCACATAAAAAACAGGCGTATGATACGCCTGTTTTCTAATTATTAAACAGCATTTTTATTCTTCTTATTTAAATACCAATATACCGGCAGTCCCGTAAAGACAATTCCAATTGATAAGAAACAACTTAGTGGATCGTTAATAATCGCACTACCGATTACAAAGAGTGAGCCCAAAATCGCAACGATTGGGACGATTGGGAATAACGGTACACTGTATGCACGCTCTTTATTTTTATTACGTTTTCTTAAAATGAAGACACCAATAAACGTCATTACGTAGAAAATATAAATAATGAATACGGAAATCTCAGATAGCTTATTCGGATCACTAATAATCATTAAAATAATTCCTAAAATGATTTCAACAGTAATCGCATTTGCTGGTGTTTTAAATCTTGGGCTTTCCTTCGCAATAAACTTAGCAAATGGAAGTTGTCCACGTTCTGCCATCGACATCGGGATACGTGGGAACGTTAAAATCTTTCCATTTAAACAACCGAAAATAGAAACGATAATACCGATACTAATAATTTTCCCGCCATATTCTCCAAGTAGCATTCCTGCAGCTGTCGCTGTTGCATTTTCTCCAAGTTCTACAATTTGCGTTGCTGGTAATACATTCAATAATGCCAAATTAATTAATACGTAAGCAGCTGTTACAATTAAAATCCCAACTGTCATTGCTTTCGGTAATAGCTTTGTTGGATTCTTCATTTCTCCACCAATCGAAGCAAGTAAAATCCAACCGTCATAAGCAAATAACGTTGCTAAGATTGCCATCCCGATACTTTGATTTTCTGATATCGGCACAACTACGTTAAAGATATCGCTATTCCCTTTCCAAAAACCTAACACAACAATTAATACGATTGGAATCATCTTTCCGATTGTCGTAATCGTTTGAACGATACCTCCGTATTTTGTTCCCATACTATTTACAACGCCAAGGAACACAACTGTTCCAATTGCGATTGGTAAATTCCATACTTTATCTAAATAGAAAAAATTAATCATTAAAGAACTAAAGTATAACCCTAACGTTCCA
>JAFWHH010000008.1 GCA_017512025.1 Clostridia bacterium
AAATCTTACGATTATAAAATCTAAGTTAACCAGAGTTTTAAGCTCTAAAATAAAAATTGTTTTTGTTTTAAGGTAGTACAATTCAACTACCGCTTCGATTGGTTTCTCAAAGGTTTATTGTTTACTTTTCAATGTACTTTTGTCACAACTTTTCGCTGCGAACATTTTGTATTTTACTACTTTTAACATTCGATGTCAACATATTTTTTAAATATTTTTAAAAATATTTTTTGGTACAAAAAAATATAAATTAGTATATGTGCTCTCAAGCTGTATATTTACTAATTTACATACGCATTTATATGTATTTATCTCTTGCTAAGTACTTATCTATCATACCATTTTGATTAATCTTTGTCAACATATTTTTTAAAGTTTTTTAAGATTTTTTTAACCCATTTTTCCTCTAACACGCAGGGTAGATTTTTGTCTCATTTTAGCTTTAAAATTTATGTCCTAAAAATGGCACTTGGACATAATAGCATAGCCCTAATATATTGTCAATATATTTCTTGTCTAATCTTCCATTTTTTTAGTTATTGATTTTAGAGCTTTCTCTCTTGGTAAAGTAATAATATGTCCACAACCTTCACACTTTAATTTGAAGTCTACACCAACACGTATTATTTCCCATATTTTGCTTCCACATGGATGTTGCTTTTTAGTTCTTACTTTATCTCCAACTTCGAATTGCATACTTATGCCTCCTTTATATACTAAAATATGAAGAAAGATGGCAATATTTGTCGTAATATATTCCAGCTTTCTTCATATTATATATACTTTATTTATTTAACATATCCTTTACAGTATCTACTTTATCAAATGAAACTTCAATTTGCTCTTTATTATTCATATCTTTAATATAGAAAGAACCATTATTAATTTCATCTTCACCAAGTATAATTACATATGGAATGTTTACTTTATTTGCATAGTCTAAACATTTCTTCATTTTTCTACCATTCATACTAACGTCTACATTGAATCCTTGTTTTCTTAATTCTATAGCAAGCTTTAAGCTTTCTTTTTCTGTTCCCATAGGAATGATATAGAAATCAAGTAGAGACTTTTGGTTAAGTTCAGCTCTGTCCTTTAATATTGCATATAAAGTTGTTAAACCAAAACTTACACCTACGGCAGGGTATACATTTCCATCATCAATAAAGTCTGTGATAATTTTGTCGTATCTACCACCACCACCGATGCTACAATTTAATATTCCATTCTTTTCATATACTTCAAATACTGTTCCTGTATAGTAATCTTGTCCTCTTGCTAAAGAAGATGTGAATTTACAGTATCCTTGTAGATCAAGAGCTTTTAGATAATCATTTAAATCATTTAGCTCTTTTAATCCAACAGCTAATACTTCATTTTCTGTATTACCAAACATTTCATTCATTTGCTCTAATGACATTGAGAAGTATTGTTGTAGTTTTTCTGATTGTTCAGCATTTACACCAACTTCTAATAAAGCCTTATTGAAGTCTTCTTTAGATAGCTTTTCAATTTTATCTATTATAGTAATAGTTTTTGATGTTAGTTCATCTGGAACACCACATTCCAAAATTAAACCATTCATTAACTTTCTACTATTATATTTAATTTCAACATCTATCTTTAATCTTTTAAATGCTTCTACATATAAACTAACAAGTTCAGCTTCTATCATTTGGCCTTCAATACCCACAACATCAACATCACATTGAGTAAATTCTCTATCACGTCCAGCTTTGATTGGACCATCTCTAAATACTTTTGCTATTTCATATCTTTTGAAAGGCATTGTTAATCTGTTCTTATTAAGAGCTATTAATTTAGAAAAAGGAACTGTTAAATCATATCTAAGACCTAACTTTCTTTTTCCTTGATCTGTTAGTTTGTATATCTCATTTAATAAATCGTTGCTCTCATCATATTTTCCAGCTAATATGTCGTAATAGCATAGTATTGGAGTTTCTATTGAACAATATCCATATTGTTCGAATACTTCCTTTAAAGTATCATTTATGTAGTTTCTGATATTTTGCTCTTCTGGTAAAAAATCATAACCACCTTTAACATTCTCTATTTCCATAATTAAAATCTCCTTTTTTTGTAATTTTTCTAAAAAAATTACCTTAATGCTCGCCTTCGGCCAGGGCCCTCGAACCCCACTTTTTTAATGGAGTCTTCTCTTAACTTCCTCTGTACCAAGTACTTGCATTATTTCGTATAAATCTGGAGTATTTTGTCTTCCTGTTACTGTAACTCTTATAACTGTACTAATATCACCAACATGTCCAGGCCATTTTTCTGGCTCTGCTTTATATTCTTTAACTTCTCTTGCAAATCCTACTTCTTCAGCTAAGTCTTTCATCTTATCAAACCATGTTTGTTTATCATCGTTTGCATCGTAGTATTTATTTGCATATAAGTCTACTATTTTCTTAACTAGCTCTTTATCAGAAACAGTTCCATAATCAAACTCTGAAATCTTATCAAATTCTTGAGCATACATATAAGAAATGTTTTCTTTTAAGTCAGACCATTTAGCAATATCTTTTCTAGGTTTTTGATTTCCTCTTTCAATTCCTATAACTTTAAGAGCATATTCTTTATCTTCTAATAACTTAACAAGCTCTTCGTCATATTTCTTAGCCCAAGCTAATCCATCATTATAAACTTTTTCTGCATCATATCTTGAAATAACAATTTTAGCTACATCAAATAATTTAACCATATCGAATAATGCACCACTTACGCTCATCTTGTTTAATTGGAAATCAAAGTCTTCTATTTTAGCATCTTTGTTTTGTCTTCTCCAGTTTTCAAATGTAGAGTTTGCTATATTTAATAAGTACTCTTTAACTGCGTCTGGTGGAACACCAAGTTCATCATAATATGAAACTGCAGCTTCTGGATCTTTTCTCTTACTTAATTTACGTTTGTTTCCATCATCATTTTTCATGATTGGAGCAATGTGACAATATTTAGGAGCTTTGAATCCAGCTTCTTTAAATAATTGTACATGTAGTGGAACTGATGAAAGCCACTCATCACTTCTAATAACATGAGTTGTTCTCATCAAATGATCGTCAACCATATGAGCAAAATGATATGTTGGAAGTCCATCTGATTTAATAATAACAATATCTAAATCATTCTCTGGGAATGTTAACTTTCCTTTTATTCCATCAGACACTTGTATTTTTCTATCTTCTCTTCCTGGTGATTTAAATCTTATGATATATGGCTCTCCTGCTTTAATCTTTTCAGCCATTTCTTCTAGTGAAAGAGCTCTACATTTAGCCCATACTCCATAATATCCTGGTCTTATTTTTGCAGCAAGTTGAGCAGCTGTTCTTTTTTCGTCGTCTTCTGGTGTGCAGAAACATGGATATGCTTTTCCTTGTTCAATCATATATTTAGCATAAGCTTTGTATATGTCTCCTCTTTTTGATTGAATATATGGACCATATTCTCCTGTCCATTCTGTTTCAGTAACCATACCTTCATCTGGAGCAAGTTCAAATACCTTTAGAGAATTAACTATATCTGTAACAGCATTATCAACTAGTCTTTTTTGATCAGTATCTTCAATTCTTAGATAGAAAACTCCTCCTGATTTCTCAGCAGCCATTTTAGCAGCTAATGATTGGTATAAACCACCTATATGTACATAACCAGTTGGGCTTGGTGCAAATCTTGTTACAACAGCTCCCTCTGGTAGATTTCTTTCTGGATATTTTTCCTCGTAATATGAAATGTCTTTTACATCTGGAAATATTAAATTCGCTAGCTCTTTATAATCCATAACATTCATTCCTTTCTAAATCTCGTTATTACTTAGCAATTTTACCACAAATTAGTAAGCAAATCAATAATAAAACTAGTATACTAAGCTTTTTTTATACGCTTCTTTCTATAAGCCTGGGCCTTCTGAACATGATTTAACACTATGTCTTTTTAATTTATTTGCTCTACCTTTATTAGGAACTTCCAAACCATTTTGTGCTAAATATGCAAACTTTTCAGGAGATATCCTTTCAAAACGATTCTTTTCATTATTAAATAGGTATATTTTCTCACCTTTGAAACATGTAATTAGACAAATTACATATTCTCTTTCACCATTAACTTCTCTATAGCAATCATATTTTTCAATTCTATTTACCGAAGTTCTACCTCTGATATCAACTCTCTCTCTTGGGAAAAAATGCTCAATCATTCTGTCATAGTAGTGTGTTCTAACAACGTAACCCATATTTCTTATATCTACATATTTATCTAAATTGTCTATTACAAATTCGAATAGATCATCATCTGAGATTCTTTCATTACTAACAGCCTTGTCCATCATCCAAAGTATATCATCCATATATAAACCTTCTGGAATATAGCCAATTTCTTGGTCTATTCTTCGAATTTCTTCTTCATCATATAGACATGTTTCTTCATCATATAAATCAACTGCAAATGATTTTGTTTTTGATCCAGTCTGTATAAACTCAAAATCTTCAACCAAATCAATCACAAACTTTTTCCTATCTGAGAGTTCCACCATATTATAAACATGTGCTCTATTTCTCTTTTCTCCACGTTCATTTAATTCAAATGTTACGTGACATTTAATTCCATATCTTGGAAGAATCATACTTAGCATGTATGCTAATGATTTACATATCGCTTCTTTTTTTTCGAGAACTTCATCAAATTGCTCTTCACATGTAATTCTGTCATAAATTGATTGTTTCTGTCTTGAGTTTCCAAATGTATAATGTGGATCAAAGCCCATTTTTTGACCTAAATCAATATAGATAAGCCTAACAATCTCAATATCTGGAACATCCCTTTTTCTACGTTTTAAGTCTTCAATTCTTTCATCTAAATGCTCTAAATACTCTGCAAATGCACCCATATGATTCACTCCTTTCTTTTTGGTATATTAGTGTATTATTATATAACAAAAAAAAGACTTGCGCAATAATAATACGCAAGTCTTTTTAAATTATGTTGATTTGTGATTATATTTCCATTATAATTGGTAAAATCATTGGATTACGTTTTGTTTTTTGGAAAATGTATTCACGTAAGTCATCCTTTAATGTAGCTTTAATTGTTGACCAATCTGTTACATTCTTTTCTTCGAATTTTCTTACTTCTTCACGGATTTCTCTCTTAACATCTTCCATTAAGTTCTCAGACTCTCTTACATATACGAAACCTCTAGAAATAACATCTGGTCCAGATACAATTTCTCCTGAGCTTCCATCCATCGTCATAACTATGATAATTAAACCATCTTGTGATAAATGTTGTCTATCTCTTAGAACTATATTTCCAACATCACCTACACCTAAACCATCAACAAGTATTTTTCCTGATGGAACTGCACCTGTTAATTTAGCTTCGTTTTCACTTAACTCAAGAATTCTACCATTCTTCATTATGAAGATATTCTCAGCAGGAATTCCCATTGATTGGGCTGTCTCGCTATGAGCAACTAATTGTCTATATTCACCATGAACTGGTATAAAATATTTTGGTTTAGCTAGAGCCATTATTAATTTTTGCTCTTCTTGGCAAGCATGTCCAGAAACGTGTACATCCTCTAAAGCACTATACACAACTTCTGCACCTATTTGCATTAAGTCATCTATAACTTTTGAAACAGACTTCTCATTTCCAGGAATTGGAGTAGCTGATATGATAATTAAATCATTCGGTGTTATAACAACCTTTCTATGCTCTCCAGAAGCCATTCTCTTTAATGCAGACATTGCCTCACCTTGGCTACCTGTTGTAATAATAACTAATTGATCATCGTTATAATTCTTTATTAAGTCTATATCTATAAATGTGTTTTCTGGAACATTAATATATCCTAAATCAATAGCTGTTTCAATCATATTCATCATACTTCTACCACAAACAGCAACTTTTCTTCCATGCTTAACAGCTGAACTTAAGATTTGTTGAACTCTGTGTACGTTTGATGCAAATGTTGCAACAACTATTCTTTTTGTACATCCTTGGAATAACTTTTCAAAAACATCTCCAACTGTGCTTTCAGACATTGTATATCCTTTACGCTCAGCGTTTGTACTATCAGACATTAATGCTAAAATTCCTTCGTTACCAAGTTCAGCAATTCTACCAAAGTCCATAACTTGACCATCTATTGGACTATGGTCAATCTTAAAGTCTCCTGTATGAAGAACTGTTCCGGCTGGTGTCTTAATTGCAAGCATTACTGAATCTGGAATACTGTGACAACTTCTAATAAATTCGACTTGAATTTTACCAAATTTAATTGTCTCACCTTGATTTACTGTAATTAATTTAGTTGTATTTAATAGTTTATGCTCTTCTAGTTTATTTTCTATTAATCCAATTGTTAGCTTTGTTGCATATATTGGCATATTAACTTTCTTTAATACATATGGTATAGAACCAATGTGATCCTCATGACCATGAGTTACAACTAAACCTTTAACCTTATCTACATTCTTCTCTAAATATGTTACATCTGGTATAACCATATCTACACCAAGCATGTTTTCCTCTGGGAACTCTAAACCACAGTCTACTAATATAATCTCATCTTCATATTCAAATACTGTAATGTTCTTTCCAATTTCTTCAAGACCTCCAAGAGGTATAACTTTTAATTTAGATTTCTTAAATCTAAATTCTTGTTCGATGCTCTCCTTAATATTGTTTTCCGTTCTTCTTTTTCCCATTTTTTTATTTGACTTATCGTTATAATTTGTGTAATCTTTTTTGTCTCTGTTTCCTCTTACATTTTTAACTTGAGCTTTTCCTCTGCTCTCTCTTCTAATGTTTTTAGAAATCTTCTCATTTTTCTCTTCAACTTTTGTTTCTTTTGTCATTAAAAAATTCACTCCTTCTTCAAAATTTTATTTAAATCTATATCTCCCTAAATTTTAAATGTACAATTAACCGTTCATTTTGTCACATCAAAAAATTGCCCTAAAAAAGAGCCAAATCGTAAATGCATACTCTCGATTATGCATTTTAAGTAATTTATTAAATTCTCCGAACTCACTTTTTTTATTAATATCCCACACCCTGAATACTAATTTAATATAAATTTAAATCTCTTATCCTTGCCCTCTAAAAAGGCAATAACTTGTTATATTATACTATTTTATTCAAAAAAAGTCAATACTATGCATTAAACCCAAAAGAAGAGCCATGCTATCACAGCATTGCTCCCCTCCTGGACTTCGACAACATACTATCACTCCCATTCGAGAAGATAGTCTTCTTTGCCGAATACGTTAATTGGCTCAATGTCAACAATTCTCAAGCCTTCAGTACGAGTAACATCATCAAACGCTCTGAACTTTGTAAGATTGATGTACAGTTTCGCACCGCAAAGAATCGTAGACATAACCTGTGCGGCAGTCAGGATGCGTTTACGGTCACCCTGTGTTGCACCTCCCTTCGTATTTTTCGGTACAACAACATATCTTGCCGGCACATTTGCAATGTTTGCAAGGGCTTGCAATTCACATGACTTATCTTCGCTCATGTTGTAGCAATCCATGCAATACGTCTCCTTGCTCGTAGGACTCAGTCTCGTTACTTTTACAAGAACGTCACCCTCGGGCATCTTCAAAAACATCCCATTAATCCGATCATACGTGGTTTTCATGAGCTCCGGCTCATCTTTCCACTTTTCAAGAAGTGCATGCAGCCAGTCGAAATTTTTCGCAAAGTCAAGCCTTACGACAATTCCTCCCTTGAGCAGTTGCTTCATCTTCGGTCTGGGATCCGGTCTTTTGACGGTGTATTTCACACCATCAATGTGGTAGAACTCTTCGTGGTTCCAACCCATTCAACATCGCTCCTTTCAAGAGTTTTTATAAAGACCAACTCCTATTATACCTTATTTTTTTAATTATGTAAAGTATTTTAAGTAAATAAAAAAACGTACAATCAGGTGTTGTACGCTTTTCTCTTTATTTTTTTAATCTACTAATTGCAAGTCCATCTCCGACTTCTAATATTTCAGTTTCAAGATTTGGATTTTCAGTAGTTTCTTTTATGTATTCTCTTAGATTTCTAACAGCTGTTCTTTGCTTATGTTTGTTATAATCGCTCATAACATATCCTTTATAAAGTATATTATCAGCAAATATTATGCCATCATCATTTAACATCCTTAATGCTTCTTTCAAGAAGAAAGGATACTTTCCTTTGGCTGCATCTATAAACACCATATCAAACTTACTATTTAATGTTGGTAATATTTCAACAGCATCACCTTCGTGAAGAATTACTTTATCAGCAACTTCTGCTCTTTTAAAATTTACTTTTGCTTCAGCAATTCTTTCTTCATCACGTTCAATTGTTTCAATAGTCCCGCCTTCAGCCAAATACTCTGTAAAACATATAGCAGAATATCCAACAGCAGCACCAATTTCTAATATTCTTTTTGGTTTATTATTGCTTAAAGTTTTCTCGATAACCTCTAATGTATCATCCATTATAATTGGAATATGGTCTTCGAGAGCTTTTTCTTTTATTAACTTTAATTCCTCACGATTCATTTTTCCTCATCCTTATCTATCTGATGCATCCGGATCTGTTTGCTCAACAGTACTTTGTTTTTGCTTAAAACCAATTTCAGCTGCAACATTTCTCATAACTGTTCTTGTCTCTTCTCTAAGTTTGTCAAATTTTTGCTCTTCTTCAGGTAAACCATACAAATGTCTAACAACCCCTCTTACTCTGCAACGAATAGCCTTACCGCGCGACTCAAAGTCTTGCTCTTTATCAAGCTTTAACACACTTATAATTTCTTGTGTGCTAATTCTTTTTTCTTTCATTCTCTCAGCTTCTGCTCTTACAAGAAATTCAATCATATATAGTAAGTATACTCTTTCAATTGTCTTACCTAAATTAATACCTGTAGAGTTAATTTTTGTTGTATGCTCCGGATTCTTATCAAATACTACAATTTTATTAGAAACTTCGCATACAATCTTATTCATCATTTCAACATCACACAACTCTTTAACAATAGCATACATATCTTTAGAATCAGAATTATTCTTATAATTAATCAAAGCGATTTGCTTCGTAATCGAACTAAGTAACATTTCCTTTGTCTTTAAATCCTGAAACAACTTTGCTCTTCTCTTTGCATCTTCTTTAGCTCTATTGGCAGCAGATGCTGCTGAACTACCAGCAATTTCTTGAACAAGTCTAATTGTATTTCTTAAATCTTTTTGAGTTGCTCTTGACTTTGGTATATGTGGCATAGGCTACACCTCCCAAAATACTAACAATTAGTTAGCCATATTTCTTCTAGCTTCTCTTTCACGAGTCTTACTATCTAATATTTTCTTTCTTAATCTAATATTAAGTGGTGTTACTTCAACAAGCTCATCATCTTCAATAAACTCAATAGCTTTTTCTAGTGACATTTGAAGTGGTGGTACTAGACGAAGTGCATCATCTGAACCAGATGCTCTTGTATTTGTTAAGTGTTTTTCTTTACATACGTTGATAGCAATATCTTCATTTCTTGAGTTAATACCAACTATCATACCTTCGTATACTTCAACACCAGCACCGATTAATAATTCTCCTCTTTCTTGAGCATTATATAATCCGTATGTGATTGATGTTCCTGCTTCGAAAGCTACTAAAACACCTCTTGTTCTTGCAGATATTTCACCTTTATATGGTTCATATCTATCAAAAACGCTGTTCATTGTTCCAACACCTTTTGTATCTGTTAAGAACTCTGTTCTGTATCCAATAAGACCTCTTGCTGGAATGTCAAACTCAAGTTTTGTGTGACCCATTTCAGCTGGTTCCATGTTTTTCATTTCACCTTTACGTCTTCCAAGTTTTTCTATAACTGTTCCAATTGCATCATCTGGTACATTACATACTAGTTTTTCAATTGGTTCGCATTTAACACCATCAATCTCTTTAAAGATAACCTTTGGTCTAGAAACTAATAATTCGAAACCTTCTCTTCTCATTGTTTCAATTAATACTGATAAGTGAAGCTCTCCACGTCCACATACTTCAAAGCTATCTGCAGAGTCAGTTTCTCTAACACGTAAACTTACATTTCTTTCAAGCTCTTTAAATAATCTATCTCTAATATGTCTTGAAGTAATAAATTTACCTTCTTTACCAGCTAAAGGTCCATCGTTAACACTAAATGTCATAGAAACTGTTGGTTCGTCTATATCAACGAAATCAATCTTTTCTGGATGATCAAAATCACAAATTGTTTCACCAATGTTGATATCAGCAATACCTGATAATGCAACCATATCACCAGCAGAAACTTCATCAACTTCTACTCTCTTTAATCCAACATATGTGAATAATTTAGCAATTTTACCTTGAACAACTTTGTCATCCTTCTTACATATAGAAATTGACATACCGTTTTTGATTGTTCCTCTTTCAACTCTACCTACAGCAATTCTTCCTAAATAATCATCATAGTCAATGTTTGAAACTAACATTTGAGCTGTTCCATCCATATCACAATTTGGAGCTGAAATAGTATTGATAATTGTTTCAAATATACAATGAACATTATCTGTATCATCTTCTAAATTCATCTTAGCAATACCATTTTTAGCTGAAGCATATATAACTGGGAAGTCTAATTGCTCATCACTTGCATCAAGCTCGATAAATAACTCGATAACTTGATCAACAACCTTTAATGGGTTTGCTCCTGGTCTATCTATTTTATTAATAACAACTATTGGTTTTAAGTTTAAAGCTAAAGCTTTCTTTAAAACTTCTCTTGTTTGAGGCATTGGTCCTTCAAAGGCATCAACTAATAGTAAAACACCATCAACTGTTTTAAGAACACGTTCAACTTCTCCACCGAAGTCAGCATGTCCTGGTGTGTCAACTATATTTATTTTTACATCATTGTACATAACAGATGTATTCTTTGAAAGGATTGTAATTCCTCTCTCTTTCTCTAAGTCGTTTGAGTCCATTACTCTTTCTGCAACTTGTTCATTCTCTCTAAATATATGGCTTTGTCTTAATAAAGCATCAACAAGTGTTGTCTTTCCATGATCAACGTGAGCTATAATAGCTATATTTCTAATATTTTGGTTATTCATTTTTTTACTCCTTCTATTATTATTTAAAACTTCTTAATCAGCTAGATAGCAGACAGTTTATCGCTGTCTGCCATTCTTATACTACTCTTCAGTTGTTGTTTCTTCTTCTTTTTGCTCCTCTTCTACTACATCTTCCTTAACTTCTTCAGTTTCAGTAGATTCTTCTACTGGTTCCTCTTTAACTTCTTCTGCTGCTTCTGGTACAGCTTCTTCTTTAACTTCTTCAACAGGAGCTACAGTCTTTTCAACTGTTTTTACTGTTTCTTCAGCTACAGGAACCTCTGTATTTTCTTCAACTTTCTCCTCTACTTTTTCTTCTGGCTTTTCAGTTTCAAGTTCATCACTTGTTCCCTCAAGCTCTCTTATTGATAATTCAATCTTTCTATTTTCTGCATCAATGCTTATAATCTTCGCATTAACTTTTTGTCCAATTTTTAATACTTCTTCAGGTTTAGTAATTCTCTTCTCACAAATTTGAGAAATGTGAATTAAACCTTCGATTCCTTTATCTATTTTAGCAAATGCTCCAAATGGTGCTAAGTTAGAGATCTTAACTGTAATAACATCTGCAACATTATATTTTTCTTCTACTTTACTCCATGGGTCTGGACCTTTTTTATCGTATACAAGTTTGATTCTCTTATTCTCTTTATCAAGCTCTTTTACGCTAACCTTAATTTCTTGACCAACTTTTAATATATCTTTTGGTTTCTTGTCTCTTTCCCATGTCATTTCAGAAATATGAAGTAATCCTTGAACAATACCTTGAATATCAACAAAAGCTCCATATTCACTTAAGCTTGTTACTATTCCAGTATATTGCTTTCCAACTTCTATAGCATCCCAGAATTCTTTTTGTTTAGCTTCTTTTTCTGCATCAAGTATTGCTCTTGCAGAACCGATTATTCTATTTGTTTCTGGATTGTATTCGATTACTTTAAACTTAATTTCTTTTCCTTTATATGTATGTGGATCTTCTGATCTTGGAATTCCAGAAAGTGATAATGGAATAAATATTCTTATTGTATTAAAGTTAACAATTAATCCTTTATCATTAACATCTGCTATTATTGATTTAAATACTGTATCGTTATTAACCTTACTTTCAAATTCTTTAACATCAATTTCTTTTCTGGCTTTATTGTATGATAATAATACATTTCCTAAACCATCATTTAATCTTACAACTACAGCTGTAATTCTATCTCCTATTTTGAATTTTGACTTAACTGTTTCACCAGCGTTTAATACATATTCGTTTGCAGGAATTATACCATCTGCTTTGTAACCAATATCTATAAACACTTCGTCTTTTGGTGTTATTTCAATTACTGTTCCTGTAACTGTTTGACCAACTTTAATCTCTTTTAAAGTTTGATTTAATAATTCTTCAAATGTAACATTATCATTCATTTTTTCCATAACTTTTTTACCTACCTCACATGTTTTTAAATTATATATTATTTGCTCTCATTTGTCAACTTAACAATATTGTCCATAATAATATCTGTTACTTTGTCTAAGGCATCTTTATCTTTCTCTTTTCCATAGTATTCAGAAAAGTCAAGTGGCTCTCCATAAACTAGTCTTACTTTAGTAAATGGTTTAAATGAACCTTGTATTCCTAAAGGAATTACTTTAACACCAGATTTAAGTGCAAAGAACGCTGCTCCATTCTTAGCTTTCATGTTCTTTTCCATTCCTTTTCTTGTCCCCTCAGGGAATATACCAAGTATATCTCCGTTCTTTAGACCTTTGATAATTCTCTTCATTGCTTCAATATCATTTTTATCTCTATCGATTGGAATCGTATCGGCTGACTTTAATGCCCAAGCAAACCACTTATTTTTAAACATAGAATGTTTGCAAACAAATCTTACTTTTCTTTTATTTGAACATACTACAGCTAATGCATCTAGCATATTAATATGATTTGCACATATTATATATGCTCCCTCTTTTGGAACTCTTTCCTTGTGTACAGATTTGATTCTATACACTGGTATATATAAGAATATCATCATAAACTTTTTAACTAAGTGTAATTGAAATGTTTTAAACCATGAATCTGGAGTTTCTTTATACACCTTTTCATTAATCTTTATTTCTTTTTTTTTTTCATTTATTATTTTAACAATTTTATCAACAACTTGGTCTATTGTTAAATCACTAGAATCAACATATATAGCATCTTCGGATCTAACTAGAGCTCCAAATTCTTTATGCATATCGTTGTAATCACGTGTCTTTATGCTTTCTAATATTTCTTCATATGATGATTCAATGCCACTTTCTTGATTTTGTTTAAATCTTCTTTTAGCTCTTTCTTCAACACTTGCATCAAGATATATTTTTACATCAGCATTTGGAAATACCACTGTTGTAATATCTCTTCCTTCCATAATTATATCTTTATCCTTTGCAATTTTTCTTTGCATTTCAACAAGCTTAATTCTAACTTCCTTAATTGAAGATGTATAAGATACATTATTTGTTACTTCTACACTTCTTATTTCACTTGTTACATCATCACCATTTAAGAATACTTTTTGTTTTTCCTCATCAAGTACTATATCAATATCATCAAGTGTACTAATAACTCCTTCTGAATCCTTTGGGTCAATTCCCTTTCTTAGGGCGTTTAATGTAACACATCTGTACATAGCTCCTGTATCAATAGAGCTTAAATTCATCTTCTCTGCTATTATTTTTGTAATACTTCCTTTACCGCTTCCAGCAGGTCCATCAATCGCAACAATAAATGACATATTTCTTTCCTCCTAATCTGTTAATTCAATATCTGTACCATCAACTCTAACTGCTCTAACATAAACTTCTACTTTTTGAACATTCATTGATGTAAGTTTTTCAACTTCTTTTTTTACTTTTGCTTGGAATTTATTAATAGTATCTGGAATACTGCAGCCATACATTACAACTGCTTCCATATAAATATAAATTCCCTCACCATACTTATCTATTCTAATTCTTGATAGCTTTGCAATATTATGCTCTTTATCTCTTTTTAGTAATACTCTTATTATTTGTCTAAAGACTGTATCTGATATAGTAAAGTTTCCTATATAGCTAAAGGTTGGTCTAATGATAGATTTCTCTGCTATATATGGATCGTTACCACTACCTTTTGATTTAAATATTTGAAGTGGATCTAATAAGAATCCAGAAAAGTCTTTCTTTATTTCAAATGTTGGTACCGGAATTACATGTTTTCCTTCATGTACTCTCATTCTTCTAGCTTTTTGCATTTCTTCTTCAGTAGCAACTTCATTTATATATATTGTTTTACTTATTTTAGGTAATTGAAGATTTTCCACAATTTTTTCAACCATACCATCGGATGTACCAAGAATTAATACAGCTTCTGGTTTTAGTCTTTCAAAAGCATCCCAAATAACTTTCTTTTCTGCTTCATTATTAAATAAAGCATGTTTTATAGTTTCAATCTTTGTAGGAGCTTTCTTAGCAGATGTTCCTGCAACAACTTCATTATCATCTATTAATAAACCATCATCAATAATGTATTTAATATTATTTTCTCCAGCAACTAATTGAGCTCTATAGCTTTTGCCTGTACCAGATGGACCAACAAATGCATATACTCTCATATTATCAAACATATTTGCTTTCCTCCCAAAAACATTTGTATGTATTATAACATTATTAGTATTAAAGAAAAAGGGGCTGCATACATTTTTTTGTATTTTTTTGCACCAAATTAATACAAAATAGACAAGTATATGACTTATTATGCATATACTTGTCTACACATTATTTACTCATTATAAAATTACATATTAAATCAGCAGATTTCTCTACTCCTAAAGTATCACTATTTATACACATATCATAATTCCCAGTTTCTCCCCATTTTTTTCCAGTGTAATGTTTATAGTGATTTGCTCTCATTTTATCTGTATTCTTTATTATCTTCTCAGCTTCTTTTCTATCTATACCATATCTATCAACAGCTCTATTAATTCTATTTTCCATATCACTATAGATAAATACATTTATAACATTTTCATTGTCTTTTAATATAAAGTCTGAACATCTACCAATAATTACACAAGACTCTTTTTCTGCAAGCTCTTTAATTAACTCAGATTCCTTTACAAATAGTTCATCGGAATTTGATAAATTGAAATAGTATCCATTATTTAAAGCATCTATACTATTTCTCTTTTGCTCATTGTTTTCAATATATTCTTCTGATAATCCTGTTTGTTTTGAAAGCTCAGTTACTAAATCTTTATCATAAAATTTAATTCCAAGTCTGTCTGCAATAAGTCTACCAACATATCTACCACCAGAGCCATATTCTCTTGCTATTGTAATTACTGTATGTTTTGAAAGTTTATTATCAGTACTTGTATCATCAACCAACAAATTCTTATCAATAGCGTTCTTCTTTCCAAGAGCTTTAATTTCAGCAATTAATAATATTGATGAAATAACAAAAGCTAAAGCATCTGCCACTGGACCGGCGTATAGAACACCTTTAATTCCAAATACTTTTCCAAGTATAACCATTGCTGGAATCAAGAATGCGATTTGTCTTGATAAAGATAAGATAACGCTCTTTATGCTTTTACCAATAGCTTGGAAGAATATTCCTGATGGAATTTGGATTCCATTAAATATACAAAGCATTAGATATATTCTAAATGACATACATGCAAATTTAATATATTCTTCACTACCACTACCAAATGCAGCAATTAATTTTTCTGGTATTAATTGGAATAACGCAAATGCGATAGTACTTATAATTAAGCTTATTCCAAGTACATATTTTAAAGTCTTCTTAACTCTATCATAATTTTCTGCACCATAGTTAAATCCAATTATTGGTTGAGATCCAGCAGCAATACCAATTATGATACTATTTAAGATTTGACTTATCTTCATTACAATTCCAAGTACAGTAATTGGAATCTCTGCACCAAACTCTGATTCTGCTCCATACATACTTAATAAGTTGTTTTCAAAAGCCATTAATACAACAAAACTCATCTCTGTAATAAAGCTACTAATACCGAGTCCTGCAACATTTTTCATTGTACTAAGTTTTAATTTGAAAATGCTCTTTGTACATTTAATAGACTTAAACTTTCTCATATAAGCAATATTAAATACGGCTGTAATTATTTGGCTTGTAATTGTTGCTATAGCTGCACCTTTTATTCCCATATTTAATGGATACATTAGTATGTAATCTAGAATAATGTTTAGAATTGCTCCAGATACCATAGTAATCATTGCATATTTTGGACTACCATCAGCTCTAATTATTGAGTTTAATGTTGTTCCTACAATCATAAAAGGAACTCCAATTACAATTATATATCCATAAGTTAATGCATATGGCTCAAGAACTGGTGTACTACCAAATAACTTTATTATTTGTGGCAAAAATACTAAACCAACTACACAAAGAATAATTGATGAAATAATAGAAAGTGTTATACCATTTCCAACACCCTTACTTGCTTCATCAGGTTTCTTTTGCCCTAGTTTTAAACTTAAGAACGCAGAGCTACCATCACCAAACATTAAAGCAATCGCTAAACAAATAATAACAATTGGAAATATTATATTTGTTGCTCCATTTCCCAAGTAACCTACTCTTTGACCTATAAAAATTTGATCAACTATATTATAAAGTGAGTTAACAAGTAAAGATAAAATACATGGTACTGAAAACTTTCTTATTAACTTACCTATTTTTTCTTTTCCTAAAATATTCTCTTCCGGATTCATTTCTAACCTCTTTTCTTTTTTAGCAAAAATATAAAGCAATACTTAACGTATTGCTCTTAAATAGCTTTTCTATTATAACACATAATAAAATGCATTTCAAATAAAAATTAAACTTATACTCCAACATATCCGTTTAATTGTATTTGATTTTCCATTGAAGCTCTAACCTCTTCTTCAGATGGTTTACTTTCAATCGTTTTATATAATACATCATCACTTGACATTGTCATATTTAAACAATCACGAACAACAACATCATAGTGCTTTATTTGATTCACCTGATTAAATAGTTTAACAATTATATTGTTTTGAATTTCTTCTCTACAATCTTCAAGCTTAACAATTAAATCGTCAATACAAAGATAATTATTTTCTCTCTTTACTCTCCCCATTCCAACAAGGCGCTCACCATTATAAACACTAACACATGCAATAGTATTTTCTAGCTCTGAAGCTAACTCAGAAACATCTATGTCTTCATATACTGTTCTTAATAAATCATAATAATCAACCTTGTTTGGTAAGTTGTTTGTATATTCTATCATTGCTAATAATCACCCTTCTTCATTTGTAATATTTACCTGTTATATTTATATATATTAAACCTTTTTTATTTCTTTGTCACCATTTTTCGAAAAAATTCACAAAAAATTTGCAAAAGAAAAAATAGAGCCTGAAAAGCAATATATTAACTGCATTTCAGGCTTCACTTTATAAAAAAATATTTTACTTTTATTATAAATTATTGCTCATCTTTAGCTGTATTAATTCTAAATAATTTAAATAACTCTACGATAACAATTGGAGCAAATACTAGACAAGCAATCTCTATTATATTTTCTGTTGGTAATACTGGTATACCAAAGATATGTCTTAGTCCAGGTATTAGTAATACAACAAATACAAGAGCAGATGCTAATGCAATTGCACCAAACAACCAATTGTTTCCACCAATTCCAGTTTTAAAAATTGATTTCTTATTGTTTCTAATATTAAATACATGAACAAGTTCGCTTAATGCAAGAACAATAAATGCCATTGCTTGACCAATTTGAACCTTAATTTGTCCTTTATCAATCAATGTAGCTTTGTTCTCAGCAATTAATTTATCTGCATCTTGAACTTCTTCAATGCTATAAACTTTACCATCCATATTTACAAGTGTTGGTAACTTGTCATCTGGGGTTGCCATACCAATTATAAATGCAGCAAGTGTCAACACACCAATCATTACACCTTGATATAGAATTCTCCAGCTCATACCTTTTGTAAATATACCTTTTTGCTTCTTGTTTGGCTTTCTATCCATAACATCTTTTTCAGCTGGGTCAACAGCTAATGCTAAAGCAGGTAACGAGTCTGTTACTAAGTTAATCCATAATATATGAATTGGAAGTAATGGTGTGATTAAATTAATATCTACACCAAATTTACTGCTTAATAGTGGTGCAATTAGTATTGCAACAAATAATACTATAATTTCACCAACATTACTTGATAATAAGAACTGAATAGCTTTTAAAATATTATCATATATACGTCTACCTTCTTCAACTGAAGAAACTATTGTAGCAAAGTTATCATCTGTTAAGATAACATCTGCTGCTTCTTTAGATACATCGGTACCAACTATACCCATTGCACAACCAATATCAGCTGTCTTTAACGCTGGCGCATCATTAACACCATCACCAGTCATAGCAACTATCTCTCCATTAGCTTGCCATGCTTTTACGATTCTAACTTTGTGCTCTGGAGAAACACGAGCATATACTGAATATTTCCTAACATTCTTTGTAAGCTCTTCATCAGACATTTCTTCAAGTTGAGCTCCTGTAATTGCTTCTTCACCTTCATTTAGAATTCCTAAATCTTTAGCAATAGCAACCGCAGTAGCTTTATGGTCACCAGTTATCATAACAGTTCTAATACCTGCAGTTTTACATTTTTGAACAGCAAGTTTAACTTCTTCTCTTGGTGGATCTATCATACCAACCATACCAACATATATTAAATCATTTTCAATTGTTTTCATCTCTTCATCAGATGGTTCGTGATCTAATACTTTATAAGCCATGGCTAAAACTCTTAAAGCTTTATCAGCCATTTCACTGTTGTATTTGTCTATATCTTTTCTATAGTTATCAATATCTGTTTTGATTTCACCATTCATTCTGTATGATTTACATACCTTAAGAAGTTCGTCAATACCACCTTTAGTAAATACATAATATTTACCATCTCTTTGGTTAACTGTTGACATTAACTTTCTTTCAGAATCAAATGGAACTTCTTTAATACGTGGCCATTCAGCAAGTACAGCTGGATTAAAATCTAATTTAAATCCCATGTCAATAAGAGCTGTTTCTGTTGGATCACCAGTTAATTTCTTATCAGCACCAACTTTTGTATCATTACACATCATACTGATGTATATAAGCTCTTCTAAGTCTTTATCGATGTTATCTCCAATATCTTCCATTTTTACAAGCTTTCCATTATAGAAGACTTGTTTAACCGTCATTTTATTTTGTGTTAAAGTACCAGTTTTATCTGAACAAATAACACTTGCACTACCTAATGTTTCAACAGCTGGTAATTTTTTAACAATAGCATGACGTTTAACCATTCTTTGAACACCAATAGCAAGAACTATTGTAGATACTGCGGCTAAACCTTCTGGTATAGCTGCAACAGCTAAACTAACAGCTGTCATAAACATCTCAAGCGGATCTTTATGATATAGAAGACCCATTACAAAAATTATTCCGCAAATTACTAACGCAGCAATACCAAGTGTTTTTCCAAGTTTATTTAATTTTGTTTGAAGTGGTGTTTCATTATCTTGTGTGTTACTGATAATACCAGCTATTTTACCAACTTCTGTATTCATACCAGTTTCAACAACGATACCTTTTCCACGACCATATGTAACAAGTGATGATGAAAATAACATATTGCTTCTATCACCAATACCAATTTTTTCATGGTCAATTTTATTTGCCATCTTTTCAACTGGAACTGATTCACCTGTTAATGATGCTTCTTGTGATTTCAAATTAACAGCTTCAATAATTCTTAAATCTGCTGGAACAAAATCACCAGTATCAAGAACTACTATATCTCCAGGAACTAATTCCTTAGATGGAACAACTATTACTTCGCCATTTCTTATAACCTTAGCAACGTGATCACTTAGTTTTTGTAAAGCCTCTAGCGATTTTTCAGCCTTGCTTTCTTGAGCAACGCCAACAATTGCATTAACAATAATTACAATAAATATAATTATTGAATCTGTAACTCCCTCGCCTTGCATATAACCAACGACACCAGAAATAATTGCTGCAATGATTAATATAATAATCATAAAATCTTTAAATTGCTCTAAAAATTTAATAAACAAACTCTTTTTCTTCTGAGCTTGAAGCTCATTTAATCCATATTTTTCTCTAGAGCTTTGAACACCTTCGTTTGAAAGTCCAGACTCAATATTTGTATTTAATTCTTTTGCTGTTTCTTCAACAGACAAATTATACCAATTCTTTTCCATAAATTATCTCCTTAATTTTATATCTGTATTTTATATTTAAATATAAATAAAAACAACCTTTTTTTCTTTTATTTTTTTGTTGCAAATGCAACAAAAAAGACTTTTAAAGAATTACATGTCTACCACCCTTTCTTTAAAAGTCTTGCTTACCTATTAGGTTATTAACCAGATATAAATCGCGTTTGTTGGTTAATAGTTTTTAAGCTACTCCCTTTTCAATATTGATTATTATAATATATCCTTTTTTAAATATCAATATCTTTTATTTTATTTTTATTATAATAATTCCAAATACAATAATTATACAAATAAACCATATTATATACTTTACACCCTCATTAATACCAGTATCTGGTGGTGTGTCACCATCAATAAAATTATATCTTACTTTTATTGTAGCACCATCTTGCATTAAAGATGCATCATATGTTATTTGTGCATTGTATGGTATTCCACCTCCCTGTGTTGTTGGTGATGAAAATCCTGTATCAGCAGTTACAAGCTGTAAATCACAATATGTGATATTAGGATTATAGTACCCATCAAGTATTATACTTATCGTTCCTTGTGCATTTGGTGCAACGGTAATCGGAACAGTAATACAATTCAAATCATCTGCTACACCTGATAGAGTGTTTGTTCCTTGTGAAATCCAGTTTGCAGCCACCTCATAGTTATGAGAAACACCAGATTTCTCATTTTGTAGTATTTTTATATAAATTGTTATGTCTTCTCCTGGACCAGGTGGAACATATGGTGCATAGTTGATATATGCACGACCATTATTTCCCGTAATACTACTTCCGTCATAATCTGATACAAATCCATCAATTGGAACTTCAGCGCTTGTTATAATACTTGTAATAGCAAATTCAACGTTATCTCCGGACATATCTTCCCCAATAACGCTTATTCCAACATTAGCACTACTTGTTGGAACATAGTTTATATATGTCGTTGTTGGATTAACAATATTTAAGTTGCTATTATTTCCTGTACTTGTTACTGTCCAGCTGTTATCAAATGTACAACCATTTTTGTTTCCAGTTATTGTTGAATCTTCATAAATACGAACATAACTACTTTGTCCCGATGCCTGTAAAACACCTGATACATCTCCAGCAGAATAGTTGTTTGAAATGTTAATATTTCCCCCGGTAAGTACTGCACTTCCGATATCTATGCACTCACTTGAATATATTGTTTCTCCACCAGTTGTTGCATTAACAGCTGCACATCCAGTAACAGTAATATTATCTATTCTTAAACCATAATCGTTAGCATCTACATAAATTGCACTTGTAGTAATTCCTGTTGAATTCGTCGAATAACAATTTGTAACTGTAGCACTGTGACAATTAATAACATTTGTGCTTTTTATTGCACCGGCATATGTTGATGCACAGTTATTTATTGTAACACCTGTTAGATTTAGTGCACCATTTGCAATTATAGCACCACCACCATCTACCGAAGTATTATAGTTGTTTTCTATCTCAACGTTTTCCATATTAAGCTCAGTTGTTGAACTAATTACAGGTCCACTAGCTGTAGTTCCAGTATGATTACTGCCCCAGCCACCATCAATTTTAATATCTGATATATCATTGAAATAATTCGTAATACTAATCATCGTACCAGTACATCCGCTTCCACGAGTAATTGTAGCGGTATCACCACTTTGAAGCAAATCTGATGATGTGGTAATGTTTGTACCATTTGGCAATGTTATTGTACTATTTATTTCAACACTAAGCTGAGTTAGCTCTATCGTTTTATTTGAAACGGTTCCAGTATCATTACAAGCATCTTCTATGGAATCATAATACTTATATGGTATGTTAATATGATCACTTGTGTCCGGGTCAATTACTTCGAATGGACCATATACCCTACATACAGTTGATGCTGTTTCTTCGTACTCTGGACCATATACAGCATATGTTGTATCGTATGCTTTTGTCCTAGCTATATATAAACGTATTGCGCAAATTAAGGAAAGGGCGATAATAATTAAATAAAATGGAACTTTTATTTTCTTTCTATTCATATGCAATATCCCCCTTTCTCTTTTGTTTAACTTTTTTTATCATCATCTTTTTTTACTTCTTTATTCTCAGCAATTCTAGTTCTTTTATTATTTTTTTTCTTTCTCTTATTCTTTTCTATTGCTCTTATTAAAGCAACAATAAAGATTATCAATACTATTAATGTTATAATAGATAATACTTTTTGTCTTCTAGTAAGTACTATTTTGTTTCTTGTACCTTCGTTATTTTCTACACTTACAACACTATCAGTATTAGATTTAATTTGAATAACATTACTTAGCTCATCATGCTCTTCTAGTGTTGCAAGAACTACAATACGATTACTTGTTCCTGCTGATTCACATGTTGATAACGCAACCAATTTATCTTCATAGTTAATATCTATATTCGATGTATTTCTTGAATGACTTTTTATATTTTCTATTACTTCTTTATTATTATTCTTGTTATAAAAACTCATATCGTATACTTTGGCATCTCTTGAGTCAACTTCAGCTACAGCATAAATATTCATTTTATATACACAATTTTCTGTATAAATTAGTCCAGATGTATGGCTATTAAAAAAGTCTTTATCTATATATTTCTTCAACTCAGAAAACATCCTATCACCAGCCATATTGTGACCATATAGTACGGAATAATCATCATTGAAATTCTTATCATTTTTATAATCTAAAAATATGCTTCCCGATGCAGCATAGTCTTTCTTATAATCTTTGCTTATATATATTAGATTATCTTTTCCTTGCAAAATCGGATAATCAATATTAGTTTCATCTATTCTTATCCAGCCTCGAATATCTGGATTGATTTCCTGGAGTCTTTTAACCGAAAAATCTCTCGTTCCAGGTTTTAGCTCTGCAAGCTCTTCTGATAAACTCGCATTGTTATATACCAAATACACGTCGAATAAGGCAGTTCCCCCTAACACAAGAGCAAAAACTACCATCGCACTAAGTATAACATTTATAACACCATTTAAAAATTTAACAAAACCATTTAAAAATCTCATAACTTCACATCTTATCTTTATATATTTCTTGTTCGAACAACGCTTACAACTTTACCAACAATCGACTTTGTCTCAATTGCACCAAAGTATCTTGAATCATCATCCTCATATCTATTATCATTCATAACAAAAACTTTTCCAGGTTCGACAACATATGGATATGTTATATTTGAATTTTCTGCAGGGTATGTCTTATAAACCGTTTCTCTATTTTCTGGCCATCCATCTATAATCAAGTTACCTGACTCAGACATAGAAATAACTTGTCCTTCCTTAGCAATTATTCTAAGTACATATTTTTTATTATCCTTTTTAAACATAATAACATCGCCAATGGTATAATTTCCTTTTTTCTTATATACAAGGGCCAGATCTCCATCATAGACATATGGTTGCATGCCATTAGTGTTAATACGAGTTACTTCAAAAAAGTATTTTGTAACTACAAAAATTACTATAGATAAGAATATAATTTTTTCAATCAAAATTATTGTATTTTTAATTGTCGTTTTCTTTAATTCATCATTATTACTCATTAAAAACTCATCCTTATATCTTATACTACGCAACGAGACTTATAACCTAAATAGAGATTTAGATTATAAGTCCGTTACAAAATAATTATTTTACTGTGTTTTTCTTAATGATTACAATTCCAACAATAGCTAAAACAACTAAGCATATATATGGAGCTATATCCAATAAGATACCTGTTACAGATTCAGAACCTTTATTATTTCTGAATGTTACATGGTTATCAGCATCAGTTGTACTTACTGTTGTAGTAACAGAACTTCCACTTGTCTCTGTTCCTGATGATCCTTGTGTATAGTATACTGTATATCCACTTGAGCTATTTCCATCCTCAGTTACAGTATATGTTGTTCCTGGAAGGATTTGATTTGTTCCACTTGATTGTCCAAATGTAATTGTTTCTCCTGATTTTAAATAGAATGTTGTGCTTTGATTTCCTGTAACTGTTGAAGGGTTACTTGAATGAGAACCTCCTGAAACAGCATAAGTTCCTGCTGCAGCAATATTTATTGTGTATTGGAAATATTTATTTGGATCAGCAGTAGCACCTGTAACATTTTTTGTTACTTGAATGCACTCTAAATCAGCTGCACTTGTAAATAAAATATCATTCTTTTGGTTATTTTTGTCAATTGCTTGGCCTAATACTGTAGCAACAAAGTTTCCCGTTGGTTGATTATTGTTATCAAGTTCATTTTCTACACTAATAACAATGTCAAAGTAATCTGAAGAATCTACAGGATAAGCATTATTATTTGTTGATGTTTCTGTAATTCTATATTTATAAGTACCAACTGAACTAAATGATAAACCAGATAAATCAACACTTGAAGTTGCTGTTGCAGTTCCTGATGAAGGAGTAACATTGTTAAATGTTACTGATGGAGCTGGAATACTTCCTGAAACACCACCTGCTGGGTTGTTTGAGTCAGCCGTTACTGTATATCCGAATGTAACACCATTAACATTGTTTGTTACACCTGTTATTGTTCTTGAAATTGGAATACTTGATGTACTACTTGTCCAACTTGTAGAAGCTTCTACCTTTGAAAAGCATGCCATTACTCCTAATATAGCAATAGCAAATATTGTCGATAATAAAATTTTTCTCATAATTATTCTCTCCTTTTTGTCATATGTTAAGATAACTATACCTTATAGTATTTACAAATTCAACAAAAAAACGCAATGTAATATATTTGTATTTTTTTTGTAATATAAGTGTAAAAAAGCACTTCCTTGATATAAGAAATGCTTTTTATTATTAATTATTTTTTTTGTCATCATTACTATCGTTAGTATTGTTTTTGCTCTTCTTTTTTATAATCAAAACAACTATTACAAAAACAACAGCTATTGATAATCCAATACTATACCAAATAACATTATCTCCCGTTTTTGGTGAAATACTTTTAATAATCTTTTTTATTGTACTCTCTTCTTTATCATTTTTTTCTTCTGTATTCTTTTCCTCTTTTTTATCCTCTTGTTCGTCTTTATTTACTTTTTCAGTGCAAAACTCTATAGATGTCTTTTCATTTTGATCAACATCTGATACATAGTGCTCTGCAGGACCAATTAATGTAGCTTTTTCTACCCCTGATTCATTAGAAACTACAATAAATACTTCATATGAATTTTTTGTATCAACAAGATAAACCTCATCATTGCTAGATGATACTTCCTTTATTTTAAATTTGTATGTTCCTCTTTCTGGAAAATTAGCATTTGATAAGTCAACAGAAATTGTTGCATTTGCAACATCTTCTGTGTATTCATCGTTAAATTCTATAAAAAACTCTTTTGGCATATTTTCAACTGCAGAAGGATTACCATCTACTGGAGTAATGCTATATTTGAATTTATTCTCTACTTTTCCACTAATAGCAGTTATCTTTCTTTCGACAAATATAACTGTTGGCTCTTCGCTAATTCTAACTGCATAAGCTTTATTTCCATATATCGAGCATCCAATAAAATATATTATTAGTAGTGCTACTGCACATTTCACAATCTTTTTCATAAAAATCCCACCTAATACTAGTAATTCATCCTTAAACGTTTGTTGTTGCCTGTGTTGGTTGATAACTACCTTGATATTTTGAACTTCCAAATCCAATTATTAGTATAAAGATGTTTGGAATTAAAATCATACCTGCAATAGTTCCTCCACCAAGACCATAAGCCTTTGAAATATTGATTGCAAATAGAATACTAATTACAAATACAGCTATACCAAATAATGAA
Source organism: Clostridia bacterium (assembly GCA_017512025.1). GTDB lineage: Bacteria > Bacillota > Clostridia > TANB77 > CAG-508 > CAG-492. The sequence continues at coordinate 26,308 of JAFWHH010000008.1, forward strand.
TTTAACATGCTAAATATTATAAGTCCAATAGACATACTGCCTAATGACTCTAATAATTCTTCTCCATCTTCTACAGTTGCTTTATCAACAGATGTTGTTACTTTCTTTCCATTCTTTGTAGTAGTTGTTGTTGTCTTTATTGAATTACTACTAATAGAATTGTTAACAATATTATCTGCTTTTTCAGAAATATCTTGAACATACGCAAATGTAAAACTCAAATAAACAATTGCTATTACTATGTATATAATTTTAAATATAATTAAAAAGCTTTTTAAATTAACAATTTTAAACATTGTATACTCGTTATAAATTGGAACCCATGCTTTCCATGTAGCCTCTCCAGCTTTTTTCATACATCCCATGTAACCTAAAGCATTTAATAAATAATTAACAAAAAATGCAAAAAATACAATTGCAAACATCATAACAGTAAAAACTGATGTTATACTTGAAATCATTTTATATTCCTCCTTTAATTTTTTATTTCACAGATATTATACACATATCTACCTAAAAATACTAGTACTAAAAACAAAATGACTGCAAAAGTGTTTTCACACCTTTGCAGTCAAATCTTGCAATCATTCCTCGCCCATGATGCTCATCAAAAGTCGTACTCTACGTGCTTTCTCGTCCGGTTCAAATTCACATACTTCAGTCACAACACCATTTTCATGGATGACAGAAAAAATATCACCAGCAACCGGATAATAGCCTTTTTGTCTGAACAAATCTCCGCTTATGTATGCATCAAAGCAGTCAAAGACTATTTCTCCTTCCCGTCTTTCTGACACATCACAATTTTCCACTTCGCATTTGATCAGATTGCCGTAGCCCTCTTCAACACTTGCGTAGCTTCTCATAAGCTCACTCCTTTCGCGCATTTGCAACAGCAATACCATCCTTGTAATTCCCTGGTTTGGTGCTAAATGTTATATCACTACCAGTAACGGTAAGCACAACACTTCCACACTCATCTGTCCGGTACACCTTAACTTTTTCTTTCTTAAGCTGATCCATAGTAGTAGTACATGGATGTTCATATTTGTTGCCTACACCACATGATATTAAACCAAACTCTGGATCAAGAGCATCAAGAAATTCTTTGCAAGTAGATGTATCGGAACCATGATGTCCAACCTTAAGAACTTCACAATCCGGTATTTTTTGCAAATCTAATATTTGTCGTTCCACTTTTGTCTCCGCATCGCCTGTAAATACAAAGTCCATTTGTCCGTACGAGACATGAAACACCGTTGAATAATTATTAACATTGTTTCCTGCCTCCGTCTGAGATAGCTGACCAATAACTGTAAACTTTGCCTCTCCTAAGAAGAAAGAATCATCAAGCTTAGGGTTTATCACCTTAATCTTGTCTTTCTTAATCTTACTCATGAGTTGCAAGTACCAGTTAGCGGTTACAGTGTCATTTTTAATTTTAGGCATATATATTGTGTCGCACTTAAAATTAGAAATAACCTCGTACATTCCGCCCATATGGTCATCGTGCTGGTGTGTCCCCACAATAAACTCAAGCTTATCAACATGCTCCTTATTTAAGTAATCAACAACTTCATCAGCTGAAGACCGCGTTCCACAGTCTATCATTGCATACTTGCCGTTACTTTCAAATAAAAAACAGTCTCCTTGCCCACAGTCAATCATGTGGATGTGCATTGCCCCCTCTACTTCTGTCGTTTCACTCTCATGTTCCTCATCCGTCGTAGAGCTCTCCTGAACAACAATTGGAATATCGTATTCTGGTTGGTGCGTTGATTGGTAGTACAAATAGCCAAAGTAAATGATTGCTAAAAACAAAATAACAAAAAATCTCTTGTCAAAATGCCGCTTTGTCCGTTTCTTTTTGTCAGTTGCCATAAAAGAATCACTCCCAACTTATAGAATAGCGGCATTATATCAAATAAATATTGATTTATCAATACTTTGCACCAATTACGATTATTGACATCCGCAAATTTCCCATGATATAATTAAATCATACTAATGAAGGGGGGAACCCGAGATGGCAAAGGTTTCGAGAGGGCATCGCCATCACCGGATAACCCAGGAAATGTCTGATAGTAAAGTTCTGCTTACTATGGCTGCGGGAAAACCTGCTGCAATAGCCCTGCTTTCAAAGCTCTATCAAGCAGACAAAGGACCCTTCATGTACGCACTTTATGTTCTTGACAGCATTGGTATCTATGGATCAAATATCTTTCGTCTATACGCAGATGTTTGTGATGAAGATATCAACAAGTTCTATGACGTAATTCATAAAGTTGCAGTGTCAGAGGAGGAAATCCTGAATCTCAAGACTACCCTGGGTCACGGTTGGGTGGACGACTAATATGCCAAAACAGAAACTCCGGCGTGTAATGGATAATTATTTCCTACACGCCGGTACTTTTATTTTCTATATATTTTTATGTAATATGAAAAAATCGCTAGATTGCTCTAGCGATTTTATGATTTTACTTTAAATTATGCATTTTCCTCAACTGGATAAACACTTACTTTTTTCTTGTCTTTTCCTAGTCTTTCAAATTTTACTCTTCCAGTTACTTTTGCATATAATGTATCATCACTACCGATTCCAACATTAGTTCCTGGGTGAACTTTAGTTCCTCTTTGTCTAACTAAGATATTTCCTGCTGGAACGATTTGTCCGTCAGCTCTTTTTAGTCCTAAACGCTTAGACTCACTGTCTCTACCGTTCTTGGTACTACCTTGCCCTTTATGATGTGCCATTATTTTTCACCTTCCTTTATTCTGATTTTTTTATTCTACAGCATTAAGCCATTTTTATACTACTAATTTCAACCTTTGTATATGGTTGTCTGTGTCCTTGTGTTCTTCTGTAGTTTTTCTTTGCTTTATATTTGTAAACTAAAACTTTTTTAGCTTTACCATTAGCAACTACTGTTCCTTCTACAGAAACACCTTTTACGTATGGAGCACCAACTTCGATTTTCTTTCCGTCAGATACTAATACTACGTTATCAAATTTAACTGTATCACCAGCTTCTGAGTTTAATTTTTCGAAGAATACTACATCACCTTCAGCAACTTTGTATTGCTTTCCACATGTTTCAATTACTGCGTACATTTAAGTACACCTCCTCTTTTTTGTATACTCGCTAAGCATAAAATACTAGGTAGCTAAACTTAATTAGCCTTTATGAACCCGACCTAGGCGGCTTACGATTTCATATTCTATCATAGTTTACAATATTTGTCAATCATTATTTTATTATTTAATAACCTAAACCAAGAGCTCAAAGAGATTCCCGGTTTCAGTCGGAAATCTCTTTAAATCATCTTATTCGCTATCTGACTTTGCGCCAAATGCATAAGCCACTATGAATACAAAGAACACTAATACAGCTTCCTTGAAGATCACATACTGCCACGGCAGCATCCCGCCTGGAGTATAATAAATCCGAATCACTGTCGGAATTATTGCTCCTAAAGTAGCAGCCAGCGCACACCCAATCATTTGGAGTACTTTTTCTTTTTTCATATACATGCCTCCTGTAACACGAAAGACATTGCCGCTGCTATCAGCATATTGCTCTTATATTCACAAATCTATCTTACGTCTATCTGCTTTCTTTGCAGAAGTAGCTGCTGTTCTGTATCCAGCACAAAATGCAATAAATGCTGCCGGAATCGCTACTGCTATCTCAGTTTCTATATTCTCGCTATGGAAAAAAAGATTGACAAATAGCATTACAAAAACAAGAATTACGACGTAAATCACCGCGCAAATCGCGCATTTTATCGTTGAATTCATCTGAAAGCCTCCTCATAAAGACTACATAGGCATTGCCACAGTGAATCACCATGGCTCTTATATATTCACATTTGTTCTGAAACAGGAACCAAGCGGTTCAACAAACGCGAAACAGGCATTTGCCATTCAACGATACTATTATATCATATTGCTTTACATAATTCAAGTTACTACTTTAAGTTGGCTATCCATTCCTTCTCTTTAAATCCTGGACAAGCCCATTTGTCAGTTACAACAACTGGTCTTTTTACGAGCATACCATCAGATGCAAGAAGTTTAATCTTATCTCCATCACTCATTCCATCTAGCTTATCCTTTAAATTAAGCTCTCTATATTTCATTCCAGTAGTATTGAACCATTTTCTAACATCTAGATTACTCCTCTTAATCCAATCCTTTAATTCTTTTTCATTTGGATTGTTCTCAACAATATGTCTATCATCAAAATCTACCTTATTGTCAACAAGCCACTTCTTTGCTTTTTGGCATGTTGTACACTTTGGATATTCTACAAATAATAACTTCATGTAAATACCTCCTATCTTTCCTAGATATTTATATCACAAATATTATTATTTATCTATAAAAAACAATTAAACAAAATGAAGACCCCCTCCGAAATGAATCGAAGGGGGCCACCTAACGAGTTGGCTAATGAAACCTCATTGCTAGGATTTTGGATTGCCATGTGACTGGGTTTTACTCGCTGAGCCAGTCACCCAACTTCTGCTCCGTGATGTTTCCATCCTCGTCGCAGACGAAGTACTGTTTAGCAGACTCCGAGTCCAGATCCAGCAGCGCATACGTGCCATCCTCATATGCGAGGTACATGTAGCACTGACCCGGTACAGCCGTCTGGTCACCCCACGCAGCGTGGAGGACCACCTCGCCAGCCGGACCACGGTCGATCTGAGCGCCGGTCATGAACTCCGGAACCGGCTCGTCAAAGTCGATGACCTGAGCCTTCACCGGTTTGGTGCGCTCGAAGTACTCGCCATTGACGATGTCGATGGTGTCGAAGCCGTTGGACTTGCACCACGCATTGAAGCCCGTACCGGTCTTCTCGCTGGTTTCCCAAGCGATGAACTGACCGAACTCCACGACCTCACGTCCCTCGGTGCACTCGAGTCTCATCTTGCCGTCTTCAACGGTGATGGTACCTCTGAGGAACTCCGGGATGTCAGCCTCGGTGTGGACGAGGGCGATGTTGTCACGACGACCGCCCAGCTTCTTGATGATGATCTGCTCCTTCTTCATAGCAAGATCCTTTCTTGGCCACTATTGCAGCAGCCATTGCCCGATTAGGGGACTTTTGATATAGGCATATTTCAGCCCGTAACTTTATTTTAACACTTTATGTAAATAATGTCAACATATAAAAGCACCTTTTTGTGATCCTTATTTAAATATATATTCTTTTTAGTTTTGTTAGCTTCTCATCATCTATTTCAAATAGATAATCTTTGTATGGATTCTTATTTACAAATACTTGCTTAGCTTTAACATTTTCAATAAAGTAATAAGCTTTCTTTGTATCTTTAGTAAATATAACAGCTGCATAATTATCTAAATTCTTATTTATTCTTTCAACCGCTTCTTCTACATCTACTTCTTTTATCAAATCAAGCTCGATATTATTATTAAAAACATATTCATCCATTCTTAGTAATTCGTCTTTAAGATTCTTATCATCTAAATATAAACTCATTGTTCCATAAGAGCTATATATAACATTTTTATCTTTTACTTTATCTGTGAATTTAAAATATTTTTCAATATTGTTAACAAATATAAATGTTTCAAATTTATCAGCATAGTCATATAATTCTTTAAAATCTTTATATTCGCAATAGTCTATATATGTATTATATTTCTCTTCTTTACACACATTATTAACAATCTCAATTATCTTCTTAGTAACTTCATGAATTTTATCCTCAACAAAAAGTACTAATCTATTATGTGTTTTAAGAGCTTTTAAAATAAGATATAGACTAACGTCAGATACATCATTAGATATAACTCCAATACTTCCTAATCCTTCATATATTGTAGTCTTAGAATTATTATCCATTATCCAATCTTCTTTTTTAGCTCTTGAAATTGTATCTAATAACTTGCTATATTCTTGAGTTTCAGAAAACTCTTTATTATCTTCAGAAACAGCCATATGTAGTGGTCCAACTTTTGATTTAAATTCTTTCTCTATTTTTTCAAATATTTCTTTAACTACTTTTGTATTAAATTTACTTTGCTCTTTTTCTAATTTCTTAACATCCATATTTAATCTCCTAAATATTGTTATATTTATATATACATAGCTATTTTATTTTTTACTTTCAGTATGTGAATAAGCAAAACTTGCCATTAAATTATCTGGAAGTATTTTACATATATGTCTTAATGCTCTTACAGCATATCCTGGTATTATATAAAACTTTTTCTTCTTTAATTTTTTTATAGTATATTTCGCTACATATTCACTAGTTAGTGGCTTACTATTAAACTTAACTTTAGCAACATTATTAAAGTTTGTATCAACTGGTCCAGGGCAAAGAACTGATATACTAACATTTGATTTATCTTTTCTAAGCTCCTCTTTTATTCCTTGAGACAATCTAATTACATATGCTTTAGACGCATAATAAGCTGACATTAATGGTCCTGGTAAGAAACCTGCTATAGAAGCAACATTTAGTATTTGTCCTTTATTTTTTTCTTTCATATCTTTTAAGAATAATTTTGTAAGAACATGTACTGCACTTATATTCGTATCAATAAGTCTAAGCTCCGTACCTAAATCAACATCTTCAAACTTACCATACGTTCCAAACCCAGCATTATTAATTAATAAATCAATTTGATTTTTATATTGTTCATATAAACTTTTGCAATTATCAACATTGCTCAAATCCTTTTGAACAACATCTATGTTTCGGTTAAGATTTAATTTATCAATTTCATCTTTTAATTCATTTAGCTTATCTACGCTTCTTGCAACAATAACTATATCATAACCTTCTTTTGCAAGATTAATTGCTAAATCTCTTCCAATACCGGAAGAAGCTCCTGTAATTAATGCCCTCATGCATTCTCTCCTTTTTCTATTTCTTTATTCTTTCTATGAAATAAATTCTTAATTATCAAACAAGCAAGTACAACTAACAAGCAACCAAATGCTACTCCACTTGTATCAATTAAAATGTCTCTTATCTCTTGGCTTCGTCCACCAACAAAGCTTTGATGAAATTCATCTGATGTGGCATATATAAAACCAAATAATACACATATAATCCACTTTCTCTTTTTCGTAATATCAAATGTATTTGCTTCATTCATAAGCCAAATACCAAGTATCGTATATATAGTAAAATGTGCAGTTTTCCTAACGTAAAATGTAACTCTATCTCTTAAGGTCGGATCCTTCTTTGCTTTTTTATTCTTCCTCTCAATCGTATTAACAACTCTTTCAACAACTACATCACTTTGTTTACTTGAGTTTTCTGAATTTTGTGAAGAAAAGTTAAAAATAACCACACAATTTATAATTATTAAAATAGCAAATATTATTCTTTTTATTATTCTTATGTTCATTTTGAGCCTCCAGTTCTTTTGTCTACGCATATAATAATAACATACGTATTAAAATTCTTCAATAAAAAAGAAACCATATAACAAATGTTATATGGTTTCTTTCTATCAAAAATTCAATAAGGTAATGATTATTTGCTTTCTTTTTTAGTAGCTACTTTTTTGTAGTTGTTTTTGTAGATTTAGAAGTTGTTTTCTTCGTTTCTGTCTTTTTAGGCTCGCTCTTCTTTGTCTCTACTTTCTTAGTTGAAGTAGCTTTCTTAGTTTCAGTTTTTTTAGGCTCTGCTTTTTTTGTTGTAGTCTTTTTAGTATCTTCTTTCTTATCATCTTTTTTTGTTACTGTTTTCTTTGTTGTAGTTTTAGTAGTAGCCTTTTTTGATGCTGCAGCAGCTTTTCTCTTAGCTTTTCTTTTTTGTTTTTCTTCACTTTCTTTTAAAGCATTAAGAACACCTAAGAAATCCTCTGCTTTTGGCTCAGGTAATTTAGATTTATTTTTAACACTATAAACAGAATTGTTATATAACTCCATATGTTGATTATATGATTTATAAAACTCATCTGGTAATTTAATAATGTTTTTATCAATCTTCTCAAAAGCCTTTGCATATACTTCATTCTCTTGATAAATCTTAAATTGATTTTCAATTTCTTTTTCAAGTTCAGAATTATGCATTTCAGCTGCATATTTCTTTTTATTATTAACTTTAACTTCATTAGTCATTTTCTTAATTTGTTTCTTAATATCTTTAATTTCTTTTCTGATACTAATAAACTCTTTTAAGTTTTTGATTGAAGTTTGTGTTTTTATTGTTTCATTCTTTTTGTTATTATTTGTTAATACTTTAATCTCTTTTTCATTCTTTTTTATAATGTTTTTTGCATTAGATTGTACTTCTAAGTTTCCTTTAATAATTGTTACTATTGACTTATCAGCTTTATTAGCTTTGATAAGCTCTCTTAAATTATCATTATAACCTGATTTACTAAACATTTAAAATAACCCCTTTATAAACAAATTATGTTATTTATTATAACACCTATTATGTCAATTGTCTATACTTTGTGGCAAAATAAAAGGAACAAACCTTTATTTTTCGGCTTGTTCCCATATTTTATTCTTTATTTTTGAATTTTTCAGCACTTTCTTTTAGGTGATCCATCACTTCATCTATATGCTCTGAAGCAGATTCAGCAACCTTTGCAACAGATTCTTTAACTTGCTCTGTTGTTTCTTTTATACGTTTCTTAACATCCTCTATACTAATCTTAGGGAAGGCTTTAATAAGTCTTCGATCAAGAGCAGATTTACTGCTAAGAAGTATTTCCTTAACTTTGCTAGTTATTTCTTCTGTATTATCTGTAGTCTCATTTTTGTTAACTTCTTTAACTGTTTTTCTAAGTCTTGATATAACCGTAAATGAAATAATAAAATCCATTATAAATATTATTAAGCAAGTAACGAAAGATACTTGAAGAGCATCTTCAGACATGCTCTCTAATAATCCAATGAATAATGGATTTGTTCCATATAAAATCATACAACTTAGTAGCCCAAATGGAATTATTGTTTCCAAACATACTCTACCATTAATATTAAACTTTCTTTTCTTATAATCCCACCATCTTGCTTTAAATATCTTTTCCATAATGTAACTCGTCAAGTATTCTAGAACACCACAAATTACAATAGACATACAAAATATTGCAAAAGGATTATCTGTATGGTCACTTAAACATAAAGTAATAAGTAGTCCTCCACATCCATATATTGGACAATATGGACCAATTAAGAATCCACGGTTAACCCACTTCTTGGTTTGGATAAATCCCCAAATTACCTCCATTACCCAGCCCATCATGGCATATATTAAAAATAAAAAGAAATACATTCTAAAATCCATTAATTCATTTCCTTTCTTGGCAATTGCTCTCTTTTGTTATTTTAATATCTCATTTTTAAAACTTGTACCAGTTAGCTTTTCCATATTAAACATATCGAGTATTGTAGCTGAAATATCTGCAAACGTTTTTCTTGTTCCTAAGTTTATATTTTCTTTAATTTGCTTTCCATATACAAGAATTGGAGTATATTCTCTTGAATGATCTGTACTTGGTGTCGTTGGATCATTACCATGATCAGAAGTTATTATAAGAACATCATCATCTTTTAAATTACTCATTATCTCTGGTAATTTACTATCAAAATACTCTAGAGCTTCTCCATATCCTTGAACATTATTTCTATGTCCATATAGCATATCTGTATCAACTAAGTTAGTAAAAATAAGACCCTTTGAATCTTTTTTGATATATTCAATTGTTTTATCAATACCATCTGCGTTTCCATTTGTATGAATAGCCTCAGTTATTCCTCTTCCAGAGAATAAATCCTCTATCTTTCCAATAGCAACTACTTCCGCTTCTTTATCACTTTCTGTTATTACATCAAGCATAGTTCTTCCAAATGTTGGACATTCAAAGTCTTTTCTATTGTAGGTTCTCTTAAAATTTTCAGCTTTATCTCCAACAAAAGGTCTAGCAATTACTGTTCCAACATTATACTCTGGATTATCTAATATTCTTCTTGCAATTTGGCACATTTCATATAGCTTTGGGACTGGTATTATATCTTCATGAGCTTCAATTTGAAATACACTATCAGCTGATGTATATATAATTGGATATCCTGTTCTCATATGCTCTTCACCAAAACGTTTCAATATTTCAGTACCAGAGCCTACTTCGTTACATAGAATATTTCCACAACCAGTTTCTTTTATAAACTCATCAATCATTTCTTTTGGAAATGCATTTGGATATGTTGTAAATCCTGGATGTTTAATGTATCCACTTATTTCCCAATGTCCAACTGGGCTATTTTTTCCATCGCATTGTTCCATAGCTTTGCCATATGCACCAGAAGTTTTTTCCTCTTTATCAGCTATTTCAATATCATCAATATTATAAAGTCCTAATTTCTTCATGTTTGGTAGATTTGGATGTACTTGATTATAAATATTAACTAGTGTATTGCTACCTACATCTCCATATTTATCAGCATCTGGAGCTTCTCCAACACCAAATCCATCAATAACCATTATAATTGCTCTATTTATCATATGTGCCTCCTAATCATCACTTATATCTTTATCGCTCTTGTTACCTGAATCAGAAACATCAGATCCAGATTGACCAGCTTTTCTTTTAACTAAAAGCTCTCTTCTCTTTATTATTATAGCTCTCATTTTTCTTATTTCAGACATAAATTCAAATTGAATATCTCTTAATGTCAATGCCTCATTATTAATGTCCATTACACCTTCACTTACATCATCAATAATATCTGATCTATCTTGTCCTTCAATAGCTTGTCCATCACGAGTAACAATGAAATGACTGTCGTCCATTATAAACTCGTCAGATTCAAGCTCAGTTGTTTCACTATATGATCCTTCTTCTTCGTCATACACGCCATCTTCTCCGTCAGCATCATCATAATCACTATCTATTGTTGGGTCAGATTCATCATAATCTTTTGCATCGTCGTCACTTGGTCCTGTTGAATAAACCACATCACTTACTTCAGTATATGGTTCATCATCTCCTTTGATAAACTTTTGATAATCAAAATCTTCTATTCTATCTGGATAATTACCTCTATTATATGGAGCATCTCCATATTGCGCTAAAAATACATTATCAATAGAATAGTCAATATCAAAAATATCTGATCCTTGATCATCTGTAACATATGCATCTATTTCATCAAGTTCCTTTTGAGAAAACTCACTACTTAAAACTGGATGATCTAATTCATCCATGTCATTGGCACTAACCTCTTCAAGAAGCTCCATAACTTTTTCTGTAGGAGTTAATCCTTCAGATCTTTCTCTCTCATAATCTTCTGCAATTTGCATTTGTTCTTGCATATATTCGATTAATTCATCATCAGAATAATCTTTCGTTTTTGTATTTGTGACTGTTGTTTTGCCAAATTCATCGTGAGCACAATACTCAAGTAATATTGTCATTGAACCACATAACAAGAATTTATAATACTCTGAAGAATCTCCAACTTTTCTATAGACTATCTTTTCAAAAACAACTTCATTTAGCTTTCTTTCGCTGTAGTAGTATTCAATTCCTAGAGGCTTTAATCTATATACAAAATTTCCACCATCTTTTGTTACAAATATTGGGTTGAAATTCGTTCCGTCCCAATTAATTTGAATTAGATTTTTACCACAAACACAAGAAATTGTCCCATGATTAAAGCTCTCTATATTGAGATAGTTAACCGGTTTTAATTTTCCTTGCTCATCAAAAAAATTTAATCCTGTTGCTCTAATTTTGCCATCAAGAATAGCTACGCATTCATTTAAATAAAATTCATTTGCGGTTAATTTTTTACGGTCTTCTAGTTTCATATAATCCCACATCCTTCATAAAGAGAGATAGCAAAAGCTATCTCTTTTTATTAAATTAATCTTTATCAATAACGAAATTATCTATCTCATATTTTATCTTAGACTTAAAGTCATCTAAGCTCATAGCACCTTCTTCACCATTCTTATGTGATCTTACACCAACTGCATTATTTTCTATTTCTTTATCACCTATAACAAGCATATATGGTACTTTTTCAAGTTGTGCTTCACGAATCTTATACCCAATCTTTTCATTTCTATCATCAACGTTTGCTCTTACTTGTATTTTTAGTAATTCTTCTCTAACTTTCTTTGCATATTCTATATGTGCATCAGAAATTGGAAGGATTTTAACTTGTGTTGGAGCAAGCCATGTTGGAAGATTTCCTTTTGTTTCTTCTAGTAAGAAAGAAATAAATCTATCAGATGATCCGAGAATAGCTCTGTGGATAACAACTGGTCTATGATCCTTACCATCTTCTCCAACATATGTTAAATCAAATCTCTCTGGTAAAGCAAAGTCTAATTGACATGTTGGAATAGTAATATCATGATTTAACGCTGTTTTAATTTGAATATCAATCTTTGGTCCGTAGAAAGCAGCTTCACCTTCAGCTTCATAGAAGTCAATATTTAACTCTTTTAATATTGCTCTTAATTGGTTTTCTGCTGTCTCCCACATTTCATCATTATCAATATATTTTTCAGTATTTGCTTTATCTCTTAGAGAAAGTCTATATTTAAATGAATCAGCTGAGAATCCAAAGTCTTTTTGATAAACTTCTTTTATTAAATTTAGTACTTTTCCAACTTCTTCTTTAATTTGATCTGGTCTTACGAATAAGTGAGCATCATTTTGGCACATTTGTCTAACACGCTCTAAACCACAAACAGCACCACTGTTTTCCCATCTAAAGTCATGAGCTAGCTCACCAATCTTTATTGGTAAATCTTTATATGAACGAAGTTCATTTTTGTATATTAGCATATGATGTGGACAGTTCATTGGTCTTAGAACTAATTCTTCATTATCCATTTTCATTGGTGGGAACATATCATCTTTATAGTGATCCCAGTGACCACTTGTTTTATATAATTCAACGTTTGCTAAAGATGGTGTATAAACATGCCAGTATCCTAGAGCAAGCTCTTTATCTTGAATATATCTTTCAAGAGTTCTTCTAATTGTAGCACCATTTGGTAAGTACATTGGAAGTCCAGCACCTACTAATTTATGTGTCATAAATAATTTTAAATCTTTACCAATTTTTCTATGATCACGCTCTTTAGCCTCTTCTTGTAATTTAACAAATTCCTCTAATTGACTAGCTTTTGGGAAAGAAACAGCATATATTCTTTGAAGCATTTTATTCTTTTCGCTTCCTCTCCAGTAAGCACCTGAATTAGAAAGTAATTTAACAGATTTAACTTTTCCTGTGCTTTCTAAGTGTGGTCCAGCACAAAGATCAGTAAATTCACCTTGTTTATAGAAAGAGATTTCTTCTCCTTCTGCTAAGTCATTGATTAATTCTACTTTATATGGTTCATCAGCCATTAATTTTAAAGCTTCATCTTTTGGTAAAGAAAATCTTTCGATTGGTAAATCTTCTTTAATAATTTTCTTCATTTCAGCTTCAATCTTTTCCATATCAGCATCATTAAATGATTCTGATGAATCAAAATCATAATAGAAACCTTCATCAATTGCAGGTCCTATTGCAAGTTTTGTATCTGGCCATAATCTTTTAACAGCTTGAGCCATTATATGTGAAGTTGTATGCCAATAAGCTTTTTTTCCATCTAAGTCTGAATCAAAAGTTAAGATTTCAAGCTTACAGTCTTCTTTAAGCTCAAATCTAATATCAACAACTTCTCCATTAACGCGTCCAGCAGTAGCCATTCTAGCTAGCCCCTCGCTAATTTTCTTAGCAACATCCATAACACTGCTGCTTTGCTCTACTTCTAATATAGAGCCATCCTTTAGTTCAACTTTAATCATAAAAAATCCTCCTTTTAGCCCTTGGAGTTTTCCAATGTTTTAGACATCAAAAAACTCCTAAAGACTATCTAATAATAATCTTTAGGAGTGCTTATAATGGCACGGTTCCATCCTATTTTTTACTTAATTCTACTTTTAACGCAAGCTACACGACCAACTTTTAATTGGCAACAATGAGGTAGTTTTTCAAATATATTTTTAAGATTAGCTTTCAGCAGGTATGCTAATCCTCTCTGATAAAAAGGGATATTCTACTTTGTCTCATTTACGTTTTTGATGTTTCTATTATATAACTTTTTAAAGAAAAGTCAATACATAACAATAACTTTTTGTAAACTAAAAAGGCAGGTTCCCCTGCCTTTTGTTATATCTCTGTACGAACATTTAATGTATGTGCTTTAGATGTTAATCTATCAATTATATGGTTAACATAGTAGTTTTCTTCTCCATTTTCAACTTTTTTGAATACTTCTGTTAAAGAAACTGCTATTCTTTCACCAGTATCGGCATTATATAATCCATAGAAAGCTTTAGCTCTATTGTACATAAATACAATTCCTGTTATACCTTCTCTAATATTTGGAATTATAACAACACTATCACCACTTTGTGCTAGATTACATCCAACTTCTTCATATTGTGGTTCAATTATTTTCTTTCCATTAATATTATATAATCCCCATTTACCATTTAATTTTACTGGTACATACTTATCTTCTAAAATATATCTACATGTTAAGTCTGAGTATTCCTCTTCTTTAACACCAATTTCTTCGAAAGCAACTGGTAAAACAGTTTTACCTTCTGAATTTATTATTCCATATTTACCATCTTGTTTTACTAAGAAATAACTAAAATCATCAGTAATTTCTTTAATTCCTTGATATTCTGAAGTAACATTCTTTTCTACACTTTGTTCAGCCATATTTAAATACAATATACCTGCTTTTTTATCTAAGTTTGTTATTGTAGATAATGTTGAATTTGCTTCATTAAAATCAATGTCTGAATACTTGCAACTTGCAATAAATGTTCCACTTTTATCACTTCTTGTATAACTTGCTACTCCATAATTACCTTGAGTATCTTTAACTACAACCATACCATATTTTAATAATCTCTTATCTTTGTAGCTATACTCTGAAGATGGAGCATAATCTGTTCTAGCTTCTTTGGCTTTATTCTCTAGATAATCTAATGTACAGATTGATAATGTATTGCTTTTTTCATCATATTGAATAGCAATATCAAATCCAATTTGTGCAGCTTCAATAGTTGCATATAATTCACCATTTTCAATTCTTACATTATCTTCTAGTGTAAAATACTCAAATTCAACTTTCTTCGCTTCCTCAATATCTTGAAAATCATCTTGGTTATTATTTGAGTTATTATTACCCTCATCTTTATTTAAAACTATTGCTCTATAGATTTTATTTGATCCAGCAATATATGATGTATAAATGTTATTAACTTGAATTTGGCATTTAGATTTATCTTCGCCTTTTTTCTTATATTCACTATTATAGAATTGGTATCCTAATGTATTTGAAAGCTCTCTTAAAGAAACAAATACCTTTCCATTTTCAATAAATACTTTCCCTTTACTATCCTTGTATAGTAAATTAGAGCTTACTGCTGTATTTTGCTTACCATCAATAACGCATTTAAACTCTTTCTTTTTAGCAATCATTCTGTATACCAATAACACAGCAATGATTAAAACTAAAACTATAATTGTTCTAATTATTGTTTTTACTATTTTTTGTTTCCTCTCTTGTTCGTTTCTTAAATCTCTTTCATCTACTAAAGTCATTTTAACATCCTTTCTAAGAAAAATTATTCTCTATATACTAATTATTGTCGTAGCCATATTTGCTATAAAATTCATTTCTAAAATTGATTAGATTATCATTTTCTATTTCCGTTCTAACTCTCTCCATTAATTTAGCTAAGAAATATAAGTTATGAACAGTAAGTAATCTATCACCTAGAATTTCTTTTGTTTTCACTAAATGTCTTAAGTATGCTCTAGTATAATTTTTACATGTATAGCAATCACATTCTGGATCAAGTGGCCCCCAATCCTTTTCATATGTTGCATTTCTTACTACAACTTTACCATTCCATGTTAAAGCTGTTCCATTTCTAGCAATTCTTGTTGGTAATACGCAGTCACACATATCTATACCACTAAGAGCTGCTTCTATTAAATAATCTGGTGTTCCAACACCCATTAGATATCTTGGCTTATTCTCAGGCATCTTTGGAGCAACATATCTTAGAATATCTAAGAACTCTTCTTTAGGCTCTCCAACACTGATTCCACCAATTGCATATCCTGGGAAATCTAGTGCAACCAAATCTTCCAAACTTTTATCTCTTAAATCTTTGTAGAAACCACCTTGTATAATTCCAAATAAACCTTGTTTATCTGTTGTTTTATGAGCTTCTTTACAACGTTTAGCCCATCTAGTAGTTCTTTCCATTGATTGTTTTGTATATTCATATGTTGCTGGATACTCAACACATTCATCAAAAGCCATTATAATATCTGCACCTAAATCTTCTTGTGTCTCAATAACACTTTCAGGTGAAAAGAAATGTTTACTTCCGTCTAAGTGAGATCTAAATTCAACACCTTCTTCAGTAATCTTTCTTAAATCTTTTAAACTAAATACTTGGAAACCACCGCAATCAGTTAATATTGCTCTATCCCAATTCATAAAACCATGAAGTCCCCCCGCTTCTTTAACAAGCTTGCTACCTGGTCTTAAATATAAGTGATATGTATTTGAAAGTATTATTTTTGCATCTATCCAATCTTTAAGCTCATCTGGTGTCATAGACTTAACTGTTGCTTGTGTTCCAACTGGCATAAATACTGGTGTTTGAATATCACCATGGGGTGTATGTATAATACCACGTCTCGCACCCGAATTCTTATCAACATGCAATAATTCATATGTAATTGCTTCTTTTGACATATTAGTATCCTTTCTATAATTCTTATATTAATTTATTATTCAATAAACATAGCATCTCCAAAGCTAAAGAATCTATATTTTTCCTCTACAGCCTTTTTATAGCTATCTAGAACAAAGTCTCTACCAGCTAAAGCTGATACAAGCATAACTAATGTTGATTCTGGTAAATGGAAATTTGTAATTAAAGCATCAACACATTTAAAAGTATATCCTGGATAAATATATATATTTGTATCACCTTCAACAGCTTTAACCATTCCATTGTCATCTGATACAGACTCTAAAACTCTACAAGATGTTGTACCAACTGCAATGATACGTCCACCATTTTGTCTTGTTTTATTAATCTTTTCAGCGTCCTCTTCTTTGATGTAATAGTGCTCTGTATGCATATCATGATCTTCAATGTTCTCTTCTTTTACTGGTCTAAATGTACCAATACCAACATGAAGTGTAACATTTGCAATCTCAACACCTTTTGCTCTGATTTGCTCAAGTAAATCTTCTGTAAAATGAAGACCTGCTGTTGGAGCAGCTGCTGAACCTTCATATTTAGCATATACTGTTTGATACATTTCTTTCTTTTCAAGCTTCTCTTTTATATATGGTGGAAGAGGCATTAACCCAATTTGATCAAGTATTTCATTGAATATTCCGTCATATTCAAATTTAACTTTTCTATTTCCACCTTCCATTTTATCAATTACTTCTGCTTTTAATAAACCATCACCAAAGCTTACTCTTGCTCCTGGCATTAACTTTTTACCAGGTCTAACCATTACTTCCCAAGTGTCTCCTTCAATTCTATTTAGTAATAAGAATTCAACATTTGCTCCAGTAACTTCTTTAACTCCATATAATCTAGCAGGTATAACTTTAGTGTTATTTCTAACTAAGCAATCACCTGGTTTTAAATAGTCTAAAATATCTTTAAAAATTTTATGCTCAACACTTTTATCGCTTCTATGTAAAACCATAAGTCTTGCTTCATCTCTTTTTTCAATTGGAGTTTGCGCAATTAATTCCTTTGGTAATTCGTAATCAAAATCTGATAATTTCATTAAAAATTCATATCCTTTCAGTATTAGTTGATAATTCCATCACGCATAGTCTTAATTACAAGCTTTAATCTTTCTAGGATATTCTTAACATCCTCAAACTCATCAAGCTTTTTAGCGTTTGAAAAATTATTATCATTTAATGGTTTAAGATTGTATATTCTACTATCTAGTCCTAATCCTTCTTTTCCGATTGATTTTGTCATATATGCTTTATACCAATCATATAAACCATTTAGATTATTCTCCATATATCCATAGACTTCATTATCATGAAGTGCTGGAATTTCAAATCCATATTTCTTACTATTTCTTTCAAGTGTATGTAGAAATTCGTGTATAAAAACTTCTTCCGGAAATATATTTTCTTGTTCGATATACATATATTGCGAACTTCCCTCTTCTGTTGGCATTCTTATATTTGAAAAACCTATTCCCTTATATTCCATACTACCAAGACCAATCCAGTTCTTGTTTGGAATACTAGAGTTTTCATCATTAAGTCTTGCACATACAAATATGTGGTCGAAGCTTTCTACATCTAAATATTTATCTATTAGCTTAGAAACATCCTTTGGATCAATATAATAACCTTTAGATTCATCATATGATAACTGTGTTATTGGTTCGTCTATCTCAATTACTTTATATGATACAGTCATTTGATGATTACTCATCTCATAGCAACTATTTTTAAATCTCTCCATGTTAGACCTAATTTGATTGATATCCTTTTCAGTCATAGAATACTTATAATCCATATCAAATAGCTTCACATTAACATTCTTAAAAACAAAACATGCAAAGTTCCAGTTATTATCTTCATCTAAACATCCTTCTTCGATTTTTAGATCAGAAAACCATGCTGTTCCCTTTACATTTCCTGAGTCAGAATCACCACCTAACATGAAACCAATATCAAGCTCCTCATTTTGCTTAGAATTAAACATTAAAGTAACTTTTGTCCAATCCTTAGTTCCTATTATAGCCTCTGATTGTTCATCAGACCCCATAATATAAATCTTAGCTCCACTGTTCTCATATCTCTTGTTTAAAACTTCAACATCTTCAGTTTTAATCATACATGTTACTCTATAAGGTGTATTTTTATTTAATTTAACTGTTTTATAAAAAGTCGCGTTGTTATAATCTTTATTTTCGATTTTATAACTATTCATATCTGAATACTTTATAGTGTTATCTCTTGTAAAGAATGTAACTCCAGATCTAGAAAGTGCCTTTTTAAAATAACCATAGCCAATTTGCTTATATAGAGTATTCATAACTACTATTCCTATAAGAGCAAAAAGAGCTAAAAAAAGTACATTTTTTAGAAATCTTTTCATAAATCCCCCAAAATAATCATTATGTCATCTATTATACTAAATTTTTCTTAAAATTTCAAGCCTTTAGGGACTTTTTGATATCTTGGAATATAATTAGATAAAAGACGCAAAAAAACCATCCAAAGATGGTTTTTCATTATTATCTTATTTTTTATAATTCATCTATTAAATTATTTAGTAATAGATAGAATCTTGTATTGAACAACACCAGCTGGAGCTTCTACATCAATCACTTGATCTTTCTTTGCTCCTAATAAAGCTTTACCTATAGGTGATTCATTAGAAATTCTGTTTTGAGCTAAATCAACCTCTGTTGATCCAACTATTGTATAAGCAATTTCCTCATCAAATTCGATATCTAATAACTTTACAGTGTTTCCTACTTGTACAGTTTTTGTATCGATTTCTGATTCATCTATAATCTTAGCATATCTAATCTTGTTCTCTAATTCATTTATTAAATTTTCATTTTCAGCTTGAGCATTTTTAGCTTCATCATATTCAGAGTTTTCTGATAAATCTCCAAATCCTAATGCAATTTTTATACGCTCTGAAATTTCTGCTCTTTTTTCAGTTTTTAAATATTCTAATTCTTTCTCTAAATTCTCAAATCCTTCTTGAGTTAATATTACCTCTTTGTTTTCCTCCATATGTCTCAATCCTTCCTATGTTAAATTTAAGCTCATAAGTCCAAGTTATCTTAATCCATTTTTCTTGTTTTGTCAAGCTTTATTGAACTATTTGTATAATTATTAATAATTTCATCATTCGGTATAATTCCCCTAATACCAATTAAATCCATTATTTTACAATTATCACTTTCAATACAATTAACTGCATCTTTATAACTAAAATCTTGAATAAAGCTATTATATAAATTCACTTTATCGTATTTATCCTTGTTTATATAGTCTCTATATCTATTTTTAAAGTCGATTTGTATGGAATCTATAATACTACCTTGAAAGCTACTTTTCAAGCATATTTGGCTATTTTTCAAATTAATAATTAGACAATTTCTATTGATGCAAAATTCATTTATTAATTCATTATCAAAGTCCAAGTTAATTAATATCTTTGCTCTCTTAAGAGCCTTCCTTTTGTTATTAGAAATAGATATAACTGCATCATTTCGATTAACTATACTTTTTTCTAATCTTCTCATATATCCAATTCTAGTTGTAGCAATATTTATGCACTTAAACCAATCCAGTATTCCGATTAAAATTTCTTTATTATTTTCATCTTGCATCGTTAAATGAACACATTCATTTCTTAAGTCTATATTCAAAACCTTTTCTATATAATCCAGAATACCCTGTAGATTAGCTTTCATCACATATTTTTCTCTTGGAACATATTTGATATGATTAATACATTCAATTATTTCAATATCTTTTACAATTAATGCATTGCTCTTCAAAATATCTAAATTATGTTTAATTAGATACTTGTTAATTTTCTTATAAGCACTTTGATTAATATATTTTTTATTAATATATATACACTCTTTATTGTTATCTATGTTGATAACAGAAAACCTATAAAACATTTTATCAACTATTCTTTTTAGCGATTTCTTTTGTCCATTTTCTTTATAATCAATGTAATAAGTCATAAAAACACCTACATAAATTCTATGCAAGTGTTTTTATTTTATTAAAATAATTTCTGTTCAACAACGTTCCATATATTCTCTGTCTCACAGCCTTTTTCCCAGAAAGCTACACCACCGAGATTATATTGCTCTACTAAATCCAATTTTTTACTAACTGATTCTTCATCTTCTACCCACATCTTATACGTGAAACCATTTTCCACATATTCAATGTAGTTTTGGCAAGCATCTGCAAGCCATTCTTTCTTTGTTGCTTTTGCCAAATACTTATCTTGTTTGTTCATATTAATATCAAAGCTTCCAGCTGATGTTCCATCGCTATTTACCTTCCACATTCTTGAAAAGAATGGTATAGCAACTATTATCTTTCTAGAATCAACTTCGTTATTCTTAATAAACTTATTTATATTGTTTTCAACCCATTCAATTGAAGCATTGCTTCCAACTCTACTACCATTCTTTGATGTTTGATCATAGGCCATAAATACAATATAATCTGCAACGTCACCTATTGTCTTTCTATCGTAACAAAGTGACCAGTTTGGGCTTCCATCTGGAGCAGTTACATCAACAGATAATTTCATTCCTAGACTTTCAAGTCTTGGTTTTAGCTCAATTATTAACCTTGAAAAATATTCTTTATCACTTTGATTAATATTTTCCATATCAATATTTACGCCATTAAAGCTATATTTTTGACATATTTGAATAATTTGATTTATTAAACTTTCTCTCTTTTTATAATCAGAAAGCATACTTCTCATATTATCAGTCAATAAGTTATCACATTTAACCATAGACCATATTTCATAGCCCTTTGATTTTGCCCATGAAATATAATTTAATCCCGAATCACCAACATTTTCCTTTATGTTTCCGTTTTCATCAACAAACATAAATGATGGAGAAACAACATTTATTCCTTTGTATGTTGTATTTGAATCATTCTTTGGTGTTGCGATTGTATTTTCAAAGTAATCCCAAACCAAACTTACCTTTGCTTTTTCAACTTCTTTAGCAGCTTCTCTAACAACCTTTATATCTCCTAAAGATTTTTTATTTACATATCCGATTGTTCCATTTTCTGTTCTTACAGTAACCCAATCCTTAGACATTTTTTTCTTCATGTTGTTATACCATCTAATTATTTTTCCTTTTAATGTTTGAGGCTCTGGAGTTGAATCTGTGTTTTCAGATTCTGCTACTTCTTTAACATACACTGTCGATCCTTTATCAACTTTTTCTAAAGTTCTTGAAAAATTGGTTTGTTTACTCTTAATTGAAACTTTAGTGTTTGTTGTAGCAGCCTTAAGCTCTGTATTAGTTGATTCTATCGCTACGATATTTGTGCTTTCATTATATTTTACTTTAATATCATAAAAATCTTCTAACAAATTAATTGGTATGTATTTTAGATTATCCTTTTCGATAATCTTTGCATTTACAGTATTATTATCAATCTTAACTGTACCTGCATTAATATCAAAACAAGCTATATGACCATTTCCTGTTGCAATAATGTAATTGTATTTTGAATCATAATATGTATATCTATCAAAATAATTATTTATATCGTCTAAAGAAACATACTCATAACCATTTTCTCTTATAACTTCGCCCTTCATCGTTCCAGTTACATTTCTAAAGTTTATAACTAAATTTGTTCTATCTTCATAACCACTTTTCTTATAATTCGGTGCTATACATATACAAAAACCTATTACTCCAAGAAGTAATAAAACTAAAATTACTATAATTATATTTCTAACTATCTTCATAAAAACCTCTATTCTATATTTTCATCATGTATTTATGATAGCAAAAAAACATTTAGCTATCAAGTATATTTTATATCAAATTATTTTAAAAAGTAAAAGAAAAGTCTACACAATGTAGACTTTTCTTTATATTGTTAAAATTATCATTTTAAATACTATTATTTATATTTTACATGAACTCACCTATTTTATTTTTACCAAGAAGTTCATACATATTATTCTTATATTTTTCAACACCTGGTTGATTAAATGGATTTACTCCTAGAAGCATTCCAGACATAGCACAAGCCTTCTCAAAGAAGTATATTAAATGACCGATTGCTTTTTCATTTAGAGAATCAATATCAATAACTATATTTGGAACATCACCATCAACATGTGCTGTTATTGTTGCTTCCATAGCTTTTTGATTTACAAAAGAAAGATTCTTTCCAGCAATATAATTTAATTCATCTAAGTTTTCATTATCATAACCGATAACTATATCTGTTTCAGACTTTTCTACATTTAATACTGTTTCAAATAAATTTCTTCTTCCATCTTGCACATATTGTCCAAGTGAGTGTAAATCAGTTGTATATGTAACTGATGCTGGGAAAATACCCTTAAAGTCTTTTCCTTCGCTTTCTCCATATAATTGTTTCCACCATTCAGCTAAATAAAATAATTTTGGTTCATATGATGCAAGTATTTCTATATTCTTTTCGTTTCCATATAAAATGTTCCTTACAACAGCATATTTGTAACAATCATTATTTCTTAGATCATCATTATTATATTCTTCAGCTGCTTCTCTTGCACCTTCCATTAATTTATCAATGTTTAATCCAGCAACAGCAATTGGTAGTATTCCAACAGCTGTTAATACTGAATATCTTCCTCCAATATTCTCTGGAATATTTAACTTAACATATTTTTCTTGAAGAGCAATTTTATACAAAGCTCCTTTTCTCTTTGTAGTTGTAACAAAAATTCTTTTTCTAGCTTCATCAACTCCATACTTATCTTCCATTAGATTTCTAAATATTCTAAATGCGATAGCTGGTTCAGTTGTTTTTCCAGATTTAGAAATAACATTTAATGATATATCTTTGTCAGATACATATTCAATAATTTCATTTATATAATTTGGATTTAAATTGTTACCAACATATATAATTTCTGTTCCTTTTCTTTCAAATTGATTTGTTAATGATTCAATTACAGATCTAGCACCTAAATATGAACCACCAATACCAATTACAATAAGTACATCAGAATCAGTTCTAACTTTGCTTGCAATCTTTTTTATTTTCTCAAATTCAGTTTTATCATAGTTTATAGGCCATTCAATCCATCCTGTAAACTTTGTATCGTCATTTAATCCTTTGTTTAACTCCTTGTGAGCTTTCTTTACTTGGTCTGCGTATGCACTAATCTCATTAGCTGGAATCCCTGCATATTTTAAATTTAGTTTGATATCTTTTTTCATGCATTACACTCCTTTCTGTCTTCCGTTTTCATTTATATAATATATTATTACCACAGATATTTCAAGATTTTTTTATGTTTTACGACATTATATTGCATACAAAAAAAGTATAGCATAAGCTATACTTTTTTATTAATTATTTGTAGTTGTGTTTGTTACTGTGTTTGTAGGTTCAGTTGTTGTATTTGTGGTATTTGTTGTGTTTTTTACTGTATTTGTATTGTTATTTCCTGTTCCTGATGTTGCATTAACCTTATTCGCTCTAGCTGGTTCCATATAAGCATCATATATATTAATTCTATGTGTGCTACCATCTGTAGCAACAATTTTCATTACATATTCTCTTTCATTATTTATAGTTGTTGAATATATTTCTTCTGCATCAAAACCAATCTTTTGCTTTGTTTCAGCATTTACAAGACAATATACATATTTTTGATTGTCATTATTATCATTTTGAACTGGTGCATTTGGGTCTGTCGTTGTTGGAGTAGATCCAAATATAATTCCTGCAACACCATTCTTTAAGTTTGGTACGCATATTGCAGGTTTTCCACCTTCACCACTATTACATCCAATCTTTTCGTATTGAGGAACTATTGATAACTTACCATCTAGTGTAGCAATTCCCCACTTATCATCTCTTTTTACAGGAATGTATTTACTATCAATTAGATAACGATTCTCCATTTCCTCATAATCGCTATAGTTTTCTATACCAATTGTTTGATATTCACATTTTAACACGGTTTCCGCTTTACCTTCAGAAATCTTTAATAAACCATATTTATCACTTTGTTTAACACCATATAATGATCCATCATCTGCTATTTGATTTATTTCTTGATATACTGGATCAACTAATGTTTCAACACTTCTTACATCAACATTAAGTTTTAAAATACCCATTTCATGCTTATCAGATGTTGTTACTATTAAGCATTTTAAACCTTCAATAAACTTTATATCTGAATATTTACAACTTAATACGTAATTTCCCTCTTGATATGAATTGTAATCTTGTATACCATAATCACCACTTGAACTTCTAACTAGCGCATATCCATACTTAAGTAATTTTTTATTGTAATATGCTATATTCTCCGTAACAACTGTATCTCCTATTATTCCAGCAGCTACATTGCTCAATCCATCAAGTGTATATATCTTAACTGTCTTATTCTTCTCATCAACTAGTACTCTAACGTTAAATCCAAGCTCAATTGCACTTTGCGTAGCATATATTTCATTGTTTTCATATATTACTCCACCTTCGATATTGAAATATTCATATTCATAATCGCTAAGCATAAGCTCTTTTTTATCATTACCGCATATTCTTTTTTATTTCTTCGTTTTCTGCTTTGTTGTCCCTTACTTTGTATATTGCAGATGAACCAGCAACATATGAGGTATACTCATTTTCAGTTTTTATATGACACTTAGTAACATCTTCACCCTTACCTCTGTATTCATCATTAAAGTATGATACTCTTCTTGAATCATTATCTTCAAGGCCATTATTCAACACATTAGTTAGCTCTCTAACAGAAATATATATTTCACCACTTTCAGATTTTCTAAAGTGTTTCTTATCTTGCATTAAGAACAGAGAAGAATTAAATGATTTCTTTTCATCATTAACAGTAACTGTCATCGTATTTTTCTTCTTAATCACTGAATAAACTAATATCACAATCACAAGTGCAACTAATACCGCAATTGCAATTATTATAAGTTTCGTGACCTTCTTTTGCTTCTCTTCAGACTCTTTTTCGATATTTTCGTCAATTAAATTCATAATTATACTCCTTCTCTTCAGTCTTTTTCACAATTATTTTATCGAATTGAATTTTCTTTGTCAATAATTTTAACTATTTCTTTCTACGTAAAATCCAACCATTTTTAACATCAATTGGAATAATCATTTTAACGCTTTGACCAGCCTTCCCAGGATTTACACATTCAATACTTTCGTCTGTTTCTGTGTCCCATAATTCAGCTATTGTAAACTCAAATGGCTCAAGTTTTCCTGGAATAAGAACTTCCATTACATCTCCGACTTTAAGTTTATTCTTAATCTCGATTACTACTTTTTCACCAGAATCATCTACAACTTTACCACCATACTCAAAGTTTGGATTATATTGTTTTCCTTCAAATTCTTGGAAATCCTTATTGTTTCTATCGTTGAAATAAAAAGTAGTTAATCCTCTTGTTTTAACTTTATCAAGCTCTTTTAAATACTTTGTATAATCATAGTGCTCTGGATCTGCCATATAATCATCAAGAGCATTTCTGTATGCACTAACAACTGATGCTAAATAATATTCTGTCTTTAGTCTTCCTTCAATTTTTAAGCTATCAATACCCATTTCAACTATCTCAGGTATCTCTTTTATTAAGCATAAATCTTTTGAAGAAAAGATATATGTTCCTTTATCGTCATACTCAACAGGCATTAGGTTACCTGGATTATTATGCTCCTCAACGTACACATTATAAGCCCATCTACAACTTTGAGCACAATCACCTAAGTTAGCACTTCTACCAGCTAAGAAATCACTTAAGAAGCATCTTCCAGAATATCCAAAACAAATTGCACCATGAACAAAAATCTCTGTCTCAAGATCATCTGGTGTAATTTTGATAAGCTCTTTAATTTGATCTTTATTTAATTCTCTTGCAAGAATAACACGTTTAGCACCATTTCTATACCAGAAATTTGCAGTATGTCCACTTACAATATTAGCTTGAGTACTAATGTGAATATCCACATCAGGAGCTTCTTCCTTAACAATATCAAGTATTCCACCATCAGCTAGAATAATCGCATCAACTTTTAGTTTTTGAAGCATTCTAGCTTGTTTTTTTACTTCCTCATAGCTCTCATCCCAAGCATAAATATTTATAGTTGTATATACTTTCTTTCCAATACTATGTGCATATTCAATTGTTTTAGCTAGTGACTCATCATCCATTTCAGCTCTTGTTCTTAATGATAAAGATGATGTTCCTGCATAAACAGCATCAGCTCCATATAAAAATGCAGTCTTTGCTTTTTCAAAAGATCCAACTGGTGCTAAAATTTCTGGTTTCTTCATTTTAATTCTCCTTTATTTATCACAAATAATTATCATATTCGCTATTATAACACATTTTTTATATAATATCTACACCATTAAACACTTTTAACTACTGAATTTTATGCATATTTATATACTTCATTTTAGTAGCGAGTCCTCCTCTAATATGTCTTTCTGCTTTATTTTCATCAAGAATTGCTCTTACTTCTCCGGCAAGACCTGGATTAATTCCGAATTAGTCTTTCTGAAACATCCTTATGTACAGTACTTTTACTAACACCATACTTAGCTGCAGTTCCTCTAACAGTATCCTTTGAATCTATAATATATTTAGCAAGCATAACTGCTCTGTCCTCAATTGTTAAATCCTTCATAAAAACCTCCAACGAATAATTTTGTTTAATTCTATTCGCTAGAAATCACATTAGAACGAAGACTTAATCTTTATATATTGAGGACAACAGACAAACAAAAAGAGCAGCTCACGCTGCTCTTTAATTTCTGTTTTTTATTACCATGTAACGGCGATATCTAGTGCACCACTTGGACAGTAGTCAACTACATATCCCATACCTAATGTTGTTGGGATATAACTTCCCTTTGGATATTTACTTAAGTTTGGTGAAGCAACCATAACGTATCCGTTATAAGTTTTAACACCATCGCTTCTTACTCCATATCCATCGCTATCTAATCCCATTGCTCTTAAACATCCATTCATGTTTAAGTTGTAGTAAGTTTCTCTATATCCAGAAGGTGTTTCTGAAGCTCTAACAACTCCGGCGCTTTTTGTAAGCTTTGTTCCAGACCATGAAGAATCTTCGTCTCCTGAATATCCACCCTCGTCGTCTCCATCTTCATCAACAGATGATGAAGATCTGGCAGTTACGACCGGTACTTCTTTATCTTTTATTTCTTTTACACAATTAACTGGCTCTTCAATTACATTTTCTGCAATTTGGATTTTGTCTTGTTCAGTTCCACCGATAAAAGTGATTTTATAAACAATTTCCTTTGTTCCTTCAGAACCATTTTGTACTACTCTTTCAACTTTTTCACCATCACCAGTAGACTTATCTTTAGTCTCTGTTTCATATGGTATTTTTTCTTGCTCTTTTACTACTTTTTCAGTTACAGTAGTATAATTTTCAAGTTCACTTTGTAGTGAATCTTCATTATCAGCCTCGTTTACACTTCCTAGTAGTATTTCATCGCTTTGTGCAATTTCAATTCTGTCTGCACCAACAATTTTAACACCACCAAGTTTTACACTAACAAATGTAACTACCATACCACTTAATAATAATATAGCAGCAATTACAATTAGTATTATTTTTTTGAATGAAATCGACGCTTCATTATCTTTATTCATAATTTTTTATCCTCTCCTTTTAAAAACAGAACATATACATTATACCATCTTTTTATATAAAAGTCAAATTTTGACATGTTTTTCAATTATCTTAAAATGCTTCAAGATGCTGTAAAATCAATAAAAGCAAGCATTGATCTGCTTGCTTTTATATTTATAAAAATACTACTCAATTTAGTCTTTTTGATTCTTTAAAGATGTATCAATTTGACTTAAATTATTTATGAATTTTCTAACAGCTTTAGTTGATTTAATATTACCTAAAGTAGGAATTAAACCAGTATTTTGCATCTTTAAGGAGTTAGCTCTATTTATTTGAATAACACGTTTAAGTTCGTTATTCTTTTCTTGCACCATATTAATCTGTGCTTTACTAAATAAACGTTTCTTCTCCTTAGATAACACAAGCTGTGGCAAATTCCTTTGTTGATCAATCTTTTCACGTGTTTTCTTTGTTAGCTTTTCTTGATTAATCATTTCCTTTATTTGGTTATTTGTTTCAACATTTCTTAAATAAATCTTTACATCAGAAACACAAGATGCATCTTCTTCAGTCTTAATAAATGCATATATATCTGATAATCCATCTTCTAAAGTAGAATATGAATTGCTTGAAAATTGTGATTCTGTTAATATTAATTGCTCTTTTAGATTAATATTATCTAATCTTGCTTGTTTTAACTTTGCTTTACCAATCAATTTGCTAAAGAATGAACACTTTTCACCTTCAACTTCTTTTCTTTGTTTATCAAGTTTCTTTAACTTAGCATCAGTAATCATCTTTCTAGCATTTTTATTGAAACATGCCATATAGATGCTCTTCATTTCTTCGCCATACTCATCTACGATACTCTTATCAGCAGAAAGTGTTTTTAAATCTGATAAAAAGTCATTGTTACAATTAAGTTCATCTAATTTATTAATTAGATCAATCTTTTTCTTAACTTCAAATGAATTAGCCTTGATAGAATTAATGTTAGAATTGATTGAAGCATCACTGATTTTATCAATGTTCATTTCTATTCCAGTACTATTAGCTAAATCTAAAGATTTTGCTTCTTCAGTTTTAAGCTTATAATATGTCATCTCAATATTATTAACAATATTTGAAATACTACTTGCAGCTACTTCTTTAGCCTTCTTGATTTTTTGGTTTAGCACTTCTTCTTTATCTTTTGTATCAATTATCTTTTCAGGAGCTTTTTGAACAGCTTTCACTTGAGAAGACTTCTTAACTTCCTTCTCCTCTACTTTCTTTGGTATTTTAGTAGATTTTGCTGTCTCTTTTTTAGCAACCGTCTTTTTTGTAGCACTTTTACTTACATTCTCTTTAGATTCTGTTTTACTCATATTAATCTCTTCTTGTTTTACAATTTTTATCAATTTCTTCAAAACATCATCATATGTAATATTGTTTATATCAAGTTTAAGAACAAAATCATCCTCTATTTCGTACTGAATTACTTTTTTATAATACTTGATGAAAACTTCATAATTTGGAAATAGTTTTCCCATTAGTAAAAATTGATCAACAAGGTCCTCACTTTCATCATTCTCTTTATATTCAAAACCAATTTTAGCAACATTCCTAAGTCGTAGTTTGAGCTTATCGTAGCTCTTAAATTCTTTTGGTAAATATACATTTTTTATGAATGTTTCGAAATCCTTTTTTGAATTAATTTCTACTTTCTTTTCATCAATTTTCATTATAAACTTGCATTCATCTTCATTGCCTAATCTTTTTAATCTAAACTTTGAACCATACAAGTCAGATATCATGTTAATTAAATACATGATATCTCTATCTGCCGGAGTTGATCTAACAACAGCAGCAAAAACATATTGCTTATTAATCATGGCTTTTTCTTCTTTAGATTGTGCTCTAGACATCTCTAACAAGTATTTAATCATCATTAAAGAAACCCTAGCGACACCATCCTTTACGAAGAATTTTCCATTATCCTCATAAAGCTCTATGCTACCGTTATGCTTCAGTCCAGCTTGATTCAATTGTTTTAAATCCTTATAGTAGTAATTTGGATTTTTAAAATATAACTTTATTATTTCATCTGTTTTCTCATTGTTGTCAAAAATCTCAATCCATGTTTTGTTATCAAAATCTGCATTATCTGTGCCAAATAGATTTTTAAGCCTAAACGCTTTTTCTTGTGGAATCGTCCAATCTTTTTGCGTTAAAAACTTAACGCTCTCTTTTGGCAATTTGGTTTGCATACTATTTGATTTAATTTGTAATTCTGGAGGCAAATTATTAGTATCAAGGCCGATACTATTAAAAAAGCTCCTTTTCTGTAAAGATATTTTTTGCATAAATTCTACAACCTCATTTCAACTTTTGTTTCATTCTTAAGTACCCAAGTTCAAACCATTCGTTGTATGCAAGGTTTAGTCTAAATAACAAATTAGGTTTTGCACCAGCTCTGTTCTTATCAACTACGCATGCATAGTATCTAACATCTGGATCACTATAATACTCTAGGTCCTTATACTTTTCTGCTTCTTCAGTTTCTGAATATTCATAGTCATTATATGTTTCTTTTGTAATTTGTTTAAACAGACACAATGTATCCAAAACTTCTTTTACTGTTCTACTCGCTGCCATATCATTAATTGTTAAATTAAGTGGAGTTGTACTATTTTCAAGCAATTGCAATGTTGATCCAATAAACATCTTATATTGTTGTGCCATAGTAGATAATATTGTTGCTGTCTTTTTAATCTCATCCCCATCACCAATATGTGCAATATCATTCTTTAATGTATCGTAGAATACATATTCTACACCTTCTTTATAGTAATAGTTTAAGATTATTTTGTATAAATCTTCATTTGTATGCTCAGCTATATGCATAAAGCAAATTGGATTGTTTCTTTGATTTTGTAGCCAATCTGTTGCTTTGATAACATTATTAAATTCAGAAGAATACTTTTTAAGTTTAGCTACAAATTGTTCGTGCGTTTCTCCTTCTTCCTTTAATATATAGCCTTTATCATCAGTTTTAACTGCCTTTTTATTATCTGGTCTGTATTTAAATTCTAGTAATTCCCCTTCAGATACTCTTATCTTGCAGCCAATTTCTTTTTGTAGTCTTGAATTGTTTATAATTGTTGTTATTAAACATAGTTTCATTTTTTCTTCAGACATTTCATTTGAAATAATTAAAACTTTCTTTTTCTCAACGAAAGCCATATGTGCAGCCATATTGATTGTAAATCTACTCTTACCACAGTTGGATGGCATAGAGAAGGCCATTGTTTCTCCAAGTCTTATTCCTTTAAAAACATCTGTAAGAATTGGGAATGGCAAACTAATTCCGCTTGTTAAAGTACTTTCTCCTGCTAGAAGAAAATCAGTAACACCTTTATTTAATCTACCTTCGCTAATTCCTCTTTTTATGCCAACTTCAGATACTATATTTTCAAGTTCTTCAATTGTCATTTCTTTATATCTTTTGAAACTTTTTATTTCTAAAACATCTTGTTGTATTTTCTTTGTTGGTGCATTTATATAATATTTTTTTAATAAAAACAACTTTTTTATCTTAATAAATATATTTTCTATATTATATTTTTTCTCTTGAGCCTCTTGTTTAAGCTTTTGTTTTAAACGATATATCTCATCGGAGGTTTTTGGATAAGTAAATGCTCTCTTAATTTTCTCTGGAGCAAATTTACCACCCTCAGTGAATAAAATACTTTTATATAAATTTAGAGCCATTTCATCTGAGAATTGAGCATCCTCAAATGATAAATAATATTTTTGAATTGATTTTGGATTATCAAGTAGTAAGGCAACATAAGCGTACTCTAACTTAATATTTGTTAATTCAATTGGATACTTTTCTTCTTCTTTTTTTACACCCAATTTAAAATCCTCCTTAGTTAATCTATTTCTTTAAACTTTTCCATTTGTTTAGTGGCCAGAATCTTAATACTGCTCTTCCTTCAATTTTATCGATTGGAATACATCCAAATCTTCTACTATCTGTTGAGTTATTTCTATTATCTCCTAAAACATATACGTAGCCATCTGGAACAACAATATCAATAAATAAACCGCTCTCAGGCTCTGTACGTTTTCCTTCATCTAAATATGGTTCATCTAATTTTTCACCATTTAAGTATACAGCACCATCTTTTATTTCAACATGATCTCCTGGCAAACCAATTACTCTTTTTACGAAGTCAGTTTTTCCAAATATTGACACGGCTGAAATAAATTTTTGTAGTAGATTTTTCTTCTTTTCATTATATTTAGCAACTGGATTATTTAAATCAGCTTCAACCTTTGATTGGTATAAATGATTTTGATCCGGTGCTTCAAATGTTATAATATCTCCTCTTTCAGGATATTTATTTATCTTAACACCTATTCTGCTAATCCATAGGCGTTGACCATCTCTTAATGTTGAGTCCATTGATTCTCCACTTACAACTGTTGGGAAACCAACAAAAGTCTTAATACAAGCAACTATAATAAGGGCTATAAGTATACATACAAGCCATTCAAATACTTCCTTACTTTTTTTAGATTCCATAAATCTCTTCCTTTCAATTTTCCGTTGTGCATTATAAAGCAAACTTATTATACACTTAAATTTATCGATAGACAATATTAAATATTTAAAATTTTAGGGTTTTCACAAAATATTCATAAACAAAAAAATGGCCCGAAAATCGAACCATTTTTATGTTATTTTTTGTATGTTTTTTATGGAGTTTTAAGACTATTTATTTATTATATCAACAACTTTTGGAATAAAGATTATCAGCCCAATAATAGCAACATTTATTGATAAGATAAACACTGCACCCGCAGAAATATCTTTAGCTCTTTCAGCTTGTTTATTCTTCTCCCTAGTATATAAGTCAACTACAGCTTCAACAGCTGTATTCATAAGCTCTGCAAAAAGCATTACACCAATTGCAAGAATGCATACAATCCACTCAACCATATTAATTCTGAAGAAAAAACCACACGCAATAATTATTATTGCTACTAAAATATCAAACTTAAGATTTGCTTCAGTTTTAATTGCCTCTTTTATTCCCCTTGCAGCACATACAAATGCATTGCTACATTTTTCATTTTCTAATTTCATATAAATCTCCTCAAATTAACTAAACATCTTTTTGAATCTCTTTATATCTCTTTATTTTCATTGTTGTTGTCATTTCAAAGTCATCTGTTTTAATTTCCAAGCTCTTAATAGCTTTGTATGAAGTAAGAGTCTTGTTAACTTCTTTTATAATTTTCCAAATAATATCATATATTTCTTCATCAGAAATATTTTTATCTTTTCCAAGCTTTTCTTGAATTTCTGGCATATCAGGAAGAACTCTTGCAGTAATTGTAAGCTCCTTAGAATCATCTTGATTCTTTCCATATATCATACACTCTTTAATCTCTGGATAATTCTTTAAAATACTTTCAATCTCTTCCGGATATATATTCTTACCATTTTGAGTAACAATAACATTTTTACTTCTACCAGTTATGTATAAATATCCATCTTTATCTAGATATCCAACGTCACCTGAATTAAACCATCCATCCTCTGAAATAGCCTCTTTAGTTGCCTCTTCGTCTTCATAATATCCAAGCATCAAAGTATCGCTCTTTATTAGGATTTCACCTTCGCCCTTTTCATTTGGATTCTTTATTTTTATTTCTGCACAGTTAACAGCTTTACCAACAGAGCCAACCCTTGGATCGTAATCTGGAGTTAATGCTGAGATAGGTGCAGTCTCTGTTAGACCATATCCTTGTATCATTGCAATTCCGATATCTTGAACCCATTTTGCAATTTTACGATCAAGTGGTGCAGCTGCAGATACAATCATTCTTAGCTTTCCACCAAAGTTATCAAATACTTCTTTAAATACTTTTTTCTTTAAGTCAATTCCTACAGTCTTAATAGCATTTGTTACATGAATCATTGAATTAACAACTGCTGCCTTACCACTTTTTTCAATAGATTTATTTACATTTTTATGTATATTTTCAACAAGAATTGGTACGCATAAAACAGCTGTTGGCTTACTTTCTTGCATATTTGGTAATATGTATTTTAATCCTTCACATACAGCAATAGATGCACCAACTTCAAATGGTACTAAGAAACCAATTGTTGATTCATATGAATGATGTAGTGGAAGAACTGAAAACCATCTATCATTTGGCCTCATATCAATATAAGCTTCACAAGCATTTATGTTTGCAGCTAAATTTCTGTTGCATAACATTACACCTTTTGATTGAGAAGTTGTTCCTGAAGTAAAGAATAAAACTTTAAACTCATCTGGATCAATTTGAATATTCTCGAAAGAATTATCACCCTTTTCTATAAGTTTCTTTCCTTCATCCATTACACGGTTTAATCCGACATCTCTTCCTTTTACTTTATCGTCAGAATTCATTTCGATAAAGTATTTAACCATTGGGACGCTATCTTTAACTTTGTCAATAAGATCTTTTTTCTTTGAAGAATATATAACAGCACTTGCTTTTGATCTTACAATTAAATTCTCTATTTCATTAACTGGAAGCTCTTTGTCGATTGGAACAGCTATACCAGCTCCACAAAGAATTGCCATGTAAGAAATATACCAACCATATGTTGTTTCACCAATAATAATTATTCTTTCATCTTTTAGATTTAAGTACTTCGTTAATCCTGTACCAAGATTTATAACATCATCACCAAATTCTCTATATTTAATCTCTTTGTATGGTGCTTTATGCTCTGGTTTTTCTAATATAAATACATTGTCAGGATATTTTTCCATACTATAGTTGAATACTTCTTTAATTGTTTTAAACTCCGGCGCTGTATATTGTTTCTTGTCCTTTTTTTGCTTCTCTGTTTTCTCTTTTTCTTTCTCTATATTAATATCTTCAACATTATCCATTTCCTTGAATTTAAATTTTGGAAATTTAAACTTTGGTATTTTAATATCTAATCCCATAATACTTTCCTTTCTTGGTTCTTGTTATATATTCAAACTATCTCCTGCAGACTTTTTCTTAGCCTCTTTATATTTAGCTCCGTCTTTCTTTGATAGCTTGACATTTTTTATTCCATCTTTACTACATACTTTATATTCTGAATATCCTTTATTTATAATTGGATGTCTTAGTATTCTATTATCAGAGCTTTCACAATCCAACTTTGAAAAAGCAATATACGAATACTTTTCATCCTCAAATGGAGAACTACCATCCTTTAGAATCTTATGTATTTTACTTCTTTGAACTCTACATGTAAATTGGCACCAGTCATCTTCTGGCAGTGGACATTCTTCTCCATGTGGGCAAGGAGCTATTATCTTTGCACCATTTTTAGAAAGTAAACTCCTCATTTGCTTTATATTTGAATATCCATTTGGTGTTCCTGGCTCTATTATTAATAATATTTTGTTGGTGGCTTTCCACAACTTTTCCACTACATTCTTGATTTGATCCTTTGGAAGTTCATTTATCATATAAGAAACAACAATCAAATCATATTTTTCTTCTATACTATCATTCACTGCATCAAACTTTGTCCATTTTGCGATATCTGAAAGTTCAGAATTTTTCATCAATTCATTACCGATACCTATCATTGCATCTTCTCGTTCAAAGCATGAATAGTTCTTTTTATCGAAGAAACTAAATAGCGCCCAAGTTGCTGCACCAGTTCCAGCACCAACATCTAGTACAGAATCAATATCAAAGTTATTTTTTTCAAATACATTCTTTAAACAATCTAAAACAGACTCATATGTTGCTGGCATTCTTGACAAAGCATAAGCAACCGCTTCTTTGTTACTAGTAACTAGTCTGTTACCATCATTATTGTTATCCCTGTACCTTTTACTAATTTCTTTGCTATCTATATTTATATCGTTAAAAGAAATCTCTCCTTCTAACAAATTATCTAAAGCTTCTGTAAGTTCATTTGGTAGTGCCATAATTCTCTCCTTTCAGAATTTTAACACAAATTTATATCTATTATCAAGTAATTAAATAAACTTGACCAATAATTCAAACTTTGATAAAAATACTTAAAACACTAGCAAAAATCTAGTGTTTTAAGTACCTTTAATATTTAACTTTTAGATGTACCACTTTGGAACCATGAAAATATTTAAATCCCAAACTTCTAATACTAAGAAAAGTACAATTGTTATTGTAATACTTATTAATCCAAGTACTAGACCTGTGATTTTTAATTTATTCTTTTTCTCAAAAATAATACTTAGTATACCAAATATAATTGCTAGAATTCCAAAGAATACTGATATTACGATAAAGCACATTGTTGCAAGTGATATTATACCAAATATCATCGCTGTAACACCTAATGCTACTCTCTCTTCATTTTCCATATCGAAATCCTCCTTTGTTATAAACTCTATAATTATTATATAAAATTAGTATACCAATGTCAAATTATGAATTTGCTACCTCAATACTTACTTTCTTACCTTTTATTGTATTTCCATTCATACAAGAAATAATCTCTTCAACGTAATTACTTGGAACTTCAACAAATGAAAAATTATCTAAAATATTAATCTTTCCAATGTCGCTACCAGATACAGCTGTGTTAGCTGCAATGCTTCCTATAACATCTTTAGCCATTAATTTATCCTTCTTACCTAGACTAAAGAATAGCTTAATATATCCATTTTCATCTGCTTGGTAATGAGCTTCCTCGTCTCTTCCATTTATAATAGAAAACATTGATCTAGCTAGCTCTTTTAAATCTGTATTTTCATCATTGATTAGGTTCTCAAATAAATCGGATTTTACATATGATTTAGAATTCATTAAATTTCCAATTTTACTTACAAGCTCTGCATCCTTAGCTTCATTTATTTCAGTAACTGTTGGTATTTTTTTAAACTTGATTTTAGTCTTAGCAAAAGCTTCAATTTCTTCTAGCTTATTCTTTTCCTTACCAACAACATATGTTATTGATTTACCAACATTATTATTTCTTCCGGTTCTACCAATTCTGTGGACATAGTACTCGTTTTCTTGTGGAATATCATAATTGATTACTAAATCTAAATTTGCAACGTCAATACCTCTTGCTGCGACATCAGTTGCAATTAATATTTTAATATCTCCATTTTTAAACTTCTTGATTGTTCTATCTCTTTGATCTTGTTTTATATCTCCATGTAAAACTTCAACATTGCATTTATGTGCTTTTAGGTAATCGTATAAACAATCTACTTTTCTTTTTGTATTACAAAAAACAATAAGTTTCTCAGGCTTATATAAATCAATTATTCTAGTTGTTAATTCATCCTTCATATTATTCTTTGTTTGATATGCTATTTGATTAATATTTTCCACTGTAAGCTCTTTTGCTTTTATTTTAATCTTTTTAGGATTATTTAAATATTTATTTGTAATAGCCATTATCTTATCATTCATTGTCGCTGAAAATAATAGTGTTTGTCTATCCTCTGGAACTTTTTCTAAGATTGTTTCAATATCTTCTCTAAATCCCATATTAAGCATCTCATCTGCTTCATCAAGAACAACAAGCTTTACATTATCAAGCTTTAATGTTTTCTTTCTCATATGATCCATTATTCTACCGGGTGTTCCAACAACAATTTGTACACCTTTTCTAAGTGGAATAATTTGCTTTTCAATTGATTGTCCACCATATACAGTAAGTATCTTTATGCTTTCCATATATTTAGTATATTTTCTAAACTCATCTGTTATTTGTGTGGCAAGCTCTCTTGTTGGAGCTAAAATCAAAACTTGAGTTTTCTTAGATTTAAAATCAACATTTTCAATCGCAGGAATACCAAAGGCAGCTGTTTTTCCTGTTCCTGTTTGAGAAAGACCAATAATATCTTCTCCTTTTTGAATCTCAGGTATAGCTCTTTCTTGTATTTCAGTAGTCTCTTTATACCCAATATCTTCAAGAGCTCTTAGTATCTTCTCAGATAAATTTAATTCACAAAATTTCATAATATCTCCCTTTTATTTACAAAAAAATGACATAGAACAAAGTTAAAATTGCTCTATGTCAAATTTTAAAACTTCATGACAGCTAGTATATCACAAAATAACGTTTATGTAAAGTTTACTCTTCGTTTTCTACTGCAAGATTTGCAAGTTTCAAAGCATCTTCCATTGTTTCAGCTACACATATAAATCCTGCATTATGACAAAATGTTGCTGTTTCAACTCCCGTAACCTTTTGAAGCGCTTCATTTCTTAGTCCACACCATCTTGATGGAAGCTTCTTTCTATTCTCAAAACATCCAAGTTTTGATGGAATTGCTCTTACATTGTATCCATTTCTGTTTGATTTAAATACCGCATATAAAATATCTTTTGCTTTTGGATTTGATGATTCTAAAACAAACTCCTGATAAGGCATAAATTGTTTTAAAACAAGTATTCCATTCTCTGAATTTTCAATTGCTTCTTCAACAAATTCTTTTGCCTTACATTTAGCAATAACAGAGCTTATCTTATTATCAAATATCATTCTTGCAATATCTGTTGCTTCCTTAAATTTAATATCGCTATCCACATCTTCATCCCAATTTGGATTATATCCTTCTATAACATCCGATACGGTTTCTAGCTTTATATCTATATTTTCAAATGGTATTTGTCCATTATCTCCGGCATCAACGAATTGTACAAAGTTTTTATCAAACATATTAAAACACTCTTCAATATTCTCTGCATTCATTTTTTTAAGTATTTCCATTCCAAATTCTTTCCATAATAAGCCAAATGCAGCATATTTAATGCCATTTGAACGTTCTCCATTGCCACCAATTTGATGATGGTCGAATTTATCTCCTCCAATATCAAAGACTAATTTTCCATCTAAATTAAAAGCATCTACTTCTGGTAATCTAATAATATCAATATTCCCAAATACTTTTTCTAATAAAATAGTTCCAAATACTTCATCTGCATGAAATTTTCCTGCATGAGTTACATATTTAGCTACTTCAAAATCTTTAACAACATTAATCATTATAATTACCTCCTATATTAATTTACTATCATTTAATAACAATCCCAAGTATATAACACATCACTAAACTCTTTATTAATTAAATCTTGTTCATTTATAAAGAAATTACCTACGCCTGAATCTCCCCATAAAATATCACCTACAGAGTCAATTTGCAATAATAAAGTATCATATTTTTTACCTTTATATGTGTCATCTTTCTCTCTTGGATCCCATTGAGTAAAGAATGGATATCCAAGTATTCTGTGTCCACATATATAAAATTCATCATTTATATGGTCAGCATCTTCATCTTCAATGATTGACCATGGTTCTGTAATATTATCTATTCCAAGAACTTCTTTTTCTACTTCTAGTAATATATCTTCAAATTTATTGGTAGCCGAAGATATTGGCTCTATTGCATCCTCTAGCTCAATCTCATATTGTTTATAGAATGGAAAATACTCTTCACTTGCTCCATCTAAATCTGTATTTGCTCTTATCCCTTGTGATCTAACCTCTTCCTTTGTTAGATTGTTGTTTATATTCTCATGATATACAACTCTAAATCCTTTTTGGTTATTTAACTTATCAAAATCAACTCCCATTATATCGTTAGTTCCAATAAAGAATTGTAGTATTCCGGTCTTTGGAAATCTATTATCATTAATTGGTGTTCTTTCAAAATTGATTTGTGCAAGAAGTATTAATCCTTCTCCATTTTCATCTGTTGGATACTCATCTTTTTCTTCCCAATAAGGAAGTCCACCAAACTTACTATCAAATATACTTAAATTTATTCCTTCATTTTCAATAATTTTAATTGTTTTTGTCATTGTTTTTTCTTTTATTTTTTTAATTATTAAATCTACTGTAGCCTTATCTATTTCAGTGTTTCCGTTGTATTCACTC
This sequence comes from Clostridia bacterium, assembly GCA_017512025.1. GTDB lineage: Bacteria > Bacillota > Clostridia > TANB77 > CAG-508 > CAG-492. Next base: position 66,767 of record JAFWHH010000008.1, read on the forward strand.
ATGTCTATACCTCCTTATCAAAATAATTATCACACACTCAATTTTTTAAGTCAATGCAATTTTAAAAACTGACAAAATATCTAAAAAAAATATGAATTAGCCCATAAAAATTCATTGACTTATCGAATTTCATACCTTATAATCGCATTATACAAAGGAGGTGTTTTTCATGGACGAAAACATGAGGAAATTAAACAAGAAAAAAGTTATGTTATTTATACTCATTGTATTTTTATTCTTTTTTATTATCTCAAGATTATTCTCTAAAGATATAAAAATGAAGCTAAACGGCGCAAGTTCCGTGGATATAGAATATGGATCAACTTATGCAGAACAATATGCAACAGCTACTTATGGTAAGAAAGACATTTCAAGTACCATAAATGTTTCTGGCAACGTAGACACAAGTAAAGTTGGATCTTACAAAATAACATATACTGCTACACATAAGAAAAAAACAAAATCTATTACTAGAACTGTTAATATAAAAGATACTGTATCACCTACTTTAACATTAGTTGGAGATGCTGAAATCAATATAGCTCAAAATTCTACATATCAAGAGCTTGGATGTACAGCAGAAGACAACTATGATGGTGATCTAACAACAAAAATTGTTATCGACAGTCAAGTCGATACAGCAACAAAAGGAACTTATATTGTAAAATATACAGTTACCGATTCATCTGGGAACTCAGCTAACATTAGTAGAACTGTTAATGTAGTATCTGCTAATTCATCAAATGTTTCTACAAAGAAAGCTGCCGGACTTCCAGTACTAATGTATCACTTCTTCTATGATAAAGAAGCTGGTGAAACAGGAAAAGATGATAATTATATGGAAATTCACGACTTTGAAGAGCAACTAAAATATTTATCAGAAAACAATTACTATTTCCCAACATGGGACGAAGTAAAGAACTATGTAGAAGGAAAATCATGCTTACCAGAGCATAGTATTGTTATTACAATAGATGATGGAGACGAATCATTTTTTAGATTAGCTGCTCCAGTAATTGAAAAGTATAACGTAAAAGTAACATCATTCGTTGTTACATCATGGATTGAAAGCCAAGATTACTTAAAACAATATTCAGCATCAGGAAAGATTAACTTCCAATCACATTCAAATGATATGCACACAGCTGGAGATAATGGAAAAGGTAAATTCTTATCTATATCAGAAGATGATGCAATAGCTGACTTAAATGCTTCAAAAACATTCATTGGTGATTGTACAGTATTCTGTTATCCATTCGGACACTACAATGATAAATGTGTTGAAACTTTAAAGAAGACTGGATTTACATTAGCATTCACAACAGAATATTCTAGAGTAAGACCTGGTCAAAACCAATACGAACTTGGAAGAATTAGAATGTCAAAAGGTGATTCATTAAAAACATTTATTCAAAGAGTAAGTTAATACAAAGTATAAAATTAAATATAAATAAAAAAAGAATCCACTTAAATGTGGATTCTTTTTTGTTATTAATATTATTTAGCGTAGTCTATAACTCTACTTTCTCTTATTACATTAACTTTAATTTGTCCTGGATATTCCATCTCATTTTCAATTCTTTGAGCAATATCTCTAGACATAACAACCATTTGATCATCAGATACTTTCTCAGGTTTTACTAAAACTCTGATTTCTCTACCTGCTTGAATAGCAAATGATTTTTCTACACCATCGAATGAATCTGCGATTCCTTCAAGATTTTGTAGACGTTTAATGTAATTCTCCAAAGTCTCTCTTCTGGCACCAGGTCTTGATGCAGAGATAGCATCAGCAGCTTGTACTAAAACTGCCTCAATACTTTGTGGTTCAACATCTCCATGATGTGCTTCAACTGCGTTAATTACTATTGGATTCTCTTTGTATTTTGTTAAGATATCAACACCTATTTGAACGTGTGTACCTTCCATATCATGATCTAGTGCTTTTCCAATATCATGTAATAATCCAGCTCTTCTAGCTAACTTTGTATCTAATCCTAATTCGTCAGCCATAATTCTAGCTAAATTTGAAACCTCAATTGAGTGGTTAAGAACATTTTGACCATAACTTGTTCTATACTTTAATTTTCCTAATAATTTAACTATATCGGGATGGAGACCGATTACTCCAGCTTCCATAACAGCTCTTTCACCTTCTTCTTTGATGATAGCTGATACTTCTTCTTTAGCCTTTTCTACCATTTCCTCGATTTTAGCAGGATGGATTCTACCGTCATCAAGTAATTTCTCTAAGGCAATCTTTGCTACTTCACGTCTTAATGGATCGAAACCTGAAATAACAACAGCTTCTGGTGTATCGTCAATTATTAAATCAATTCCAGTTAGAGTTTCTAAAGTCTTGATGTTTCTTCCCTCTCTACCTATAATTCTACCCTTCATATCATCATTTGGTAATGATACTATTGATACAGTTGTTTCTGATGTGTGGTCTGCAGCACATTTTTGTATTGCATAACCAATAACTTCTTGCGCATTTTTTTGTGCTTTTTCCTTTGCTTCTTCGTCTAGCCTCTTTATAAGTTCAGCTTTCTCTGTAACAATTGATTTTTCAACTTGGTTCAATAAATATTGCTTAGCCTCTTCTACAGATAATCTAGATATTTTTTGAAGTTCCTCAGTTTCTCTTGCTATAAGATTATCAATTTCTGTTCTTTTAGCTTCAACTTCATTATCCTTTTTCTGTAAAGCGCTTTCTCTTTGCTCTAATTGTTCCATTTTGTTTTCTAAATTTTCTTCTTTTTGCAATATTCTTCTTTCTTGCAATTGTACTTCGCTTCTTCTTTCTCTAATCTCATCATCTAACTCTTTTCTTGAATTCATTATTTCTTCTTTTGCTTTAAAGATTTCTTCTTTTTTCTTTGTTTCAGCTTCTTTAGTTGCAGATTCAAGGATTCTTTTAGCCTCTACCTCTGCACCTTTTAATTTAGATTCAGCAATTTTCTTTCTTGCTATAAAACCAACAAAAAAGAATATAATTGCAGAGATAAGAAAGATAGCGATATCGATTATTATATTAGTCACAATCTAACACCTCTTTCTATTAATTTTTCAATGTACAGTTTAAATATATAATTTATTATTTCTAATTTTGAATATATTTCTACTAACAACCATATTTTATCGTTATTATTGTTAACTGTCAAGGAGTTTTTAGTAAGATATAAAAATAGTTTTTATATCAAAAAAATTATAAAAAGATGGCTCTGTTATTAACTAACAAAGCCATCTTTTCTATCCAAGTGCTACATCCAGTACCATCATAAGAGCAAATCCAATTGCAAACCCTATAGTTCCCAAATTAGAATGCTCTCCATTTTGAGACTCTGGTATTAACTCCTCTATAACAACGTATATCATCGCACCTGCAGCAAATGATAATAAATAAGGTAAAACTACTACAATTGCACTAGTTAATAAAATAGTAATCACCGCCCCAATTGGTTCCACTATACCTGATAATGTTCCATACAAAAAAGCTTTAGGTTTTGACATACCTTCACTTTTTAGTGGCATCGAAATAATTGCTCCTTCTGGAAAATTTTGTATAGCTATACCAATTGCCAGTGCAAATGCCCCCGCCATTGTTACTCCAGAGTTTTGTGCTAGTGCGCCAGCGAACAAAACACCAACAGCCATACCTTCTGGTAAGTTATGTAGTGTGACTGCGAGTACCATCATGGTTGTTTTTTTTAGCTTACTTTTTAATCCTTCTGGTTTACTACTTTTTAAATGTAAGTGAGGTATTATGATATCCAATACAAGCAAAAACAATATTCCGAATAGTAATCCAATTACTGCCGGAACCCAAGCAATTATTTTTTGCTCAACTGCCATATCTATTGAAGGAATAAGTAAAGACCATACAGACGCTGCAATCATTACACCAGATGCAAACCCAAGTAATGTTTTCTCTACCTTACTATTCATTTTATTTTTCATAAAGAAAACCATTGCTGCACCAAGAGTTGTTCCAATAAAAGGTATTGCTAATCCCCAAAATACTTCCATAAAAACACTTCCTTTTTTCGACTCTATTTTATATTATTCGTTACCTTTCAAACTTGTTACCATATCAATCTTTTTAATTTTTCTTCCAAGTAATTGATTGCAAATATATGAAACTATATAAGCACCAACTGCTGATAAAATAAATGTTATAGGTTTTATCATTGCAGAGAAATCATAAGTATCACCTATTGCATTTTTAAATATATAATCTGTCATAAAATTACCTGCTGGAATAGCAATAATTACAGCAACTATAGCTATCCATAAGTTTTGTTTTATAAATATGCTCTTTATTTGTTTATATTTAAATCCTAGTACTTTTAAAGTAGCAAATTGATATTCTTTTTCTCCAAATGATAAGCTACCTAGATTATAAATAATTACACTTGCCAGGATGACTGAAACAACAATTAATACCGCAATTAATGAATACATCATTCCAAGCATGCTAAGCATGCCATCTTTTAAGCCATTTACTGTTTGTATTGTACTTACTCCTGGAATGTCTTTTACTCCATTTAAATCATAATTTGTATAAACACTATCAGCTCTATATTCCTCATCCTCAATAGTATCATAGAAAGCTTTCGTACAATTAAATTGTTGGGATTGTGGATCACGATTAAGTCCAGTAATTTTTGTTTTATGCCACTTATCAGAGCCAATAATATGCCACTCAACCTCATCACCAACTTTTAGATTGTTAACTTCCGCCATTTTTTCAGTTATATACATTCCATCATCATTCATCTCAAATGGATTTCTGTTATGATCTGTTACTTGTAACATTCCACTTGCATCATTAATTGTAAGTTGTTTTACAACTAACTCATCATTATTTTTAAATTCAACTGGAACTGTTTGAGATGTTTTGTTTCCATATTTATTAATAATGTCATCGTATTGCTGAGTTGTATATTCTTCGCTTAAAGATAATTTATAATCAAAATTGTTAATTGTACTAAATTCCCAATCAATATATCCGTTAATAGAATCCATCATACCAAACGCTGTAATAACAAGCATTGTGCATCCTGCAATTCCAACCAAAGCCATTAAAGTTCTTCCTTTTGAACGTGCCACATCTCTTAGATTCCATTTTGATGATAGAGATAACTTATTAAAGAATTTCTTTGTTGTAAACCCATTTTTCCTTACTTTAACTTTTGGTCTTTCTACACGAAGTGCCTCAGCTGCAGGCTCTTTTAATACTTTTCTACATGATAAATATGTCACCAAAGTAATTGCTGCCGTAACTCCAACTGCTACATAATAAACAATTGGTTTTACCGCTACATGATAATAAGGAATCTCGTAGTAATCCATTTCCATCTGTAAGAACAAATTTCCAAACGTTAGCTTTCCAAGAACAATACCAATTATACTTGCTACAACTGATATAAATAATCCATAGCTTACGTACATCCATGTAATCTTTGATCTTTTAAATCCAAGTGCTTTTAACGTTCCAATTTGTGTACGCTCTTTTCTTACAAATCTATTCATTGTTGTTACAACAGATAGAAGAGCTATAAATACGAATAACCCGGAGAATACTCCTGAGTATGTTTCTCCTTCTTCAGCTTCTCTTTGATATCCTTCCCATGATATATCCTCTTCTCTTGTTGTAGCAGTTATGATTCCATCAATATCATTTTTTATTTTATTTTTTGTATCATTTAACTTTGAAACATCATCAATATCTACAATTGCATATGGATAAACAAAATAATCTTCTATTTTAAAATCTGGAATTGCACTACTTATAAATGCTTCTTTTTCATCTATAGTAGATGCATCTACACCCATTTTCTCGATAATTTTTGTATATACATAATTTACTGGGAACTCTTTTACTGACATATATGCAATACCAAAGTCTGTATGTGTTGGAAATATTGCTGTTTCGTCCTTCATAAAGTAAACATGATCAGGTGTTTCAACAAGACCAACTACTTTTTCAGTAAACACTGTTCCTTCCATTGATATTTCAAGGTCATCTCCAACTTTTATATCAAGATTTTGGGCTAAGTAATAGTCAATCCACATTCCAGATTTATCTTTAGAGAACTCTTCTCCCTCTATTACATACATTTTGCTTATGTTATTAGATTCAATAAAATTGCATTCTAATGTTAAATCTTCCTGAGGTTTATTTGTTGTTGGATTGTTGTACTTTTCAGAATTATTAACTGTTGCTTGTAATCTTATAAATCTCTCAACATCTTTAACATTATCTATAGATTTAATTTGCTCTATTTTTTCATCAGTAAAGTTTTCTGATGTTATCCATAAATCTTGAAGATTTTGATTTTCGTAGTACTCATCTGCACTTGCAATCATACCATCCATATAAGAATGAACTCCTGAAAAAGCAAATACTGCTAAGAAAACCATTAGAAATATAGTGATAAATTGAGATTTATTTTTTAATATATCTCGTAGCATCTTTTTAAATAACATTACCACTTCACCTCATCAATCTTCTTTGGATTTTCATTCTTAGTTACACTTTCAATCTTTCCGTTTTTAACATGAATAACTGTATCTGCAATATCAGCAATTAAAGCATTATGAGTAACAATAATAACTGTATTTGCACCATTATTTCTATCACATTGTTTTCTAAGAAGTTTTAATACTTCAACACCAGTCTTAGAATCTAACGCACCAGTTGGTTCATCACAAAGAAGTAGCTTTGGATTCTTAGCAACAGCTCTTGCAATAGAAACTCTTTGTTGCTCTCCTCCTGAAAGTTGATTTGGAAACTTCTTACTATGTTCCAAAAGACCTACAGCTTTTAATGCTTCATCAGTACTTACTGGATTTTTAACAATGTCTCTTACTAAATCAACATTTTCTCTAACTGTTAAGCTTGGTAAAATATTATAAAACTGAAATATAAAACCAACATTATTAGCTCTGTAATCTGATAGCTTATTTTCATTATATTTAGAAATGTTTTCACCATCTATCATAACTGTTCCACTTGTTGGTATATCCATTCCACCAATTAGGTTTAATAATGTAGATTTACCAGCTCCTGAAGGTCCAAGAACAACTACCATTTCTCCTTTCTTAATTTCTAGGTCGATATTATCTAAAGCATTAAACTCATTATCGCCTAGCTTATATGTTTTACTTACTTTTTTTAATTCAACTATGTTTTCCATAAATCCTCCTTTATTTCGATTTCAACATACAAACAATATATGAAATCTTTTTCATATTTCCTGATGAATTATATAACTAACTTATATTAATGTCAATACAAATGTGAAACTTTATTCATATTTATTGACTAGCAGCTCTAATGATGGTATAATCTATTTATTAAAACTTATGGAGGTATGATTTATGGGTACTTCAGATATTAGAGAGCCAATACAAAAAAGATCTATCGAAAAGAAAGAAAAAATAATTGAAGCAGGTTTTGAACTAATCTGTAAGCAAGGATATCATAATACTAATACCGCTGAGATAGCTAAAGCAGCTGGTGTTTCTACTGGTATTGTTTATCAATACTTTGAGGATAAACGTGATATCTTTATTTGTGGTCTAGAAAAATATGCAGATAATATCTTCTACCCTATGCCAAACTTTCCAGACAAAAAAATAAATAAAAAAGATTTTCCTAAAATACTTGAAAACATGATTAATTCATATATAGAAAATCATAAATTATCAGAATCAGCACACCAAGAAATAATGGCAATGACTCATTCTGATGAGAAAGTAAGCTATTATTTTTATAAAAGAGAAATGGAAATAACAACTAAAATTGCTGAATATCTAAAAGATAATGGCTACAATACTAGAAACCTAACAGAAAAAGTACATTTAATGATTGGTATGATTGATAATCTATGTCATGAGATTGTATATCATAAACATAGCGAACTTGATTACGATTCTATGAAAAAAATTGTTATAGAGAGTATATTAACGCTATTTAAATAAAAGCACAGCCTAACCTACAAATGTTGGGCTGTTTATTTTTGTTTAATTTACATATATAGTTTGCTTTTTTATTTGTAATGTGATATCATTAAAGTAGACTTTTATGGTGCAAGTTGCACCTTGGATAATCAAAAAAATAAAACAACGGAGGATTTTCACATGAAAGATTATCGTAGTCAGGCACTAGACAACATTCTCGCTTTTTACGATGCAGAGTACACTCCACGTAGAGAACTTCTGTACCGGATAGTGAGAGAATTCGAATCTCAGAAGATACAGTTTGCTCTTGGTTGCTCTTTCTCACTGTTTGTGCGTGGTATCGTTGACGATTTCCACGATTTCGATGTACTTGTTTCTAACAAGCACGTTGAAAAAGCAAAACAGATTATGAAGGAAGTAATCGGTGCAACGCTTGTAGCTGTCGGAGGCAATGGTTACTGTAACTCGGATGATTACAGCCACTGGCAGGTCAGCAACTGTGATGTCGATCTCATCGCCGGTTTCCGGGTTGAGACATTTGGCCACAGTCTGCATGTTCCGATTAATGAAGAGATCATCGAATTTCTGGATTTTGAATACCTTCCATATAAAATCCCTGTGATTTGTGTGGAACCTTTGTACTGCCTATACTCCATGATGGAGGGGTGGCAGCATAAGCGTCGTTATAAGAAGCTCCTCATCGAGGAATACTTCTCATACGTACCGCCTTCGAAGGATCTGCTTCAGTTTTATCTCTCATCCGATGATAAACGTCACTCTTCAGTGGCCCCATGGATTCAGAGAAGAGTGGAGGAGTTTGGTTTTTTTCAGAAATAATGTTGCCGCATACGCCGCAGGGAGAGGTCGCCGACCTCTCCCTGTATTTTTTTATACGTAATATTTATGAAATCCTTTATAATTTGGATCAAATCCCATTTTCTTGTAAAACTCATGAGCAATTGTATTATCTGCCTCTGATGTAAAGAAAATAAGTTCGCAATCATTTTCTTTAGCAATCTCTTCTAATCTTCTAAACATTTTAGTAGCAACACCTTGTCTTCTATAATCAGGATGTGTACCAACCCACCATAGATTCATGAGTGGTTTATCACCATCAAATAGATTGTATGAAATCATTGCAGATGTATATCCAACAATCTTTCCATCAACTTTAGCTACCAAAAATCTATAGCTACCTTTTTTCTTATGAATCTTTTTATATAACTTTTTAACTTTATCTAAACCAAATTCTTCACCAAATACTAACTTATTTAGCTTATAGCATTCTTCTATATCTTTGTATTTTAAATCTTCTATCTTGATATCCAAATTATTTCTCCTTTTGTTTATTTTAATTCGTATGTCCATCCTGGTTGCCAAGCTTTTGTCTTTCTCCAATCATTATTTATAGCATCTTCCCATGTCATATTTTTTGTAATTACATCTAATGCTAGTTGTGGAGCTTTATGAGCTACAAAAGCGATTGTCTTACCATCATATTTTTCAAGTAGCTCATTACATATATTTCTCATTCTACTTTCCACATCTTTTAAACATTCTCCATTTGGAAATTTATCTTCTATATGCTCTTCATATATTACTTTAGAGCTATCATCTCCATTAAAATCTCCATAGTTACATTCTCTAAGTCTTTTATCAACGATAATTTCTTTATCATTTTCAAAAATATTATTTGCAGAATGAATAGCTCTTTTTAAATCTGAAGAGATTACAAAATCGATCTCATCAATGTTGATTTTATCTCTTAATGCTTTGCTTTGTTCAATACCTTTTTCACTAAGATCTACTTCATTCCAACCTGCAGCTTTATGAAGTTCGTTATCCGTTGTTGTACCATGTACAAAATATACAATTTTAATAGACAACTACCTCACCTCCGTATTCATTATATTAAACTAAATCTTTTATATCGTTAATTATCTTCTCACTAGTTATTCCAAGTTCATCTAAAAGCTCTTCTGGATTATATCTATCGTAAAATTCTCTATTTAATCCATAGTTCTTTACTTTAACATCTTTTATTCCTAAGAACGATGCAACTTTTTCACCAAATCCACCATTTAGTATTCCATCTTCCAACGTAAGAATTACCTTATGCGAATCTGCTAATTTTATTAATAAATCTTTATCTAATCCATTAGCATATCTTGGATTAACAAGTGTTGGTTTAAATCCAAGTTTTGATTCGATTTCTTTTGCCAATATTTCACCTCTTTGGTAGAAATCTCCTAACGCAAGGATAGCAACCTTTTCTCCAGATTGTTCAACTTTGTATTTCACTGTTCCATATTCTTTATCAGCTGGTCTATCTGTTACTTCATTACCAGGCATTAATATTAGTACCGGATGCTCTTTTTGATCAACTGACCAATCAAGCATATTTAGATATTCTTCTTTGCTAGAAGGTGATAATACTATTAGATTTGGAATATTTGAAAAAGCAGATATTCCAAATATTCCTAGGTGTGTAACATCTGTTAAACCGTCAAAAGATGAATAGTTTAGAACTATTGTTATCGCATTATTGTTTATACAAACATCTTGAGAAATTTGATCATATGCTCTTTGCATAAAAGTAGCATTTGTTACAACTAATGGTTTACCTCCATTTTTAGCAATACCAGATGCCATTGCAATTGCATGTTCCTCAGCAATACCAACATCAATATATTGTTTTCCAAGCTCTGCTCTTAACGTTGGATTAAGTCCACCTGTTCCTGGCATAGCTGGTGTTATTACAACAAAGTTAGAATCTTTCTTTGCTTTTTCCATAATATATTTAGCTGTTAAACTTGTATAATCTTCTCCACTTCCAAAACTAATAGTTGGCTTTCCAGTTTCTTTATCAAAAGGAACAGACCAATGCCATGCCTCACGATTTTCTTCGGCTAATTTGTAGCCTTTTCCTTTTACAGTGTTTGTATGAACAACTACTGGATGATTAATATCTTTAACACTTTGTAATACTTTAATCATTCTCTGTATATCATTTCCATTTGGTTCATAAATATAATCAAGCCCCATTGCTTTAAATAAATTATTTGAAGCTTGCCCATTTGTTGCTCTAAGCTCTGCTAAATTTTTATATAATCCACCATGATTTTCTGCAATTGCCTGCTCGTTATCATTTACAATAATAATAAAATTTGAGTTTAATTCAGAGCCAACAAAATCTAATCCTTCTAATGCTTCACCTCCAGAAAGTGAACCATCACCTATAACTGCAATTATATTTTCTTCATCACCTTTTAAATCTCTTGCTTTTGCTAATCCAGATGCTAAAGAAATTGATGTTGAAGTATGACCAACATTAAAGAAATCATGCTCACTTTCATCAGGATTTGTGTATCCTGAATCTTCATGAAAATGATTCTCATCCGTATATCCCAAACGTCTTCCTGTAATGATTTTATGTGGATAGCTTTGATGAGAAACATCAAAAACAAACTTATCAACTGGTGAATTAAACACATAATGCATTGCAATCTCCGCTTCTACCATTCCAAAGTTTGGACCAAAATGTCCTCCAAACTTTGTTAATCTATTAAAAAGAGCATCTCTAATATCTGAAGCTAAAACTTCAAGCTCTTCATTATTTAACTTTTTTACGTCCTCAGGACCATTTATTTTATTTAAAATCTCATACATATAAAACTCTCTCTTTCATAATTTATTTTAAGGTGATAATATCATACAAAAAAATCTAATTCAATAATAAAAAAATAAAACAGACACAAGAAAGTGCCTGTTTCATATTCAATAATTTATTGTTATTTTGTAAAAGTTCCTTCAAAAGTAACGTTATGTCCAGCTACTGGATTTACTTCTGTTTTTCCAGATCTATTCATATAACACTCATCTTCAATTTCAATTGAATTTCCATTAACTTTAAAGAATATATTATATTCGTATCCATATTGACTATCATCCTTTGTCGAATAAACAAAACGTCCACCTTTTATAGCTTTAGCTTTTCCTTCGATTTGACCAATATTAGGAGCACCTGCTACTGATGTATATATCGCATCAATAGAAAAATCAAATGAATTATTGTTTGAACTTTTTACCTTTAGTACACCCTCTGTTCCAGTTCCTTTATCTCTATAGTAATCACCTTCTGCCACTTTATTATTTGCTGATTCATCATATTCAAACGCAGTTAAATGTGTATTATTTGATGAACTTGAACTACTTGTATTATTGTTTGTTGTTGGTATCTCAATCTTAGATTCTTCCGTTAAGTTATAGAAATGCCATTGATCACTAAAAGAATTATTTTGATATACATCAAATACCATACTATAACCTTTATCACCCTTGAATCTTATATAGTTTGATTTTCCACCATAGCCATCATCTCCACCAAGCTCTATTGTATAAGTTCCATCCTCATCATATGAAGCAGCTTGGGCACTCATGTCATCAAAGTTTGATTTAATATGGAATTTTCCTTCTGGTTTTAAAGTAATTTCACCTTTTAAAGTTTGACCCGGTGTATAACCTCCTTCACCAGTATAAGTATATACTCCATATTTTAATGTTGCATTTCCGACTTTTAATCCTTTACTATATTCTTCTGCTTTCTTTTTATTTTCAACATCTGTTTTAGCTTTAGCAATAGATTCTTTCTTTGCTCTTACCTCTTCAACTTTTTTAGCTACAACTTCCTTAACTGCATCTGTTATTTTTTTAGAATCCTTTTTATAACTATCAACCGCAGATTTTATTTCTTTCTTTAAATCTTTATCCTTAATATCACTATTAAAATCAATTTGTTTATTAGGCTCAATTTCTGGTCTTACAAATATCTCGTCAAATTTATCTAATGTTATTGTTTCACCATCAGTTGTTTCCTGTGTTATTGTTGCTTCTTCTTTCTTTATTGTATAGTCAGCAACCATTTCAGCCACATAGTCGCTTTTTGAATTATTAGATTCCTCAGCATTTTGTTTTAATTTATCAGAAATATTCTTTAATGAACTATATGAATCTGAATCAGTTCCCATTTCATGAATGTACCAAGAATACTCATCTTTTTCTATGTTATATAAATACTCAACCTCTGTTGGTTGTTTATATGCTATATAATTAACTTTATTTTTATCTGTAATTTGATATACATTTACATATGAATTGTTTTCTTTTTTATATGTCATAATCATTGTTGGATTTTGACCTTCATCAACCTCGCAGAATTGAATTTTAGAATCTTTCATACCAAGTATAATACCATATTTAGACTCTGCAATATTTATATCTTCCTCATTAACAGCATCCTTTAAATATGCATAATACGTATCGCCCCATTTACTTCCAGTAGATTCTTCTTCCTTATTCTTGTTCACGATAACAGCCACAATAATTGCTGCTACAATAGCAATTACCAATATAATTGGTAATATAATTAATAAAACTTTCTTTTTCATAAAAATACCTCCCAATTAAATAATATTTATATCCAACAAGCACATTATATCAAACTGTATATTTATATGTAATACTTTTTATAAAAAAAGAAAAACCCCCGCCTAAGCTCTGCTAATAGCATTGCCTAGACGAGGATAAGTGAATTTGACTCAGCGATTTCAGAATTACTTTCCATTCTTCTTCGCCGATGCCGAGTTCTTTGCGGTCACGACACCTTTTTTAAGCTCACGCTCCCGCTTGCGCTGTTTGTCCCGTGCCTCAGCTGCTGCACGAGCCTTGTTGCGCTCCGAATTCTTCATAGGGCTACCTCCTCCCTTTTAAGATGTTCCCCATTCTATCATGGTATATTTCATACGTCAAACAATTTATAAAATAAATTCAAAAAAGAAGAAGCATCTGCATAGCAGATGCCCCTCCCTCCCGTAGATTAAGAAAAAAACTCCGGGAAAGCCTTCATAGAGATAATGATGATCTCTTCCGGCATGGACTCTTCCTCATCATAATCATCGCCGAAAACTTCCTGCAGCTCCTCGTTTGCGAAGTGTTCATCGACCAAATCACTCATGGAGAAGCTCACCGTTTCATTTTCGTAGTCAAGATGAACCCAACCGTCAAAAACTGCGATTTTGCATAGCGCGTAATCAACCTCAAAGTCGACAGAGCGACCTGTGGAAGTTTCATACTCAACGGTAAGGGTATAACCATGTTCATTCAGACACGGCTTGCACTTCACATAAGCGGATGTAAAGTCGAGAGAAATCCCTCGACAGGATTCACTCAGCATTTCTTCTATGACAAGATTTGCTGCAGTCATGGCCTCTTTCAGCCAAAGGCGAAGAAGATTTGTCCTCCGGATTGCTTTTGTTTCAGGATTCAATTTTTTCATGTTTACCTCCTAGGCATAATGCATAGCGATGCAAGTGCATCGCGCTTACAATTATAATTACACTACTTTATGTTAATTTATTCAAATTAGAAACATAAAAGCTCCTTAATAATGCTATTTTCTTATTGATTTATCCTTGAAATTATTATATTCTATATGACAAACGGAGGTAACAAAATGAACAATTATTTAGATACAGTAAATGACGAAATAAAAGAATATTTTAGTATTCTATCCCCTGAATTTCCAGAGTGGATGAATGACTATATAAATACACCAGAATTACAAAGAATTCATAAGATTTCTATGAGCTGTGGTACTGATTATACAAAAGTGTTTAATCTTAAATATTGGTACTCTAATTTAGATCACAGTATTGGTGTTGCTCTTATTATTTGGAACTTTACTCATGATAAAAAGCAAACATTATCTGGATTATTCCATGATATAGCCACTCCAACATTTAAGCATTGTATTGATTTTATGAATGGAGATTCAGAGCATCAAGAATCTACTGAAGAAAGAACGGAGCAAATAATTCGTGACTCTAAAGAAATAATGGCTTTACTAAATAGAGATGGTATAACAGTTGAAGAAGTTTCAGACTATCATATCTATCCTATTGCTGATAATGATACTCCAAAGTTAAGTGCCGATAGATTTGAATACAGCTACTCAAGTGGTCTTGTTTTAAAAAGAGTTTGGGATTTAGATACAATCAGAGAAACATATAACAATGTTATAGTATTAAAAAATGAAGATGGTATTCTTGAGCTTGGATTTAAAGAAAAAGCCATTTGTGAAAAATACATCAGTATTCTTTCAACATTATGGCCAGCATGGGTTTCTGATGAAGATAGAGCCACAATGCAATTTATTGCCGATAGCGTTAAATCTATGAATAAAAAAGGATTTATTACAATCGATGATTTATATCAAATGTCTGAAAAAGAAATAATTAATAAAATAGTAAATTGTGAGGATGTATACATTTCAAATGCATTTAAGAAATTTCAAAACTCAACATCTGTTATTTCATCTGATGAACCAATTGAAGGAAAGTATTGTACTTCTGTTAAAGCAAAAAAAAGATATATCATTCCACTTGTTAAAGATAATGATACTGTTAAAAGAATCTATGATGTTTCCCCTATTGCTAAGGAAAGCATAGACAAATACTCTGATTATTATAGTACAAAATTATCAAAATATATTGGATTTAATTTTGAATTTAAACCATATTAAAAAATAGATTATTTTAATTATGTATTTAGTAAGGAGGAATAATTATTATGCAATATGAAAATATAGTGTTACCAGATTACGACCATTGTATATTAGGAACAATGTCTTCTATATTAAAAAACTATAATGTAGAATGTGCTACAAAATCTAATAAGGCATTAGATAAAATTTTAGCTGAAAAGAAATATAAAAATATAATCTTTATGATATTAGATGGACTTGGAGAATACAATTTAAACGAAATATCAAAGGATGGTTTCTTTAAACAAAACCAAATAGATTGTGTTACATCAGTATTTCCATCTACTACAACAGCAGCACTACCTGCTTACTATTCAGGAAAAGTACCCTATGAAACTGGATGGATAGCATGGTCTCAATATTTTAAAGAATATGGAAGAGCACTAGATACATTTTCTCACAAAGAATCATATCTTGGAGAAACAATAAAAAAACCTTTAAAAGATGTTTTTGAAAGTGATATGAATTACAAAAGTATTTTCTATCAAATCGAAGAAGCATCTCCAGATGTAAAGGCATTTGAGGTTCAACCAGAATATGCTGAAAGAAGAGCTAAAAGAAGTATTCGTGCAAATAATATAGATGAATTAATTTATACTATTGAAGATCTTGTTACAATGCCAAGTAACAACTTTATACTTGCTTATTCTGATAATCCAGATGGATTACTACATAAATTTGGAACTGATTCAGATGAAGCAAAAGAATTTGTTTTAGATGCTGAAAGAAAAATTCAGGAATTAAGAAACAAACTTGGAGATGATTCATTAATAATTGTAACTGCTGATCACGGACATAAAAATATTACAAACGCATATACAATACTAGATTATCCAGAATTAATGGAATGTTTAATAATTCCACCTTCTTTAGAATCTAGATGTCTTTCATTCTGGGTAAAAGAAGAAATGAAAGATATATTTGTAGAAAGATTTAACAATCTATTCGAAAAAGAATTCTGGCTAATGACAAAAGAAGAATTTCTTGATAAATATAAAATGCTTGGAACCGGAAATAAACACAAAAAAATAGATGATTTTATTGGAAATTATATTGCTATATCTGTTAATGGAAGTATGATACGACTAGAAACATTCATAGCTGAAGGCAAACCATTAAAGAAATCCACACATTGTGGACTAAGTAAAGAAGAAATGGCAGTTCCCGTAATTGCATTAAAGTAACAAAAAAAAGGCTTATCTAAAGATAAGTCTTTTTTTGTTGCAAATGCAACTAAATTCACTTGGTTATATTCTTATTTCTATAAAACTTCTATGTTAATAGGTTCATTATTGTCATTAAACGTTAATTTAAAACATTGTAAAAAATTAACGATTCCCTCATGTATAACTTTTCCATTGTACTCAAATCTTCTTATTTTCTTTTGGACGTCAGTTATTTCAATATTACACCACTTTCTTAGATAAAAAGTAATTGCAGCCCCATGAGATACAACAATAGACTCTTTCCCTCTGTTATTATCTATAATATCATTTATTGCTTCATCCATTCTCTTAATTATCTGATTAACCGTTTCCCCACCCGGAAAACAAAAATCTGGATTATCAAATTGCATCTTATAATACTCTTCAGGTGTAATATCTAAATTCGGGGTACCACCTAGTCTTTCTCCTAATCGATTATCTATTTTGATATCATCTTTCCCGGATAAAATTCTTGCAGTCTTTTTTGCTCTAATATAATTTGAGCTATATACATTCTTAATAGATTTAAAGTTCATTCTTTTTGAAAACTCTTCAATTTTTGGAATAAAACTATCCTCTATGTCAACTTCCTTATGACCTGTAATTTCATCTCCTGTATTTATTAATTTAGTTTTATCTGTTTTTCCATGACGTATTAAATAAATAACTGAATTCATGGTTCTACTCCTTTTATAATATGGCGCAGTCTAGAGGATTCGAACCCCCGAAGGACAAACCTTACTTGTTTTCGAAACAAGCGCATTCAACCACTCTGCCAAGACTGCATATATATGGAGATGTATTACTACATCTCCTATTGCATTTATATCATATTTTTTCCATTATAACAATTCTTTTCTAAGCTCTTCTCCGCTCTTTTTTGAGAAATATGCTGGTGGAACATCTAGTACTGTTTTAGCACCAAATTTTCCTTCTTGATTTAATCTATATGTTGCTCTAGCTAAACAAATCAGAACTGAAGCTGTAAACTCTGGATTAGAATCAAGTTTTAATGAATATTCAATAATTTGTTTATTTCCATCCCCTGTTTCTCCACTATGGATTACAAATCCACCATGTGGCATCTTTGAATGATTAGCTTTAAGCTCCTCTTCAGATATAAAATGCACTGTTGTTTCATACTCATCAAAATAATTTGGCATTGTTTTTATTTGTCTTTCAATTTCAGCTTTATCTGCTCCATCTTCTGCAACAACAAAACATTCTCTTAAGTGTTTTTCTCCTGTTGTAAGAACTGGATTTTCTCCGCTTCTTACTCTATTCATTGCATCCTCTATTGGGATTGTGTATTGCTTAGCATCCTTAACTCCTGGAACTCTTCTAATTGCATCTGAATGTCCTTGGCTAACACCTTTACCCCAGAATGTATATGTGTTTCCTTCAGCTAGAATACTATTAGCATATACTCTCATAATTGAGAACATACCTGGATCCCAACCTCCAGAAATTAGTGATGTATTATTCGCTGACTTAGCAGCGTTATCAACTTTTTCAAAATACTCTGGTATCTTTGCATGTGTGTCAAAGCTATCTACTGTACTAAACATTTTAGCAACTTCAGGAACTTGCTCTGGTAAATCAGTAGCTGATCCACCACACATAATAACTACGTCAATCTTCTCCTTCCAGTTTTCCATCTCATTCATACTTACAACTGGAGTGTCTGAATTAATTACCAATGAACTTGGGTCTCTCCTTGTAAATATTGCTGTTAAATCCATATCCTCTGATTTAACAATTTCTTTTTCTACTCCTCTTCCTAAATTTCCATAACCGCATATAGCGACTCTAATTTTATTACTCATGATTTATACCTCCTAAATCATTTGAACAAACCGATAAACTACTTAATTAAGTATGTTCATATTTATGTCATTATATTATATGAAAAATCAGATAGCAATATAAAAATGGAGATAAAGTAAATATCTTTTTACTCCATCTCCATAATTTATTATTTATAATTCTATTTATTTCTTATATAAATTCTTATCCTTAATATAATTTAATACCTTCTCATCTAAGAACTCTTTAGCATTCTCAGATTCAATATTTGATCTTATATATGTTGAAGAAATAGATAAGAAATCAAAATCATCTAAAACAATAAAGTTATCTTTCTTATTAAACTTTTCAACATGTTCATTAATATCAATATTATCCCTGTTAACAACTATAATATTGTATTCTAATAAATGGTCTATATTTTTCCATTTATCAAAATTAATAATATTATCTGCTCCCATTATTAAGAATAAATAATCCATTGGATATTTCTTCTCAAGCTCTTCTAGTACTTGATATGTGTACTCATATTTATTAAGAGTTGTTGATATCTCTATCTTCTTACCTTGTACAAGCTTACACATTTCTATTCTATCTTCAAGAGAAGCTTCCATGCTCTTAGACCAATAATCACCTGTTGGTACAACAATTATCTTATCAACAAGATTATATTGTAATAAGTATTTCATAATATGCATATGACCTTTATGGATTGGATCAAAAGAACCAACAAATACACCAACTCTTGGTCTTTTATATGCAGGCATATTAAACTTATGCTTATTATTGTTATGCATTCTTGCTATTTTATCTTTAACTTCTTGCTCTAATGGTTTAGCATAGATATATTTTTCAATATCATCATATGTTATCCCCATCTTATCCTCATCTGACTGACCTGATAAACCATCGGATGGTGTTTTATATAATACTTTTTCTGGTACTTTTAAATACTCACCAATCTTTATTACCTCTGAAACTGTAAAGTCAGAAATTACTTCAAAATCATGAACTTGATCTCCACCTTTAGTAAAGTAACCAACATATAACTCACTTTTATTTGAAGTACCTGCTACTAGATATGTTCCACCCTTTAAAGATGAATATAAAGCAGCTATATAATAAAGTGTTGCCATTCTTAAACGTGGTCTTACATTAATATCACTGTTCTTTAAATTATTCTCAGCATATTCAATACCTGTTTTATCAAGCTCACTTTTAAAAGTATTAAATGTCGCAGTTAAGTCATAGTTAATACATTCGATACCATAAAAATCAGCTATCATTTCGGCATCTTTTTTATCTTCACTTATAGAGTTACAAGGCATTGTAACTCCAACTACATTTTCCTTGCCTATTGCTTCTACAAGTATTGCTGTTACAACCGCACTATCTTTTCCACCACTTAGGCCAACAACAGCACCTTTTATATTATTTTCTTTGTAATAATCTCTTACAAACTTTATAACATTCTCAGCTTCTTTTTTACCATTAAACCTCATTTTCAGTCTCCTTGTTATCTAAATCTGGCGCTCTTAAAACCTTTTCTACGTTTGACACATTAAGTCCACCATCTGGTATACATGGTGCAGCTACCGTTAATAAAAACTTATTACCCGCATCATACTGAGCTCCTCTACCACCATAAATTGCTATGTGATGATTAAAGCAAAGTATATCTCCTGGCTGAAGTGTTTCTCCTTTTTCAAGTACTCTCCATCCATGATTTTCTAAATATTTAGATAAATTATTCGCTGCGTTAAAATTATTATCTATGTGCTCCTGCTTTGTTATATATCCAGTTTCTTGCAAAACCCAAGATACATATGTAGCACAACATACATTATGCTTTCCTGTTTTAGATGCTTCAAATGTAGAATTTAATCCACATTCTCCATCATGCTCACATCTAAAATCATATGTGCAATATCCATAGTTATTCTCTCTCATGTAGTCATGGATTTCTTTAGCCTTTATAGATATTTTATTATCTACAACAACTTCTTCTTGCACATAACCACCATAACGACTTCTTATTTCCTTATATACAACTACACCTACACAAATCATAATAATTATAATTGCATATATAAGAACACAAAGTAGTTTCTTATTTTTCATTATTATTCACCTGCTTGTTTTTTCTCTTCAATTAGTTTTATATATACTTCTATAGCTGTAAGCTCTGGATTTTCAACAGAAATTATTTTAGCTGTTCTTTCCTTAACTGTAATTGCATCTGGTATATCATATGAATTCTCTTCTAAGTATTTAGCAAATTCATTTACTACATCTGAATCAGATGCCAACTTATCCAAATATACAACTTTTCTATCATCACTTACATTAAGGCTATCCATATATTTCTCAAGTAAGCTTCCTTTTTCTCCCATTATCTTATGACATTTATCTTTTATTTCATTTTTAATATCAATTATTTTGTTAAAACTCGTTGGATTAAATATTCCATATACCTTTTGTGGACGATTATCCTCTGGTTTTATATCATATTTATTTTGATCAGGTATTCCATACACAAGTTGAGGTTGATTATCTTCTGGGTTAACATCATAATTACTATCTTTCTTTCCAAACAATTTACTAAAAAATCCCATCTTACATCTCTCCTTTTATAACATTTTTTATACAAAAATTAGGTTTGTTATCATCATAGTTCCATGTATGAAAAGAATCCCCTAAACAAAATTCCCAATTTTTACACTTTTTACATTCCTTACAGGATGTACGGTCGTTAAATCTAAATATTTGAAATTTATTCTCCCATATATCTACAAAGTTATCATATTTAATATTTCCTTGTATAAATTCTGGTCTTCTCTCAACATTTGGACATACACTTATATCTCCATTGCTCAAAATACTGCCAATAGTAATTCCAGTAAGGCACGTAAAATATGTATCTCGTAGCTCTTTTTCTAGTTTGATATCTAAAAAATGGCTACAACCGTACTCTACATTCATTATCTCTTCAGCTCTTTTTTCTTTTATAAAATTGTATAAATACTTATAATCATTTGCATCCAAAAGTATATCATTATTATCTTTTGCCCTACCTATTGGATCGACATTTAATACTCTCCATGAAATAATTTCAAGACTCTTCATTAGATTATATATTTCTTCCAATTCGTTAATATTCTTTTTGTTTGCGACTGTCGTTACTTGAACAATTTTAATTGATGGTACTTGTTTTAACTTCTTTAAGTTTTCTACAATTTTATCAAATGATCCTGGAACTTTTCTAAAACTTTCATGTGTCTTTTTTAAGCCATCTAAACTGACAGATATTGTCTCCATATTAGTCTTATTCATTTTTTCTAATATATCATCATTAATTAACATTCCATTTGTTGTTATTCCCCAACGAAAACCTAACTTATTTGCATAATCCATTATCTCAAATAAATCTTTTCTCATTAGAGGTTCTCCACCTGTTATATTTAAAAGTATATCTTCCGGATTATATCTATCTGCAATATCTTTAAGTGCTTTTTTTAACATGTCAGCACTTATTTCATCTTCGGGTATCTCATAACCACAACTACTACCACAATGTTCACATTTAGCATTACATCTTAAAGTAACTTCTATAAATAAATCCTTTAGTATTGGTTTCTTATATAGTTTCTTTCTATATTTGGCAATAGCTATCATATTTTTCTTTTTTATTTTTTCTATTTTCTTATCCATAAAAAATCCAATCTTTATAAATTATCTATTTTATATCATAAATTTGCTAAATTCTCAATTATTCCAAATAAAATATTATAAATTGTTATTCTCTAAAAAGCATAAAACCTATTTACTAGAGCACATCGCTATGCGCATGTAAATAGGTTTTAAATGAAATAAATTCATATTTTGCTTGCAATATGTATGATTATCTATACTTATCTATTACTTGTTATACAAGCTAGACATCATTTCCTGAGCATACTCAAGTGTCATGCCTCTTGCAGTAGACATACGACCCTCTTTAAGATGCACAAACTTAGCATCGGTAATAGAAAGTCCACCACAGTATTTCAAGCTCATGCCTGTGTCCAAATAAGCCTCAAGCTCTGCATCAGAAATATCATCAACAGAAAGTCTTGCAACGTCAGTAAGATTAATGCTTTGAAGAATCTTGTCACCATCAGCAAGAATAACAGCATTTCCAGTATATGCATAAAGTTCATCAGTTCCAAGCATACTAGAAATAAGTTCACGTGCCTCATCAATAGTAGCAGGTTTTCCATACATTTTCTTTTCAAAAACCATATTCTGGTCACCCGCAATTATAAGACGTCTTCCTCTAGATTTTGTCTCCTCAAACACTGTCATTGCTTTACGCATTGCGATTTCTGCAAGTTGGTCTTTGAATGACTTAGACTCATCTGGAGTCTCATCTGCATCACTAACCATTACTTCAAATGGAATAGATGCGTCGATTAGCTGTTGCTTACGAACTCCAGACTTAGAAGCCAAGATTACGCGTGGGAAATTAGCTACGATTCTCTTAAATGGCTCAACCAAATCCTCTGGATCATCATAAAAGATTACTTCTTCCGCCACATTTGCCATTGTTGTCGAAATGTCGGAACCAGTCTTAGCGATTACATAGATAGGTTTTCCTGCAGCATAGCAGAATCCACCATTCATGCCAAGGCCAACACCTTTTTCTGAAAATTCAATGATGTTACAATCGCACTGTCTCATTGCAGGAAAAGCATAATCTCTCATCAAGACTTTTCCTTCAGGGATAACTGCTTCATTCCACTTCTCAACATCACGAGCCATGAGAGTAATCGTAATTCCAGCTTTGTTCAAAGCTCTTTCAAGAGCCTCTACATCTGCTCTGTCCTTTTTGATTCCCTCTTTATCATCGTGAAATTTTCTTGCATGGAATGCATGCACCGTTCCGGGCATTCTCTCCCAATGGATAACTGCCCTCTTTGCTACTTCTGGCATAATAACAAGTACCTCCTAATCAAAATATTGCATATAAGGATATGCAATTGCATTATATCATTTATTATTGATTTGTCATCTTTTTTCTAAAAAAATATATTTTTTAACAATTTGCCATAAACAAAAAAGTAGGCTAACGCCTACTTGAATATCTTATAAAAAAGGATTCCCCGGCTTTCACCGGGGTCATCCATTATATCTGTGGACAGCCGTCCGCAAAATATACATTAATAACGTCCCGGATGATAGGAACATTATTAGGGAAGAAATGAGTTGCTTCCTCTCCGTCTTCCAACAGGGCCCTGATTTCTGGCAAAGATAACCAACCAAGACGTATAGTCTCAGAAGAGATCTTCGCCTCCTCATCGAACTGAGTCTCATCGTATCTCAGGCTGTACAAGACAACCGTATGATAAACGATGTCGCCATTTGGATGCACTGTTACATGCTTCTTTCCGGCATAGACTTTCAGGAGCTTAAGCTTCTCTTTAGAAGCAATCAGACCAGACTCCTGATACAGTTCTCGTACCGCACATTCCTCATAAGACTCATCAAGTTCGATTCCACCACCAAGAAGACCCCATTTATTGTGGTCACTTCTAAGTTGAAGAAGAATCTCGACTTCGTCTTCCTGATTCATGCGCCAGACAAGCACTCCTGTGCCTGGCAGCTGGAGGGGTCTGTGTCCTACCAACTGTCTGAGCTCACTAATGTAACTCATGTCTGTACTCCTTCCCTAGGGTGCGTATTTGCAAGAGTTTTACTCCAGCACGGATCATTATATCACATTTATGTAAAATTAACAATAAATTTTATTTTTAATTGACAAGATTACATAGCCTTGTTATAATCGCTTTGTGTATGGTCTAGTACCTATACAAGTAGGCAATATCTCTATTACACTAAAGGAGGTAAACAAACAATGGGAAAACCGCAAACTCGTGACCCGTATGCCGTTCTGGGTGTCTCTTCTACAAAGAAGGGCGTTCACCGGGCGACAAAGAACATGTCTAAGGGGCTCTACCCCGGGGCATTCTGCCAGATTGTTCCTATGTCACAGGAACTCAGAAAGGTACTTCCTGCTACAACCGTAGACCTGTTTGCTCAGGTTATCCACGCCGATGGTGTTGGTACAAAGAGCAACGTGGCCTATCTGGCAATGAAGGAAGGCATCACTGACGAATTTCTTTACGGACTTGCTCAGGACGCAATTGTTATGAATACTGATGATATGGCATGCGTTGGTGTGACCGACGAATTCTTTATCAGTAATCATATTGCACGTAATGCTGGAAATGTTGATGACGAGGCAATCGCCAAAGTCATTCAAGGTTATACAATGTATTTTGATAAGATGAAAGCTCTCGGAATTAAGCTTCACAATACCGGCGGCGAAACAGCTGATGTTGGTTCCTACACAACGACAATGGGAATCGACGTAACAGCTACTGCAACCATTCTGAGAAGTGATATTATCGACTGCAGTCACATCGAACCGAAGAACTACATTGTTGGACTTTCATCGGCCGGCAAATGTCTTTACGAGGACAAAGAAAACTCTGGTATTCGCAGTAACGGCCTTACATTGGCAATTCATTCCCTGCTCTGCGAGGATTATCGTAAGTATCCGGAGACAATGGATCCCACAATTGACCCAAACGATCTATATCACGGAGTATATCGTTTGGAGGATAAGCTTGAGGGAACATCTCTCACAATCGCAGAAGCAATTCTTTCTCCGACGAGAAGTTATGTTCCGGTTGTACGTGACATTCTCTCAAGTGGTGTTCATGTTACTGGAATCATTCACTGCTCTGGCGGCGGACTTACAAAATCGATTAACTTCGGTGAAGGTATCACCTACATCAAGGATGATGTTCTGAATATCCAGACACCGGCAATTTTCAGAGCAATCCAGGATATCAACGACATTGACGATTATTACATGTTCCGTACTTTCAACATGGGTATCGGCATGGAAATCTATGTAAGAACTATCGAGGAAGCAAAGAAGGTAATGCACAGCGCTGCCAAGTTTGGTATCGAGGCGCAGATTATCGGTTTGACGGATATCAGCGAAGACAGAATGAACCACGTTAAGATTGGTGACAACGAATATTCTAAATAATCACAAGTACAATTCCCAAGCAACTGGGGCGATGATTCAATGAATCACCGCCCCTTTTACTATCTTTCTATTATTAAAAAGAAAAGACCCACGGAAGAATAAACTCCTCCCGCAGGCCACAAACAAATAATCAGGCACCAACAGCTTCACTTTCATAAAACTGATGGCAAGCATCCTCCCTAGAAGCAGCACAGTCGTTGCAGAAATCGTTAATCAGAACGACAAAGGCACAACTGATACGAACTCTGTACCCTACCTCGAACTGAAATTCACGTCCACATGTGCAGCAAGTCTTGGGAAACAATGCTAGATGGCGATGAACGGTTCGCATATTCTTACGATGCTGCCGCTCCTTCTGTCTCTCTGCAGTATCCTCAAGCGAATACTTCATGAAAAGCACCTCCTAATCGTGTTTGTATAGAATTGGGTAAAATCCCATACGATTATTATACAATACTTAACATAAAAAAGTCAATTAAAGAGTTGAATAGACGGAGGTTGCATAATGCATCCCCCGCCTTTCACGTTGATTAAGCTGCTGTAGAATCCACAAAGATGTCATTGGGTGCCGGCCACGTCACCACGTCCTCAGAAATTGCAAAGACATAGTTGTGTGTCGGATGCTCGGCAAGCTTCGTTCTCAGATACTCGAGAGTATACTTGGAGCCAAACAGGTTGATACCTATATTCGGCATATCCATCGTACTTCTCAGCACCTCAACCTCTCTCACACCGTGCTGCGTGTGTGCACCATAGATGTGAATCTGATTATCCTTGCGTTCCACATACAAACAATTAATCTTTTTCATGATAGTACCCTCCGTTGTTTTTTAATTTTTAGCCTCATGAAATATACATACAAGAGCCATAGCTCATGTGTACCTTATATTATACTCCATTTTATGTAAAATTTCAAATATGTATTGCTTTGCCCAAAAATAAAAAGTGCAGACTAACTGCACTTTTTATTATCTATCATATCCACTAATTCTTCTCATATATTAAAATTCCTTATATATTTGGAGCGGGTAGCGAGAATCGAACTCGCGCTATCAGGTCGGAAGCATGACATTCTACCACTAAATTATACCCGCACATATATATATTATATTATAAAACCAGGATTTTATCAACTCACGTATAAAATCCTGGTTATTGTTAACTTTAAGGGTAAGAACAGACCTGTGGAAAATTGATATTTCCACAGGCCACAAATTTATATAATAAGATATTCTTCTCAGTTTCCACTATTATTTTCTAACGCCATATGCCTCTACTTCAAGATCATAATCACTTCCTATAAACTTATTGTTACATTCTATTGCAAATTTTTTCTTAAATGATAGATGATTATCTTCTAATTCAACATCTTCATAATATTTTTCTACTTTTCCTAGAAGCTTACCATTATTTTTGTTATACGCAGTACATACAATTCTAATGACTTTATATTCTTTTACTACACCTCTTTCAGAGTGTCCTAAGCTTACATTTATATTAATTACACCAGAATCCTCATTTGAACTATAACTTTTTTCTATTTTTTCCCAATCTTCGTCCTTATACTTTTCCGCCATAGCAGCATTTTCTTCATCTAATAAATCATTACTATCTGGAATTAAAAATACTCCACAACTAATAACTACTAAACCAATCAATAATATTATCAAATATAGCATATTATGTGAGGGTTCTCCTAGTACTTTTTGATTTAATCTATTTTTGCATATAAACATAAGTGCTACATATTGGATGGCATTTGCTCCACAATTTATAAGTATACTAATAAGTGCTGCATTAAGAGTTAATCGTTTAAATCCAACATCAATAATATTCGAAAAAGATGTTAATAAAATGTTTATTGCAATTAATACGAAAAAGAATATGTAAATATTTTTTCTTACAGCCTTTACATCGTTTGAATCTATCTTAGCCTCAAATAAACTCATGTCTACACTAGTAATACCAACTTTCCAAAGTACTAATGTAGATATTGCAAAATTAATTATACTTATTATTTTTTGTGATATGAATGCTGAAAGAATGGCAACTAAAACATAAGCTACAACCCCTAACAACAATATACTAACAACATAATTGATAATAAACTTTTTGGTAAACTTACCTACCAAATTTCCGTTATTTTCCATATTATCCATAGTAATCCTCCTTTGTTTATATAATATTTTCTTTTGTATTTGTATCTGTTTATATTATAATATAAGACCAAAATTATATCAATTTTAATATAACTTTGGTCTTAAATATATTTTTACTATTTTTTTACAGTTCTAGTTGTTATTTGAGGCTCGTCAACAATACGGATGTCATTAATATTGTATAGTTCATTTACCCTACGTGTAAATTCAGCTATCCAATCATTTACTAGATTAATACACTCATCATCAGTATGATCATCACATACATAAATAACTTTAATCATTTCTGTATCTTCAACATATTCAAGCTCTATATCTCCAACGCTTCCATATTTATCTTCAATTACACTTTTAATAGCTCTTGAGTTTATTATTTGTTCGTATGTTTGAAAAAGTTTTGTATTTAGGGCTTGAGAATTTGTTTCATTTCCAGCAACTATGCTAGCATATACAATTTTTTGTTTTTCTTTCTTTCCACATCCAACCAAGGTGCACATTGTACCTAGTAAAATTATAATAACTATTGCTAATCCTAAAACTTTTTTCATCATAATTATTCCCCTATTACTTTATATAATCTTTCATCCATTTCAGGAACAACTTTCTTTAAATTAACTGGTCTTCCCTCTTTGTTTAAAAAACAATGACTTGATTTTCCTGTGAACACTAGATCTCCCGTTGCTTTATTTTTCATAGTATATTCATATACCATTTTAACTGAGTTATACTCTGCAAGTTTAATCTCTATCTCTACTTCATCTTCAAATGTAGTAGTCTTTTTATAATTACATTCTATTCCAAGAACTGGTGATACAAATCCCATTTTCTCAACCTCAGAATATCCACAATCTCTTTTATTTAAGAATTCTACTCTTGCTTCTTCCATCCATCTAATATAGTTAGAATGATGAGTAATTCCCATTCTATCTGTTTCATAATATTGAACCTTATGTACGTAATTTTCCATTTCTATTCCTCCTAATGCTTATTATTACATATTTCATAGCTATTATCTATTAGCTCATATACTGTTTCCATATTTATTTCATCATCTAATTTAATTGTAATCCAACTTCTTTTATTCATGTGATATGCTGGAAATATTGTTTTGTTGTCTATGATCTCTTGTACTTTATCTTTTTCATACATTACATTGGATACTTCTATTATTTTACTGCTGTTTATCCCCAATTTATCACCAGATACGGTGAATAACGTTGCATACCATTTATTGTTTTTCTTACATCTCCAGATTCCGTTATCATCAAACTTTTCCCAAAGAAACTCAAGCTCATCACCATACTTTTCTTTGATATACTTTATTAATTCTTTAGACTGCTTTGCTTTAAATATTTCTTTCTTAGTACATTCTTCTATAAATCTATTAATTACTTTATCATATTCATATCTTACTGTTCCAATAAATTCCCCAACAGCATCTTCTATATCTACCAGAGCATATTCTTCATTACTTTCTATATCTATTACTTTAGAATACTTTTTATCATTCTCTATAAATATCTGTACTTCAAACTCACCCTCTAGTATAAGCTCTTTATATAAATATACTCCTTTTTCTTCCGAGAATCCAAAATTAGATAATTTATTATAATTAATTATACTTTTCTTTAGATTATTATTTAAATCTCTCATATTTCAATCCTTCTTGTTTAGTACATGATTATTATACTCATTTTTATATCATTTTTCAATGCTCTTATATATGAAAAAAGCCACTGTACTAGACTAATCTAGCACAATGACAATTCGTGGAGCAGGTAGCGGGAATCGAACCCGCATAGCCAGCTTGGAAGGCTGGAATTCTACCATTGAACTACACCTGCAAGTGTTGTTCTTTTATTTAAGATTTGTATGGAGCAGGTAGCGGGAATCGAACCCGCATAGCCAGCTTGGAAGGCTGGAATTCTACCATTGAACTACACCTGCGAAAGATGTCCTTTATTTAGAACAATTGTTATTTTAATCCATTCAATAAGAAATGTCAACACTTTTTTAAATTTTTTTAAATCAAACAGATGGCCCGTAATAGAGCCATCCGCTTCTACACTAATTAAAATTCAGGATTTTCTGTTTTTAATTCGCTATTTATGATTTCAGTAATAACATTAATTGATTTGTCTAAATCATTATTCTTTATAACGTAATCATACATACCGATTCTAGAATTTTCATAATCGTATCTGTTAAGACGTAAAGTAATTTCTTTATAGTCAGGTTTATCACCCATTCTATTTAAAAGACGTTTCTCTAATACATCTTTTGGAACCTTTAAGAATATAGTAACAACCTTTGTATCATTTCCAAGTAGCTTAACTAAATTCTCCGTACCATTAACATCAATATCTTTTACAATTACTTTTCCCTCTTTAATCTTTTCGTTCATAAGAACTCTAGATGTTCCATAATAATTCTCATGATGTACGTTGTACTCATAGAATTCGTTATTAGAAATCATCTTTTCAAATTCTTCTTTAGAAACGAAATTATAGATTTGACCAGGAACTTCACCTTCTCTAGGAGCTCTAGATGTATATGAAGGTAAACTTTCAACATTATCTAATTTACTAATTAAAGCTTTCTTTATGGTATCTTTTCCAGATCCAGACACACCTGATAAAATAACTAACATATCTTCACCTTTCCCTCTGCAATTTCTTCAGCAGCGATTGTAACTGGAGCTTCTTCCTTTGTTACAACTAAAGGCTCTTCTCCTTGAGCTATCTTTCTTGCTCTTTTTGATGTAGCAATAACAAGCTCAAATCTGTTTTTTGATCTTTTTAATAAATCTGCAACACTTGGTTTAACTATCATTATTAATCCCTCTTTCTTTTTATTTTCTTTTACTCAATATTTTGAATTTGCTCTCTAATGTCTTCAAGCTCTGTTTTTATTTCAATTACATCATTTGTTATTTCTAGTTTAACTGATTTAGAAGCTGTTGTATTAGCTTCTCTATTCATCTCTTGAATTATAAAATCAAGCTTCTTACCAATAGCACCTTCTTCATTGATAAGTTTCTCAAATTGATGTATATGGCTATCTAGTCTTGTAAGCTCCTCTTCAACAGAAGATTTATCAGCAAATATTACAATTTCTTGTGCTAACCTTGTTTCATCAACAACGTCGCTCTTTAATATTTCTTTAATTCTTTCTCCCAATTTTACTACATATTCCTCGATAAGTCCAGTAGAATTTTTAGAAATATCAGCAACAAGCTTCTTGATATTATCTAATCTATTTTGTAAATCAACTTTGATTTTATTTCCTTCAACAGTTCTCATCTCAACGAAGTTATTAACAGCTTCGTTTACACACTCAGATAACTCATTTAAAATTACATCATTCTCGCCTTCATTATTCTTTAATTGTAATACATCTGGCATTTTTGTTATCTCAGTAATTCTGATTGTATCGCTTAAGTTTTCTTCTTGAGCAAGTTTCTTAAGCTCTTTAATATAAAGCTTAGCTAAATCTTTATTAATAACTACATCTTTACCTTCGTTTGTATAGTTTGTGTATTCAACGAATACATCTATTTTCCCTCTAGAAACTTTGCTTGAAATAAGCTTTTTAATATCATTCTCATAAAAACTAATATTTCTTGGAAGTCTAACACTAATATCACAATATCTATAGTTAACACTCTTAATTTCAACACTATAACTTCTTCCATTTATTTCAAGTTTGCTTTTTCCATATCCTGTCATGCTTATCATTTAGCATCCGCTCCTTTAATCGTCATATTCTTCTTCGTCTTCAATTTCATCTTCATCTTTTTTCTCTTTAACAATATCATCTTTATCAATTAAAAGATTTCTTTTGTTTAAGAAAAAAGCAACAATTGATTTTACTATGTAATATACTAAAATAACAATTCCAGAAATTAATAACACTTTTCTAAAATTATTTGTATAAATTTGAAGAACCATAGGTAAGAATAATGTTAATATTCCCATAAGAATTGCTTCAATACCATTTATACATTTTGTTATCTTATCTTCTTTATAAGCTGTTTCTATAAGCATAATTGATACACCTAAAAACATGAATGAGAATAAGTTAATATTCTTTATCATAGCATTTTTCTCGATGTTGAAAAATCCATAATTACAAAATACTAAGAATAATATAAATACTCCAGCAAAAATTAAATTATAGAACGAATTCTTAAATATAGAAGCACCTTCTTGTTTAGATACTTTCTTACGCTCTTTTAATTTTTTATCTAAATCTTTTATATCAAAGTTTTCCTCAGGCTCGTCTTCTAAAAAATTAATGTTTAAGTCTTTACCATATTCGTCTGATTTTTTCTCATCATCATCGAATATTTTTTCTTGCTTTGTTTTAGCCTTCTTTTCCTTTGATTTATCATCTTTAGCTTTACTTTTTTTATTTTTTTCAGCTTTTACTTCCTTTTCTTCCTTAACTTCTTTATTTGAAGTCTTTTTTGCAGAAGTATTTGCTGCTACCTTCTTAGTACTTGTGCTCTTTCCTGCATCTTCTTTTACTTTTTTATTAATCTTAATTTGTCCAGATTTCTCACTTGAAGCTTTTTCAACTTCTTTAGATATTCTCTCTTTAACACTAGCTGCTTTTTCAGAAGCCTTGCTTGAAGCTTTTGGAGTTGCTTTCTTTGTAGAAGTAGCTGCTGTCTTTGTTTTAGCTGTTGCTGTCTTTGCTTTGTCTGCCACTTTCTTTCCTTCTTCAGCATTCTTCTTTTCTTGCTTCTTAACTGTATCAGTAGTTTTAGTTGCTACCTTTTTAGCAGGTGTTTTCTTAACCTCTGCAGCCTTTGCTTCCACTTTCTTACTTGAAGCTTTAGTACTTGTTGGTGCAGTACTACTTTTCTTCTTTGCAGTAGTTTCTTTTTTATCTGCAGCTTTAACTGTTTTAGTTTCTTTTTCAACTTTTGATTTTTCCGTTGTTACTTTTTTAGCTACTTTCTTTGCTGTATTTTTAACTTCTTCTTCTACAACTTTTTTACCCTTCTTATTTTCTACTTTCTTTTCCAATTAAATACTACCTCCAAGTTCATACATAATAACACTTGACATAGCTAATGCTACTGTCTCAGTTCTTAATATTCTCTTTCCTAGTGTAACAATCTTTGCCCCTGATTCTTTTAATAATTCTATTTCCGAAGATTCAAACCCACCTTCTGGCCCAATTACAATTCCAATAGATACATTCTCTTTATTTTCAGCTTTAAGCTCTTCAACTGCATCTTTAAACGAATACCCTTCAGCTCTCTCATATGGAACAATAAGCATATCTAATTCACAAACTGTACTACATACTTGTTTCACAGTCATAACATTACCCACATTTGGAATCATATCTCTACCAGATTGTTTAGCTGCAACTTCTGCAATCTTTTGCCATCTATCAATCTTTTTAGCTTCGTCTTTTCCACTTATTTTAGAAACACATCTTTCCATATCAACCGGAATAAATTCTTTTACACCAAGTTCAGTTGACTTTTGAATAATAAGTTCCATCTTGTCTGATTTTGGTATTCCTTGAAATATTTTAAGATTAATATTAGATTCAGCTTCTGACGCAATCGTTTCTGTTATTATTCCTATAACCTTATCTTTTTCAAAAGATTTTAATTGCACATTGTAGTTAATTTGTGTATCTGTATTACACACTTGAATAACATCATTGGCTTTCATTCTAAGAACATTTGAAATATGCTTTACATCTTCACCAAGAATTGTAATTTTATCGTTTTCTAATTGATCATTTTTAACAAAAAATTTGGGCATAAAACTCTCTTCCTTCGGTACATATTTTATCATAATTATACATTTTCTGTAAATATATAACATCTCATATATTATGAAAAAAATCCCTCTTTTTGTAAATGCGTCTACAGCTTGAGGGAACCATAAATAATATGTCCAAATTATATTATAAAATAAGCATTTTGTCAATTTATGTAATCTACTAAAAATATAAAAGGAATCCACATTTTATTGTGGATTCCTTTTGTCATTCATGACCAGATGATTACTGTGCAAATACCTCCCCAAACAATGTAAAGCCGATCTGTTGTCAGTACTCCAAACACACTGTAGTCTGCTATTTGCTTGTGTTCGAATACTCTTCCGCTCGTCATAATGATAGTTACTTCACTGCCGGTGATAAATGCCTGATGAATGATCTCTTTCTTGGTCTGTTTCATTGGTATTCCTCCTCAAAACTTTTTTCCGGAGGTTACATGCTACCTCCAGAAGATTTCATACTTCTTCAAGGTATAGCATGTTATACTCTTTGATTAATTATATTATAGCATCGCCAATGTATTATGTATAATACATTCTAGTATCTCAGTTATAACTTTAAATTATATTATTTATTTTTGCATAAATGCATCAGCAATTGATTTAGCATCTAATTTAAAATGCTTAATTAACTCTTCAGCTTTTCCAGATTTACCAAATGTATCTTTTATTCCTAATCTTATTAGCTTTTTAGGACACTTGTCTGATAATACTTCTGAAATAGCAGAGCCTAGACCACCAATTATATTATGGTCTTCAACAGATAATAGTTTATCTGTTTCTTCAGCACATTTAATGATTGTCTTATCATCAATTGGTTTTATTGTGTGCATATCTATAACTCTAACATATTTACCTTTTTTCTCAAGTAAATCTTTTGCTTTGATTGCTTCAGCAACAACATCACCAGTTGCAAAAATTGTTCCATCAGTTCCTTTTCCGATTTGAACAGCTTTCCCGATAGAGAACTTATCTTTTGCATCATATATAACAGGTGTTGCAAGTCTAGATAATCTTATATATACCGGTCCTTTAATCTTTGCGGCTTCCTTTATCATCCATTTTGTTTGAATGTCATCAGATGGACTAAGTACAGTCATGTTAGGTAACCCTCTCATGATACCGATATCTTCTAGCATTTGATGTGTCGCACCATCTTCTCCAACTGTAATTCCAGCATGAGTTGCACAGATTTTAACATTTAGGTTTGGATAACATACACCATTTCTTATTTGATCATATGCTCTACCAGCAGCAAATACTGCAAATGTACTTGCATATGGTATATTCCCACACGTAGCAAGTCCAGCAGCAGTTCCAATCATATCTTGTTCAGAAATACCAATATCAAAAAAACGATCTGGGAATTCTTTTGCAAACATATTTGTCTTTGTAGCTGTAGATAAATCAGCATCTAGTACAACAACATTTTTATTCTTTTTACCAAGATCAACTAAAGCTTCTCCATAGCTTTGTCTTGTTGCTTTTTTATTTTCAATATCCATAATAATCTTCCCTTCTTAATAAAAGTCCATCTACTTTTTAAGCTCTTCCATTGCTTGTTTATATTGCTCTTCATTTGGAGCTTTTCCATGCCATTCAGCCTTGTCTTCCATATAAGAAACACCTTTTCCTTTAGTTGTTATAGCGATAATAGCTGTTGGTTTTCCCTTCTTTGTTTTAGCTTTATCAAACGCTTTTATTAGAGCTTTTATATCGTTTCCATTTGCAATTAATACATTAAATCCAAACTTTTCAAACTTACCTTCAATATCATCAAGACCTTTTACATCTTTAATGGTTCCATCTATTTGTAAATTGTTATTATCTACAATGACACATAAATTGTCTAGTTTATATTTACTTGCAGTCATAGCTGCTTCCCATACTTGACCTTCTTCAATTTCTCCGTCACCAAGCACACAGTATACTCTATATCCTAAACTTTTCATTTTTGAATTTAATGCCATTCCATTAGCTATAGAAAGTCCTTGTCCAAGAGATCCAGAGCTACTATCAACACCAGGAACTTTATTCATATCTGGATGTCCTTGTAATTTACTTCCTAATTTTCTAAATCCAGTTAATTCTTTTTTATCAAAATAACCTTTTCTTGCAAGTACAGCATATAAAGCTGGTGAACAATGTCCTTTCGATAAAACAAGTCTATCTCTTCCTTCAGCTTTTGGATCTTTAGGATTAATGTTCATTTGGTTAAAATATAATACCGTTAATATATCTGCACATGAAAGAGATCCTCCTGGATGTCCTGAATTTGCTGAATATACTTCCTCGATAATACCTCTTCTAACTTCTTTTGCAATATTTTCTAGTGCTTGAATATTTGTTACTTTCATGTATACTCCTCCTTTGTTATTGGTCTATTTTTTTCTAATCTGCTAATTTAGTTTTATCAATATTTCATATTTTTAGCAATATATTTTTAGTATTTTTATAAAATAAAAAGCTGTTTACAAGTAGTAAACAGCTTTTATTAATTATTTATTTTATTATCTATACTCAAAGAATCTTCCAACTACTTTTCTTGGATCTGAAGGTTGTGTTGGATAGAATGATGTAGATGGTATAACTACCTCACCTTTTCTTGATACAACGATAGGTTTCTTATATCTAGGTCTTGCAAGTTTTGGAGTGGTGTTACGTGTTTGGATTTCTGTAATATTTTTATTGGGATCACTCATCTCCATAAGATTTGTTGCAATTATTCCAATAAGTCCATATAAGCTTTCTAAATCACTATCGTTTTCAATCACATAGTCTGATTGATAACCATATTCATCAATTGCTGAAAACTCAACTCTATTTGCAAAAGCTTTTGGTTCATATTCGAAAAATGAAGGACCTGTCTTAACTGAATACGCCTTAACAGTCTTCATACGACTAGCTAATCTATCATATCTGGTTTGATAATCAGCTTTTATACATAATGTTAAATCACAGTTGTAAAAATAATCACACATTGGTAAATAACACCAATCAACTATAACAAAATCTTTACCCGCACCTAGTTTAGTAACAGCCTCTGCAATCCTCTTACTAACATAGTCTTTTACGACCTCAATCCAACCATCCATAGCATCTTTTGAAGCAAAGAAATAATTCTGGTTAATTCTTCCTTCTTCTTTAACCATTCCGATTTTAGCGAATATCTCATCTTCTAATCTATCTGTTGCTTCTCTAAAGAATGGATCTGCATCTATGAATATTGCATTAGGTAATCTTTCTGCTAAGCCTCTTGAAACAGTTGTCTTTCCAGCTCCCGAACCGCCACTAATTCCAACTATTTTCATTAAGACCCTCCTTCCGTCAAACTTATACCTTATCCGGTATTATATCATTAATTACC
The DNA here is from genome assembly GCA_017512025.1 of Clostridia bacterium. Taxonomy (GTDB): domain Bacteria; phylum Bacillota; class Clostridia; order TANB77; family CAG-508; genus CAG-492. Next base: position 103,778 of record JAFWHH010000008.1, read on the forward strand.
ATAAAAAGTAAATATATCTATCAATTTTTGTCCTATATGTCTATAAAAAATCGCTATTTCTCTAAAAAACCGAAGTTCATTGTATCATATAATGCCTTTTTTGTCAACTTATGTAAACATTTCAGAGCATAATAAAAACCAACTTAAAGTTGGTTTAATTGGTGGAGCTGAGGAGAATCGAACTCCTGTCCAATAACTCTTCCATATAAACTTCTCCGAGTGCAGTTTGTTATCAAAAATTCCAATACAAACTAGTTAACAAACAAGCTTATTTGTACTGTAGCTATTTAAAATACCCACTATTTCCATAGCATGAAATAGCTTCGTTTCCCACTAAATCGACGCCTTATTCTATAACGTGGGAATTATAGAAAAGACGCGCCGCACTAATTAGGCAGCGTAAGCTAATTCGTTATTAGCGTTTATATTTATTTTGCTTTTTTTAAGTGGCCAAAGCAACCATCCACTACTCGCTATTTATATTTCTAAATTACTGTCGAAACCGTTACAGCCCCATATGTAATTTACTATGATATTATACTCTATATTAATGCTTTTATCAATTCTTTTTTAATAAAGTTACGCCACAACGAAACAAATCGTTGTGGCGCGGGATTCACTTGACCGGCTCATAGTATTCATGCCGGACTGTTCCTTTCTTGTCGTAGCCACGGTGCTGTTCAAGCTCGATTGTCTCACCGACATTAACTCTGTCAAACAAGTCGGCATCGTCAATTTCGATTTCTTTTCCTCCGTCAACCTGAACAAACACAAGGTACTCATCCTCCATCGGAACACGGTGAATTTTTTCTCCAATCTTGAAGACTTCATCACCATTGAATTCCTTCCGGACAACTTTCCCCTCTATCGTGACAACCTGGTACTTTAGGGTTTTAGCCCTTATTGTACCATAGACAAGACATCCGACTACGAACACAACCAGTAGACCAATTACCCCAAGGACCAAGATTACCAAGAATCTCAACATTTTGAACACCCTTTCTACAGAATTATTTGGATTGTACCTTTTATTGTACCATAATTTATGTCATCTTTCAAGCTATAATTCATACAAACGCATAAAAGAGGATGCTCTGCATCCTCTTTTAATTTTCTTATTAAATTATATTTTATTCTGGTTCAACCAATCCAAAGTTAACTCCATCTTTTAATTTAAATATAACATTAACTTTGTTTGTGTCAGCATTTACAAATGTTAAGAACATATTATTTGATTCCATTAATTTTAATTTAGCATCTTCAACTGCTGTTGGTCTTACCTCATAATATGTTGTTTTTAGTACTTCTTTTTCAACTTCATGGCTAGCTTCGTTGAAAGAAATAATATCTTGCTCTTTAATAGATCCAGATGTTATTTGTTTTTCTTTCTTAGCCTTAGTTTTTCTGATTTGTCCTTCTATGATATCGATATCTTTATCTATAGATGCATATAAATCATTTTTCTCTGTTACTGCTCTATAAAAGTTTCCATTTATATTAGCAGATATTTCAGCAACTTGATCTTTACCTTCTGTTTTGATTGTTGCTCTTACATCTATTTCGTCATCTGTATATTTTTGTAGTCTTTCACACTTTTTCTCAACATACTCTTTAATTGCTTCTGTTGCTTTTAACTCTTTTCCTGTTATTTTTATGTTCATAAAAACCACTCCTTCCTAGTATCTTTTGTTTTGTAATGCTGTGTCTTCATTATATATGCTTTTATTTATTTTTTCAAGATTAAATAATACATTTTATATTTATAAATGATTAATTACACTTTTTCCTTGAAAAATCAATTATTTATAGTCATCCTATTTACTATTGGTTTTAATATATGATATAATATGTAAACTAGAAGGAGGTTTATATGAATAAACAACTTTTTATAATGAATAATGCAAGCAATATGCTTTCAAAAAAATATATTAATGGATTGATTTTAGAAATAAATAAATTAGATATAAATAAGCAAATGAAGGAACTTATGTTAGTTGCATCAACTAATCTATTATCTCCAACAAAAACTTCAAAAGGTATTATCTATCAAGTAGAAGCATTCAAAAAGCAAGCAAGGGTAATGCCTGATAAAACAAAAAGTAAATATTTAAATAGTGTAATTGATGATTTGAATTCTTTATCTATGCGTGACCTAATTGAGAATATTGATGAGTTAGTATTTTTCCTAGAAAAGAATGAAGTTAGTATTACTGTAAAAAATAATTAATAATAATTAATAATAATTTATAATGATAAAAAAATTTAAGACTATATAGCTTGGCTATATAGTCTTATTTATTACTTCTAATATTCTATCTTTGTTATCCATTATTGCTCTATATCCAATATCAATACACTTATCAACATCGTCAATTACCATTAAACTTGTACCTCTTGCATCAATTTCAATTGCAAGGTCAGCCTCTTTTTGAGCGGCTCTTACGTCTTTTAATGAGAATATATCAACGGTTCTTAATATGATTCCAAGTACATTTTCATCCTTTGCATCATAATCATCCAATTTAAAACTTAAACCAATTGTTATATCTGCTCCCATATCTTTTAGTACTTTAACTGGTAAATTATCCCTTGTTCCTCCATCTATAAAATTATATTTTCCAATAGTGCTTGTTGTAAATATTCCCGGAAATGCCATGCTAGATCTAACAACTTTACCTATTGGAATATCATATAGATAATCAACTTCCCCATTCTCTAGTCCAAAATCTTTAGATAAAAATATACATTCCTTTGTTGAAATTGTATCAACAGTTGCTATTGCAAGTGGTATTTTAACATCAGATATTAATTTACAACCTTTCTTCTCTGTATTTTCTTGAATAAAATTCTCTAGTCTTTCTCCTGGTATTAGTCCTTTTAATTTTAACTTTTTGCTCGTTAAGTACGACCCAACAGATGTTATGATTGGTCTTTTTTCAATCTTTGTTAATTTTTTATATGATTTATATATTAAGTCTTTTATCTCATCACAAGAAAAACCAGCTGCATATAATGCTGTTGTCATTGATCCAGAGCTTGTTCCAGACATATAATCAAATTTAATTCCTAATTCTTCAAAAGCTCTTAGTGCTCCAATATATGCAACACCTTTTAATCCGCCTCCAGCAAATGCAACTCCTAATTTCATATAACTCCTCCTTAATTTAAGTGTTTTAATTATATCTCTATATGTATCTTTTGTCTAATAAAAACGATAATTTGATTTTTAGGCAACATAATGTTATAATAGGCGTTGGCTATCCAAAATACTATTTGAAAGGAGTGCAATTGCGATATGAATCATCGTGTTGCCAATGCCTATCAGCAGATGAAGAAGAAAAAATATCCTAACGGTGCACCGAAGGATTCCCCTGACTCATCTGCCGCCGATGCGGAAAACAAAAAGCGCACAAACCTTGCTGTACCGGCTCACGTACGTGATCCGTTTTTCAGAAGATGTTTTGAGTAAGCTCTTTATTTCTCCGCAAAGGGCACCCATGTTGTTCATGGGTGCCCTTTTTATTTATTATAATTCTTCTTATTAATTTATAAATATTTTTTTAATGTCTCAACACTATCTTCTTGCATTGCAACAAAATCGTCTAATATTTGTCTTACATTTGGAGATAAATCTTCATCTTTATTTTGATTTTGTAATCTAACTCCTTCTATTATTCCCATGTTAGTTCCTTGAATTAATAGTTCAGAAATCTTTTCATTACTTTGATCTGTCATTGTTTTCATTTGAATACCATACCATGACATAGCTTTTGTCATAACATTTGTTGTATGAGGTTCTTTTATAGAATATTTGTCATATTCAACAGCTATTCTATCAGCCACCTCTTTATACTTACGATATTCGCCATCTAGCACTTTTTTGAACACAGAGTCACCAACTTTATCATAAACATATTTAATTGCATCCATGCCCATTGTCGCGCCTTTATTAATCTCATCTAAAACATTAACATTATTATCCATACTAAAACCTCCTGATTTAGTATTAGTATGAGTTATAATTATATTTTTATTCTTTTATTTTCTTTTACTTTTATTCTTTCTTTTTTATTTTAAGTTTTATTTATTGTTTTGTTTCTTATACCAATCTGCAAAAACATCCATAGAGTTTACTGAATCATATCTAATTCGATTTTCTCTTTCTTCATCAGACATTTCTGCTAATGTCTTATCATATCCTTTTGGCTTATATATATACCATAAATCTGACCATTTTTTATCCGTATCTTTTCCAAGTATTTCTTTAGATATTTCTCCTTCATGATTTCCCATAAATTGATGTAATTCTTTTCCATCATAATATGATAAACATTCTGTAAATCTACAAGCTCTATTCTCCTTACCTTCCATTAACTTTAAAATTCCATCTATCCCTAATGTATCCAAAGAAAAATTAACAAAAGCTCTTGGGAATCCATTTAATGCATCTATCCAAAAGCCACTATCCATTGATATGCATGGTGTTTTAACTAGCTCATATGCTTCCATTACCTTTTGTTTTGAAATAAATTTAATATCATCACTTCTTGGTTCATCTAAATCATATTCAAATATCTTTACTTTAACATCTTTCAAAGCTCTCTCAGCAGATGCTATCTTTCCTTTGTTATGTGTTACAAATACTATTTCTTCCATAGATATTTCCTCCATCATTCACATATTATCACACATTCCACGAATTATAAACATATCATATTATTTTTTTCTACAATTCATAAAAAAATAAAGAGCATGTTCATACATGCTCTTTTATTTATGATAATATATCTGGATTATCGTTTTTAATTTTACTTACTAAATCTTCGTTCTCAAAATTAAATTTAGTAATATATCCATCTAAGTAACTTGCTTTTTCCTTTAATGCTTCTACATCATCATTGATATAAATCTTTGATTTACCTTTACCATTCTTAGCTTCTTGTACTAAATTTGATACTGGAGAGTTACCATCAAATGCAACTACTACAGATGGTCTACGTTCAAATATTTCGTAGTTAAAGCTCTTGTAAATACCAAGCTCCTCAGACTCTGTTGAAATACAAACACCATCTAAATTATTTTCCAATAATTCTTCAGCTAATTGTTTATCTATTTTCTTTGGAACAATAGCATCAATCTCGAATTTCTTTCCAAGCTCTTTACTAATATCTAAAATAGCTTTTTCATAACCTTGCATCTTATGTCCAATTACAAAGTATGTCTTTTCATTATCAAGTTTTTGAACTAGCTCTCTTAGCATCTTTAATCCATCTGGACTAATTTCTGTTTCTCTTCCTAATGTGTTGAAACTTCCACCAGCAATAACTACCGGAACTTTGTCAGTTGGTAATTTAACTATTTTGCTTCTTAATACTTCTTCAGATTCAACCTCAGTATCCTTACCAATTTTAAATTCTCTATCTTTATTTTTCTCTATTTCAATAGCTTGCTCTTCTAAAATGGCGTCCTTAATATTTCTACCATTTAACCATTCTTCAAACTTGCGCTCTTTTAATTTAAAATAGTTTTCATTCTCTGCCATTAATTTATCTTCAACAGCTCTCATCTTCATTAAATCTTCGCTTGAAAGGTTTAATAAGTTTGTTAGAGCCATTTGCTCTTCCATACAATCTGTTCCATAGAATCCACAACCATCAGATCCTTGAACACAGTTAACGTCATTTGCTAAATATTTCTTTAATGGATGTAAGCTTATTTCAGTTAAGTTATTTAATCTAACATTAGAAGTTAATTGGAATTCTAGAATAACTCCGTTTTTTTTCATTGTCTTAATTAGCTTTCTACCATCTTCCGTTTCAGTATCAATTCCATATAATCCATGTCCTAATCTACATCTAGGCATCTTCTTTCCCTTTGGAACTGATTCTACTATACAGTCTATTGATCTTTGTACATTTGATCTTAAACTGTCATTTTCACCAGCATGTATTTTAACTGTAAATCCATCATTTTGCTCAACAGCATATTCTACTATTTCTTTGATAACTGGTTTAAATTTATAAATATCATTTACTTCTTCACCGATTATATCACTACCAACAACATAAGGGCTTCTTGCCGCAACTTTAAATGCATCAAGACCTTCTTTTAATTGTTGTTCAGTCATTAATGTTCTACTGAAAGCACCTAAAAATCTTAGTTTAACTCCTGTTTCCGCTTCTATTTTTGGAAGAATATCATGTAATTCTCCCATGATTCTTGCACCTTCTTCACCTTTTCTAACTATCCAAGTAACAGAAATTTCAGCATAGTTAATACCTTGTTTTTGATATTCTCTAGCAACCCATAAAATCTTATCTTGTAATAAACTATTATCCTTATATGCTTCGCTCTTAGAATCTTCCATCATCTTTAGAAGATTATTTTTAACATCTTTATCTGTTATTTGCTCAATCTTTGATTTAGTAATTTCAATTCTATCTTCACTTGGTTTACCTTTTAAGAATGCATATCTATATAAATATAATTTTTCTAAGTTAGTAAAAACTGCTTGCCCATCTTTAATAAGAACTAAGCTGTTTCTTATCTTAGCAATATTTTCTTCAACATCGTTTGGATTGTTTAGAATTAAATCCGCAAAGTTAATATATGTCTCATCATCAATTTTTCTGATTAATTTCTTTCCAGGTAAATCTTCGTACATATATTTACGCTCTACTTCGCATCTTTCTTGGAATAATTTGTTAGCTTGTTTATCAGAAAGCTTTAATCCAAGCTTTTTAATGTAATACATTGAATACTTAATTTGGTGCTTAACACCAAGAGCTATAATATCATCTGAATTTAAGTTTGCAAAAATATGTGTATGTAAGTCCGTTCTAAATTTTTCTTTTTTCTTTATATATGTTTTAATTAATGTTTTCTCTACAGGAATTTTATATTCCTTAGTTTGAGACATTAGAGTTTTATTTATGGCCGGAATTTTAGCCTTAATAAATACATCCCCGTTAGCATAAATGTTTGCAATTTTTATGCCACCTAATCTAAAGCAATATACTTCATCATTGTCTACATTTATTTCAGCCGGAATAGTTCCCTTAATTATTTTCATGTCGTTTTCATCTTTTTCTGTCTCGACATTACAAATTCTAGCTAAGTTAGTTATTAAGTTACCAGTTTTATGATTTGGAGTCTCTATAATATAAGTTAGTTCATCATCATTCTCTTTGTATAAATTAACGATAATATCCTTTTCTTTATCTAGATAAATCCTATCAAAAAATTCCACTCTAATAATCTCCTTTCAAAAAAGAATTATGTAAAGACTATTGTATCATATTTTTCAAATAAACACAACTGTTTTGCCTAAAATCATCTAGAAATGATATACACTTATATATAATGTATCTCCTATACATGTATAGTGCCTTGTTTGATCAAGGTTCTCAACGTACAATTCTATCATTTCATAAGTTCTTGTTAACCTTTCAAGATTTCTTCCAGTATAATAGTTAATAAATCCATCAACAGACCATTCTACTCTTAGAGTGCTAATCGCAAAACTGTTTCTCTTAGTTTTTACTTCATCATGAAATTTTCCCATATCATTTGCTTCAAGCATAACCGCAATCTTCGTTACTTTAATATTGTTTTCTTTCTCATATTCAGAAATGTATTCATCTAATACATATACGTCTCTTACGTCTAATTCATTTGTTTTTTGATTTAATAGAGTTAAATACACATAGTTCACAGAATTTGTTATTGCATAAACTATTAATACACATATTAACAGTTTACTTCCGATTTTTTTATTGTTTACGAAATCAGATTTTGTGATTATATGAATAAACAATATACCAATTGTAGCTCCCATAGAAAATCTTAATCTTCCTGAAAAGAATGCTGTTAATGTCAAAATTGATGGTATAAAGCTAACTGCAATACCAAAAACAACTAAGAAGATTTGCTCTATTAAAAATCTCTCACCCTTTTTATTTTTATTATATCTAAATGTATTATATTGTACTAAAACCTCGATTATAAGAATAAAAGCTAAAAATAAATATTTTGGAAATTTATCAGCAGTAAACACAAGTACTTCCCAAATATTATATAAACATAAAGTAATATTTTCGAATAGAGTTCCTGTAATTCTTTCTTGCTCTATTCCAAATACTTTTTGAACAATTAATATCTCACAGTAGTTAATACCAATAACAATTAACGCAAAAATAATTGCCTTTATAAAGTTTATTATTATTTCTTTAAGGCTTTCTTCTTTCAACATTGAGAATAAAATAACAGATATAAAAAACATTGATATCGTTGCTTGGTATGAAAATATTCCAAGTAGAAGGAATACAAAAGTTTTAAAATATCTCTTATTATCAACCATTATATCTGCAGCAATTATGTAGAACAATACACTTAAAGACATAACAAATCCCTCTGCAAAGTATAAGTTCACAATATGAAAGAAATGAAAGATCGTATAATAACAAGCAATTATTAATAAGGCTTTGCCAGTTTTGCTTTCTACTTTTTTATATTTTAATACTATGTTTTTTAACTTAATAACAGCTATTACAGAAACAATAATAGCTAGAATCATTAGAATTCTATTATATGTAAAAATTGGTAGTTTTAATTTTTCAGCAATTAAAGAAATACATCCCATAAAAACTCTTCCGTCTAAAAAAGAATAATTAATTGCATATCCTTGATAACCATATCTTACAATCATAAATGTATCATTTGAAAAGTGTTTTACTATATAGCTTAGTAATATTACACATGTAAAAATAAACAAACCAACACCAAGTTTAATATCTTTTAATTTCATTTATCTTTTGTCTCCTCTTTTCCATTCAAATCCTTCAGGTAAATTTAATGAATCCTTTTTCTTTTTAACATATCTATCTTCTTCGCTGTAGATACATCCACAATATTTTTGCATATATAAGCCTTCTTCTACAGCTTTATCATGGCCTTCCCAGAATCCAAATCTAAAATCTCTATATAGAAATTCAACTCCATATTCTTTGCTATATTGTTCCATTAGTCTCTTAATAAAATCATGTTTTTGATATATGCTGTATAAAAGTGTTGTTGTTACATGTGTATATCCATGATCTTTTGCATATTCAAAAGTTTTTTTAAGTCTAACTGGATAACAATAATTAACACATCTAGCATCTATATTGTTTGAAACATTTTTGCAAAACTCATCTAAGCCATACTCATCTTCGAATATGGCTTCAATGTTAATCTTTTCACTATATACTTTTAAACAATCTCTTCTTGCTTCATACTCTTTGTATGGATGTATATTTGGATTATACCAATATAATGTTGGTTCAATCCCTTCCTTTCTAAGTTCTGAAATACAATATACACTACAAGGAGCACAGCACGTATGCATTAATAATTTCATATACTACCTCTTTTTATTCTTGTTTTGTATTATCTTCTGTTTTATTTTGGTAAATATCAAAGTAGCCTTTTGTTCCAACATACTCCATATTTTCTTTTATATATAATCTAACAGCAGCTGGATTTTGCCAGTTAACACTATTGTCATCCTTCATAATTAAATATAAAGCATCTTCATTTTTGATTTTTTCGATTATTGATTGCTCTCCACCTACGCCAAGATTACCTAATAAAAACATGTCATAATTTTTATTATATCTATCAATTGGAATCATATAAACAGCAGCAGTTGCATCTAAAATATATACCTTCTTTTCTTTAACTGCAGAAAACTCATTAATCTCATTAATTGTATTATTTACTGATGCTGAAAAATTGATATATCTAAAATGCTTTTGATAATCATACTTTGTTGTCATACCTAAAGTATCTCTATATACAAATTCAATACATACTGTTGCTACTAAAATACTAAAAATAGAACAAATATTTATAAATTCTAAAATATACTTAAGATTCATCTCTCTAAGGCGTTTACTTTTGTTAAATAGAGCTTTTAAAACATATACCAAAAGTAATATTCCAGGCACAACAGCTATTGAAAAATGCCATTCATCCGCAATTGGATACGTCATTGAAAAAGCTCCTAAGCTATATAATGCCATCGTAAAAGCAGTTCTATCGCTCTTCTTTTTGAATCTCAAAATGATATTTACAAGTATTGTTAAAATAACAACAAGTGGAACAACTATAACAAACATTTTATACATATCATTCGAATTTAAGAAGAAGTACTTATACGATACAGAATTTGAAAATGTCTTTAACCCATAAATTGCATAATCTAAGAAATCATAATAGGCACCATTTTGTTTTAAATAGAATAACAATATATCAACTGGTATAAGTACACCTATAAATCTTATAATAAAGCTTCTAAAACCTTTGTAGATATCTTTTCTTTCATTTATCCTTAATAATGGAATTACTAATGCTATTGAACTTATTACTAAACCAACAGATTGTTTACTGCAAATAATCAATCCTGCTAATAGTCCAATTATTAAATCAACAATCCATCTGTCCCATCTTTTACTTTTTATTACTTTAATCTCAAGTAATATAATCTGCAATATGAAAAATAGCGATAATAAATTATATTCTGCATAAATATAATTACAAAGTAATGCAATAATTATTAAAGCTATAATTTTTGTTATTTCTTCCTTAACCTCTAATTTCTTTAGTATCCTAAAAATACTTATAAAACATAATAAACCAAGAATAATGGCAAATATTCTAATATAAAACATTTCTTGTCCAAATATTCTTAATGGTATGGAAATTAGAAATCCTAAAAGTGGCGTTGAAACCATACTAATGTCTTTGTATGGAATTAATCCATTTGCAATACATCTACCAATATTAAAATTCCAAACTTCATCTAAACTAGATAATGGCTTTACAATTGTAGTTATTATAATTAATAAAATTATACATATTGCAAACATAAAATTGCCAAATTTTTTCATTACTAATTTCTCTCCAATCTATTTATATTCATAGCCCATATGAGCATACGCAGCAGGTAATGGTACCCTTCCACGTATCGTTCTTGATATAAAACCAATTTGTATTAAATATGGTTCATATACATCTTCTATAGTATCTACTTCCTCTCCAACAGTCGTTGCTAATGCATCTATTCCCACTGGTCTACCATTATATTTTTCAATCATTGTTTCTAATATTTTTCTATCAATTTCATCTAAACCAAGTTCATCAATCTCTAGACGGTTTAGAGCAATCTTTGTTAGTTTAATATCAATATTATCATCAGAAAAAACAGCAGCATAATCTCTTACTCTTTTTAATAATCTATTTGCAATTCTTGGTGTTCCTCTTGAACGTCTTGCTATCTCTTCGCTTGATTTATCATCAATATTAACATTTAAAATCTTAGCTGTTCTTTTTACTATTTGTTTTAAATCATTAACTTCATATAGCTCTAATCTATTTACAATACCAAATCTATCTCTAAGAGGTGTTGATAATGATCCCGCTTTAGTTGTTGCACCAATTAAAGTAAATTTGGGTAAATCAATTCTAATTGACTTTGCGGTTGGACCTTTTCCAATTACAATATCTAATGTAAAATCCTCCAAAGCAGGATATAATATCTCTTCAACATTCTTATTTAATCTATGAATTTCGTCAATGAATAATACATCATTCTCTTTCATGTTTGTTAGTAAAGCTGCAATATCTCCAGCTTTCTCTATAGCTGGTCCAGATGTTATTTTAATATCAGAATTCATCTCATTAGCAATTATATTTGCAAGTGTTGTTTTACCAAGTCCAGGAGGACCATAAAGTAAAACATGATCTAATTGCTCTCCTCTTTTCTTGGCAGCTTCAATATAAATTTTCATGTTTTCCTTTACTTTGGTTTGTCCAATATATTCATTTAACATCTTCGGTCTTATTGAGGTCTCTAAGCTCTCCTCAAAACCATCTTCTAGCTCTGGGTTCATCAATTGATTATTTTCCATAGCAATATCCCTTTCGTTAGTATTTTACATCTTGTTATTTAAGTAAGTTATTTAGAACTACTGAATTAGAAATAGATAATTCTTTTTCCATACATTCAATGTAGTAGTTTAATTTATTCTTTAATTCCTCATCAATGTTATCTAAATCTATTTGTTCACCATTACTTCTATAATACCAATATCCATTGTAATAGTAATCATCGGTAACAATAACACCATTATTTAAGCAAGCAAAATCTTTGCTGCCAAACATATTTGTTCCAAGAGAGAAACCATCTTTGCTTCCAGTTAAGTAACATAGTGTTGGCTTAATATCAAGCTTACTAACAGTTTTATCAATTACCATATGTTCAATTCCTGGAATTCTATATACCATTGGAACATTTATGTAATTAATCTCTGTTTCTACAGTATTATATCTATGATCTTTTTCCTCGATAAAATCAAGCATTTCGTAGTTATACATTTGCATTCCATAATGATCACCAAATACAGCTATTATAGTATTATCGTATAATCCTGCTTCTTTTAACTTATCTATAAATAAACCAAATTGCTTGTCTGCATAGTTTACTGCTTCTAAATAATCACCAAAAAACATTCCTTTGTATTCACCAACATCAATATCTACATAGTCGTATTTATTATCTAGTCCCGGTAAGTCAAAAGCATTATGAGATGAAGCAGCAACAACATTTGCAAAGAAAGGCTTTCCTGTTTTTTCTGCTGCATTCTTAAACTTTTCAACAGCTTGTATATATAGTGATTCATCAGAAACCCACTCATTAATATAGTATGTATCTTCAGCATCAAAAGCTTCTATAAAGTCAAGCTCATCAATATCCAAATGTCCATACACATTATTTCTATTCCAGAAAGAACCTTCATTTCCGTGCATATACATCGTATAGTACCCTGCATCATGGTATTCCTTGAAGAAATCATCATACTCATTTGAACTATATTGAGCAAATGCCATACCATTCTCTAACGGGTATAGTGATGAATACGTTGAATGCTCCGAATCAGCAGTCGTTGAATAACTTTGAATCATCATATTCTTGAATTGAACATTTTCACTTACGAATTTATTTAAATTTGGAGTTATCTCTTTACCGTTTATTTCCTTATACAATAAAAATTCTTGGAACGATTCAAGTTGTAAAACAATTACATTCATTCCTTGAGCATATCCTTTTAGATTGTATAAGTCATCTTGGTAATTTTCACTATACAATTCTTTAAGCTCATCATACGCAACCATTAAATCTTCTTTGTTTGAATATTTAGCAGTTTTCTTTAAATTAATATTTGTTTTTAAGTCAAGAAAATGGAATGTATATATAGTTCCATATTCTAATTGCATCTTTTTGTTATATCTATATTCTTCTGCAGCCTGTACATATCCTGGAATTGTTGAACCATATACTATAGTCATCATAACAACGTATACTATAGCTGGCTTCCATGCCCTATCTTTTATTTTTTGAATTTTTAAAAATCTTGTTATTAACATTATCACAAGAACAAATAAATCTACAAAATATAAAAGATGTATATACTTGAATAAATCTTTTAAAGCTGTAGATATCTGTTCTGAATATTGTAAGTTACTAATTTGTGATACTGAAATCAAGCTAGTTGAATAATTGTAATATAGATTGTCTGCAAACAATAAAATACTTACTAGTAGATTTAATATTGTTCCAAGAGTAAATCTCATTCTATTTTTAAATGCGTATAAAAAAGTTACAATAAACATTGAATAAATAAATGTTTTTGATAGTATTGAAATATTGTAACTATCCGCTTGATATATTGTTAGTTTATAAAAAAGGGCAACTTTAACAAACAGAATTAATCCAAGTAGAATTGGAAATAACTCTGAATTAATTATTCTATTAACATATGTTTTAACTGCGTTATATAATTTCTTCAACATATATTATTTTTTCAGTCCTTTCTATTATCACTAATTATTGTTTATATAATTCTCAATTATTGTTAATACATTACTTTCATCGCTCTCATAAGGTCTTGGAATAAATTCATCCATAGACTTTATTACTTTTTCTAAGTTTTTTAAATTAATAACATGCTTAACATATCCCTCTTGTTCAAATCTTCTTGCAATTTGTAATTGGTGATTGTTAACATGTTCATCATATTTTTTTAGACGAGGAACAACAATTACTTTCTTTCCTTTTTTTAATGATGAAATAATTGATCCAACACCACCATGTGTAATAATCAAATCTGCTTCATCTTGTAATTTAGACAATTCTTCTTTATCGATTAAGCTAAGTATTTTCATATCCTTTGATTCAAATTTAGTAAATCCAGCTTGAACAATTACTTCATCTGTTATTATTTTTTCATCTATATTCTTTTGTATAGCTTCTAATAATCTAACAAAGCTATTATTTTGAGTTCCTAATAATACTAATATCATATACTTCAATCCATTCTATTATTTATATATTGATCCGCCATATACAGCTTTTGGATATAGCTTTAGCATCTCTTTCCATTGAACAATAAATAAGTTAGCTATTGGATAAATCATTCTTCCTGATAAAGTTTTTGATTTTGAATTAGCAAATGTTTCTATAAAAATTATTTTTCTTCCAAAAAGCTTTCCTAAATAGCACATTGGAACAGCTGTATGAGTTCCTGTTGTTACAATATATTTAGGTCTAATCTTAAAAAACAAATATATTGTCTTTAAACACAAATAAAAATATTTAAAAATATATGAGAATATTTTACTTCTCGTTCCGTATGGAAGATAATAAAACTTATCACCAAATTCTGCTTTATAATTTTTACTTGTTTCATCTTTTTCGGTTATTATATACGAATCATATTTCTCAAATAGTGGTTTTAACTGTAATAACTCGCTGAAGTGTCCACCAGTACTTGATATAAATAATACCTTCTTCATCTTCTTACCTTTAATCCTTATTCTTTTTCAAAATGTCATTATATCCAATTGCAAATATTGCAATTATCAATAATGCAAATGAAATAGCTTTCCAGATTCCACTTTCTATTAATATTATTGCAAACATACCAAGAGTTGTTGCTATACCATAAAGGATAAGCACCGCTTCTTTTTGTGTATATCCAAGTTTCATTAATTTATGGTGTAAATGACCATTATCTGGTTCAAATATAGCTTTAATTGATTTTCCCTTTATAAGTCTTCTAATAACAGCAAAACATGTATCGAATATAGGAAGTGCAAGAACTATTAATGGAGCAATAATTACAAGCATTGTATACGTCTTTGCCGTTCCAATAATTGCTATTATTGAAATTGAAAATCCTAGGAAGTTAGATCCACAATCTCCCATGTATGTTTTGGCTGGATTAACATTGTATGGTAAGAAACCCACAATACCACCAGCTAAAGCTGTTATTAATATAATTGAAATAATAGGAGAGCCATTAATAGCAAATATAATTAATAGAGAAACACATGCGATTAATGTTATACCAGATGATAAACCATCTAATCCATCCGTTAAATTAATTGCATTTGTTATTCCAACTACCCAAAACCAGGTAATTATATACTCCCATACATCATTTAATTCAATTAGTCTATCAATTATAGGTAAATGGAAATCACCTATAGTAATTCCAAAACACATAACAACGACAGCTGCTAATGTTTGTCCTAATAATTTAGTTATTGGTTTTATTTGTTTCCAATCATCTATAAAACCTACAATTCCCATTATAAGTAGTCCTAGGAATAAACCAATCAATTTCATATGATACTCATCAAGTGCAGTTTTTTCCTCTAAAGCCATAGAAATTATTAAATATATCATTGAAACAAAGAATCCAGCAATTATACCTAACCCTCCAAGTCTTGGCATAACAACAGTATTAATTCTTCTTTCTTCTGGTTTATCTACAGCATTCAATTTTTTTGCAAATCTCATCGAATATGGCACAATTACATATGATGTTATAAATGCTAGTACGAAAGCAATCGCTATATCTCCCCACATATCGCATTCTCCTTTAGTCTAAAATTTCTATATTATCATATCCTATAAATAATCCTGACTCGATTACTCCTGGGATAAGCTTTATCTCTTTTTCCAAATCTTCATTAATATTTGAGAATTTTGTATCTATTATAAAATTACCATTTTCTGTTATTATTGGTCCATCTTTTCCTTTGCCAGTTCTTAAATTACAACTATCAGCTCCAAGTTTTAGAAGCTCTTGTCCAACATATCTATAAGCTGTTGGATAGCACTCAACCGGAACATCAAAATTCATACCTAATCTATTTACCCATTTAGAGCTATCTGCTAATATATATACTTTTTCAGAATTAATAATGTTTAGTTTTTCTTTAAACATAGCAGCACCTCTGCCCTTGATAAGCCATCCATTATCATCATATTCATCAGCGCCATCAAAACTCCAGTCTGGTTTAACTTTATCTATTCCAGCAGTTTTAATTCCTAAACTGCCACATAGAATATCTATTTCACATGAAGTTGGAACCGCAATAATATCTATATTTTCTTCATGTACCCTTTTAGCTATAGCTTTAGCTGCTAAATATGAAGTTGAACCAGATCCAAATCCGATTACATCTCCATCTTGTACAATTCCAGCTAATCTTTCAGCAATTCTTTCTTTTTCATCTCTGTTTGAGATTTCTGAATTCCATTCTAAATTATATTGTTCCCACTTCATATGTTTCCCTCCATTTTCATGTTTTAATTTACTTCAGTTGCAGTATTATCATCTGTATTTTCGAATATTGAATTATTAAGCAATGTTTTTTTATTTTCATATATTTTATTTAGTCCATATACAATCATATTGTATGTTGATTTTAATTTATCACTTTCCATTTCATTAAGAACTATTCTTGGTGTTTTTTCAAATTCTAAACTAGCTTCGCCAGAATTTCCTATTGTTATCTTTGTATTATAATCAATTTCTAAATCATTGTAGAAATTAGCAAAAAACTTGATTGTTGATGAATTCTTGTCATCGCCCACATTATTCGATAATGTTATTTCTTTTATATTTCCAATATATTTTACTATTGGATTATCTGAATTAGCTAAAAATTCATTAACCTGATCTTGTAAGATGTATAATTTATTTTCATCTCTCTTATAAATGATTTTAATAACACTACCATCTTTTATTTTTATATTAGTTTGTATTGTCTGCTTATTCTCAACGTATACTGTTGCCTCAATAAACTTATCATCAGAAGCTTCAATTGCATCAACTTGTTTAAGTAGTTTGTCAATCTCACCCGTAATTGCATCATGCTCTGTATATTTTTGAGGAAGATTTAGTAGTTTTAATCTTGATGATATAAAATTAATACCTCTTGCATCTTCATCTTTAAGATATGTTAGCATACGCTTTGCAATTTCCTTTGTCTCTTTTTCTGTTAAGACGATTTTAAAACCTGTTGCTTGATGAGTTTCATCATTTATCTTAACTGCTGTATCTTCTTCAGAATAGTTTTCTTTTGATGTACATTCTTCAATTATTTTTGAATAAGCATCCGTAAAATATTTTTGATCAATTTCTTGAACATATAGTACATCTAGTATAGAGAACCAGTTTATTGAATCAGGAATATTCGATACATCTTCAATCCCCGCATCTTTGGCAAGTTTTTGTATTTCACTATTTTTAACTGCAATAAATCCACTAGCAAGTTCTTTTGACATGAAAGCAATTAAATTACTTTTTTTAGCTAATACAAAAGTCATTATGTCTTTGTTGTTATATTCAAAATCTACATCTGTAATAATATTGTTAGAATCATTTGCACTAGACTTTGTTGTTATTTTATAGTAATCTGCTCCATTACGTATGCTTAAATCACTATCAATTACATATGGATTACTACTTCTCTTGTTTCTTATATTCTGCATATCTTCGCTGTTAAATAATTCAATAACATCCATATTCATATTTGCATATTTCCAAAACTTTTGAGCATTTGTTTTAAATATATCTGTTTTAAAATATATAAATGCTAAAGCTCCTGCAATAATTAATAATAAAATAACTATAAATAACAAAATTCTTTTAGCTTTCACACTAAATTCCCCCTTAAACTAATTTATCCTTTGTTTAACAACCTCGTACATAATTATTCCAGCTGATACCGCAGCATTTAGAGAGGTAATATTTCCCTTCATTGGAATCTTTACTAAAAAATCACAATTTTCTCTAACTAAACGGCTCATTCCAAATCCTTCACTACCAATAACAATTCCAATTGGTATTGTAAAATCTTGTCCGTAATAATATGTTTCTGTAGCAATATCTGTACCACAAATCCAAACATCATTATCTTTTAAATATCTAATTGTTTCTGTGATATTTGTTACTCTTGCTATTTTCATATGTTCAACAGCACCTGCTGATACTTTACTAACTGTACTGTTTACAGATGCAGCTCTTCTTTTTGGAATTATTATTCCATGAACACCAGCTGTTTCTGCAGTTCTAATAATAGAACCTAAGTTATGTGGATCCTCTATACCATCTAAAATTAATATAAATGGTTTTTCTCCTCTTTCCTTAGCAGTATTTAAAATATCATCTACTTCACAATAATTAAATGGTGGTACTATTGCAATTACACCTTGATTATTATCAGACTGAGCCATTTGATTTATCTTTGATCTATCAATTTCTGAAATAATAATTTTACGTTCTTTTGCTAAAGCAATTATTTTATTGATAGAACCATGCTTTTCTCCATTAGCAACAAAAATTTTATTTATGCTTCTACCAGACTCTAAAAGCTCTAGTACTGAATTTCTACCTTCTACTTGATCTTCATAAGATTTTTCTTCTTCGAATTTTGAGCCCTTATCTTTTGATTTATTACTATATCTTTTATCTTTCATTTATTCCTCCAAATGTAATAAAACCTATTCTTCTTCGTCTAATTTCAATACTGATAAGAAAGCTTCTTGTGGAATTTCTACATTTCCAATTTCACGCATCTTCTTTTTACCACGTTTTTGTTTTTCCAATAATTTCTTCTTTCTTGTTATATCTCCACCATAGCACTTAGCTAAAACATCTTTTCTCATTGCAGAAATTGTTTCTCTTGCTATGATTTTTCCTCCAATAACAGCTTGTAACGGAATAGTAAATAAGTGTCTTGGTATAACAGTTTTAAGTTTTTCAACCATTTTCTTACCCTTGTCATAAGCCATATCTTTATGAACAATAAATGATAAAGCGTCAACGCTCTCTCCATTTACCCAAATATCTAGCTTAACAAGTTCTGAACGTCTATATTCTTTTAATTCATAATCAAACGAAGCATAACCTTTAGTATTTGATTTTAAGCTATCAAAGAAATCATAAATAATCTCATTAAGTGGCATTTCATAAATAAGAGTTACTCTTGTTTGATCTAAATACTTCATATCTACAAATATACCTCTTCTGTTTTGGCATATTTCCATTATATTTCCAACAAAATCTTTTGGTGTTAATATCTCAGCCTCAACAAATGGTTCCTCAATGTATGAAATTTCATTTGGAACAGGAAGCTCAGATGGATTATATAAATCCACAACTTCACCATTTGTTTTGTGAACTTTGTATATAACTGATGGAGATGTAGTTATTAAACTTAAATCAAACTCTCTATCAAGACGCTCTTCAATAATTTCAAGATGTAGTAGTCCTAAGAAACCACATCTAAAACCAAATCCAAGTGCAGCCGATGTCTCTTGCTCAAACTCAAGAGCTGCATCATTTAGTTTTAATTTCTCAAGAGCTATTTTTAAGTTCTCGTAATCACTACCATCCATTGGATATAATCCACAATAAACCATTGGATTTACTTTCTTATATCCAGGAAGTGCTTCAGCTGCAGGTCTATCTTTATGAGTTATCGTATCACCAACTCTAATATCAGATAGATTTTTAATACTAGCTGCTATATATCCAACATCTCCAGCCTCAAGTTTATCTGCCTCTACATAAGTTCCTGGTTCAAAATAACCAACTTCAGTAACAGTAAATACCTTTTTAGCTGCCATAAGCTCTATTTCATCACCAACTTTAACAGTACCATCTTTAACTCTTACATATGCTATTGCACCTTTGTAATCATTGTATAGAGAATCAAATATTAAACATTTAAGATCTGCATTCTCATCACCAGTTGGTGCTGGTATGTCTGTAATGATTCTTTCAAGAACTTCTTCCACATTTAATCCAGATTTAGCAGATATACATGGAGCATCTTGAGCAGGTATTCCAATAATATCTTCAATCTCATCTTTAACTTCTTGTGGTCTAGCATTTGGTAAATCAATTTTATTTATAACTGGTAAAATTTCCAGATTATTATCTATTGCTAAATAAACATTTGCTAAAGTTTGTGCCTCTACACCTTGACTACTATCAACAACAAGTATTGCCCCATCACATGCAGCCAAACTTCTTGAAACTTCGTAGTTAAAGTCAACGTGTCCCGGAGTATCTATTAAATTAAATTCATATTCTTCACCATTTTTAGCTTTATATAACATTCTAACTGCTTGAGATTTAATAGTAATACCACGCTCTTTCTCAATATCCATATTATCAAGAACTTGGCTCTCCATTTCTCTCTTAGAAAGAACTCCTGTCATCTCAATTAATCTATCGGCAAGAGTTGATTTTCCATGATCTATATGTGCTATAATGCTAAAATTTCTAATGTGCTCTTTTCTATTATTTGCTGTCAAAAAAATTCATCCTTTCAATAATTGGATTATTATATCATAAAAACCCATTTTTTCCCAGTAATATAATACCACAAATCCCCTTATTTTATCAATAGAAACCGGACATTTTTCCCCATTAAATCTACATAAAAAAACAACCTCAAAAAAGGCTGTTTTTTTATATTTTTATTTATATATTTTATACTTTTCTTTTTCTTTCTTTTGAATCCTTTATATATGCTCTAATTGCAATTAAAACTAATCCAATCATCACGAATATATATAAATAGTTTTCACCAGTTTTTGATAGCTTTTTAGTAGCAACTGTGTAATCCTCTTTAACTTTTGCATTTTCAGTCTTTACTGTTGTTGTCTCTGTTCCACTACCATTACTTGATCCACCATTATTTGAACCACTACTTGTTGGAGTATCTGTACCTGGGTTTGTACTTGGATTTGTACCTGGATTTGTACCTGGATTTGTACCTGGATCTGTTCCCGGATTAGTTCCTGGATTTGTACCTGGATTTGTACCTGGATTTGTACCTGGATTTGTACCTGGATCTGTTCCCGGATTAGTTCCTGGATCTGTACCTGGGTCTGTTCCTGGATCTGTTCCTGGGTCTGTTCCTGGATCTGTTCCCGGATTTGTTCCTGGATCTGTTCCTGGGTCTGTTCCTGGGTCTGTTCCTGGATTTGTTCCCGGATTTGTTCCTGGATCTGTTCCTGGGTCTGTTCCTGGGTCTGTACCTGGGTCTGTTCCTGGATCTGTACCTGGATCTGTTCCTGGATCTGTACCTGGGTCTGTTCCTGGATCTGTTCCTGGATCTGTACCTGGATCTGTTCCTGGGTCTGTTCCTGGATTACTTGAATCTGTTACATTTATTGGCCATGTCATACTATAACCTTTGTATTTACCAGTCATAACTGTATTTCCAGCTTTTAATGGATTTAAATATTGAGTACCATTGTTTGTCATAAAATTAACAACAGATGTATCTCTAATAACTAAATCAGATACATTTGAAGTAGAAACACCTATATATTCATTGCTTGCAACATCAAGATCGTAAGGTATTGCAATTGATGCAACCTCATGTGTTGTAGCTGTTACACCAGCATTATTTGTTATTGTTGTATATTCTAGCATAGCTGAATGTCCATCTCCAGAACCAAATGTTTTAGTTGCTTTGTTACCATTTATAGTCCATCCGTTATTTATCCAGTTTTGTACAAAACTTGCGCTTGTATCTATTGAATCTATTGTATTAAAAGTAACTGTAACAGGATATCCAGCACTTGTCTTTGTTCCAACATCTACATCAGCAAATACTGTTGTTTCAGTAGGATCACTTGTAGTTGAACTTCCAGAGTTAGTTACATTTATAGGCCATGATAGATTTTCCCCATTTACTGTTCCTCTTAAAGTTGTAGACCCAACAGCAAGTGGTTCAAAATATTGGTTTGTATCTCCATCAAATGTCTTAAATCTAACAATTGATTCATCATCAATTGTATAGTTTGCATTTGCTACTAAATCTGGTGTATGTACAGTTGTATCAGCTATATCTAATTCATATGGAATTAATATTTTGGCATTTTCGTTAATTACTGTAGTGTCTCCATTTGTTGTTATTCTTGCAGTAAATCCCAATGTACTTAAATGTCCATCATTATACGCAAATGTTCTTGTCAGTTTATTTCCATCAAGATGACTCCATCCATCCACTGTTTCATCCGATACATCTATGTAATTGAATGTTACAGTAGCTTTATATTTATTTTCTTCAACTTTTTCAATAGAAACTGAAGCATCATGTGTTTCTGTTCCACCCGCGTTAGCCCCATTTAGATGTATAATAGTTGCAAATATAGCAATTATTATACAAAAGGCTAATGTCTTCTTAAAAGTTCTTTTTTGTTTTAATACTTTTTTCATTTGTTTCATCTCCTCTAAAATACTAACCTAATTATCACATAACATATTTTTATTGTAAATATTTTTATGAAAAATAATTATGGTATTTGTTGTAATTTATCAGATTGATAAATCTCGATTTTTCATGTATAATACTGCTATGAAAATTTTAATTGTACCGGAAAAATATAATAATAAAAAGTTAATAAATTATCTTCAAGATACTTATCATAGTTTATCAAGCTCTACAATTTATAAAACACTTCGAAAAAAAGACATTAGAATTAATGATAAACGAATATCTGATAATTGTCTGCTTAAGACAGGAGATGAAATAAAAGTTTATATAGCAGATGATATTTTAGAGCCTAAGCTTGATATTCCCATTGTATATGAAGATGATAATATTGTTGTTTTTGATAAACCTGTTGGTATTGAGGTTACTGGAGATAACTCACTAGCAACATATGCAAAAAAAGAATATAGCTCTTTTATAGAGCCTTGTCATAGACTTGATAGAAATACATCTGGTCTTGTTATATTCGCCAAGAATGAAAATAGCTTAAAATCTCTTTTAGATGCATTCAAGAATCATTTAATTGAGAAGCACTATATAGCTCTTGTATGTGGTATACCGACTGAAAAAAGTAAAAGACTTGAAGCATATCTTTTTAAGGATGCAAAGAAAGCTATGGTATATATTTCAGATAAACCACTTTCAAAATATCAAAAAATAATAACAAGCTATAGAATTATAAAAATTAACAAAGAAAAAAATCTTAGTTTATTAGATGTAACTTTAGAGACTGGTAGAACGCACCAAATAAGGGCACATCTAGCCCACATCGGTCATCCAATTATCGGTGATGGAAAATATGGAATAAATGAAATTAATAAAAAATTCAAAGAAAAAACACAGCTTCTTTCTAGCTATAGTTTATCTTTTAATTTTTCTAATGAAGATCCTTTAAATTATTTAAATAATTTAACTTTTAAACAAAAAAATATTCCATTTTCTAATTTAATATAAACAAGTTGCAAAAAGCTTCTTTATGAATAATATATGTATATCACAAATTATTTTGTAAATACTATTATTGTTCAGAAAGGAGCTTTTATGGTTTCTATATGTTTTAAAAGCTTAAATCAAAAAACAATAAATAATTTGGAATCATTATTAGAAAAAAATAATATAAAAAATATTATTTATACAAAAAGAAAATTTAAAATTTATTACAATTTAATAATTCATTTTACTGGAAATAATCCAAGTATTTTTTATAAGAAACTATCTGATTTTTTTGGTCAATATATAATAAATAATTATGAACAAAAGATTATTAAATCTCAGCTAGTTCTTGATTTCTTTTACTTTTCTGCAATAGAGCAAGAAGAAATCTTTAATATATTAAAATATAAATTACAAGAAGAAATGATTAGAAATAAAAAAATAATCATTTTAAATAAAACAATTAATTCACATATTATTAACGATAAAAAAATATATGTTGATGGATTTATTAATTTTAGAATCTTTGATTATAAAAATTATTTAAATACTATATTAGAAACTGAAATTCATGAATTCATTATTCAGAAAGAATATATCCAATATGTTGATTTACTAAGGGACTATATAAAAGAAAAAAATAATAATAATGAGAATCATGCTGAATTAATTCATTTATTTTATTCTAATTCAGAAAAAACTATATTAGATAAAAACTATAATGTTATAACGACAACCTATGAAAAAAAATATTTATCTGATATTTCTTTCTCTGAAAATGATTTTATATTAAACTCTATTCTCTCTCTTATGCCAAAAGAAATAATACTTCATACCAATAATAAAGATGATAATTTTATTATTTTTTTACAAAAAATATTTGAAAATAAAATTAATTATTGTAATAATTGCTCTATTTGTCAAAACAACCAAATAATAATAAATAATAATATTGATATAAAAAATAATTAAAACCATAAAATAATTAACATATTATTTTATGGTTATTTTAATTATTTGGCTCTAAAATATAAATATTTTTATATCCTTTTAACTCAAGAATTTTTTTAGCCTTTACACTTCTTATACCCGCATTACAATATAATACAATCATTTGGTCGTAACTAAATTTATATCTTTTAATATTAATAAGTGGAATATTTATGGCTCCCTTAATATGGCTCTCATAAAATTCTTGTCTGCTTCTAACATCAATTAAAATTACATTGTTATATTTTTCCATTTCTTTTAATTGATTGTAATTAATTAAATTATTATTATCAATTTTAATATCTACCACCTCAAAAAAAAGAACGAATATAATATATTATATTCGTTTCTTATTTTTTTGATATTTTATTATTTCTTTTTTTCAGATTTAACCATATATCTTGCATTTAAATATACTAGAACTGCAAAGTATACCGCATACGCACCCATAACAATTAATTTGTTAACTGGGAATCTAACAATTGCTATTATTGACATATATAACAATTCTGCAAATACAAGTACTGTTAATGCATCTTGTAAAACATCTCTAATTCCTAATTTTCTATATCTTATAACAAAGTAAATTAGAACTGCTAATGTACCAATTGCTGTAAATAAAATATATTGTTTAGCCATATCGATTAATCTTACTCTTGGTACTTTAACAAAAGTAATAACATTTGTTGAAGTAATTGATGATACTTGATTTTCTACATTTAGTTTTTCATTAATTTTATTGTTAATATTTTCTAAATCTTTTTCTGTTAATAATTTAACTTCAATTGCAGCATATGTTTCGTTTTCAGATTCTTTTTCTGCGTTAACTTCTTCTGTTCCAAGAGCTTCTTTTACTGCAGCTTGTACATCTTCAATATTATAATCTTCTCCTATAGGTACATATATTTTTTGTGTAACATTATATTTTTCGTTAATTTTATTTTTTAAATTATTTATTTGTTCATCTGATGCATCAGAAACTCTAATTGATACTTCATCATCATATAGTCCTGATTTTTCGATAACAACGTCATTTTTTCCAAAT
The DNA here is from genome assembly GCA_017512025.1 of Clostridia bacterium. Taxonomy (GTDB): domain Bacteria; phylum Bacillota; class Clostridia; order TANB77; family CAG-508; genus CAG-492. The sequence continues at coordinate 129,435 of JAFWHH010000008.1, forward strand.
ACTTCATCCGTTATTTTTTTAATATCACCATCATTAAATGTTTCACCAATAGGAACAATTATTGATGTATGTTTTCTATATTTAATATCAACGTTAAAACCAATAGCAGCTACAATAAATGCCGCAATGATTATAACGATAATCGCTACTATAAATAACTTCTTCTTCATTTCAATTCACCTCTCCCTACAATTAATTCTCAACGAATATTCTAACGATTGCTAAATTATATAAGCACATAACAATTAATCCCCAGAACATTGTCATTCCAAAGCTTGCTAATTGCATATATGGTGAACAACAGAATACTATTGCAACAATTATACATGGAATTATTAAATCCATTACTTTCATAAAGTTTTCATTTAATTTCTTTCCATTATTTAAAGATCTCATTACAATTACATAGTTAACTATTGCAACAATAGCTAGTCCAAGAATTGTGAATAATGTAATCTTAACATTTGTATATCTTAATACTAATAGTATAGTAGCAACTAAACCAACTAAAGATATTGAAGATAATAATCCTTTTACTTTAAATTTATATAAAGCAAATACAATCATTAATACACCGATAATAGCAGCAATTATTATAATCGCTTTAACATTAATACTTGATGAAATTAATTCTATTGAATCGACGCCATATTGAACTGGACTTTCTCCACATTTGATTATAGCTGTAATTGCAAGTGCTGTTTGATAATCTTTTTCAAGCTCTTCGCCTTCATCGTTTTGACCCATGTATAATTCAAAACCACTATTCTTTTCAACAGTACTTATGAATGATTCAGCATCTTCTGAGTATAATGCTTCACCATCTAATACAATAGAAAATTCAGCATTTGTTTCATTACCTTCACTATCTGTATATTTAGGATTTGCTTCAACTATTTTTTTCTTACCATCTTTAGTAAGCTTCATGTTTAATACAACAATTTTCTTTGTAATTTGTTGCATTCCCATAGAAAATGTTTCATCTCTAAGTGTAGCAGAAGCATCTTTAAATACTTTTCCATCAGCAATTACTTCGTTTGTACTTTTATTCTTTATTTCAACTTTTCCTTGAGTAACAACTTCTGTTATAAAATTAGTATCCATACTCTCAGGAACTTCTATAACTAATTTACCATCTTCTTCATCTAATCTAATATCAAATTCTTCAGATTTCATTGCAGTTAATCTTTTAGCAATATTATTTTTAGCTGAATTATAATTCTTTTCTTTATCTTTTTGAGATTGAGGTTGATTTTGCTCATTATTCTCCCCTGTTTGATTCTCGGCATTTTCAGCATTTTCTTCAGTTTGCTCTTCAGATGATTGAGTAGTTGTTTCATTATCTGTCTCTACAACTGAAAATGTTGCAACTTTTCTCTTGCTGAAATCCTTTCCAAGAGAATACCCTTTTAATAAATTTTTTCCTCTGTATACCCCTACAAATGATACTAAGGATACTAATACCACTACTAGCATGGCTAATACAAGTTTTAATGTGTAATCTTTTTTCACTTTGTTTCCTCCTTTTTATCCTTCTTGATAATAATTATGTATCATTAATTATTAGCTAATGTAAACTTATTATTTTTCCTACATTTGTTTAACATTAATAGCCCTTCATATTTTCAAATTTTATATTAAAAACTTAAAAATATCAACATTATTTTATAAAAAATATTATTTTATATTTACACCAATTACGCCACCTATGGCACCTAATATCAATCCACAAGTGATCATATATATAGATGTCATTTTGATAGAAAAATCGCCTATATACATGCTTGAAATTGCATATAAGGCAATTATATAAATGCTTGACATGGAAGCTCCGTATAAAGCACCATTCTTTTTTATTTTTCTTGTCATAATAATTGAACCACATAGTATCGATAAAGAAAAAAATACAATCAAAAACACCGGTATTAATTCTTCATTAAAATTATTATTCGTAAGAAAAAACGAAAAGCACAATAAAAGAGTTATTGTACACACAATAGAGCATGTAATTCCTAATAATATTATTTTTATTCTTTCCATAGTCCACTCCTAGAATTATTCTGTTATAAAATATTAGCCAAAATTAATTCTAGAACATAATTGTCAATAAAAAAATGCAAATACTAAAACTAATATTTGCATTTTATATTTCATTTAGTCTTGAAAATCATATACATCTTTAAATTTCTCTTTGAATATAGCATAAACTGCTTGAAGTGTTTTTTCATCAACACTTAAATATTCATCCAATTCACCTTCAGTTTCTTGGACTCTAAGTATTACAACTTCTTCTTTTTCATTCTCTAATGGATATAATACTACATAATTTTCATTTTCTAATTCAATTAAATCTAAAAATTCGAATTTTAATTCGTTACCATCTTCATCATTTAATATGAATAAGTTATCCTCATCTAGTAGAGGTGTTCCATTGCCTTCAATTTCCTCTTCTCCAAAAAAATCTTTACTCATTACATAACTCCTTTCACTTATTATTTTTTCTTATATATGTTTCTAAAATGTATACAGCAGATATTGTGTCAACTATATCTCTTTTTTTGAATTTATTTACATTAAGAAAATTCATTGTTTTATGAGCTTCAACTGTTGTTAATCGCTCATCAATTCTCTCAATCTTAATTTTATTACCAAACTTACATTTTAATTTGTTTATAAATTTTTCAGTAACTTCAACTCTTTCAGCTTTTGTACCATTCATGTTTAATGGCATACCAATAGCAATTGTATCTACTTCATATTCGGAAACAATTTCTTCAAGTCTTTTTAATACAACTTTGTCGTTTCCACTATGATGTATCGTTTCTAGTCCTTGAGCAGTAATACCAAGTGGATCAGTAATCGCTACTCCGACTCTGCTATCTCCATAATCAATTCCAAGAGTTCTCATTATTCTTCCATTCCTATATAAGCCTTAACCATCTTATCCAATAATTCATCTCTTTCAACTTCTCTTATTAGATTTCTTGCATTGTTATGACTTGTTATATATGTTGGATCTCCTGATAAAATGTATCCAACAATTTGATTAATTGGATTATATCCTTTTTCTTCTAGAGCTTTATATACTTCCTTAAGTATTTCTTTTGTTTTATTGTTTTCTTCTTTTTCAACATGAAAACTTACTGTCTCGTCTGTCATATATACCCTCCTTTATAAACAAGTTACGTCACTTTCATTTGGCTTACACTCATCTAAATATTCTTTTAGATTTCTCAAAATAATTTCAATTGCTGTACCTTTATAGTAAGATGTATAAACAATATTTGTTTTTGGAGCAACAGCTTGTCCATTCAAGGATTCAGTAGCAGCCCCGCTAATTCTTACTTTAATACGTTCAATTGAAGTTTTCATAGCTTCAAGGAATTTTGCAACACCTTCCTCGTCACTACCAGAAAATACTATTGCCAATGTATCAACATCATACTTAACCATAATATATTCTGGAGACAAGCAATTTTTAGTGTATTCTACTACTCCTGATATCATACTATCAGCTGTTTTCTTGCCAATTTTGTCCTCAGCTTGCTTTAGGTTAATTATCTTAACCAATGATACTATAGAAGTAGGATATTTGTCAATTACTTTTCTAGCTGTTCCAAATAGATATTCATACGTATTTAAACCGGTAATTTTATCCACTTGAGATATATTCTCAAGTACCCTTAAATTTTTAACAACTCTTTCAGTTGATACTAAATTATTTTTTACAACATCCAATATAGTCGTATCTATATTATCAAATTCATGTGGCTTATTTCCTTCAATTAACCAATATCCCATATATATATTATCCGTGTATATAGGGAAAAATATTGCTGATTTTGCTCTTTCGAACTCCATCTCTAAGTATGGTAACTTTTCACCTTGATTTACAGTGATATATTTGGGAGTAGCATTTCTAATGCTATCCGCAAATATATCTTGTGATTGCAATTGTTCAAACATTGGATAATGTTTTTCATTTACATTTGAAGCTTCAACTTTGTATTTTTCACCATCAAACATAACAATTGTTGAATACTTTATTTCATATCTATCGATAAGTGCTTTATTTATTTCAGCCATTTTTTCTCTAGAATCAGTTGAAATGCTACCAATAATTTCAATAAAATCTTGTAATACATTTAATGAAATTACTCTTTGATTTGTGTTTTTTAATTTAATTAATGCTTTCTTTTGGTTTGCTTCTTTCATAAATAACACAACTGCAACTGCAATCATGATAATTAAAAGAAACACCAATATTGTAATCACCATTTCTATATTATCACCACCATCTAATAAGTATTATTCTTATTTATTTTTCCCTTTTTTACCAATTGGATAAACAGATTTTGCTAATTTGCTTAAACTATTTAACAAGCTCTTTGTATATCCTCTGATTGTAAGTTTACACTTAACAACCTCTTCTAGATACTTACAATAGTTTTTCTCTTCAAATGGAACTAAGAAATATTCAACACCATTTCTATCAAATAAATCTAGTTGATATGTTGTATCAGGTGAATTGTATACAGACATTGCTGCAACAATTGCTCTTTCATTTATCGTTCCTAAATTTACATATTTATTTATTACAATTTTCATCTTATTTTCATAATCAACTTTATTCATCTTTAACTTCTTAATAAATGATGTTAAAGCTTGAATTGTTAATATATCAAATGATTGAACAAAATAAATATCTTGAGCTATATTAAAGAATTCTAGACCAGTATCAAAATCACAATCTAATAATACTAGAGAATAATTATTTAATAATGTTGTCATAGAATTTGCTTTATCTTCTATATCAGTATCTGAATTTGGTAATGCTGTATATACTGTTAAACACTTATTTACTTTAATACCATCAGCTATTCCGCTCTTTAATTTTTCGAAACTTGAGTATGCAATGTTTCTCAAATTTTCTTCATTCTCTGTGTAAATGTAGTATGAATTTTTATTTTTTGTCAAATCAACTACAGCTGTCTTTACACCTTGTTCTGATAACATTTGCGCTAAATTATTTACAATAAATGAGTTACCACTATTATGTGCACCAACAAATGCTACAACTTTTTGGTTATCTCCAATATTTATCATATCCATATTAGCAACAGCTACCATCTTATCATTTTGATTTATGTCCTCAGATGTACTTGTTTCATCATTGTTTATTTCATTTAGTTGTTTTGATATATCATAATTTGGATTATAATTCTTGTTTGCAATGCCACTAAACGCTGCTCCTGAAGCATTTGAAATTGGTGCATCATCAATTTTTATATCATCAGAATTATCATCTTCATCATCTAAATCAAAAATGAAATCACCATCTGCATTTGAGTCTTCATCTGAGTTATCATCATCGAAGCTTATAGTGTCATCATCTGAGTCATTTTCACTATCGTCATCTAAATTAATGATATCGTCATCTGAGTTGTCTTCTGAATCATTATCATCGTCAAAGTTCATTATATCATTATCAGAATCATCTTCATCATCAAATACAAACTCATCGTCTGAATCATCTCCTGACTCATCATCGTCAAGATTTACAAAGTTATCATCATCAAGATTTTCAATTCCCTTAGACATATTTTTATCAGATTTTTCTCCTAAAATGTCATCGTCTTCATCTTCCTCATTGTCAAAGTTCATAATATCATCTTGATTGTCTGCATCATCATCATCGTCGTCATCAATTAGATTTAAATCAGCTTCATCATCATCTTCGTCTTCAGCAATAAGAGCATCAATTTCATCATCATCAAGATCTTCTAAATCTTCTTCATCAATGTCTATATCGTCATCCTCAGATTCCTCTTCATCTTCAAATGAAATATCATCATCAGAGCTATCTTCTGATTCTTCCTCATCATCAAATGTAAATTCATCATCTGAGCTATCTTCTTGCTCTTCTTCATCTTCAAAATCAAACTCATCATCTGAACTGTCTTCTGATTCTTCTTCATCATCAAATGTAAATTCATCATCTGAACTGTTTTCTAATTCTTCATCATCTTCAAAATCAAATTCATCATCTGAACTGTTTTCTGATTCTTCATCATCTTCAAAATCAAATTCATCATCTGAACTGTTTTCTGATTCTTCATCATCTTCAAGATCAAAATCGTCATCAGAGCTATCTTCTGACTCTTCTTCATCCTCAAAATCAAATTCATCATCTGAACTGTTTTCTGATTCTTCATCATCTTCAAAATCAAATTCATCATCTGAACTGCTTTCTGATTCTTCATCATCTTCAAAATCAAAATCGTCATCAGAGCTATCTTCTGACTCTTCTTCATCCTCAAAATCAAATTCATCGTCTGAACTGTTTTCTGATTCTTCATCATCTTCAAAATCGAAATCATCATCTGAGCTATCTTCTGATTCTTCATCATCCTCAAAATCGAACTCATCATCTGAGCTATCTTCTGATTCTTCTTCATCATCAAAATCAAAGTCATCATCTGATGTGTCATTTGATTCATCCTCATCGTCAAAATCAAAGTCATCATTTGAACTATCTTCTGATTTTTCCTCATCATCGAAATCAAATTCATCATCTGAAGAATTATCGTTTTCATCCTCATCAAAATCAAAGTCATCAATATCTAATGTGTCGTCGTTAGAAACCTCTTTATTTGGAGCTTCTACTTCTTTAACATCGTCATTTTTATCTTCAAAATCGAAATCGAATTCATCTTCATTGTTAGCTACTAAGTTGATATCTTCGTCTTCATCAAGATCCCAATCTTCTTTCTCATTTTTCTTTTCTTTTTTAGGAATCTTAACTTCTTCTATTTTTTCTTTTATTGGCTCTGCTTTCTTTTTTACTTCTTTTACTTTATTCTTAGCTTTTTCAGTAACTTTCTTAACAGGTTCAGTATTTTTTACTTCTTCAACAATCTCTGTTTCAACAGGATTTTTACGAGGTCTTCCTCTTCCTCTCTTTACCTCACTAGCAATAACTCCAGCAGTTGCTGTAGCAGCTGCAACTGTAGCTACTGTTCCAGCAGGATTTTTGCGAGGTCTTCCTCTTCCTCTTTTCTCCTCAACAGGCTCTGTCTTTTCAGCTTTCTTTTTGTTTACTGCTGTTCTTTCTTCTTTTGGAAGATATTTATTAAACTTAGAGCTATTATTAGCTAATATTTTCTTTGTTTTTGGAGTTAAATTACTAATAAGATCGTTAATCTCTTGCTTTCCAAAAAATTCACATGCAGCCTCAAATTTTGAAACATAATTTGCTTCTGCCATTCCTTCACGATTTAAATATTTTAAACATTTCTTTAATTTTTCATCCATTGGCTTATTTTCACTTACTTTTTTATTTTCTTTCTTTTCTATTTTCTTTTCCATACTCATTTTTTCTTTTTTCTCTATTTTTTTACTGGTATCACTTGCAGTATTATTATTTACAATTGATTGATAATACTCTTTTGCTTGGCTACTATTTCTTGGATTATTAATTAACTCATAAATAATCTTCTTACTAGCATCCTTTTTGAGTATAAGGTTATTTAATTTTAGCTCCATTAAACTATTAGCAGTTTTATTATTCTTGCATATAAAAATTACTGGAATGCTCTTTCCATTTTTTCTTTTAGCAACACTAAGCAACCCTTTTAATTTCTTTAAAAGGATTGCTTCTTTATCACTACTATTATTAACTTTCTCATCAAAATTATCACTTATTACAATTCTGTCGTAATCGTTATTCTCTTGTACTTCCTTAGTAATTGCAGTAAAGTTTTTTGCCTCTTTGTATAGCATCTTTTTATCGTTGTCTTTATTATATTTACGTACTAAACTATCTACTATATCGCTATCATCCCTTATTGCAAATAATACTTTCATTCGTAATACCTCCATCTAATTCATTTACAATTAATTATTATCCTTCTTAAAAAGTCCTCTTCTATTCATCTGATTAGGAATAATTACATTCTTGCCAGCTGTGTTTTTAGATTCTGAAACATTTAAGTCTCTAGATTGAAGTGAGCTTGTCTTTTGCTTATATATGTCCTTTACACTTACTTTTGCGTGTTCAACATATTCTTGAGAATTTTCTTCCAATACAACTCTTACCTCTATTGGTAAGTGTTCTATGATTTCTTGAATCTGTTCTTCTGTGTATTCTCTACAGATCTTAGAAAATCCTCTAACGCACTTGTCTTTTTGGTCTTGATAAGTAACAAAGAATCTAACTATACTTGCAAGTTCCTTGTTGCTAATAATTTTTTTAGTGTCTTCTTTTTTGTATCTCAAACCTTTAGGATTAATATTATACAGCATCTTAGCTCTCTTTTTATTTCTTGGCTTATCAATTAAAGCACATACATTTTGTATAGTTCTATCCTTGCCAACCAAGATATTATAAACACCTAGCGTAAATAATTGTTGGATAATTGGATCTTGCTCGCTCCTTCTATCCCTACAAATTAAAATGATAGGTATACCGGTTCCGTCTTCTTTATAAGCTTCATCGGTAATTTCATCCATATGTCTATATAAATTTTCATCTTCACTATCGTAGCTTTCATTAATACCTTTTTCTAGGTCTTCGCTGATAACAATTAAATCGTATCTGTTATCCATTGTTTGTTGAACCTCATCTATTATGGCATCAAAGTAGAAAGCTCTTTTGTATGAAATTATTTTTTTATATACTCTTTGATATTCATCTAATATAACATCAACAATGTCATTTTTTCCATTGTCGCTATTTGATACTGCAAAAAGAATTCTCATAATCCTTAATTCTCCTTAATTATTAATCATTTGATTTTATTACAATTGCAAAGATTAATGGTAACACTTGGCATATAATCAAAACTGTAACCATTGCAACCATCGTATGGAAACCTTTATCTCTAATATCCAATCTCTTTAATCCAATAACATATTGATAAATAGCACATACTGCAATACCAACTAAACCAATTGGAATGCTATATACTTGAACTAAATGTAAAATATATGCTGCTAATCCATATGTATCTGATCCATACTTTGTTTTATAATCTTCTAAGCTTTTTAATTGCTCATCTTTTATTTTTAAAATTGTTGTTGCTGCACCATCTTCTGTATTATTTTCATTTTCTACTACATTTACAGAATTATTAACATTATTGTTTGTATTTCCTTCAGCTGCAAAAACCACTGTACTACTAAAGATTAATGCTAATAATGTTATTATTATACATCTTCTCTTGAATTTATACATTTCTAACTCCTTTCAATCTTCTATATTGAATATTTAACTTATTATATAATACACTAGAAAACATAAAATATCAAGAAAAAATATATATTTTATGCATTTAAATTCATTTTTTGCAATATATTGTAATATCAATAGTTAAAAGTATTTTTTTATAGCCAAAAAAATGTATTTTTTATTGTTTTTTTAATAAAAAAAATAGAGAATTATTTTTCTCTATTTTTTTATAATTTTTATGCAGTTTTTAGTTCTAATCTTAACTTATCAGCTATCATAGCGATAAACTCTGAATTTGTTGGTTTACCTTTAGAAGCTGATACAGTATAACCAAATATACTTTCAACAACAGCTTGCTCTCCGCGTCCCCATGCTACTTCAATAGCATGTCTTATTGCTCTCTCAACCCTTGATGGAGTTGTATGATATTTTTGAGCAATTTCTGGATATAGTTGTTTCGTTATTTGATTAATAATATCAATGTTTGTAACAACTAGCATTATTGCTTCACGTAAGTATTGATATCCTTTAATATGGGCTGGAACACCAACCTCATGAATAACATTTGTTACAAGAGCTTCTAAATTTTCCTGATTCTTTTTTTCATTTGGAGCAAGATCAATATATTGTTTTATTTCTCTTGCAGAAAAGCTCTTTGGCATTTCAATATGATTTGATTTTAATTCTCTTATTCTTTTGATTAATACATCTATTTCAAACGGCTTAACGATATAATATTGAGCTCCTAATGCAATAGCTTTTTGTGTTATTTTATCTTGTCCAACAGCAGAAAGCATTATGCACATTGGAAATTTATTAATCGTATCACTTTCGTTTATATTCTCCAATACTCCTAATCCATCTAATCTTGGCATTATTACATCTAACAGTACAACGTCAGGCTCTGTATTTCTTATTAGCTCATATGCCTCTACTCCATCTCTTGCTACTCCTACAAGTTCCAAATCCTCTTCAGACTGTATGTATCCGGCTAATGTTGCAGAAAATTCACTATTATCATCTGCAATTAATACTGTTATTTTATTACTCACCCTAAAACCTCCTATTAATTTTTTTACATCCCAAATTATACTTTCTTTTTTTGTATATTTCAAGATAAAAACCTTGATTTTACGGGTTTTCGTGTACCTTTAATCAACATCTTTCGACAAACATGTTACATTCTTTTGTCGAATCTTGTCGATTTTTTTTATTTTTAGACTATTTTGATTTTCATAATCATTCTCTAGAAGCGCTTTTTCATTATCATTCAACTCAATTTTGCAGTCAACACTATCAAGATATTCTGTATCAATTATTTTTATATCATGCTTTCCACAATAATACTTAAAATTCTCTATATCAGAGTAATCAAGATACACATTCATCTCAAATCCATGCTCTTGTGTAGCCCAAGTTGCTTTTTCAATAGCAAGTTTTAGTGAATCAGAATACGCTCTTACTAGACCACCTGTTCCAAGTAGAATACCACCAAAATATCTAGTAACAACAACTAAAACATTTGCCAAATTATTCTTTTCTAGTATTTCAAGCATGGGAGCACCAGCAGTTCCACTAGGCTCTCCATCATCACTTGATTTTTTTGTAATTTCATTGTTGTCATTTATGATATAAGCAGAGCAATTGTGTCTTGCGTCAAAATATTTCTTTTTTAATTCTTTAATTTTATTTTCAGCTTCTTCTACAGAGCTAACAAAAAACAAATTGGCAATAAATTTAGACTTCTTTTCCACAAGTTCTGCACTTACTGAATCTTCTACAATTGTTTTAAATTTTTCCATAAAAATACCTTTCTTCGGTTTTATTCAATGTTCATACCCGCTGTATATCCTGTTGAATATGCAATTTGCAAATTAAATCCTCCAGTGTATGCATCGACATCAATTATTTCTCCCGCAAAGAATAATCCACTAACTAATTTAGACTCCATTGTTTTTGGATTTATCTCTTTGATGTTAATTCCACCAGCTGTTACAATCGCTTCTTCAACTGGTCTAAATCCACTTATTGTCACCTTTAATGATTTTAGTAAATCAACGAGTTTATGTCTTTCTATCTTAGAAATTTCATTTACTTTTTTATCCGGATTAATTCCAGAAAGCTCAATAATTGGATCAATCATTTTCTGAGGTAATAGCTCATCTAAACTATTTTTAAAACATTTATTTTTTTCTTTTTCAAAATCTCTTAAAATTCTATCATCAAGTTTTTCTTTATCCAAAGCAGGTTTTAAATCAATGATTAATGTAATTTTTCCTTGCTTTAGAAGCACGTCAATATTTTTATATCGGATAATGTGTGCAGATCCACTTAAAACAGTTGGTCCAGACACACCAAAATGAGTAAATAATAGCTCTCCAAAGTCATCGTATATTACTTTGTTTTTAACCTCATCAAAAAATCCAATCTTAACATTTCTAAGACTTAATCCTTGCAGGTCTTTACATAGCTCTTGAGAGCTTCTGTATCTGCCTAATTCTATATTCTCAACATCATGGTTATTATTTGCAACAACTGGAATTAATGATGGTTTTATTTCTGTAACAGTATGTCCAAGTCTTTTGGCAAGTTCATATCCATCACCTGTCGAACCAGTAGCTGGATAACTTTTTCCACCAGTTGCTAAAATAATTTTATCAGCATCAATTATTTGCTTTTTGTTATCACACTCATATTCTACTTTTGTTACTTTCCCATTTTCTGTAATAATATTTGTAACTTTGCTATTTGTAATTATTTTTACTCCAATTTTTCTAAGTTCATCATAAAATGCATCAAGTACATCTCTTGCACTATCACTAACTGGAAATATTCTATTACCACGCTCTTCTTTTACTTTAACACCATGATTTTCCATAAATCTTATAATATCTTCGTTTGAAAAATTTTGAAATGCACTAAATAGAAATCTTCCATTTCCCGGAACATTATTAATAAACTCGGAAATATCTATGCTACTTGTAATATTACATCTACCTTTACCGGTAATTAAAAGCTTCTTTCCAAGACTATACATTTTTTCAATTATAACAACATCGGCTCCCGTTTTCTTCGCAGAAATTGCACTCATAATTCCTGCAGGGCCTCCTCCAATTACTACTACTTTCAAGAAATACCTCCATAAGATTAATGGAGCTTCGCTCGAAACTCCATTTAGTCATCATTATATAATTTGTGATATTGCCTTCATAACTCCAATTTTTCCATATTCATATGTAAGTCCACCTTGTTGGAAAGCCATATAAGGAGGTCTTATTGGTGCATCACAAGAAAGCTCAATCGATGAACCTTGTGTGAATGCTCCAGCTGCCATAATAACTTGATCTGTATATCCTGGCATATCCCATGGCTCTGGAATTGAATTAGAATCAACTGGTGATCCCATTTGAATTCCTTGGCAATATTTAATTAATTTATCTTTATCTCCAAATTCAATTGTTTGAACAATATCAGCTCTTCTTTCATCAAATCTTGGAACAGGTTTGAATCCCATATCCTCCAAAATCTTACTTGAAAAAATTGCAGTCTTTAAACTACTTGCAACAACACTTGGTGCAAAGAATAATCCTTGTAATATATATTTATTGATTCCTAGTGTTGGACCAACTTCTTTACCAAGACCTGGTGCTGTTAAACGTTCAGCGGCAAGCTCTACTAAATCTTTTCTACCAGCAATATATGCACCATTTGGAGCAATACCACCACCAAGATTTTTTATTAGTGAACCAACCATAACATCTGCACCAACGTTAATTGGCTCTTTATCATCAACAAATTCACCATAGCAGTTATCTACCATGATTATTACATCTTTATTAACTGATCTAATTGTTTCAATTACTTTCTCAATCTTATCCATTGTGATGCTCTTACGCAATGAATAACCTCTTGATCTTTGAATCTCAACAAGCTTAATATCATTTACACTAAAACGTTCTTTTATTTTATCGTAATCAAAATCATCATTTATTAAATCTATTTGCTCATATTGGACACCAAAAGCTTTTAGAGAGCTATTGTTATCAACGATACCAATAACTTCATCAAGAGTATCATATGGTTTACCACTGATACTTACAAATTTATCTCCTGGTCTTAAAAATGCAAATAGAGCAACTGTTAATGCATGTGTTCCGGAAATGAACTGGCTTCTAACTAAAGCATCTTCTGCGCCTAAAACATCAGCAAATACTTTTTCAATTGTATCTCTACCAACGTCACCATATCCATAGCCAGATGTACTTCCAAAATGCATATCAGAAATATTATATTTGTTAAATGCTTTTAGTACTTTCAATGTATTTATTTCACATCTTCTATTAACTTCATCAAATTGTTTTGCTACATCTTTTTCTGCTTTTTCTGCTAAATTAATTACTTCATCTTTTATTCCAAATTCTTTATACATTTCGAATCCCTTCTCAAATTATTTTTGTTTTATATAATATGGACAACCATATCCATAATCAACAATATGGTAATCCTTTATTGTTTCCGGATATAAATTGTTTTTACTTTCTACATCTGAATAATTAACAACTTTTCCATTTTTATCAATATAAACTTCTTGATCATTTTTAATAACTTTTAGATAGCCTGTATACATTGAAATAGTTAATTTTGAAGAATCAACAATTGTGTCAAAGTTCTTATTCAAAATTTCAATTTTTCCATCCTTACTTAATAGCTGAATAATGTTAAAATCAAGTGTAGGTTGTATAACTTCATACTTGCAAGCAATAACTTCTTCTCCATTATCATCAATAACACCAAATTTACCATTTTTTTGAACGATAAAGTATTTATCAAATAAATACTGAATATATGAATAATTATCCTCTATAACTTTACTGCTATCTACAATAATTTTAAATTCATCATCTTTGGTAGAAATTATTGAATACTTTCCATCATTGAAATCTTGCTTGCTAGTATATTGTTCACTTTGCTCTTTGTTTCCATTCTTATCGTAGATATCAACAAAATCTTCTTTCTTTGCATTTATGTAATTACCAGCAAATAAAATGTTGTCATATTCCATCGGTACAATAATTGAACCATCAAATCTTGCGACCCCTTGTTTAGCTGCTTTTTGAACCATTAATAAATCATTTTGAGCATTATACTCAATATCTTCATACTCATGTTTTATTATATTTTTCTTTTTATTATAAATACCGGCTCTACCATCTTTAAATGCAACTAAATATGTACTATCTTTCTTCTCTTCAATTCTGTATATATCGTTATATTCATTTTTAAGTAACATTTTTCTATCAGAATCAATATAGCCATATCTCATTCCATTATCAGTTTTTACACCAACAATATATCCACTTTTTTTATAGCCATTGTTTTCATCATAGTATTTATCGCTATAAATTTCGTCATACTTTGGTTTAACAACAACTGCACCATTCATATTAATAATTCCGTATTTACCAGACTTCTTAACAAGCATCAAACCTTCATTAAATTCAAATCCATCAATAGATTCATACTCAGCTTTTGTTACCTTTTTACCAGATAAATCAATTAAGCCATACAAACCATTTGATTTGTACTTAAGAACACTTTTCTCATAAAAACCATTATCATCTACATTGTTAAGTTCAATAGCTTCTACAATGTAATACTGATACAATAGTTGTTGCTTATCTTTATTAAATACTTGAACACTATACTCTTTTTTACTTGCATCATAATTGCTCTTGCAAATGAATAAATCCTTTGACGGATTTGGTATTTCAATAATATCATAGCTAGGCTCAACAATAATGTTTCCCTCTCTATCAATTACACCATACTTATTATTCTCCTCAAAAAGAAAATAATTAATTGTTTCCAACTTTTCAACTTCATATTGGTATTTCTTCTTGTTGTTACTCATTACAATTACAATAATTCCTATAATCAAGACTATAGGAATGATACAAATTAAAAATTTTTTTCTCATACGTTCATTCCCCTTAGTTTAATGTTCAAAGTCCTCGAAACCTCGCATAAATTATATATTCTTAGGCTTCTTCTGTCAAGGTTTCCTGGGCTTTCTCTAACTCAAAATAAAACTCAACACCATTCTTTTTATTCTGAACTCCATATTTTTGTTTATAATTATTCATAACAGCTTTTACAAAGGAAAGTCCTATACCAGTTCCACCATTTTCCCTATTTCTAGAAGCATCAACTTTATAAAATCTTCCCCATATAGCTTTCATCTCATCTTCAGTAAAGTTTTTTCCTGTATTAAAAACAGAAACTCTTACTAAATTACTTGGTAATTCCACTACATCAATCTCTATAGCTCTTTTTCCATTTACTTCACTAGAATATTTAATAGCATTTGTTAGGTAGTTTGTTACAACATGCTCAATATAAAAATCATCTGCCATTACATTTATCGGATCACTGTTATCAAATGTAATATCAATGTTTTGCTCTTTTATCATCACGTCACATTTTCTTATATCCTCACGTATTAATGAAACAATATCAAACTTCTTATTATTAAATTCTCTCTTACCATACTCTAGCTTCATAAGTTCAAGAAGTTGTTTAACAAGTTTATCCATTTTGTCAGCTTCATCTAAAATGACTTCTGCATAAAACTTTCTAGACTCATCATCATTATTTACATTTTCTATTAAGCCTTCTGCATATCCTTGTATTAAAGCAATTGGAGTCTTTAACTCATGAGATACGTCAGAAATAAATTGAGTTCTCATCTCTTCTATTTTTGATTTTTCTCTAATGTCCCTCTCAAGTTCATCATTATTGGCTTTTAATTCACTAATTGTCTGCTCAAGAGTATCAGAAAGAATGTTAATTCTCCTTCCTAATTCATCCAGCTCATCATCACTATTTCTCGGATTATATTTCTCTGAGAAATCAAGATCTGTCATCTTTTTGGCAATACTATTCAAATCAAGTATTGGATCAGAAAAATGCTTTGATACAACAAGAGCAATAACAGCAGAAATAAACACCGAAATAATACCAACAAAAATAAGAACCTGATTACTAACTCTCAAGCTATCCTTAATCGCTGATACGGGTGTAACAACAAACATTTCTGTTCCATTATCAAGTGTTGCTAGCATAGCAATATAAATACGTTCCGAATTACTATCTTTTAAACTTTTGATAATAATCTTATCTGATTTATATAGTACTTCTCCAATTTTCTTTTTATCGTTATATGAAATAGAATCTTTCATACCATCAAGATTTTTAATTCTCACTTGATTACTTGCAATAAAATCTCCTGTTTCTTCGTTTCTAATAAAAACATCTAAGTTATTCTTCGTTGATTGTTCTCTTACAACCTCTTTTATCGCATCATGGCTTTCACCATTGTTATACATCTCGTTAATCTGCTCATATAAATTCTTTTCAATATCTTTTTTGTTATAAATATAAAACGCTTCTAGAACAAGATTATTGATTATTATTAGAAAAATAATAGTCACAACAATAACAATACATAGTGATAGGAATAACTTTGCTCTTACTGATTTTGGTTTTTGAATTCTTCTATTCATTCTTTCCATCAACTTCAAATTTATATCCGACTCCTCTCATGGTATGTATATATTTTCCTTTTTTACCAAGTTTGTGTCTAATCTTCTTAATATGACTATCAATTGTTCTTGAATCCCCATAATAATCATAATTCCATACATTATTAAGGATTTTATCTCTTGAAAGAGCTATTCCTTCATTATCAACTAAATACTTAAGAAGTTCATATTCTCTTAAACTTAAGTCAATTTTCTTAGAATCAACTTCAACAGTTCTACCATCAGAGTCAATTACTATTCCACCATAATCTTTGAACTCTTTCTCTACAACCTTAGTTCTCTTTAGAATTGCTTCAACTCTGGCAACTAAAATCTTTGGACTAAATGGTTTTGATATATATTCATCAACACCAAGTTCAAATCCAAATAATTCATCTTGCTCTTCACCCCTAGCAGTAAGCATTATAATTGGCACATTTGATGTTTGTCTTATTTGTCTTAAAACAGACCATCCATCTAATTTAGGCATCATAACATCTAACAATATTAAATCAATTTTTTGACCATGTTCTTCAAACGTATTTAATGCTTCTTCTCCATCTGCAGCTTCTAATATGTTATATCCTTTTACCTTTAGGAAATCATTTATTAATTTACGCATTCTAGATTCATCATCTACTACAAGAATATTTATATCTGCCATATTTCACAATCCTTTCCAATTCAAAGTCATTATATATTATAAGGGCGGAATATGTCTATATTGTGAATAAAAAATAAATTTATAAAAAAATAAAGCGATTGTTGAACTTAATGTTCATACAATCACTTTACTAAACTTTATTCCTTAAAAGTTCATTTTCTTATATTTCTTGTAAGTAATTATGAATACTGCAATTAATGCAATACCACCTACTATAGCACTATACTCTCCAGTTTTTGATAATATGTTAGGAGATACTGAATCATCTTCTACTTCATATTGAACAAGTTTGATTTTTGGACTACCTGATAATGTAACATTATATACTTTTGCATCTTTATCTTTGTATGTAAGTTCAACTTTTTCATTAGTTGCAATTACCTTGTTAAGAAGTTCATTATCATTTAAATCTTTTAATTTTAACTTGTATGTTAATACTGCAGATTCATTACCTCTAACTGTTCCAACATCCCATGTTATCGTCTTACTTTCAGGATCAATAGTACTAGAAACCTCACCTAAATTTGGTTCACCTACATATGAAAATTCAAAATTATCCATTACATCTTCTGGGAAGTAATCAACCATTTTAACCTCATCGATTGGATATTGAATTATTTGCATTACATCCTTAAATATTTCATTCTCAACTATATTGCCTATATCAGTGTCACTAATATTATAAAACTTTCCGGCTGTTGGATTAGTTTGTGTTCCAAAAACCTCCTCAACAACTTCCTGATCATCGCTATCTTCAACACCAGTCATCATAGAAATTAAATTAATACCGCTAGTTTGTGTAGATGTTAATGCCTCCCTTGTGTGTTGTTTTACCTCTTCTATATCACCAGAGCCATTATATCCACAGTAGTTTCCATGAATATCACAATTTGGAATACCGTCCGTTAAAATAATCATAACACGATTGCTAACTCCAGCTGTGTAACAACTTTCTGCTTGCTTTATTCCAGCTTCAATATTTGTTGCACATTCAAATTCTTCGCTTTGTATTTCATTTAGTTTTCCTAATACCGCTTGTTTATTATCTGATAATTGAAGCTCTACAGCAGCATCATTGATAGTTCCTGCACTAGATATATATGGTGATGATGAAAATGTTACAACACCAACCTTTACATTTGAAGTACTATTAAATATTTTTTCAACTAACGTTTTGGCAGAATTGAATATCAAATTCTTTCTTGTTTCATTACCACTGACTTCATCTTCCATACTACCTGATTTATCTATTACAAGCATTATTTCAGATTGATTTAGCTTATTTATATCATCTCTTGCATTGGCAAGTTTAAGCTCTATTGTCACCTCGTCCTCAGTGATATCGACTATCGTTTTAGATACCTTTCCTTGTTTATTCTCTAGCTCTAATTCTTCGGCAGATTTTTCAACTATATCTAATTTATTTTTAGTTGTTGTAGCTGCGTACGAATATGAAAACATTGAGCCAATCATTAATATACATATAATTACACTTAATATTTTTTTCATAGGTCCACCTCTTATCATTTCATTTGTTTACAATATAATCTTAACATTACAATTTTTATAAATCAATATTTAAAAAAAAAAAAGAGAAAAAATTTTCTCTTTTTTTTATAGTATATCGCTCATATTGTTTTGCTCGTTTCCTATAGTGGAACATGCACATCTACTTACTTCAATATTAACAACAATACTTTCTGTTGTTAAAATCATTGAAGCAATTGACTCTGCATTTTGAAGTGCACTTCTAGAAACTTTCGTTGGATCAACGATTCCTGCTTCTTTCATGTCAACATATTCATTCGTTAAAGCATTATACCCAAATCCGCTCTCACTTTTCATTATATTTTCTACAACAATAGATGGCTCTATACCTGCATTCATGGCAATCTGTTTTATTGGTGTTTCCAGTGCATTAATAATAATTTTTGCTCCAATTTTCTCGTCACCATATAGTTTGTTTTCTATTTCCTTCACCTTTGGAATAATATCAATGTATGCGGTACCTCCACCAGATACAATTCCTTCTTCAACAGCCGCTCTAGTTGCCGATAAAGCATCTTCAATTCGAAGTTTCTTTTCTTTCATTTCTACTTCTGTTGCAGCACCTACACCAATAACAGCTACACCACCAGAAATTTTAGCTAATCTCTCCTGAAGATTCTCTTTTTCAAATTCACTTTTTTCTTCATTTAGTTGAGATTTTATTTGCAAGATTCTCTCATTTACACAATCTTTGTTACCATTTCCATCAACAATAATTGTTTTATCCTTTCCCACCTTTATCTGTCTAGCCATACCAAGTTGTTCAATAGTTGTATCTCTTAGCTCTAGACCTAAATCAGATGTAATAACTTCTCCACCAGTTAAGACAGCTATATCATCTAGTAAATATTTTCTCTTATCACCATACCCTGGAGCTTTAACTGCAACAATATTTAGTACACCTCTTAATTTATTTAAAACAAGAGTAGAAAGAGCTTCCCCTTCCACATCATCACATATAATTACTAATTTTCCTGATAGCTGCATAATACTTTCAAGTAATGGTAAAATCTCCTGAATATTGCTAATTCTCTTATCAGTAATTAAAATATATGGATTATCAATAACCGCTTCCATCTTTTCTGTATCTGTTACCATATATGGAGAAATATATCCTCTATCAAATTGCATTCCTTCAACAATATTAAGCTCCGTATTCGCTGTTTTAGATTCCTCAATAGTTATTACTCCATCCTTAGAAACTTTTTCCATTGCATCAGAAATAAGTTTGCCTATTTCTTCACTATTAGCTGATATACTAGCTACTCTAGTAATATCAGCTCTACCATTAATCTCTGAGCTAATATTTTTTAGTTCTTTAGTCGCAACAGCTACAGCTTTATCCATACCTCTTTTAATAGCCATAGGGTCACTACCTGCAGCTACGTTCTTAATTCCTTCCTTAATCATGCTTTGAGCAAGAACTGTTGCTGTTGTTGTTCCATCTCCAGCAACATCATTTGTTTTTGTTGCAACCTCTTTAACAATCTTAGCACCCATGTTTTCGAATTTATCTTCAAGCTCTATCTCTTTAGCAATTGTAACACCATCATTTGTTATAAGTGGAAAGCCAAAGTTTTTATCAAGAACTACATTTCTTCCCTTTGGTCCTAATGTAACCTTAACAGTATCTGCCAACTTATTGATTCCATCTAACAGCTTTTTTCTAGCCTCTTCTCCGTATTTAATATCCTTTGCCATAATAAATCATCCTTTCTCCACAATTACTCAACAATTGCAAGTATATCCTCTTGCTTCAAAACAATATATTCTTCACCTTCATGATTTATTTCTGTTCCTGAATATTTATTAATTACGACCTTGTCCCCTTTTCTTATATAGATTTCTTCAATATTTCCATCAATTACTTTGCCCGGTCCCACAGAAACAACTTCTGCTATGTGAGATTTTTCTTTTGAAGAGCTACCAATTATTATACCACTTTTTGTGCTCTCTTCCGTTTCTATCATCTTCACAATAACTCTATCTAATAATGGTCTTAACATACTTTATACCTCCTAAAACAATACTATAATTATATTTAGGAAATTTAATATTATGACAAAAAAGTAAGCAGGTATCTGAAACAAATCAAAATACCTGCTTAACCTCCTGCACTCATGTAAAATACTTGATAGACTTTACAACTGCGCATACCATTTGCTTGTTTGTCGGATCAGGGTTACAAATCAGATTATGGCTTTCCCCTTTCAGACAGTCCTCGCTAATTGTCACTAAGGAACCATCATCTGCTCTTGTCAGAGCTTCGTATGTTTCCTTTTCAACCTTCTCCGGATTGGTGTGCGAAATAATTTCGACACCTACCGGAATAATCAAGAATTTGATTTCCATTTTGGCAGACCTGCCAATCTTCCTGACGTAGACCTTCCCACCTTTAGTCAGTTTCTGGTCAAAAATCGTTACACCCTGAAGAAGATTCTTTACTTCCTGTGCGGCATAACATGCGACGACTGTCATCTGAGCTTCACCCTTTCTTCTCATAACAGCGTTTGTTAGCCCTGAGCTGGGGCTCTTCATATTCTTCTGCACATGGCGCTCTACCATAGCAATTCGAATTATATCATTAATTATTTTCTATGTCTACGAAGATAGTATATAAAAAAATAAATGCAGAACATGTAAGTTCTGCATTATAATAATTATTTACTTGAAGCTTTTATAAACTCTTTAAATAATGGTGCTGGATGATCTGGTCTTGATTTAAATTCTGGATGGAATTGTCCAGCAATAAAGAATTTATGTGTTGGTATTTCTATCATTTCAACTAATGTATTATCAGGTGATGTTCCAGAAATAACCATTCCTGCTTTTTCAATTTGTTTTCTGTAGTCATTGTTAAATTCAAATCTGTGTCTATGTCTTTCTGAAATTAATTCTTTTCCATATATTTTTTCAGCTAGACTTCCTTTTTTAATCTTACATGGATATGCGCCTAAACGCATAGTTCCACCTTTTTTCTTTACTTCTTTTTGAGTTTCCATTATATGTATTACAGGGTTCTTTGTTCTTGAATTGAACTCTGTAGAATCAGCATCTTTTAATCCTAAAACATCTTTTGCAAATTCAACAACAGCCATTTGCATACCAAGACATATTCCTAAGAAAGGAACATTGTTTTCTCTTGCATACTTAATAGCTATTATCTTTCCATCAGTTCCTCTGTTTCCAAAGCCACCTGGAACTAATATACCATCATATTTTTTAAGTTTCTTTTCAGCAGATGCATCATCTGTAATTTTTTCAGAATCAACAAACTCAATATTTACTTTAACATTATTTGCAAATCCACCGTGTTTTAAACTTTCAACAACAGAAAGATATGAATCCTCTAATGAAACATATTTACCAACAATTGCAATGTTAACTGTCTTATCTGGAATATTTTTAATCTTATCAATCATTTTCTCCCATTTTTCATTTTTAGGAGCTTTATTCTTAAGATTTAAATGTTCACACGCTACTTTAGCTAAACCTTCTTTTTCAAGCATTAATGGCACTTCATATAATACTTCAACTGTTGAGTTTTGAATAACATTTTCCTTTCTAACATTACAGAACAATGCAATTTTATCTTTCATTCCGTCTGGAATTGGAATCTCTGATCTACAAACAAGTACATCTGGTTTAATACCATATGATTGAAGCTCTCTTGCTGAATGTTGAGTTGGCTTAGATTTTAATTCGTTTGAGCCATGAATGTATGGAAGTAAGGTTACATGTATGTACATTACATCTTCTGGTTTATTTTCTAATCCAATTTGTCTAATTGCTTCTACGAATGGTAAACTTTCGATATCACCGATTGTTCCTCCAATTTCTGTAATAACAATATCAACATCTGTATCTTTAAATTTATATACTTTTTCTTTAATTGCATTTGTAATATGTGGAACTACTTGAACTGTTTTTCCTAAGTAATCTCCTTTACGCTCTCTTTCGATTACTTCTGAATAGATTTTACCAGTTGTAATACTTGAATTAGAACTTAAGCTCTCATCTGTAAATCTTTCATAGTGTCCTAAATCTAAGTCTGTTTCTGCTCCATCATCTGTAACAAATACTTCACCATGTTCACATGGGTTCATTGTACCTGGATCAACGTTAATATATGGATCAAACTTTTGGTTTGCCACCTTATAACCTCTGTTTTTTAATAATCTTCCTAAAGAAGCTGCTGTTATTCCTTTTCCTAAACCAGAAACAACTCCACCTGTTACAAAAATATACTTTGTACTCATACTTAATTCTACCTCCAATAATTCCTCTCACATTGTTTATAAAAAACAAAAAAATAGATTAAAAAACTTTAACCCGCTTTTAGGGGTTTTTTTTTAATCTATCTTAATTATCAACTATGTACTAGATTTTAACATGTTTTTTTATTTATTGCAATAGTGTTTTTTATTTTATTTATCTTTTCTTTTATTTTCTTAAAAAAAGGGTCAGGACTGACTTGTACCTAAATTAGGTTATAGTCAGTCCCTTTTGCGAATTGGTTTATTTTCACTCTGCAAATGCGTTTGAAGCAACACAGAGCTTACGTGTGATTTTTGCTGTTTCAGTTCCGTTTCCACTGTACTCAGTATCTGTTGTCTCAATAACATGACAAACAACACCATCTGTTGAGAGGATCTCAGCAATGTTTGTCAGTATCCAATTATGATCAGCAGTTACTTCAATTCTTCCATTTTCATAAGTGTCAAATGCAAGGTTTCCCTCAGTGAGAATAGCAAAGAACTCAGCAATGTCTTTCAGAAAATTCTGAACCACGCCGCCCATTTCACTCTACCCCCCTTTCCTATAAGATGTCCTGTTCAGGTTTGCCAGGGGTTATCCTAGCGGATTTCTATAGTCTATCATGTAAACCTAAATATGTCAATTAAAAGCATTGATTATGTTGACTATTTTGGTGATTTGTACTATAATTTCTATCAGTTTTACTTTTAAGTATAACTTTTTAGCATACGCTGAGAGGTTATACAGAGCCTCTCAATGTGTTGCAGCAAATACTGAAACATAAACAACGGAGGTGACCTCGATGTCTAATTCGAATTTTGAAATTGACATCACTCTTCCACTGAAAAGCTGGGAGAGATGTAAACTGTCTTACGATGATGTATCTGCATTTTGTCGTGAGAAATCAATTGAATTTAGAACAAAAGCAAAAGAAGGAGAGCCTACATTCCGGAATGATCCACTCGTTCCAAGAGCTGATATGTACGATCTTTGCATCATAATGCTTAATATTGCTAAAAACTATGGTGCCGAACTTTTGTCTATGACCCCAATCAAAAAAAGGGTTACTTTTAAATTCAACTTCGACAGTGAAAGCTGTCTTGATCTGTTTCATGAAGAGTTTGTCATGTGGTTAAAACGTGCAAAGCTCGTCGATCCAGCAGTAGAAATTGATCAGCCTAAAACTTTTTCGGGTTCAAAGAAGTAAAAAAATAATACGAACTATCAGAAAAAGAAAAAAGCATCAGTATGCTCTTGATTCAGATTAAAAGAAGCGCCAGGACAACACCTGACGCTTTTTTACATTTTTTCAACAATTTCACCTTGTTTTTTATAAATACTATTTTCTTTAACAACACCTCTTACAGATGAAAGAGGATAAATATTTGTATTTCTTCCAATTACACTTCCTGGATTTAATATAGAGCCACATCCTACTTCTACATTATCACCAACCATTGCTCCAAATTTCTTTAGCCCTGTTTCTATTTTTTCATCTCCATTTTTAACTATTACAAGTTTTTTATCTGATTTAACATTTGAAGTAATTGAGCCAGCTCCCATATGAGATTTATATCCTAAAATAGAATCTCCAACATAGTTATAATGTGGAACTTGAACATTATTAAATAATATTACATTTTTAAGCTCTGTAGAATTTCCAACAACTGCGTTTTCACCAACAATTGCATTACCTCTAATAAAAGCACAATGTCTAACTTCAGCACCTTTTCCAATTATAGCTGGTCCATTTATAAATGCTGTTGGAGCAACTGTTGCATCTTTAGCAATCCACACATTTTCACCTATTTTTTCATATTCTTCATTACTTAAAGTTTCACCTAATTCTATAATAAAGTCTTTTATTTTAGGTAATACTTCCCATGGATATTCACATCCTTCAAATACTTTTTTAGCTATTGTCTCGTCTAGATTATATAAATTCTCAATTTTACATTCTTTCATAAAAATCTTCCTTTCGTAACTCATACTAGATTTAAATAAATCATAGCTATTATATACTCTTTACTTACCTTTTGCAATAATGATATAATCATAAAAAAATCATAGGAGGTAATTTTATGACACCACATATAAATGCAAAAGACGGAGATATCGCTAAAATCGTACTAGCACCGGGAGATCCTTTAAGAGCTAAATATATAGCTGAAAACTTTTTAGATAATTATAGAGAAGTAAATTCTGTTAGAAATATTCTTGCTTATACTGGAACATACAAAGGGAAGGAAATCACAATTTTCTCAACTGGTATGGGAATGCCTAGTATGGGAATATATTGCTACGAATTATATAAATTTTATGGTGTAGAAAAAATAATAAGAATTGGATCATGTGGAGCATATTCTCCAGATTTAGATATATACGATACTTTGCTTGTTAACAAAAGTTACACTGAAGGTAATTTTGCCCTAGCTATGAACAATGAAAACTGTCATATAATTGATGCATCAGAATATCTAAACAATGTTATAAATGAAACAGCCGCTGAAAAAAATATCGTTTGTAAAAATGTAAATGTTTTATGCGGAGAATGTTTTGATTATTATATTTCTGATTTAGATGCAATGCTACAAAGATTACCTAAAGAATATAATATAACAGCTGCCGAAATGGAATCATTTGCTCTATTCTACACAGCTAAGTATTTTAACAAAGATGCTGCATGTTTATTAACTGTTGTTGATTCTCATGCAAAAAAACAAGAAATCTCTTCAGAAGAAAGAGAAAAATCATTAAATGAAATGATTAACTTAGCCTTAGAAAGTTGCATTAAGTTATAAAAATAAAAGCTGAACGTAATGTTCAGCTTTTTTACATTATTCATTTACAACGGTATAGTTTTTATATCCTTCTTTATCTAAAAGTGGAGAAATTGGAATAACAGTCTTTCTTCCATCAGAATATGTTATCTCGATTGATTTACAAACTTTTGTAGTTCCATCTTCCATTTTTAAATTCAAGTCTATCGTATTCATTTCTTCAGCTACTCTATTGATTTTACCATGTGAAATAATATATTGGTTTTCTCCAGGTTCACTTTCAAAGAAACAACCATTAGAAGTCTTGATGTATTCGTATATGTCAATAACTACTGTATCATTATTATTTGTTGAAAAGGCAAAATATGTTTTCCCATTCGCACCAAGCTCACCTAAGTATATTGCTGATGCATTTGAATAATAGTTTGCTACTTGTCTATTTTTATTATTGTTTGAATACTCATTATATCTTTGCTCGCTGTAATCCTTCGCATAGAAATTATAAATATAGTTTTCTTTAAAATATTCACGTGCCCCTGTTCTGCTTATAGCACCTTTTTTAAGCTCTACTGTAATACTACCATCAACTTTTAAGCAAACGATCATATTGTCATCTTCCTTTGTGTCTATAACTTTTGAAGATGTAACATTATATTGCTCATATTTTATGTATTGATCATTTCTGTGGATAAAATTAATAGCTTTTAGTTTTACAGTAATAATTCCATCATCGTCAATCCAAATGCTCTTAACGCCAGTCGCTAATTTTGTTTCACTACCATCAACTAAGCTCTTATGATATAAGCAGTTATCATTAATATAATAAACATTATTTGATGCCCCAGCCCATCCAGACGCTTGAACATATTTATTGTCATCTGCATGTATTGTATATTTACTCTCACCATCTTGAGAGTTAAATGTAACTTCATTTTTAGAAACATCATTCATATCTACGCTTTCAATATTGTCAATTTGTTTCTTTGTTCCATCTTTTCTAATAGCATTAACATAGTAAAATTCTTTTTCAGAATCTACACAAGGTTCAGTTTTCTCTTCAAAACTTTCTACGTTTTTCAATCCTTCTATTTTACCTTGATCATAGAATTCAAATTGATATCCTTTTGTTCCTTCAGCTGCAGATGTATCTTCAGTTAATATTTGAATAACATCTACCGTACCATCTTCCATAAGTAATAGTACATATGGAAATTCTTTAGATGCCATACTACAAACAAAGATGTCTTTAACTTTTCCATTTACTTTAGATACTTTATACATTTTTGTTGTATCTGTTTTTAGTTTATGATAATCCAAAAATTCTTTCTTTAGTTGTATAGCCACATTTCCATCAGTAGTTAATACAGCTTTTACTAAATTATTCTCGTGGACTTTTTTCTCTGTTTTCTCTTCAACTTTTACTTCCTCATTTTTTACCTCAGCCACTATATAATCACTAGCTGTTGATGAACCATCAATGTTAATCATTGTATAGTTAGCATTTCCTTTGTTTTTGTTTACATTACCATATATTGCGACACCTGCTCCAACAGATACTGCTACAACAAATGATGCAGCCACTGCTGTATAACTTACCATTCTTCTAAAGAAGTTGTGAGTTTTAAGCTCTATTACATTGTCTTTAGCTTTAGAATTCTTATCATCTGTATTTTTTGATTTATTATCATTTGAAGTTAATATTTCATTTTCAAAGTTCTTAAAGACATCATTAGCTTTACTTGATATAAACTTATCTTGTTGCAATTTCTTTTTAATGAATAAATCTTTTTCATTATCTAACATCGTACTCACCCTCCTTATTTAATATTTCATACAGTTTTGCTCTTGCCCTAGACAATCTAGATTTTACTGTGCCTTCTGGTATTCCAAGTATCTCTGAAATATCCTTCACAGATAAATCATCATAATAAAACATAACTGTAACTGTTCTAATGTCTTCTTCTAAATTATTTATTATTGAGTTTATTCCAAGCTCATCATAACTATCATATACTTTAAGCTCTTCATCTCTTGCTTCTGATATATCTACAGTTTGCTTGCTCTTTTGTTTATTGTATATGTCATAGCATTTGTTAATTACTATTCTTATTAGCCATGTTGAAAAGAACTCATTATTTTTTAGATTCTTTATCCCTCGATAAGCTCTAATTAATGAATCCTGTATAGCATCGCAAACATCATCTTCGTTTCCTAGTATTGATTTAGCTGTTTTATATATTTTGAACTTATTTTCTTCAATTAGGTCATTAAAGGCTTGATTGTCACCTTTTTTAGCTAGCTCGACTTTGTCCATCAAACTTCCTCCTCTGTTTATTAGACCAAGTATTTCGCATATTTGGTTCATTTTTTTATAAATTTATATAATTATTTTAAACTAAATAAACTATTTTTTCCATAAAAAAGAAATAAAAAACAGAAGCAGGTACCTTTTTCAAAGTACCTGCTTCCTTTTTTTTACTTGATTGCTCCAAGTAACCACTGCTGCATCCACACGAGATCTGCGATTGTTACATCATTATCCGCATTCATATCAGCAAGCTGCTTCTGCGAATAATTATCCCAGCCGTCTATAAATCCACGACGCATATAGCACATGTCAAATACATTAACGAGCCCATCATTATTGAGGTCTCCTATGACACGTCCTTCATGGGATACTGGCACAGCTCTCTTTGCATCTTCGTATTTCAGATATGTCACACACTCGTTGTTAGGTGTAACATTCGGAGAATGAACACGGAACCGCTGATTCGCATCATCAATTCCAACAATCCAAATCCTCCAACGAAAATCCACCAAATACGAATTTCCTTCTGCATCATACAAATCGACAACCTCATCAAAAATCACGATGTCCTTTACAGAAACATCCAGACTTTCCCGTATTGTCTTGCCTACTTCAGCAGCTGAACTACTTTCAGTGGCAGTTGTTTCTTCGAATGATGTAGTCTTAGATGCTATGGCTGTCTCTGAAACGAAAGTTTCCTCCATTTCAGTCGTTACTGAAGTTTCCGCATTAAAGTCTTCTGCGGAAGCGATCATGCTCGAATTCGTTACGAGCCAAGCAAAGCACATAGCTGTTGCAATGATCTTTTTCAACATGGTGTTGACACCCCTTTCATATTATAAAGATACTTATACTATAATACAGAATCAACATAAAGTCAAAATCGAGGAGCAACCAAAACGGATGTGCCCTTGCGAGCACACCCGTTTTATTGGTGAGTTACTTAATGCAAAGCAGCCATTTCTGCATCAGCACCAAGTCACTCATGTTCACTTCTCCATCGGCATTCATGTCCGACAGCAGCTTCTGGGTATGGTTATCCTCTTCATACAGAAGGTATCTTTTCAGCAAAGTGAAATCCTTTGCATTGATACATCCGTCATTGTTCAGATCACCAATAACCCGACCTTCATGGGATACAACTACAGCTCTGGGCGCGTCCGAATATTTGAGATATGTTACCTTGTCACCGTTTTCGGTAACGTTCGGTACCTGGACTCTGAATCTCTGATTTGCATCATCAATTCCATTGATCCAGATTCTCCAACGGAAATCTACGTAATATGGGGTATCTTTCGCGTCATATACGTACACAATCTCGTCGAAAATAACAATATCCCGCACCTTGATGTCAAGAGATTCGCGAATGGCAGCTCCCACATCCTCAAGTGATGTAGTATCTGTCGTAGTTGTAGTGGATTCTTCAGCTGGTGCTGTCGAAACCACGGTGGTTTCCGCCGACTCCGGAGTTTCATCTGCTTCAACAATAATTGTAGTTTCAGCAGTGGTCTCGGTTTCGGCGTTCGCTGACAGGATCATGCCCGTATTTGCGAGCAATGCACAGCCCAAGACTGTAGCAATGACCTTCCGCAGCAACATATGAAACACCCCTTTCATTGAAAGATTAACTTAATTATAGTACAAATTTTAAATAAAGTCAAAAAAATGTCGGATGTGCTCGAAAACACATCCGACATTGGTGACTAAATATCCCCCAAAAGCCAACGCTGCAGAAGAACTAGATCACCCATCATAACATCGCCATCACCGTTCCAATCAGCCATAAAATAGGCAAACGGATCACCCCAACCGTTCAGGAGACCCTTCTTCATCAGAACAAGATCAAACGAGTTAACACTACCATTGCAGTCGATATCGCCGATAACTGCTCCGTCATTGGAAAAGATATTTGCATTGAAAGAATCTGCATAGCTCATGTACAGTACCCTATTTGCTTTTGGTACGTACATTCTGAACATCTGATCTGCATCATTCTTATCAACAATGTAAATACGCTCTCCACCGCCGACTCTCAATGTCTCCCCATCTGCGGTAGTCAGAGTAACACCATCATCGAAATAGACAATGTCTCTGACATTTACAGGGGTTTCGTTGAGATCCCGAATGGTAGTGACCACATCAGCTGCTTCAGTAGCCTCTGTGGTAATTGTGGTTGCCTCGGCAGATGTCTCTGCTTCAGCTGCTGTTGTTGTTTCCACCATGGCAATATTAGAGTCCATGGTGACTACTGAAGTGTCTGCGAATGCAGACAAAGTCATACTCGCACATGCAAGCGCTGCCATAGTCACCGAAGTGACCGCTGCAATGACTTTTTTCAGCATGATTTTCCAACCCCTTTCTGTTGAAAGATAAGCTTAATTATATTCCTTTTATTTTTTTATGTCAAGTAATCCTCTTTATTTACAAACAATATTTGTTGATATATAATCCAACTGAAAAAGAATATGGAGGTGTTTTATGAAAGTTTTAATTGGAACTCAAAATCCAGGTAAAGTTCAAGGTGCAAAAGAAGCATTTGAAAGATATTTTGAGAACTTCGAAATCGAAGGTATTCCTGTCTCTTCTGGAGTTAGTGATGAACCAAAAAATGATGAGATTTATACAGGTGCTAAAAATCGTGTAAACAATTTAATCAGTTATTCAAAGGAAAACGATATCGATGCAGATTACTTCTTAGGAATAGAGTCAGGTATTACAAATTTACTTGGTAAATGGGTTATTGTAAATATCGCAGTTATAAAAGATAAAAATGGATATGAAAGCTGGGGCTACAGTCCTGCCTTCCCTGTACCAGATAAATATGTTCAAGAAATACTTGATACAGATCTTGGACAAGTAATGGATAAAATTTTTAGTCAACATGAAATTGCAAAAGGAAAAGGCGGAATCGGATTTTTAACACATGATAAAATAACACGCTTTGATTTAACACGAGGAGCCTTCACAATGGCATTAACTCAGTTTGTTAATGATGATATATGGAAAGACTAAAAAAATTTAATATACTCAATATAAGGAGGATTGTATGGAAAATATAAAAATATTTGCAGCAAGTGAATCTGCAAAAGATTTTACTCAAGAAATATGCGATTATTTAAACTTAGAGATGGGAAAAATAAATTCTTATAAATTTAAAAACGATAACAACTTTGTTCAAATTGGAGAAACTGTTAGAGAGCAAGATGTATATATTGTTCAATCAACAACACCACCTGTCAACGAAAGATTAATGGAATTGTTTATTATTATTGATGCAATGAAAAGAGCATCAGCTAGAAGAATCAATGTAGTTTTACCTTACTTTCCTTATTCAAGAAGTGATAAGAAAGATCAACCAAGAATTCCAGTAACTGCTAAATTAGTTGCTCAATTACTAGAAGCATCTGGTGCAAGTAGAGTAATAACTTGTGACTTGCATAATCCAGCAATCCAAGCATATTTTAATATTCAATGTGATAAATTATCTGGAGAATATATACTAGAAAAGTACTTCCAAGATAAAAAGCTAGATAACTTGGTTGTTGTTGCTACAGACGCTGGTAGCTCTAAAAAAGCATATAAATACTCAGAATACTTCAAGTGCCCAATGGCATTGATAGATAAAAGAAGAACAGGAAATGATGATAATGCAAAAGCTATCAACATCATTGGTGATGTTCAAGATAAAAATGCTTTAATATTTGATGATGAAATTAGTACTGGTGGCACTATGATGGAGGCTGTTAGAATTGTAAAATCTCATGGAGCCAAAGCAGTTTACGCTGGTTGTGTTCATCCAGTATTATGTGGAGATGCTATTGAGAAAATTAAAAATTCTGAACTTGAGGAGTTTGTTGTAACGAATACAATTCCAGTTGAAGATGAAAAAAGAATAGATAAATTAACAGTTTTATCTATTGCTCCTCTATTTGGAGAAACAATTAAAAGAAATAATGAAGCAAGACCTATTGATGATTTATTTAGAGTAATTGATGAATAAATAAAAAATTATAAATATAAATAACAAAAATAAAAAAGTAATAGATTATAAAATAAAAAGACGAGTTGCCTCGTCTTTTTATTTTATCAAAATTATTTTAATGCATCGCTACATCTCTTGCATATTGTTGGGTGCTCTGGATTTAATCCAACTGTCGGAGAATATTTCCAACATCTCTCACACTTCTCACCTTCTGCAACTTCAACTTTGATATCTTTCTTTCCTTCTACAAGTTCAAGACCTGAAACAATAAATACTGTTTCTAATAAATCTTTGTTATCATTTAAGAATTTGAATTCATCACCTTCTGCTGATAAAACAACTTTAGCATTTAAAGAATGTCCTATTGTCTTAGCAGCTCTTGCTTCTTCAAGAACTTTAGCAACATCTTCTTTTAGCTTTAATATCTTATCCCATTTAGCTTCTAATTCTTTGTTTTCAAATGCAGGATTTACTTCTGGATAGAATGCAAGCATTACACTTTCTGTATTCTCTCCATCTTTATGTTTCATGAATTTCCATATTTCTTCAGCTGTAAATGCTGTCATTGGAGCAAGCATTCTAACTAAAGCATTTAATATTTCATACATTGCAGTTTGAGCAGCTCTTCTTTCAACAGAATCAGCTTTTGCTGTGTACAATCTATCTTTGATTATATCTAAATAGAAGTTACTCATATCAACAACACAGAATGTGTTTATTGCTTGATAAGCTCTGTTGAAATCGTAATTATCATATGCTGCTGTACAATCAGCAACTAATTTGTTTAATCTTGTTAATGCCCATTTATCTATTTCTAATAGATCTTCATAAGCTACTGGTTTATTTACATCAAAATCATCTGTATTTCCAAGTATATATCTAGCTGTATTTCTTATCTTTCTATAAACTTCAGCAACTTGTTTTAAGATTTCTTTTGATAATCTAACATCTGATTGATAATCTGATGAAAGTACCCAAAGTCTTAATATATCTGCACCATATTCATCAACAACTTCTTGTGGATCTATACCATTTCCTAAAGATTTATGCATTTGTCTACCTTGAGCATCAACTGTCCATCCATGTGTTAGAACTTGTTTATATGGAGCTTTTCCTGTTACAGCTATTGATGTTAATAATGATGATTGGAACCATCCTCTATATTGATCTGCACCTTCTAGGTATAAATCAGCTTCAGGTAATCCTCTTATAGCTAGGCATGTTTGATGTGTAGATCCTGAGTCGAACCAAACATCCATAATATCTGTTTCTTTTCTAAATTTTGTACAACCACATTCGCACTTAGCGCCTTCTGGCAATAAATCTTTAACATCAGAATCGTACCAGATATTTGTTCCATGCTCTTTAACTAATCCTTCAATCTTAGCTAGAGTTTCGTCAGTAACATATGGCTTTTCACAGTCTTCACAATAGAATATTGGGAATGGAACTCCCCATGTTCTTTGACGAGATATACACCAATCGTTACGCTCTTCAACCATTTTCTTGATACGCTCTTCTCCCCATCCTGGAATCCATTGTACAGTATCAGCAGCCTTGACAGCATCTTCTTTGAACTTTTCAACAGAAGCAAACCATTGCTTTGTAGCTCTGAATATGATTGGCTTCTTACATCTCCAGCAATGTGGATATGAGTGATTTACTTTCTTTGTAGCAAGTAATAAATCATTTTCATCTAACCATTTTGTTATTTCTTTATTTGATTTAGCATAGTACATTCCAGCAAACGGACCAGCTTCCTCTGTTTGGTGACCTTTATTATCAACACAAACTATCATCTCTAAACCATTCTTTAATCCACAAGCATAGTCCTCTTTACCATAACCAGGAGCTGTATGAACCATACCAGTACCAGTTTCTAAATCAACATCAACTGTATCATGGCTACCCATAACAACTTTAGACTCTCTTGGTAGGAATGGATGTTTACATCTAACACCTTCTAATTCTTTACCTTGAAATTCTTTAACTGTTGTATAGTCTTTTATTTCTGCAGCTGCCATAACCTTTTCAACAAGTTCAGTAGCCATCATTAATTTTTCACCATTAGCTTCAACTAAGCTGTATTTAAATTCTGGATTTAATGTTATACCTGTATTTCCAGGTAATGTCCATGGTGTTGTTGTCCATATTACAAAATAAGTATCTCTTTCATCAAATAATCCAGCACCTTCTATAACTGGGAATTTAACATATATTGTTTCTGAATCAACGTCTTTATATTCAATTTCTGCTTCAGCTAATGCTGTTTCGCAGTCTGTACACCAATAAACTGGTTTTAAACCTTGATATATATATCCTTTTTTGTACATAGTACCAAATACTTCAAGCTCTTTAGCTTCCATCTCTGGTTGATATGTAATATAAGGATTCTTCCAATCAGCTAAAACACCTATTCTTCTAAATCCAGCAGTTTGTAATTTCATATAATCTTGGTTAAATTTCTTACAAGCATCTCTAAACTCAGAAATTGGCATTTCATCTCTATTTAATCCTAAACTATCAATTGCTTTTTTCTCTGTAGGCATACCATGAGTATCGAAACCTGGTATAAATGGAGTATAAAAACCTTTTAAATTTTTATATCTAACGATTGTATCTTTTAATATCTTGTTTAAAGCATGACCAATGTGTATTCCACCATTAGCGTATGGAGGTCCATCATGTAATACAAATGGAGTTTTTCCTTCATTCTTCTTTAACATTTTTTCATACAAATCGTTTTCGAAAACCTCGTCAAATATCTTTGGCTCGTTTTCAGGTAAATTTCCTCTCATTGGGAAATCTGTTTGTGGCAAGTTTAATGTCTTACCATAATCCTTTTTCTCTTCACTCATTTCAAATCTCTCCTTTTCGTAATTTGATTAACTAGAGCAAATAAACAAAAAAGCTATTCGTCTCTAGCAAAATACTAGGACGAATAGCAATAAATACTAATCCGCGGTACCACCTATATTAATTAATTTAGTTTGTGAAGTCCTAAATCAATTCTCTCAAATCTTTTAACGCAAGAAATACGACTTAATTTACTCTATAAATTTCAATCAAGCAACAATAAAGGTGATAACATACAAATTATTATCTTACCGAAATTCCACCAACTCTCCGGCTCTCTATAAGTTTTACTTTGAATGTGTTGTCCTTTATAAAGTTTTTAATATGTTATTAATGATAACATGTTTTTATGTAATTTTCAAGAGTATTTTAAATTTTTATATAAACCTTGTTTCCGTAAAAATCCAAAGGTGCGGTAGCAACAACTGCCACCGCACCTTGGTCCGTCTCTTATTCCCAATTACTTACACACACTTTTCGAACTTGGGACGCTGATCTGCCGGAGTCTGAAGATATTCGGCCATCATGCATGCCTGCTTCAGACGCTTTTCCTGACTCCACGGACTGAATGCCGCGTACAGGACATACTGCATCTCCGGAGACACCATCTTGATAGTCACGCCGTCAATTTCGAAAGTCTCAACATCCTCTGCCTTCCACACATAGGTGAAATGAAAAGGATCCCTGATTCGCCACTCCGAGAACAAATCGAAGAACACACTCCCCAGCTTATACTTGTTAAAAAGCGTAGATGCGAAATGTGACTGATCACCTTTGACCAAGTCAACAGCATTCTTTGCCTTGACAACAGCAAGGGCCTTAGAAATGTCTTCCCAGTAGATCAGAATGTCGAAGTCGTGAAAATCAGTCGTAATGCCTCTGAAAAACATCGTCGACGAACAAGTCAGACACCACCGTACACCTGCTTTGCTGAACTCATCAGCAATGTACAGCAGAAACTCCTTTCTGTCCGCAAACTTTGTCTCTGTGCATAACGCCTTCATGTTCACATTAGCCTGTTCCTTGTAATTGCTCATGAGTGTTATCCACCTTTCTATGATAAGATTTCGGCTTCTACTTCTTAAGAGCATTTTATACTCTTCACCGGCGATTATAGTATACGTTATTTGGGGTGTCAATAAAAATTCGTCAAAAAATAGCAAAAAAATCTACTTATTTTTCAAAGTAAATTTTTATGTAATTTTATTATTTTAACTGTGCAATTTTTCTTTATTTTTTAGGCTTTTTCTATTGCATTTTTATTTCATTTTTTATATTATAAGCTATTGATTTTGAAAACATCTCCAAGAAATTACTTTTACTTTATTTGTTTCTTTATCAATTTCAAATTCAAAATATTGGAACATTCCCACTTTATATTTGTATAACATTCCAAGGTTATCATAACCATCTCTCATATCTTTCTCAGTTGGATCTCCAAATACTTCAATAAGCTCATCGAGTGTACTTCCAATTGTTATTCCCTCATTTATTTCTATTTTACCCTGATAATCTTTATAATAGTATTCCTCCAAACGGAATCCACCAATATTAGCATCTGCACATTTAACCGCTTCATCAGTATTATTAATTGGAATAACTGAAAATATTGTGCTTCCAGTCGTTGAATCCTTAAAGAAACCTCCGTTTAATGAATAGCTTCCTTTTTGTATATCAGTTTGAGCAGCATTGCTATCCTGTTTAAACCCTGCTATCTCAATATCCTTAACGAAGCTTTCTGTCGTATATTTTTGTCCATTAATAATAAAGTAATATGAGCTCTTATCATTAATATTTACCTTGCCTTCTTTTCTTTCTACAGACTCTACATTTACTTCATTAGTCTTGTTTTCTTCAGTATTCTCTGTATCCTTATTGTTTATATTTATTTCAAAAAAACAACCCGAAAACAAGTACATACACGATGTTATTATTAACATATAAATCACAATTGAAATTTTTCTCTTCATAAAAAAACCTCCTTTTTCATTAGTATAATCTCATTAAGCTAATTAAAGTATATCTAATACTTCTTTAAAAAGTCAATTATTTCATTTGCTAAAATTTCTTCTTTTCCAACATAATTATGAGTGGCACCATCAATGTATCCAATATCTTTATTTTGATTACTTATTTTATTTCTACATACATTTGCAACTTCATCAGCTGGCAAACTTATAAGCTCTTTATTATTTCCCCATCTCATAAATAAAGGAACACTTATTTTATTAAGCTCTGGGAATGAGAACTCCTCGTTTTGATATTGAGCAAAATTAATATCTTGATTATCTCTGTAGTATCTTAAGAATGTTTTAACACTTACATATGGTAAAAATGGAACTCTTGTCTCCATTATATAATCCAAATCTCCCTCTTTTTCCTTCTCAAGAGCTAAATCGATTATATTTATTTTAGGATTACTTTTTATCATTATTTTCATAACATCAACAAGATCAACTAAAGATAACAATAATACTGCTTTTATTGAATCTAATATTTTCGTGTTATTTTCTTCAACAAGTTTATTGTATGTATAAACTATCTTTGTTGAACCAAGGCTATGACCTTGAAGATATATTTTTTTATAGCCTTTCTCTTTAAGAATATTTATAGCACCTAATATATCGTTATATGATTCAATCACATCCTCAAATACTGTTCCTTGCATTATTTTACAATCTTGCATACGTGCAGTATTAACAAGACCATTACCTCTATTATTAAAAGTTAAATAAGATATTTTATTATCTGTTGCATACTCAGCAATAATATCGTCTCTTTTCTTTAAACAATTGCTTCCCATTCCATGTACACATACGATAACTTCATCTTCATCATGCTCTTCACTCGTATGAAGAAGTCCAACTAATTTCATTCCATCTTCTGCGTTAAAATATACCTTTTCTATCCTCATTTTATTCTCCTAAATATCCATACTTGTTATTACCCAGTCATAGTTTTCAAGCTTCAATATTGTCCCACAATATGTGCAAACACCAGTCTTATTAACATCTAGATTTGCTCCACATGCAGGGCATCTTCTTGCAGCACCAAGAGATTTATTATCCTTAATCTTTTCAAAAGTTAAATGATAATCTCTATCTGTTCTTGAAGAGTTATTTCCAGATAAATATCTTCTAGTTGCAAGACTTAAATAGTAATTTAAGGCCTTTGAGTGAACAGTTACATCTATCTTAAATCTATCCTCTAGCTCCTCAATATTTGTAAGTTCAACTCCTGCAACATTTAATTCATCATATATTTGAATTCTTCCATTTTCAACATCATTTTTTATTTTATTCAATATCTTTCCATACACCTCATCATTAACGAAATGTTTAACTGGAAGAGTTTTTCTGCTAACCATTGATAACATTATTTGAATAAATTCATTTTCAACTTTTGACTTGAATTTAGACTCTGAAAATTCACTATCTTGTTTAACTAAATTATCTAATAATTCACTCATATTTTACCTCCTAAATATAATCCTGGCTAATAACTTGTTTCTCCGTTAATACCCAATTCTTGTTATCGCTAACAATCTTTGTTCCACAGTATTCACATACTCCTGAACCATTGTGTTTGCTTATATCTGCTCCACAGTTTGGACAGAAGTTAAGAATTCTATTATTATTGATGCTTTGTCTAAATCTCATCTCATAGTTAACACGCATCTTGTACTTGCTTTCTCCTCTTATCTTCTTACCTGTTGTTCTATCAGCAACGTAATCATATTGTTCGATTACATAGTGTGTAACTATTGTTAATACTCCATTTTGAATAATTGCATCAACAATTTTACCATCTTTCATAACCATATCTTTCATTATATTTTGCTCGTTGCTAGCTTCCATAACATTTAGTTGAGATTGGTACATATTGAACATTTCATCTGTTATAAGATTTCTAACGCTCTCTAAATCAAAATTCATCCATGCAACTTGAATATCTTTGTAAATGTTAAATCCTTCTTTTAAGAATTCATCCTTATTAAAGTCAGGTTTTGCGAGCTTAATTTTATTCTCTATATCAGCAAAATTTATTTCCCTCTTATATGTAGATTGGTATGAAACATTTCTTGCTCTTCTTGAACCAATTTTAGCAATTATAAAGATAAGAAAGCACCAACCAAATGGGATTCCAAGGCATACTATAATAGTTACAATTTTACCTGTTTTACTCATATTTTTAAACGTACTACTGCCAGAGCTTGAACTTGAGCTTGATCTTGAACTTGATGAACTTCTTGACCTACTTCTTGATGAGCTACTAGATCTGCTTCTTGAGCCACTGCTACTTCTACTATGATGACTTGTGCTATGACCAGAATCAGCAAAGGATGTTCTTTGCTCTACAAGTGATACTGCACAAAAGCCTATAACAGCAATAATAATTATTCCTATAATCTTTGGTAGTATTTTCTTAATTTTATTTTTCATTTTATTCTCCATTATCACATCTAGGGCAGACGAAATATCTGCCCTAAATATATTTTATTATAATCTTGTTTGTCCCATATTCTTTTTGTCTGTTAA
The DNA here is from genome assembly GCA_017512025.1 of Clostridia bacterium. Classification (GTDB taxonomy): domain Bacteria; phylum Bacillota; class Clostridia; order TANB77; family CAG-508; genus CAG-492. The sequence goes on from JAFWHH010000008.1 coordinate 169,177, forward strand.
AATCCATTTAGCATTTTCAGATACTACTTTTGATCCACAGTATTCGCAGACACCAGCACCATTGATTTTATTAATCTTAGCACCGCAGTTTGGACAATGCTCTACAACTTGCGATTGATCTAAAGTCTTTCTAAACTTCATATCATAAGTAATTCTAATCTTAGAACCTGCTGTTCCTCTTAGGACTTTACCTGTTGCTTTATCAACAATATAGTCATAGAAATCAACTACAAATGTTGCAGTAATTGTAATATTTTCGTTTTGTTTAACAACATCTTTTAAGTAAGCTGCTTGTCTTGTGAATCCTCTCATTATGTTTTGCTCACCTTTAACTTCCATAGTAGCTAATTGTGATTGGTACATATTAAACATTTCATCACTAATCTTATCTCTTACATCTTCAAGCTTAAAGTTCATCCATGCATCTTGAACATCTAAGTATATTTGATATCCCTCTTGTATAAAGCTATTCTTATCAAAGTCAGGAATAAATGCCTTAACTCTATTTACTACATCATCATCATTTACATTTGCTTTAAATGAAGCCGGTGCAACTGTTGAAACATTTGAACCACTGCCCTTCGTTAAAACACAAATAATGATTATCATAACAATTACAAAAGTCATAAATGTTGAGAAGCCTCCGCCCCCACCACTATAACTTCCACCACTATATGATGAACCGTAATCGTAATCATATGATGAAGATCCACCATAATCGTATGAACCACCACCGTCATAACTTGAATCAAATCCTGAGTCAGCTAAAACTACATTCTTACGAAGTGCACTGCCTACAAAAAGTACTGTAATACTTATCATTACGATAAAAAGTAGTTTTAATATACTAAATCCTTTTTTCTTCTTATTTGTATCTTCCATTTATTTCCTCCTTATTGCGTTTAGTACTACATTGATAAAAAACACAAAAAGTACAAATAAACTTTAAGGTTTATTTGTACTTTAAATCTTATACATTAAATCTGAATAACACTATGTCTCCATCTTGCATGATATAATCTTTACCTTCTGAACGTAATAAACCTTTTTCTTTTGCGGCATTCATAGAGCCCTCTCTCATTAAATCGTCATATGAAACAATTTCAGCTCTAATAAATCCTCTTTCTATATCTGAATGTATTTTACCTGCAGCTTGTGGTGCCTTAGTACCTTTCTTAATTGTCCAAGCTCTAACCTCTGGTTCACCAGCAGTTAAGAATGACATAAGTCCAAGTAAATCATAGCTAGATCTAATAACCTTATCTAATCCAGATTCACTTAGTCCAAGCATTTCAAGCATATCAGCTTTTTCGCTATCATCTATACTTGCAAGCTCTTCTTCAATCTTAACGCATAAAGGAATAACCTCTGCACCTTCTTTTTTAGCAATTTCCTTAACTTTCATAACATTTGGATCATTATCGGCATCTGCTAATTGCTCTTCAGAAACATTAGCAATGTATAATGTTGGTTTGATTGTTAATAAAAATGCATCTTTTATTAGTTCATTTTCATCTTCGTTTAAATCTACCATTCTTGCTGTTTTTCCAGCTTCTAATGCTGTTTTTAATTTTTCTAAAACATCTATTTCAGCTTGATATTTTTTATCAGCTTTTAAATTCTTTTTAGCTCTATCAAGTCTTTTATCGATTGTTTCAATATCAGCTAATATAAGCTCTAAATTAATTGTATCAATATCTCTAACTGGGTCTATACTTCCATCAACGTGTACAACATTTGGATCCTCGAAGCATCTTACAACCTGTGCAATACTATCTGTTTCTCTAATGTGAGATAAGAATTTATTTCCTAATCCCTCACCTTTACTTGCACCTTTTACTAAACCAGCTATATCAACAAATTCAATTACAGCATGTGTTACTTTTTCTGGGTTGTACATCTTAGCTAAGTTATCTAATCTAACATCTGGTACTGGTACCACACCAACATTTGGCTCTATTGTACAAAATGGATAGTTAGCACATTCTGCTCCTGCGTTTGTAATTGCATTGAATAAAGTACTTTTTCCTACGTTTGGAAGTCCTACTATTCCTATTTTCATTCTATCATTTCCTTTCAGTAATTAACTTTTAAATTATCGTACTTACTTTACCATATTTTCGTAAATTTATCAATAAAAAAAGAGCTAGAAAAAGCTCTTTTTTTATTTAAATATGGAGCCTACAACCGGATTTGAACCGGTGACCTCTACCTTACCAAGGTAGTGCTCTACCTACTGAGCTATGAAGGCAAAATTTATTCGTAGATAGAGTTTATAGCAGTTTATAAAAATTGTCAATATGCAGTTCAAAAATAGCCCTTTATTTCTTGATTTTACTCACTTTTCTTTTTTCTTTTTTATTCCATTTTTTTATTTACAAATTAGCCTTCTTAATATAAAATATTGCTAGAAGAAATTTAGTTTGAAAGGTGAAAATATGTACAATTTTATATCAAAGTCTGAAGCTGATACTTTAGCCTTTGCAAAACAACTTGCATCAAAACTTGATAAGAAAGATATAGTCGTTCTAACTGGAGAGCTTGGATCTGGAAAAACAAAATTCACAGAAGGTTTTCTAGGTTTTTTTGGTCTTGAAAAAGAAATATCAAGTCCAACATTTACGATAGTAAACGAGTATAATGCTGAAAACGGACTAAACATTTATCATTTTGATGTATATAGATTATCTGATACAGAAGAATTTTACGCTATTGGCGGTGAAGAATATTTTGAAAATGGAATTTGTATTATCGAATGGGGCGAAATAATTTTAGATGCCCTTCCAAAAGATTACATACATATTACATTTGAAAAGAATACTGATAACGAAAACGAAAGACTTTTAAAGATTGAAACAGTTGGTGATAAATATAATAATTTATTTCCACTAAGTTAATACATATTTTATTTTAGAAAGGATTAAACATGAAAATATTAGCAATAGATACATCGTCTAAAATATGTTCAGTATCAATACTTGAAGATAACGATGTAATTATAGAAAAGCATACTAATGATGAAAAAACACATTCACAAAACTTAATGCCACTTGTTGACGAAATATTTAAAGAGTCTAATTTATCATTAGATGATATGGGCTTACTTTCATGTTGTTTAGGACCTGGATCATTTACTGGTATAAGAATTGGAATTGCTACAATCAAGGCATTTGCTGATGTAAAAAAGATTCCTGTTGTTGGAGTTACTTCATTAGAGAGTTTAGCATATAACATTACAACCCCAGGATTAATTGTTAGTTTAATAGATGCAAAAAATGATAATGTTTACTATTCCCTATTTAGTTTTGACGGAACAAGTTATAAACAAATCGGTGAATATCAAGCAGACAACATTCAAAACATTTTAGATTCATTATCAATATATGATGATACTTTAACATTTGTTGGAGATGGTTCTAGCTTACATCATGATAAAATTCAAACTTTTATAAAAAATCCAGAATTTGCGTCTGATGAGCAAAATATTCAAACAAGTATTAGTATTGGAAAATCAGCATATAATAAATTTAAAGCTGGAAACTATGGAGATTCAAATACCCTACTTCCAATTTACTTAAAGAAATCTCAAGCAGAAAGGCAATTAGATGGAGAAAAATAATATAGAAATTATTGAAATGTCTGACAATGATTTACTTGTTTTAAAAGATTCTTTAACAAACGAGTTTGATGATTTTTGGACATACAATATATTAAAGCAAGAATTTGATAATGATAACACAACATATATCGTTGCTAAAGAAGATGATAATATTGTTGGTTTTGCTGGAATCTTAGTTATACTGGATGAAGCAAACATTATGAACATTGTTACAAAAAAAGATAAAAGAAAGCTTGGTATTGGTTCCCTACTTCTTGAAAAATTAATTGATATTTCTAAATCAAGAAATCTTGCATCAATTACACTTGAAGTAAATGAGAAAAATATACCAGCAATCAATCTTTATAAAAAATATAATTTTCAGCAGGTTGGAGTTAGAAAAAAATACTATGATAATACCGATACTGCGATACTTATGACTTTATATCTGTAACATATAAATATTAAGGAGGAACAAATGAAAAATAAGAATGAATTAAATTACAAAAGTTTAAAGGCTTTTTGTGATCCCAAAGTATTTGAATTTGAGACTACAGAGGAGCTTACAAATATTGAAACAGGAATTGGACAAGACCGTGGAATAAAAGCTCTTGAATTTGGTTTAGGAGTTGATATAAAAGGTTATAATCTATATCTAGAAGGTCCAAGTGGTGTTGGTAAAACAATGTATACCAAACACTACTTAGATAAGATATCTAAAAAGAGAAAAACTCCATGTGACTGGTGTTATATTTATAATTTTGACAATCCAAATGAACCAATTGCTGTACCTCTTCACGCCGGACAAGGTAGAGAATTTAAAGAGCAAATGGATTCTTTTGTTAAAGATATAAAGAATGATTTATCTAATACTTTTAACAATGAAGATTTCGAAAAAGAAAAAACATTAATAACACAAGCATACGAAGAAAAGAAAATTGCCCTTATGGAGAAATTAAATAAGAAATCTAAGAAGTATGGTTTTGAGGTAAAATCTGCTCAAAATGGTATTTATATGATGCCTGTTATTGATGGTAAAACAATTGAACAAGAAGAATTTGAAAAACTTGATGATGAAACAAAACAAAGCTTTGAAGATAATTCTAATATTGTACAAGAGCAAGTTCTTCAAGTAATTAGTGAAATAAAAAATATTGAGAGAGAATCTCAAAAGAAATTATCAGAATGGCAATCTAATGTTGCATTATTAACAATTAATGCACATATAAATTATATTCGTTCAAAGTTCAAAAGAAATAAAAAAATTAGTAATTTCTTAGAGAGTATTAAGAATGATATTTTAAAGAATATAGATTTATTTTTAGTTGATCCAAATGCAGAACCTCATAATCCTCCAATGCTTGGTCCAAGACAAGAGCCACCAAAGCCATGGGAGAATTATAAAGTTAATCTATTTGTAGACAATAGTAATCAAGATGGAGCTCCAGTAATTATGGATTCTGATTACTCTTATCACAATATATTTGGAAAGCTTGAATATGAAAACTATTTTGGTTCATTAAAGACTGATTATACAATGTTAAAACCAGGTCTATTACATGGAGCAAATGGTGGATATATCATATTCCAAGCAAAGGATTTACTAGAAAATCCAATGTGTTATGAAACACTTAAAAAATCATTAAGACAAAAACAATTATTAATAGAAAATACTGCCGATCCAAGATCATCAATGGTATTAATCTCATTAAAACCAGAGCCAATTCCTCTTGATTTAAAAGTTATACTTATTGGAGATGAAGAAATATATCAAACATTATCTGCAATTGATCCAGACTTCAGCAAGCTATTTAAAATTAAAGTTGAATTCGAAGATTCATCAGATAAAAACGAAGAAAATATGAATAAAATTGCTAAATTTATTCATGGATTCTGTGAACAAGAAGAGCTTTTACCTTTAGATGCAAGTGCTGTAGCTAAAATAATGGAATACTCTTCACGTCTTGCTGATAATCAAGAAAAACTTTCTACAAGATTTAATGATTTATCACAAATAATTGCAGAAGCTTCAACATGGGCTACAATGGATAAATCAAAGGTTGTAACTGCAGAATATATTAATATGGCTCTTTCAGAGAGAATAAACAGAGTTAAGAAATACGACTCAATGTATACAGAAATGATAAAAGATAACACTCTTCTTATTGATACAAAAGGATCTAAAGTTGGACAAATCAACGGCCTAACAGTTATGAATATTGGAGACTATAGTTTTGGGAAACCAGTAAAAATTACAGCGAATACTTACACTGGAAAAATTGGTGTAATCAATATTGAACGTGAAGTTTCATTATCTGGTTCATCTCACTCAAAAGGTGTTTATATTTTAAGTGGATATTTAGGAGAAAAATTTGCACAAGATATTCCTCTATCATTAACAGCAAGTATATGTTTCGAACAATTATATAATGGTGTTGATGGTGATAGTGCTTCTAGTACAGAGCTATATGCAATACTATCAAGCCTATCTGGAATTCCAATCTCACAAAATATTGCTGTTACAGGTTCCGTTAACCAAAAAGGAGAAATTCAACCAATTGGTGGTGTTAATGAAAAGATTGAAGGATTCTATCAAATTTGTAAGATGAGAGGATTAGATGGCTCTCAAGGTGTTATGATACCAGTACAAAATAAAAAGAATCTAAACTTAAATGATGAAGTAGTAGAAGCTGTAAAAGAGGGAAAATTCCATGTTTATGCTGTTAGCACAATTGATGAAGGAATTGAAATCTTAACTGGTGTTCCAGCTGGTAAAGCTGATAAAAATGGAAAATTCCCTGGTGGAACAATTAATTATTTAGCATACGAAAAATTAAAGAAATATGCTTCAATAAAAATTGAACACTAATATTTAAATATTCATAAATCATTTATATAAAAAATAGAAATCAGTATTGAATCTGATTTCTATTTTTTTATATTTATTATTTAATTATTAATTTATCTTCTTAGCAAGTATTCTAGCCATTTGGACTCCTGAACAAGAAGCCATCATTAATCCTCTTGTCATTCCTCCTCCATCTCCTATTGAATATAAACCTTTAACACTTGATTCAAAATTTTCATCAATATCTAGTTTATTACTGTAGAATTTTATTTCTGGAGCATATAGTAAGTTGTCTGGATTTGCAAATCCTTCAACTACCTTATCCATTTCTCTAATAAATTGTAGAATGTCTGTCATTGTTCTATAACCAATAGCAAATGTTATATCTCCAGGTATTGCTGATTTAAGAGTTGGAACAACGGAGTTTTTATCAAGTTCATCTTGCCACGTTCTCTTTCCTCTGTAAATATCTCCAAGTCTTTGTACTAGTACATTACCTTGTCCTAATTCATTTAAGTTCTTAGCAACATTTCTACCATAATCAATTGGTTTATTAAATGGATATGTGAAATTATGTGATACAAGAATTGCTAAGTTAGTATTCGTACTTTTTCTTTCTTTATATGAGTGTCCATTTACCAAGTTTAAGTTGTTATCATATACTTCTGAAGAAACGAATCCACTTGGATTTTGGCAGAATGTTCTAACTTTATCCTTAAATGGATATGGTCTACTGATAAATTTTCCTTCATACATATATTTATTGATATCTTTCATTACACTATCTGGTAATTCGTATCTAACACCAATATCAACACAACCAGACTTAGTATCAATACTATGCTTGTCACACATATCTGAAAGCCAGTTAGCTCCTTTTCTACCAACAGCAATAACAACATTGTCGGAATAAACTTCACTTTCTTCTTTTCCTTTATTTGTTACAATTTTAGCACCTTTAACTTTATTATCTTCGATAATTAAATCCTTAACCTCTGTTTCAAACATAAGATTAATTCCATTATCGATTAAATAGTTTTCTAGCTTTTTATATAATTCATGAGCCTTTTCTGTTCCTAAGTGTCTTATTGGAATATTAATCAAATTAATATTTTGCTTTGTAGCTTTTTCCTTTATCTTAGCAACTTGCTCTTTATAATCAACACCTTCTAATTTCTTATCGGCACCAAATTTCAAATAAATCTCATCTGTATAATCAATTAGACGTTTTGTCTTTTCGACACCTATATATTCATGAAGAATTCCACCAACATAAATATCATCATCTTCATCATTATATAATGATAACTTCCCATCTGAGAATGCACCTGCTCCAGAGAAACCACTTGTTATGTTGCAAAATGGCTTACACTTTACACACTTTCCAACCTTTTCCAGTGGACAATTTCTATCCTCCACCTTTTTCCCTTGATCAATAAGTAAAATATTTTTAGCTTTCTTAAGCTGTATAAGCTCATATGCACAAAATATTCCACTTGGGCCCATTCCTATTACAATTGCGTCATAAGAATTCTTCATAAAATCACTCCTTGTTTATCTTAAATGTTTATCCTAAATTTTTTCAGCGATTAAATCGTAATCGTTAGAACCTGTTATTCTGACTTTTACAAACTCACCTTCTAAATTCTCGTCATCGCATTTAACATATATTACACCATCAATATCTGGCACATCCATATAGCTTCTTGCGATATAGTATTTTCCATCGAAGCTTCTTTCTTCTAATAAAACATCAAGTACTTTTCCAATATACTTCTTCTCATTCTCTTCAGATACTTCAGCTTGCAGCGCCATAATTTTATTGTATCTGCTTTTCTTAGTCATTGGATGAACTTGCTCTTTTATTCTAGCTGCAGGAGTTCCCTCCTCTTTAGAATAAGAAAAAGCGCCTAATTTATCAAATTTTGCTTCTTTTATGAATTCATATAATTCTTCAAAGTCTTCATTTGTTTCACCAGGGAAACCAACCATGACTGTTGTTCTAATAACAACATCTGGTATTTCCTGTCTAATTTTAGCGATTGTTTTTCTTATGCTTTTACCATCGCTCTTTCTATTCATTCTCTTAAGAACTTTATCTGAAATATGTTGAATTGGAATATCAAAATAATTACAAATCTTATCATTCTTCTTAACAACATCAATTAACTCATCTGTAATTGATTCTGGGTAAGCATATAAAAATCTAACCCATTTAATCCCTTTAATCTTGCATAGCTCATCTAAAAGCTCTGCTAAACGTGGCTTGCCATAAATATCAATTCCATATTTAGTTGTATCTTGAGCAATTACAATAAGCTCTTTAATTCCAGACTTAGCTAACTTCTTGGCATCAGCTAAAACATCTTCCATTGTTCTACTGATATAGTTACCACGAATAGATGGAATAGCGCAGAAAGTACAACGATTGTTACATCCTTCTGCAATTCTTAAATATGCATAATTTTCACCAGTTGTAACAACTCTATCTAAAAAGTCCAAATGCTCTTTAGTCTTATCTTTATCTTTTCCAATAACCGCTTCTATTTGTTTCCAAATATCATCGTACTCACTAAACTTAATAAATAAATCAACTTCTGGCATAAGCTTAATTAATTCCTCTTTATATCTTTCAACTAAGCATCCCATAGCAATTAAGTATTTACATTTACCTTTTTTATACTCAGCCATTTCTAGCAAAGTATTGATAGCTTCTTCTTTTGCAGATTGTATAAATCCACATGTATTAACAACAATAATGTCTGCCTTTGATGGATCATTAACAATATTAAAATTATTATTTTTAAATAGTCCTATTGTCATTTCTGTATCTAATAGATTCTTGCTACAACCTAATGATACAAATCCAACATTCATCATATAATTCATCCTTTCTAATTTGTATACAAGTGCTTTCTTGTCATTTCTAACAAATGTAATGGAGTAAATCCAATTACTTGTGTTTTAGCTCTATCTTGTTTTAAGCATTTGTTTAGCACTTCAATTATTTTAGCTTCACTTTCTTTTTCTTCCATATCAATATAATCAATAATAATGATTCCACCAATATCTCTTGCTCTTAATTGCTTTGCAATCTCAATAGTAGCTTCTTCATTAACCTTAAGAACAGTTTCTTCCAAGGTACCGCTTCCTGTGTACTTTCCAGTATTAACATCAATCGCTGTTAAAGCTTCAGTTCTATCTATTGTAATAAATCCCCCACAATTAAGCCAAATTTTTCTATTTTCAAGTTTTTCTATTTGTGCTTTTATGTCTTCGTCAAATATTTCATCACTATCAACAAGATTAATTATTTTCTCAGCTTCTGGGTATTCTCTATTAATAAAATCATAGATCTTTTTATCATTTACACTTATCTTCTCGATATCCTCTATTAAAGCTAATAAAATCTTGTTTATAATTCCACCAACATCAAATATTTTCTTTGGTGGATTCTCTTTTTCTTCTTCATATCTTTGAGTTATTTCTTTATATGTATCTTCTAACTTCTTAATTTCGGAAATAATTTCATCTTCGGATTTTCCGATAGCTGCAGTTCTAATAACAACACCAAATCCACTACCAATATTCTTTTCAACAATTTCTTTTAATCTAGATATTTCATTATCATCATCTATTTTATTAGAAACTGTAACAAACTCTGAATTTGGTATTAATGCAATATATCTTCCTGGAATATTTACATCAGTAGATATCCTTGCTCCCTTTGTTTCAACCTTGTCTTTTTTAACTTGAACAAGTATTGGCATACCAACTTTTACATATTTTTTTATATCAATGCCACTCATTTTTTCATTTTTATTTCCAGTAACATTACTTGCTTTAGGTAATACATCTTTTATATGTAAAAAAGCATTTTTTTCTTCGCCAATGTCAACAAAAGCAGCTTGCATACCTGGTAATACACTAACTACTTTACCAACATAAATATTCCCTTCAATAGTCTTATTATCATAGTATTCGTTGTAGTGTTCCACAACCTTTCCACTTTCAATTACAACAATATTGCTCTTTTGATTGTCATTATTAATTATGATTTCTTTCATCTATCCTCCAAAATTATGCATTATATTTATTCATAGCATTATCAATTCCGTCCTTGATTATAGAAACAACCGCGTCTGCTGCCTTGTTAATTCCTTCCTTAAGAACATCATATTCTTCATCTTTGATATTACCTATTACGTAATTAATTAAATCATTTTTAAATTCAGGCATACCAATTCCAACACGTACCCTTGGGAATTCTTCTGACCCTAATCTAAAGCATACAGATTTCATACCATTATGAGTACCTGGTCCACCTTTTGTTCTTATTCTTATCTTACCAGGCTCTGTGTCTATATCATCATATACTACAATAACCTTATCTAATTCAATTTTATAAAAATTAACAAATTCTACTACACTGTCACCACTTAAATTCATAAATGTTTGTGGTTTTAATAGAACTACTTTTTCTCCCTCAATTTCTCCAGACCCATATAGCCCTTCAAATTTCTCACGAGAAATTGCAATTTTATATTTATCAGCTATTTCATTAACTACATCAACACCCATATTATGTCTTGTTCTTGCATATTCTGCTTCTGGGTTTCCTAATCCAACAATTAAATACATATTTAATCTCCCTCTTACGTAAATTCCATCGAAATTATAGCATGTTTTTAGCCATTATTCAATATAATGTCTCTCTTGATATTTCCTTCAAAAACGACACCGCTTCCAAGAAAAGTATTATCACAATACACTTTATATACACCATCAGAAATATCTATTTCATTGCTTATTAATTCTCTTTTTACATCTAATTTAACACCATTTAAGAATAATTCTAACTTCTTACTTGGTATATCGATTCTTGGGTAGCTTTTCATTATATCTTCAAGTGTAATGATGTGATTTTCTATCCACATATTATCACCAGAATTTGCTTCTAAATCTTCAATAGAAACACTTTTATCAATATCAAATTCACCGGGCCCTTAATCTATTAAGTTCAAGCATATATCCAACTGTATTTAACTTTTCAGCTATATCTTCACATAAAGATCTAATATATGTTCCTTTTGAACATTGAACATCAAAAGTTATAGTCTTAGCTTCTTTATCAAAGCTAATTAGATCCATTCCATATATTTCAATCTCTCTTGAAGGAACTTCAACTTCTATCCCACGTCTTGCATAATCATATAGCTTCTTTCCATTTACTTTTATAGCAGAATATATTGGCGGAGTTTGAGTTTGCTTTCCAACAAAAGATGATAGTATTTCTTCTAATTTTTCATTAGAAAAAATATTGTCATCTACACCTTTTTCCTCAATTACTTCACCTTCTACATCTGCTGTAGACATTTTTATCCCAAGTTTTAAAACAGCTTGATACTTCTTATCATGATTTATTAAATACTTAGAAAACTTGGTACCATCACCAAGTAACAACGGAAGTACACCAGTTGCATTTGGATCTAATGTTCCAGTATGTCCAACTTTGCAATTAAGTATATGTCTTACCTTATTAACAACATTATTAGATGTTAAGTTTTTTGGTTTATTAATAATTATTATTCCATTCATATTTTTCCACCTTAAAAATAAGAAGCCATACTTTTCTATATGGCTTCTACATTAATTTTATAAATAATGTCTTACTTCTTTTAGAACTAATTCTTTAACTGTATCAAAGTCACCATTTACAGAAAATCCAGCAGATTTTTGATGTCCGCCACCACCATATATTAATGCGATTTCATCAACATTAACTTTGTCGTTTGATCTTAATGATACTTTTAAACCTTTTCCTTTAATTGGTCTAACAAATATTGAAACTTCAACACCTTCAATATCTCTACCAACATCTACAATTCCTTCATGATCTCCGTATGTTGTATTGAATTTTTCATAATCTTCTTCTGTAACATATGTATATGCAATCTTTCCGTCATCAATTAGCTCTAATCTACTATTTGCAACTCTTGCAAGTTCAAAAGCTGATTTTGTTTTAACTTGTAATACTTTTCTATATACATCAGATACATTAACGCCTCTCTTCATAAGATTAGCTACAAATTCAAATGTCTCTGCTGTAACACCTTGATATTTAAATCCACCTGTGTCTGTTATAATTCCTACTAATAAACAAGTTCCAATTTCCTTAGTAATTGGCATATCAAAACTATTTAATGCAACAATCATAACTTCAGCACAAGCTGGTGCATCTGGATTTACGAAGTTTAAATCACCATACATTTTATTAGTATCATGATGATCTATTACTATTGTCTTATCAGCTGTTTCAAAGTATTTATGCCCTCTACATAGCATTTGAAGTGAAGAGCAATCTATACCGATAGCCAAATCATAATTTTCAACATCTGAAGATTTCTTTATTTGATCTGCATTTGGTAAGAACATAAAAATCTCAGGACATTCTGGAATGATAATATCAACATTTTCTTTTCCAAAATTCTTTAATGCCGTGTATAATGCTAAACTTGTTCCAACTGCATCTCCATCTGGATTTTCATGAGTAAGTATTACTATAGAGTTTGCTTCGTTAATTTCTTCAAAAATTTGGTTTAATGTTCCCATTATTCTATCCTTTCGTAAAGCATAGAAAGACTAATCCTGTGCATGCACAGCATCAGTCTTCTACAATTATTTGTTTTCAGATTCTGATTTAATATCTTTTAAAATCTGATCAATTCTCATTCCATAATCTAGAGAATCGTCTATTTCAAAAACAAGTTCAGGCGTAATTCTTAAATTAAGTGTTTTAGCTAATTGACTTCTAATAAATCCACTAGACTCTTTTATCCCTTGCATTGTTTTTTCAACGCTTTCTGAATTAAAAATACTTACATAAACTTTAGCATACTTAAAGTCTGGAGTAATTTTAGCTCTAGTAACTGTAACCATACCTGTTATGTTTGGATTTTTTAATTCATAAGCAAATATTTGACTAAGCTCTTTCTTAAGCTCCTCATTAATTCTATTTAATCTAGTCTCATTCTTTGCCATAAACTTTTTCCTTTCTGTTTTCTTATATTAATTATCTTTTAACTTCTTCCATTACAAAGAATTCAATAATATCGTCTTCTTTAAGATCATTGTAATCTTCAATTTGACATCCACATTCAAATCCCTTAGTAACTTCTTTAACGTCATCTTTAAATCTCTTTAATGATGCAAGTTTTCCTTCATGAATAACAACAGAATCACGAATAACTCTAACACCTGCGTTACGTTCAACTTTTCCGTCAAGTACGTAACATCCAGCGATAGTACCAACACTTGATACCTTGAATGTTTGTCTAACTTGAGCATTACCAATAACTTTTTCTTCGTAAATTGGATCAAGAAGACCTTTCATAGCAGCTTCAACATCTTCAATTGCTTTGTAGATGATTGAGTATTGCTTAATTTCAACTCCCTCTTTTTCAGCCATTTCTTTAGCTGATCCAACTGGACGAACGTTGAATGCAATGATAATTGCTTCTGCTGCTTTTGCAAGTTGAACATCAGATTCGTTAACAGCACCTGCAACAGAGTGGATAACTTTAACTTTAACTTCGTCATTAGATAATTTTTCTAATGATTGCTTAATTGCTTCAGATGAACCTTGAACGTCAGCTTTAACGATTAAGTTTAATTGTTTTAAGTTTTCGCTTTCCATCTTCTCAAATAGATTATTAAGAGTAACAACGTTAGTATTGCTTAATGATTTTTCTCTTTCTTGAAGTTTTCTCTTCTCGATTAAGTGTTTAGCCATCTTCTCATTCTTAACTTCATAGAATGTATCACCAGCTTCTGGAACTTCTGTTAATCCCATTACCTCAACTGGAGTAGATGGACCGGCTTCTTTAACGCTTTGACCCTTATCATTCTTCATAGCTCTAATTCTACCAATTGATGTACCAACAACAATAGTATCACCAACATTTAATGTACCACGTTGTACAAGCATTGATGCGATTGGACCTTTAGCTTTATCAAGTCTAGCTTCAATAACAGCACCCTTAGATTGTTTATTAGGGTTAGCTTTTAATTCTTTCATATCAGCTACTAATAGAACCATCTCTAGTAAGTTATTGATATTTAAACCTTTCTTAGCTGAGATAGGAACAAAGATTGTATCTCCTCCCCATTCTTCAGAAACTAAGTCGTATTGCATTAAGTCTTGTTTAATCTTTTCAATGTTTGCATCTGGTAAGTCAATCTTGTTAACAGCAACTATAATTGGAATTTCTGCAGCTTTAGCATGGTTGATAGCTTCAACAGTTTGAGGCATAACACCATCATCAGCAGCAACAACTAAAATTGCTATATCTGTAATTTGAGCACCTCTAGCTCTCATGCTTGTGAAAGCTTCATGTCCTGGAGTATCTAAGAATGTAATCTCTCTACCATTTACATTTACTTTGTAAGCACCTATATGTTGTGTAATACCTCCAGCTTCACCTTCGATAACATTAGTTTTTCTAATAGCATCAAGTAATGAAGTTTTACCGTGATCAACGTGACCCATAACAACAACAACTGGTGGTCTTGGTAATAAATCTTCTTCTCTATCTTCAGACTCATCAAATAATACATCTTCTTCGTTTACAACTTCTTTCTTTGTTGCTGTAACACCAAATTCACTAGCAACTAAGAATGCTGTATCAAAGTCTAACTCATTATTTATAGTAGCCATTATTCCTAAACTCATAAGTTTAGTGATAACTTCTCCACTTGTTTTCTTTAATTCTGTAGCTAAATCTTTAACAGTAATATTTTCTGGAATAGTAATTTCTGTTAATTGGAAGATTTTTTGTTTGCTTCCACCTTCCTCATCAGCTTTCATATTCTTTTTCTTGTTTTTCTTTGATCTACCGCTTGTTAAATCATAGTAGTCAAGCATTCCACCATCTTGTTCATTGAACATATGAGATAATCTATCAGCTTGTTTTAAATCTTTTAACTTGCTTCCATCAAATTCTGAAAATCTATCTTGTCTTCTATTTTTTGTATTCTTTTTAGCTGTATTGTTAGCTTTATTTTCTTCAAATTTATTTTGTTTAGCTTTATCGATAGACTTGCTGCTATAATCTCTTTGAGATTCTTTCTCAACAATTTCAACTGACATGATATCTTTAATATTCTTATCGATACCTTTATTGTCTAATGGTCTACCAGAATTATTATATCTACCATTTCCATCGTTATTATATCTGTTATTGTTATTAAATCTGTTGTTTCCATCATTATTATAACGATTATTTCTGAAATTATTATTAGATTGGTCTCTATTACCATTAAATCTACGATCTTGATTATTATTGTTAAATCTATTATTTACTTGACCATCTCTATTATTATTAAATCTTCTTTCTCCATTATTGTTGTTAAATCTTGTATTAGTATTTGGTCTACGATTTTCATAATTATCAGCTGTTCTAACGCTTTCTCTTCTTGTAGCTACTTCCATAGTATTATTATCAGTTTTTTCAGTCTTCTCCTTTAATTTTTTAGCCTCTTCTTCATCAGCAATTTTCTTTTTCTCGGCAGCCTTCTTAGCTTCCTCTTCCTTAATACGAAGAGCCTCTGCTTCTTTTTTCTTCTTCTCTTCTTCTTCTTTCTTTTTATCTTTAAATCCAAAAAGTTCGGCAGCAGTCATAGGTTTTTGTTGTTTGTTTCTATAAACAATGTTATAGTTTTGATTTTTATTTCTCTCAACAAAACCAATATTCTTTTCTTCAGGTTTCTTAGTAACCTTTTCTTGGTTGTTATCTTCGTTTAAGATAACCTCTCTTCTAATAATAACAGGAGTATTTTCTTTTTTCTTCTCTTTCTCCTTCTTATCAGTGCCCTGAGCTTTTGAACCAGATTTAGATTTTACACCTAAAGCATCTTCAAGTCTCTTAATGTCATTACCCTCAATAGAGCTTAAATGACTCTTGGCATCAATACCTAGTTCAACCGCCTTATCTAGAACTTCTTTACTGGTTAAATCGTATTTCTTTGCTATCTCATGAATTTTAATCTTTGCCAATAAATTTCACCCCCATTAATTATTTATTATCCGCAATTTGTTTTCTTAATTCATCATAGATTTCGTCGCTTATTGTTGTTTCAAAGCTTCTCTCTATACGTTTGTTTTTTATTGCTTTTTCTAAGCAATCTGGATTATTACAAATGTAAGCGCCCCTTCCATTTGCTCTACCAGTTTTATCAACAGAAATGTTACCTTCTTTATCTATAACAATTCTGATTAATTCATTTTTATTCTTTTGGCTATTACAACCAACACATGTTCTTTGTGGTATTTTTTTCAAATTAATCACTTCCCATTGTATTCATAAGAATACTTAATATTATTCTTCTTCAGAAGATTCTACTTCTTCTGGAACTTCTTCAACATCTTCAGCCTCAGTATCTTGACCTTCAGCTAGGATTTGTCTAAATTGTGATTCGCTCTTGATATCAATTTTCCAGTTAGTTAACTTAGCAGCTAATCTAACATTTTGTCCTGATTTACCAATTGCTAATGATAATTGATCATCTGGAACAATAACTTGAGCAAATTTTTCTTCCTCATTAATATCAACAGCTAAAACTTGTGCTGGTAATAATGCTGCTGAAATATATATTGATGGGTCTGCATTCCATTCAATAACATCAATCTTTTCACCGTTAAGTTCATTTATGATATTTTGAATTCTTATTCCTTTTTGTCCTACACAAGAACCAACTGGGTCGATATTCTCATTTGGAGAATATACAGCAACTTTACTTCTGCTTCCTGGATCTCTTGAAACACTCTTAAGCTCGATAACACCTTCATATATTTCAGGAATTTCAAGTTCAAATAACTTTCTTACGAAATCTCCATTAGCTCTTGAAATAATAACTTGAGGAGCACCTTTAATTCCTCTTTCAACATTAACAATACAAGCTCTTATCTTATCATTAACTTTGTATGTTTCTGTAGATATTTGCTCTTTAAGTGGCATAACAGCTTCTAATTTTCCTAAGTCAACAACAACTATTCCACCATCAGCTTTTTGGATTAAACCAGAAACGATTTCACCTTTTCTAGCTGAGAACTCATCAAATAATACATTTCTTGAAGCTTCTCTTATTTTTTGGATAATAACTTGTTTAGCTGTTTGAGCTGCAATTCTGCCAAAGTCTCTTGGAATGATTTCTTCTTGAGCTATATCTCCAATGTTTAATTTCTTGCTAATTTTACGAGCTGCTTCTAAATTGATTTCTAACTTATCATCTTCAACTTTTTCAACAACTGTTTTTTCTGCATAAACATGAACTTCTCCAGTTTCTGCGTTCATTGTAACTTTAACATTGTCTGAATTTGAATCATAATTTCTCTTGTAAGCAGTAACTAATGCTGTCTCAATTGACTCTAGCATGTAGTCCTTCTTAATTCCTTTTTCTTTTTCTAAATCTTCTAATGCTAAAATCAATTCCTTACTATCTATTAATTTGTTTTGTTTTGAATCCTTCTTCATTTTTCTTAACTCCCCCTTAATTATTCCAATCATAAAATTTCTTAATTAGTGAAATATTTTTTCTTTCAATTTCAATATTTGATTCATCCTCTAATTTTAAACTTAAATTTTCATCATCGAAATTAACAAGCTCTCCAACAAATTCTTTAGAACCATCTATTGGCTTAAATAATTTAACTGTAATAAGCTCTCCAATATTTTCTTTAAGATGTTTATCTTTTCTAATCATCTTTTCAACTCCTGTAGATGATACCTCAAGAAAATATTGCTCCTTGATGTAATCTTCTTCATCAAGAACATCAGTGATTGCATTGTTAACTGTTTCACAATCATTTAGGTCTATCTCTCCATTTTCTTTTTCAATAAAGATTCTTAAGAAATAGTCTTTACCTTCTTTAACATATTGAACATCATATAGCTTGTACCCTAAATCAGTTATAATTCCAGATACTCTACTTTCAATTTTTTCTTCTATATTTGCCAATAGACTGCCTCCTTATCTACAATTAAAGAGTGGGATTTGCTCCCACTCTTCTGTAATTTCTTATGCTTGTTTATTATATCTTGTTTTCCTTTAAAAATCAAGCATTTTTTAATTATTTTAGCTATTTTCGAATATTTTTATTTGATTTAATTGTTAAACAAACTACAAATAAAGACAAAATAAACATTGTTACATAGAATTCAACAAAATCCGCTGTTTTTATTGATTTTGATTCTTCAACTTTTGCTTCTTTTACTTCCTCTTTTATCTCTTCTTTCGCATCCTCTTTTGCTTCTTCTTTTTGCTCAGAGTATTTATTTGTTATTACAAATCCATTTGTTCCATCCTCAACAACTGTAGCAGTATATCCTTCTGCTGTATTAATCTCTTTAATTGTATATATGATTTCATTTCCGTCTCTTTCTGTTATTAAATCACTCCATGTATATTCCCAATTGTTTTCTTCGTTAAGCTCTATTGTTTCACCATATTTTTCATTATTTGAATATAATTGTACTGTACAGCTTTCAGGTCTTTTGCTATTTGCATTATTATTGTCATCCCACATCTTTTTTACAGTTATCTCTCTTAGTACTATCGTATTTGTTATATTATAACCATCAATAACTGTACTATATGAATCAACGTGATCTTCCGAAATTGTGTATGCAATTTCATCGCTTCCATTATATTTTCGTAACCCAGAAAATGTACATTTCCATTCTCCATTGTTATCAGCACTTATATCTTTGCTATCAATAATTTCTCCATCTGCTAGAAGATTTACTGTTACGCTTCGTGGTCTTGCTCCTAAGCTATTATCATTGTCAACCCACACCTTATTTACAGATACTTCTGTAGTTATAACTTTGTTTTCAAATGTAATATTAAATTCTTCTGTATCATTTGAAACGAATTTATATGCTTTATCATATGTACCCAATTCCGTAGTTTTAGCTTCTGGAATAGTATATAGCTCTCCATCTGTTATTTCTCCTGCAGAAACACTATTTAAAGTATAATCCTCACGTTTTATCTCTGCAACATAATATGTAGCACTGTTTGTTGGATTATAATAATTTGACTTTGTATTATCATCCATTTGTACATCAAAATACTTTGTTTCATTTCCAGTTACTTCTACTGTTGATATTAGATTAAATTCTGAATCATAAAGGCCAAAAGTAAATGTATCTGTACAAGAATTATCAATATTTCCATTAGAATCTTTTACTATTTTTGTTACTCCTGGTTTCATGTGGTTTTGGACAGGTCTATTAATTATCATTTTTGTATCCTGTACATATGAATTTGTAACACCATCACCAAATATTATAGAATAGTAGTCATAAGCATTATCAACAAATCCTCCATATGAATTTATTCCACGGGTACATGGAGAATACTTGGTTCCTGAAACTATAGAAATTAAACTATCTGCAGAAGCTAATGCTTTTTCCTTACCTGATAATTCATAAATTGAAAATTTACTATCTTTATAATAAAAACCATAAGGTCTTTCATCATTAATTATAGTAGCAGGATATAGAATTGTAGCTTTTCCATCAACAGTTGATATTACTCCGCCTTCGTCAGCAGTTTGACCATTCAAAACATAAACATTTGAATATGTTGTTCCTTCAAACTCATACGTATCATAATGATCGTATAAAGCAATTTTATCATCATTATAGTAATCTCTTACTACAAAATCAGCATCTGCCACATTTCCGTCTGTTGTTGTTTTATCTATGTTAAATGCAATAAATTTTTCTACATACTCAAAATATAACATAACATCGCCACTATCTGGGTATGGCCACGAATCTTTATATGTAACAAAATAGTGAAGATCTTCCATATCACTACCAGCACTCATCAAAGCATTTATTTTTGCATAAGTTCCTCCATATGGCAAATTTCCACCAGCTGTATATGAAGATGCTGAGTAACCATATGGCATTTCTTGAACAATGGTTCTTTCTCCATCTACAACTTTAACTTTTTCATATTCTCCATCTTTATTGAATGTATAAACATTATTTCCTTCTGAATCTTTTGCATAATCAAATTTCAATGGAATAGTATGATTTGACCACCATTGAGTATCTGCTTCACTATTATTTCCAGACCAATCTTTATAATATATATATAGTTTATGTTTTTGAACAAGTCTAGCCTCCGCATTAATTTCTGCATTATTATCGTTTATAGAGAATGTATCTTGTTCAAAATCCATATACAATTTGTTATCATTTACGTATCCAAAAGAAGAGTAGCTAACATACTCAACTCTATAGTTTCCATTTGGAATATCGTGTAGCTCATAATAATAATTATTACCAGATACATTTTGCCATTCATCTTTAGTAATAGTTATAGTTTGAAATTCTTCATCTGTATCCGTATTTATTATTTTAAGTACAATTTCATCTAAATAATTATGAGTATCATATCCAGTGCCATCACCATTACCTAATATAGCATTAATTTTGAGTGTTCCAGTATCACCATCAGCTTTTGCTGAATTGAATACTATAAAACCAATTATCAACATTAGTACGACAACTACACCTACTAATATATTTACCTTTTTATTGCGATGTAACATATTTTTATCTCCTTTTCTTTTGTTTTTTTCATATTAATTTTAGCATATATTTCTTTTATTTTAAATATTTATTCCCAAAAATAATCACTTGTTTCTTTTAAACCATCAAACTCAATTTGTCTTAAAATCTCATATGTTATAATAGCTACAGAATTTGATAAATTAAGTGATCTTAATGTATTTCTCATTGGAATTCTAATTGTATTTTCTATATATTTTTGTAATAAATCTTCTGGAAGACCTTTCGTTTCCTTTCCATATAAAACAAATACTTCATCAAACTTAGAATAATCCACATCTGAATAACAGTGTGTGGCTTTTGTACTTGCAAAAAACATGTTATTCTTCTCTGGCGGATATTTCTCTAAAAATGCATTTAATGATGAATGCTCTTCTACATCTAATTTGTCCCAATAATCAAGTCCAGATCTTTTTAATGTTCTATCTGTTATTTGAAATCCAAGTGGTCTTACTAAATGAAGCTTAGCTCCAGTAATTGCGCAAGTTCTTGCAATATTTCCTGTATTTTGTGGAATCTCTGGTTCCACCATAACAATATTTATTTTCATATAATCTTCCTCCAAAATTGTTATAATTATATCACAGAATCCCTATTATTCAAGCATAAGTATACTTAGTGCTATATTTATATACCAAAAGGAACACCCAATACCATGGGTGTTCCTTTTGAAAACTTTGTATCTTAGTTATGTCATTCTTACGTAGAAACGTTTTGCGTTACCGCTTCCAACCGTAAACTTCTCCGACTTCATTGCAACCTTGAATAGTCCCTCTGCATTAGAAATCTGGATACCATCCGCTGTCTTCTTGCAGAATTGGCCACAGTAGATTTCAAGCAGTCGCTCCGCCTTTTCAAACGAGAGCTTTTGGTTAAGCACCAGCTTTTTGATAAGATCTGCATACTTCCAGTCAATCCTTCTCCCTCTGCCAGTCTCCATTGGTGCCGTTCTTACCGCATCTTCGATATCATTGTAAATAACATCCACACATTCTACCGAAAGTTCCTGCGACAGAATCAGCTCATTGAGTCTTTTAGTCGGCATCGGCTTTGCAAGATCATCGTACAGCTTCCAAATTTTCAGGACTTCAGTAATAGTCTCTACCTCATTATGACACCTGTGGTTCAACAAAGCATCTGCCATTTTTTTAAGATTGAAGCTGATTTCCGCTCTACGATTTATCAAATCCAGTGTACTCTCGCTTTCAAAATCCACGGTAGGCTCTTCAGTCACGCAAATGCCAACTTCCAACTTTGCTTTCAACTCGGCATTTTCTCTCCGAAGTGCCTCAATTTCACGCTTGGCTTCTTCGAGCTCTTTTTCAAGCTCACTGACTGTCTTACTCATTAGAACAAACCTCCTATGATACTGTATGTTTTCAATGTACCTCGATTTAACGAGTACCGGCGAGACCTTCTCGCACGCGGCTTATTATATCATATTATGTAAATCTTTTCAAGTTTGATTTGCTGTACCCTTTATTTTTTCTGATTTTGTGGTATAATTATGCGTATAAGTTATATTAAAAGGAGATTAATTTTGGATAAGTATTTAGAAAAATTAGAGCTTAATAAAATAATACAAATAGCTGAAAAATACTGCGTTACAGAAGTTGGTAAAACAAAACTTCAAAGTCTTACACCATCTTTTGATAAATTAGCAGTATCTCACTTACTTTCAGAAACAAGTCAAACGATAAAACTTATTAGTGGAAGTGGAAATCTGCCATTATCACCAATAGATGATTTTGAGTATATCTCAAAGACTTTGGCTGGTAACTTAAGTTTATCTTGTTCAGCTTTATTGTCTTGTGCCCATATTTTAAAGGTATCAAGAGAATTAAAGAAATATTTTGCAGATAAAGAAGATACTTCTGGTTATGAAAGTATTGAGAATTATTTTAATAATTTATACACAAATAATGCACTTGAGGATAAAATCTTCAAGTCTATTCTTGATGAAAATACAGTTTCAGATGATGCTTCTTCAGAATTAAAATCTATTAGAAGAAAGAAACAAGCAATTGAATCGTCAATTAAAGAGAACTTAAATAAAATGATACATTCATCATATTCAAAATATGTTATGGATGCAATTGTTACAATTAGAAATGATAGATATGTTATACCGGTTAAAATCGAATATAAAGACAATGTAAAAGGATTTGTACATGATACATCATATAGTGGATCAACTGTATTTATAGAACCAATGTCGATATTTGATATGAATAATAAGGTTTTGAATTTACAAATAGAAGAAAATATTGAAATTGAGCGTATTTTAAAAGATTTAACAGATAGTATATATCCAATTAAAGAAAATATTATGCAAGCAGTTGAAGCAATTAGTAATTTAGATTTATTATCTGCTAAAGCAAAATTTTCACTTGAATACGATTGTACAGAGCCAATTATTAATGACGAAAAGAAAATTGATTTAAAAAAAGCAAGACATCCATTAATAGATAAAAAAGATGTTGTTCCAGTATCAATAGAAATTGGAAAAAGCTATACATCACTTATAATTACTGGTCCAAATACTGGTGGTAAAACAGTATGCTTAAAAACTACTGGTCTTCTATGCTTAATGGCCTATATTGGACTTCATATTCCAGTAGCTGATGGAAGTAGTATATATGTTTTTGATAGAGTATTTGCTGATATTGGTGATGAACAAAGTATACAAGAATCATTAAGTACATTTTCATCACACATGTTAAATATTGTTGATATATATAATCATGCGACTGAAAACAGCTTAATCTTAGTAGACGAGCTTGGCTCTGGAACAGATCCAGTAGAAGGAGCAAACCTTGCAATAAGTATCTTAGAATATTTCCATAAATTAGGGGCAATTACACTTGCAACAACTCATTATCCAGAAATTAAGAATTATGCGTTAGTAACAGATGGGTTTGAAAATGCAAGTTCAGAGTTCGATATTGAAAACTTAAAGCCAACATATAAGCTATTAGTTGGAATTCCAGGAAAAAGTAATGCATTTGCAATTACAAAAAGACTTGGAATTTCTGATTCAATACTAGACAGAGCGAAATCACTTATGAACTCAGATAATATTAGTATTGAAGAGCTTATTAAAAATATTTACGATGATAAATTAGAGATTGAAAAAGAAAAAGACAAAATTACTCAAAATTCAAATCAAATTGAAATGCTTAGAAAATCTCTAGAGACTGAACAATCAAATGTTTCAAATAGAGAATCTGAAATAATTGAAAAAGCTAAAATTCAAGCAAGAGAAATCTTACTTGATGCAAAAAAAGAAGCAAGTGAGGTTATATCTGAGCTTAATGAAATTGCTGATACCGATAGCTTAAAGAAGGCTAATAATGCAAGAAATAGACTAAATCAAGATATTCAAAACACATATAATCAAGATGTACAAGAAGAAAATGATGATACACCAAGTATCAACGTACAAATTGGTATGAAAGTTCATGTAAAATCATTAGATCAAGATGGAACAGTACTTAGCAATCCAAATAAATCAAATGAAGTACAAGTTCAAATTGGTAGTATGAAAACTAATATAAAGATTAGCAATTTAGAAATATCAGAGAAAGAAAAGACAAAATCAAACAATCAATATAATAACGTATCAAGCAATAGATTAAAAGCAAAAACTGCTTCTACGGAAATAAATGTAATTGGACAAACAGTTGATGAAGCAATATTTGTTGTAGATAAATTTTTAGATGATGCAGCACTTTCACACATTCAAATTGTTAGAATAGTTCATGGAAAAGGAACTGGAAAACTACGTGAAGGAATACATCAATTCTTAAGAAAACATCCACATGTAAATTCATTTAGAATTGGAACATTCGGTGAAGGTGAAATGGGTGTTACCGTAGTTGAATTAAAATAATAAAAACAAAAAAAGTAGAGATAAATCTCTACTTTTTTATTTTACTTATAATTAAGCAATAACGTCAGCAACAACACCTGAACCAACTGTTCTACCACCTTCACGGATAGCGAATCTTAATCCTTTTTCAATAGCGATAGGTGTGATTAATTCGATTGTCATATCTACGTTATCACCAGGCATACACATTTCTGTTCCTTGTGGTAATTCGATAACACCTGTAACGTCTGTTGTTCTGAAATAGAATTGTGGTCTATAGTTTGTGAAGAATGGTGTATGTCTTCCACCTTCTTCTTTAGTTAGAACGTATACTTGTGCTGTGAATTTTGTATGTGGATGAATTGTTCCTGGTTTTGCTAAAACTTGTCCTCTTTCAACTTCTTCTCTTTGAATACCTCTTAAAAGAACACCGATGTTATCTCCAGCTTCAGCTTGGTCTAATAATTTTCTGAACATTTCTACACCAGTAACAACTGTTTTCTTAGATTCGTTAGCTAAACCAACGATTTCGATTTCGTCTGAAAGTTTAACAACACCTCTTTCAACTCTACCTGTAACAACTGTTCCTCTACCTGTAATTGTGAATACGTCTTCGATAGGCATTAGGAATGGTTGATCAACTGGTCTTTCTGGAGTTGGGATATAGCTATCAACAGCATCCATTAATTCTTTCATTGGAGCATATACAGGATCATTAGGATCTGTAGATGTGCTCTCTAATACTTTTAATGAAGATCCTTTAACGATTGGAATCTCGTCACCTGGGAAATCATAGCTTGATAATAAGTCTCTAACTTCCATTTCAACTAATTCTAATAATTCTGGATCATCAACCATATCGCATTTATTTAAGTAAACAACGATATATTTAACACCAACTTGTCTAGCAAGTAGGATGTGCTCTCTTGTTTGAGGCATTGGTCCATCAGCTGCAGAAACAACTAATATAGCACCATCCATTTGAGCAGCACCTGTGATCATGTTCTTTACATAGTCAGCATGTCCTGGGCAGTCAACGTGAGCATAGTGTCTGTTATCTGTCTCATACTCAACGTGAGCAGTATTAATTGTGATTCCTCTTGCTTTCTCTTCTGGAGCACCGTCGATTTGATCGTATGCTTCGAATTTAGCTTTTCCTAATAATGATAAATATTTTGTAATAGCAGCTGTTGTAGTTGTTTTACCATGGTCAACGTGTCCGATTGTACCAATGTTAACGTGTGGTTTGGTTCTTTCAAATTTCTCCTTTGCCATTTTAAAATTCCTCCTTTAATTTTGTACGCTCTTATGTCGTACTATTTATATTTTTTAAAAATTAAAAACGATTTCTCGATACCGCCATTTTATATCATAAGTTATAAAATTGCAAGTATTTTCTTAAATTTAGACCAATATAACGTTGTTTTAAGGAACTAAATTAGAATTTAATTCCTTAAAACTATTTAATTAGTCTTTTTTAGCTCTACTAGTTACGATTGCATCTAGTACAGATTTTGGAACTTCTTCATAGTGAGAAGGTTCCATAGAGTATGTTCCTCTACCTTGTGTTTTTGAACGTAAGTCTGTAGCATATCCGAACATTTCAGAAAGTGGAATAAATGCTCTAATTTCTTGATTTCCAGATTTAGCTTCCATACCTTCCATTCTACCACGTCTAGCGTTGATATCTCCAATAACATCTCCCATGTATTCTTCTGGAACTGTTACTTCAACTCTCATGATTGGTTCTAGGATTACAGATTTAGCTTGTTTACAAGCCTCTTTGAATGCCATAGAAGCAGCAATCTTGAATGCCATTTCTGAAGAGTCAACTTCATGGTATGAACCATCAACTAATGTAGCCTTGAAGTCGATAACTGGATATCCAGCTAAGATACCGCTTTCAGCAGCTTCTCTAATTCCGTCTTCAACTGGTTTGATGTATTCTTTTGGAACAGCACCACCAACGATTTTACTTTCGAATTTAATACCACTACCTGGCTCTAATGGTTCCATTTCAATCCATACATCACCATATTGACCATGTCCACCTGATTGACGTACGAATTTACCTTGAACTTTAACTGTATTTCTGATTGTCTCTTTGTAAGAAACTTGTGGTTTACCTACATTACATTCAACCTTAAATTCTCTCTTTAATCTATCAACGATGATATCTAAGTGAAGCTCACCCATACCAGCGATGATTGTTTGTCCAGTTTCTTGATCTGTATGTGTTTTGAATGTTGGATCTTCTTCAGCAAGTTTTGCTAAAGCAATACCCATCTTCTCACTGTTAGCTTTGTCCTTAGGCTCAATAGCTATATCAATAACTGGCTCTGGGAATTCCATAGATTCTAGGATAACTGGTGAGTTAGGATCACATAAAGTATCACCTGTAGAAACTTCTTTTAATCCAACTGCTGCAGCTATATCTCCAGCATAAACCTTATCTAGGTCTTCTCTGTGGTTAGCATGCATTAATAATAGTCTTCCTATTCTATCTCTTTTACCCTTATTTGCATTTAATATTGTAGATCCTGAATCTAATGTTCCAGAATATACTCTTATGAAACATAATTTTCCAACGAATGGGTCAGTAGCAATTTTGAATGCTAAAGCTGCGAATGGTTCGCTATCGCTTGGTTTTCTATCTGTTTCATTTCCGTCTAAGTCAACACCTTTAATAGCTGGGATGTCAACTGGAGATGGTAAGTAATCAACAACAGCGTCTAATAATTCTTGAACACCTTTGTTCTTGTATGAAGAACCACATGTCATTGGAACTATTGTGTTAGCAATTGTTCCTTTTCTTAGACCTTTCTTAATTTCTTCAGCTGTTAATTCTTCACCTTCTAGGTATTTCATCATTAATTCATCATCTTGCTCTGCAGCATTTTCAATCATTTTAGCTCTATATTCGTTAGCTTGATCTACTAAATCTGCAGGAATATCTGTTTCTTCAATTTCAATCCCCTTATCATCTTTGTGAATGAATGCTCTCATTTTGATTAAGTCTACAATTCCTTGGAAGTTATCTTCTGCTCCAATTGGTAATTGGATTGGAACTGGGTTAGATCCTAATCTTTCTTTAACTTGGTCTATACAACCATAGAAATCAGCACCTGTGATATCCATTTTGTTAACGTATATCATTCTTGGTACTTGATATTTGTTAGCTTGTCTCCAAACTGTTTCTGATTGAGGTTGAACTCCACCTTTAGCAGCTAAAACTAAGATTGATCCGTCAAGAACTTTTAAAGATCTCTCAACTTCAACAGTAAAGTCAACGTGACCTGGTGTGTCGATAATGTTAATTCTGTGACCTAACCAGTGACATGTTGTAGCAGCAGAAGTAATTGTAATACCTCTTTCTTGCTCTTGAACCATCCAGTCCATTGTTGCTGCACCTTCGTGAACTTCTCCTATTTTATGAGTTTTACCTGTATAAAATAGAATTCTCTCAGTTGTAGTTGTTTTACCAGCATCGATGTGAGCCATAATTCCTATATTTCTTGTTTTCTCTAAAGGAAACTCTCTTCCAGCCATATTTTCCTCCTTATTACATTTATTTTTATTTAGTTAACATAATTATAAACTCCTATATACACAAAATTATAGGAAATAAATCCTATAATTCTATGATATATTAATTTAGTTAACTTGGTTATCTTGATATTACCATTTGTAATGTGCGAAAGCTTTGTTAGCTTCAGCCATTCTATGCATATCTTCTTTCTTCTTGAATGCTCCACCATTTCCAGCTACTGCATCCATGATTTCACCAGCTAATTTTTCAGACATAGTTTTTTCGTGTCTACTTCTAGCGTAAACAACTAACCATCTTAAACCTAATGTTTGTCTTCTTTCTGGTCTGATTTCGATTGGCACTTGGTATGTAGCACCACCAATTCTTCTAGCTTTAACTTCTAGAACTGGCATTACATTGTTAAGTGCTTCTTCAAAAACTTCTAATGGATTTTTGTTTTCTTTTTCTTTTATGATATCGAATGCATCATAAACTATTTTTTGAGCAACTGTTTTCTTACCATCTAACATAACATTGTTGATTAACTTTGTAACAACTTTACTATTGTACATTGGATCTGGTAAAACTTCTCTTTTTGCTATATATCCTTTTCTTGGCACTTCTCTTCCCTCCTTATAATATTTGATACTAATAAACCTAGTATCTTAGGTACTCTAAAAAGTTTAATACTAAATCTACTTCTTAAACTTTTTCGTTAAGTGCTATATAATCTATATCTAAATTTAAGTAACTAACCTTAATATTAGTAAGTTATAAGCACTCTGCAATTATTCTAAATACATTTTACTTTTTAGGTTTCTTTGCTCCGTATTTAGATCTAGCTTGCATTCTGTCTTTAACACCTGCTGTATCAAGTGTTCCTCTGATTATGTGATATCTAACACCTGGAAGGTCTTTTACTCTTCCTCCTCTTATAAGAACAACGCTGTGCTCTTGTAAGTTATGTCCAATACCTGGAATGTAAGATGTTACTTCATAACCGTTAGATAGTCTAACCCTTGCAACTTTTCTTAAAGCTGAGTTTGGCTTCTTAGGTGTAACTGTTTTAACAACTGTACAAACACCTCTTTTTTGTGGTGAACGTCTGTCAGTCATTCTCTTTTTCATAGAGTTGTATCCATGTTGAAGAGCTGGAGCTGTAGACTTTGTCTCACCAGTTTTTCTACCTTTTCTTACTAATTGATTAATTGTTGGCACTTAAATTTCACCTCCTATTTGTAATTTTGTATTTAGTATGTTTTCTATAAAATAAAAAACTAACCGTTGACATAGTCTTACTGACAATATCAACGGTTGTTATTATATCATCTATCTAACGATAAGTCAATGATTATATTAGTAGTTTTTGCCTAAATCTTTTAGTTTTTTATACTATCTATCACTCTTTTCATCATCTGGCTTTTTTGTATCAGATTTTTTTATCTTTCTAAGGTCAACTTTCTTTTTGGCTTGCTTAAATGCTTCAGGGTCTTGAATCATATGATTTATAGTTTTTAATGTATCATTTGCCTCTCCAAGAAGATCTCCTTGAGTTTTCATTTTATCATTACTCATATTTTACTTCCTCCATATTGTTTTGAAAAATGTTTTTATTTTATCAAATATTCTGGATATTTTGCTCTTCTTTTCAATAACAGCAATTTCTTTATTTTCGACAACAGTTTCTTTTGGTCGTTCATTCTCTACCATTACCTGGTTAGATACCGCTTCCTGTTTTCTAAATAATTCATCCAGTTCATCCCAGGTATGTTTTTCTCCTTCTTCGCATAGATAATCTGAATAAACAACTGATAGAATTGCTTTTGCCTCTTCAGACATTTCAGTATCAATTGGAGCATACATCAAATCCATTTTGGATTTCACGTAATCAATAAACTCTTCTGGAACTTTTGCTTTTAAATTATCATCAAAATTATTTATAGCATAATATACTTCTGTATATGCCTTTGAATAATCTGTCATAATTATCACCTTAACTTCTTTCATCTCTTGTGTTTAATTTTCTCATTAAACGACCAAAACCATCTTTTACTCCTACCCTTATTTTACAAAATACACTTTTATCTTGTGAAGAAGCAACAATTTCTTTAACATCACTTTCGGTCATTACTCTTGGATTTGATGGATTGAAATTTATACTATGTGTTTTCATAAATTCTGCAATTTCAACTTTTGTAGCTTCCCAATCTCTTGCAGCAACATCTTCACTAACTGTATAACCATCTAAAATATCCGGTATGTACAACTTACCTGTCCTATTAGCAAAATGCTTATCGTTTATACTTCTTGCAAAATCTCGAAGCGCAACTGCAACATTTGTTCTTAAAAATCTTATATCAAGGTTGTCTTTAAAATCCTGATAATGCATTATTCTTTTATCTTGATATAAAAATCTTGTTCTATCTAGAGCATCGGCATCCTTCAAATATATACACATAAGTTTGCATTTTTCAATATCTTCAGGTTGAACCTTTTCTTTTTTGCATAATCCAACAAATACATCTTCATTAAATTCATTTTTGTTCTTTTCATATACCTCATGGTATTCAATTGCAACTTTAACAAGTGCAATTTGTGCATCGGTATACTTTCTTGAACCATCCGGATTTAATTCTTTTTTCATATAAAACTCTGCAGCTAAAGCACTTGGGTATGCATGTGGAACAATATCTTCATCATGTCTTTTTCCTGCTCCCAATCCATTCCAAACACCATCTCTACCAACGTCATGATATTTAGCTGCTTGGATTACTAAATCCATATCATCACTTATTTTTCCATCATGTTGCGCAATTAAATATGAGAATAGTACAACATTATTAATATGTCTTCTTCCATGCCAATCTGGCTCACCTTTTGGTATATCATATTCTCTAAGTTGCTCTATTTCCATAATCGCTTTTTTAATTGTCTGTCCACCATTCATTGATGTTCCATGTACATTTTGATTTAATAATGTAGTAATTGCTTCATGTTCATTGTCATACCTTATACCACACATTTGACGTGATGCATATTTATAATAATCATACCAGTCATGACTTGTATCATATTCATACCACCAAAATTGTTTCTCTAGTTTATCAACTTGCTCTTTTGATACATTCTTCATGGCATTCATACACTGTACATACTTTGATGGATCTAAGCTACAGAACTTTGCTTCCATTTTACCAAGTTTATCATCCATTACCCTATATGAATAAAGTGTTTCATATATTTCTTTATGTAAGAGGTCTCCATATTTTGAACATGGTGATCCATCATCTGCAACATCCCATCCTAGAATTTCTCTTTGTATTGTTCCTGATCTTGCTCTATCAAAATCAACTACAATCTCTCTTATTAGTTGTAAAAATCTTGTCATCTTCGTTGGATCATCCAAATCATCGTTCGAATAGCTAAGTAGCTCCCTCTCTTTTTCATCCATTTTAACTCTTTCCATAATTAAAATGTGTGTTCTATCAACAATAGTTTTCTTTATGCCTTTTTTCTTTGCATCTCGAACAGTTTTTGCCCATTTAGGATCATTTCTAAGCTCTCCCGATATAACGCCAGATCTATATGCCATATCATTCATCTTATCATAATCTATTATGCCTGATAAAACTTCAGCTGTTAGTACTTCTCCATCGCCAATTGCTCTGTTAAAATATGCACTCAATGATGGTTCAACAAAAGAAATTGTATATGATGGTTGCATCTTAAATATACGATCTTCACCATATCTGTAGCTTTTTCTTTCAAGTTCATCTTCATTATGTCGTCTGATGGTATTATCTAATTGTCCATCTGGTGTATAGAATCTAGACATAAAGAACTCATCAGAGTCTAATCTATATGCTTCAAATTTTTTAGAGAATGACCAACCACCTACATCATATGGCGCTGACTTAATAATTGCTCTTTCATCCATATTAGCAAATCCATAACATATACCAGCTATTGGAGGGTGAGATAAATTTCTGCTTCCACCAAAGCATGCACAAATCAAATGATTTCTTATTTTTCTAGCATTCCAATCCATAACAGGGACATCTTCATCACTATTGAATTTAGAATATGCCTCTAAAGAAGCAAATTCAAAGTAGCACTCGTCTGGCATTAAATATGCCTCTTCTCCATCAATATTTATCCTGTCACTTTCTTTTGGTCGATATATTTTCTTATTCTTTAACCTTGTAAAAAAAGTTCTAAAAGTAGTATCTAATACCGCTTTTGGAAGAACATTGATTTCATCAATATAGTCTGACATCTCGAATATTGCTTTTAGTCGCTCAATATCTCCTTCCATAACACTTTTAGAGAAGAATAAATACTCTCTAACAGTCTCGTTTGATTTTTTAATCAAATTAAACTCTTTTGTGTATTCTGGACTTGATCTATCCATTCCTTTTATTTCTACTAAATATTCTTCTATTTCTGCATCTGACCAATCAGTTGCCTTGATTGTTGCTTCGTAATCGTGACCAAAATAATTATAGAATCTTTTTGCAGTCTTTATATCTTGACCAAAGATTTTTTCAAATATTAATTGTCTAAGCTTATCTGTATCTGATAATTCAAAGAACTCTTTATCTAATGTTCTATTAATTAGCTCTCCTCTTCGAGAATTTTTCATTTCTGAAAAGCTTTTAAATTTATATTTATTTTTTTCAGTCATGATTGTTAGCAATTTCATGAACGAATCTGATGCCTCTGGATTTTCCTTGATAGACCTCATGTATAATCCAAAACTTATATCATGGTTAATAATGCTTGAATACTCACTAATATGATTTAATAAATCGTCCGCAAGTGGTACCCAGTCATAATTCATTTCGCTCAAATAATCTATTGAATCACAAAGAAAATGAAATTCTTTATTGGTTAATCCAATGATTTTTTCCTGTATCTCTGGATACATTGTAACAACAGTTAACTTTTCACCTAAACGTCTATATTTATCCGTTAATAGTCTAAAATCAACAGTTTGTAGTATTTCATCGTTAACATTAAAAAGCTCTCTAAGACGTGTTTTAATCTTACCTGCTTCCGTTAAGTCAATATTTTCCAATCTCATGATTGTATCAACAGTAGCATCATCGTAAGCAGTTGTTGTTAATCTAAGAACTATATTTTGGTGTTTTTGAAAATATGGCTTACTTGTGTCAAAAAAGTTTAATGCTTCATCTTCGCCACTATACGCACCAACAATATATCTAATTACATTTTCATCTAAATCTTGCGCAGAAAATTTACTTCTAAGCCATTCAAATTCAGGGTCTGTAGCGATTCTTTTTCTTAAATTTGACGAAATAATAGAGCTATTCAATGCAAATGCAACTACATTTACATCGAAAAGATAATCATTTCTGAAAAATTCTATTATATTTTTTTCATCTTTGAAGGTTGAGATAAGAGCCATCCTTTGAAAATCATTCAAATTATTGATTCCACCGAATCTTTTAATGGCATCCATTCTTTTTCCTTCATCACGAATCTCAAATAATTCTTGAAAAGTCATCTAATTCTCCTTTTACATTCTAAAGAGCAGATTTTAAAACATATAAATCTGCTCATAATTTAACCAACTTTTTTATAATGTAAAATCATCGTCATCCCACATTTTTCCACGTTTATCTTTTGTTGGTTTTCCTTTACTATTTCTAGCAGTCAATGCTCTATCATTTATACTATGATGATGTTCATATCTACTATATTTTTTAGGATTTCCTTCATTATCATCTTCAACAGCAGGTGTATCATACATATCAGTTTTACCTTGGTCGTTATCTATTAATGCATTACCATTTACATCAACATCATGGAAATTCTTTGTTCCTTTTTGTCCTCTTCTAAATCTTGGAGCTAAGCATTGAGAAAGTGCATCGGCTATATCTGACATAGCACCTAAAGTAATCGCTTTATCAATATCTATGGTCTTTATTGCACCCTCTATTACTTTATCGGGAATATCATATCCTTCTATTAATTTAGCAAGTAATGCAGTTTCTTCAACTGGAATAAGTTCTTCACCAACAATACCTCTTAATGTTTCAGTTTCAGTTACTCTCTTCAATGCACCAAATAAAACATCTGATTCACTCCATCCTTGAGACATTATTGGTCCACCATTATTAGGTAGTCCCCAACAGAATTGTGTTGCTTCATTGAATGCTTGTCCTTTATCTCCACTTGCCTCTAAGAATCTAATGTATGATTCTTTAATATTATCAGGTAATAACTCTGGTAAATCTGAAATTTTCATACCTTGAATTCCAGATAAATCTTGATATGTTGTTGTAGCTTCATGTAATCCAGGATGTTCATTAATAAATTGCTTAATCTGTGGAATACTTGAAGACCATTCAATATGTTCACCTGTCAACGGATCATTAAATGATAAGTTGAAACCTTGAAGTTCTGTAGCATCTGCAGAAAATTTACCTGCTGGATGTGGTCCTTTATACTTACCAAGTGCAGCACACCAATGTGCTGTATCTCCTCTTTGTAAATCCGCAAATGTCGCATTATCATATGATATCGGAACATCTTTCTCAACTGTTCTTTGAATATCACCATATTTAGGTCTATGTTGATATACTGTCCTTGTTGTTTCTACATATTCAACCTTATCATCAACATGTCGTCCTGGTATTACTTGATCAGGACTCTTCTTTTTAGTTGCAATTGTCCATTTACTTAACAATCCCTTAAAGAATGGTAATGTAGCCGCTGCACTAATTCTTAATGCAAGGTCCATTCCTTTTGTATTACCTCTTTGAATGTTCTCTCTACTTACAGCATTTGTCCAAATTGTATCTCCCATAGTCTCGCTGAAATCTAAATCTTGACTTAAATCAAAATCTATATCATCGAAAAGTTCCTCTGGATTTTCTTGAACAAATCTACCATCTCTTTTTCTTCCATTTGTTACATAAGATTTGCTTTGATCAGTGATTGGTCCAACACTCTTTCCACCCATAGCAAGAGTAGCCCTTTGCATTGCTCTTTGTGCAATTTTCTCTTTTTCTTCTGGACTTGCGTTAATATATTCTGGATCATTTTCAAAAATATCTTCATATAATTCTGCAGATCTTGCCCTATTCTTGAATGCAACAGCTCTTGCCCTTTGATTCTTTTTTGCAGTTGCTCTTGCTTCAATTAATTTAGCTCTTGCACCTCTTATATATTTATCTTCAATTGATTCATCAATTAATTTACATCTATCTTGTACAATTTTGTCATTAATTTTAACTTTATTTCCATTTTCATCTTTTACTCTCATATTAAAGAAGCTCTTAGCCCATGCACCTAATCTAGAAGATCCATGCTCTCTATAGTATTCTTGTCTAGCTTCTTTTCTGTGGAAATAGCCAACATTATATGGTGTTGGCATATCGTATGTACCAGTAATTTTACCAATAGCTGCTGTAACACCACCAATACCTGCACCAATAGCAAGTTTTAATGTTCTAATTGGAAGTGATGCAATACCTCCAATATTAGCCAGTGTTGTTGTAATAACATGTCTTTTACCATCAGCCTTTACATCATATGGAGTCCATTTAAAGAATGCACCAACTGCATCTTTAAACGTTAAATTTTTCTTGCTTTGATTTTTTCTTGATCTCATAGCAGACCCACCTGTTAAAGCAAGTGCTACAGTATCTTTAACATCAAAGTGTGCACTATTATAGTGCTCTACATAATCGCGCTCTCTTGCATATTGCATAGAAATTCTTGATCTTGCATCTTCAAGTGCGGCTTTCAAAGCATCATCTAATACAGGAGCAGAAGTTCCTCCTGAATATGCACCATATGCTCCTCCACCTTGAGCAGCAATAATCTTATTTATCTCTTCTAATGAATCATCATGGTATATAGACGCAAGAAGCTCTAGTTGTTTTTCTGGTTCGTCCGTTGTTTCAAGCATTTTTTCGATTAATGCTGTTCTCTTGCTCTTTGCCTCCCATGATTCTAACTGCATAAACTCTAAATCAGCCTCTTTTTCAGGGTAATCTTCTAAATAATCATATTCATATGTATAGCTAACACCATCAACAATTTCAGTTGCTGTTTGTGTTTTTCTGTGAGATTTAAATCTTTTCCATGCTTCTTTATATTCTTTTGCTTTTTTTCTATCTCCACTAAACTTAGCTTGAGCATCCTCATGACGCATTGTTTTTTCTTGTTCAATTTTATCAGTAGTATCAGTATCGAATGCATCTATATATGCTTGTCTATTATTAACATCTCTAGAAAGTAACTCTGCTTCAATATCCATAACCTTTACATGATCCGTATAGATTTCAACTTCTTGATCACATACAATCATTTCATTACTTATACGTTTTGAAACTGCAGTAATATCTTGTATTAGTGTTTCTAATTGCTTTCTACCAGCATTAGTATTTATATTTATTGTAGCCATATCTGGAGCAAGTCTAATTACTTCTTCATCTTGGAAATTTGTTACATTTCCTTCAGAATCTGTATATGTCAAAGCTCCATTTTTAGCATCATCAATTCTTTGTTTAATAGCATCATATTGTTTGATAAGCTCTGCTGTTCTTGAATCCTTTAAAACTTCTGTAATGGTTTTAGAAGTAGCTAAATTTGCATCATCAAGAAACATATCAAGATTTCCTAATGATGATATGTCTAATCCATTTGCTTGAAGTTGAGTTAACTTATTTTTTAATCCATTTTTTTGTGTATCGATTTGAGTTTGTATGCTAGCTTTAACAGCTGGATCAGTAGTAGCAGCCATAGCTGCAATATTTGAGTTGATAACATCTATTGTATCCATTACCTCTTGTAATTGATTAGTGTTTTCTCTTTCAGTTTCAATTATTGTTCTTCTATCTGTTCCAGTTGCAGGATCAACAAACAATTCTCTTTCGATAGCTTGATATTTAGCACTTGATTTTTGTAGTTCTTCCTTATGTGCTGTACTTTCAGCAATACCAGCTTGTAATGCATCACGATATGCTTGCATATCTGGATCCATTTGGATAAGTTGTTGTCTAACTTCAGCAGTTTGAAATACATCTGTAGTAGCCGCATCAAGTACTGTTTTTAAGTCAGCATAATCAATTCCAGTTCCTCCATAACGAGGAGCAGGAGATGCTTCTTTATCAATGTATTTATTTACTATTTCTGTATAAATTTCGTGGAATGAATGGTCTGCTGTCTGTCCTCCCCAACTAAGTCTAATTCTAGTATTTGCACCTAATTCGTACATTAAGTCTTCAACAGCATTTTTTGCTACAGTATATCTTCCATCATTTAGTAATTGTTCAAATTCCTTGATGATTCCGCCTAAATCGTTATTAATTCTATCAAAATTAATATCCAATTATACTACCTCCTTTTAAAGTCCCATTTCAATCATAACAGCTTTAATTCTATTGATTTGCTCGTTATATTGTAATAATTCTTCTGTTGTAGCCTTTCCTAAATTTTCCTTTGTCATTAATGCATTGACTTTTTCAAGAGCTTTTAATAATTCTTGAACATCATTTTCCATTTTGCTTCCTCCTATGTTTACTATAATTCCATATCGTTATTGTCATCTCTATGAATTAAATCACTAGCAGAAGTTTGAGATCCTCTAACGTGTCTTTTTACTAGCTTTTCGTGTGTATCTCCTTTTTCTTTTCTAATCTCAGTAATTTCATCTGCACCTATTGATGCCCCTCTACTGAATGCTTCCTCATAAGCAGCTCTCTCAAGGTCATCAATCACACCAGATTTATCTACTGCACTAGAATCATATCCTTGTTCTTTACCAGCACTATACAATACATGTTGAACAGCTGCTGAATTTTTTGCTCTTTCAAAAATATGAGTCATAAAATTTATTTTTCTTTTTTCAGGTATAATTTCATTGTATTCCTTACGTGCTTCAAGCTCTATACACTCATTTTCCATTTCTCTTAGCAGGCCAGCTCTTGCACGGCTTCTTTTCCATAATAATTTTGGAGCAAAAAATCTAGAAACAGGATTTCCAACTTTTTCTGCTTTAAGACGAGCTCTAATTTCTTTTCTTGTTATAGATTTTTTATCGATTACAGCTAATGCTTGTTCTCTATTAAATCCACCTTTTTGAAGATAATAATTTCTTTTTGCTCTATCTGTTATTTCATCAAATTCTGCTTCAATCATTGGATCTCCGTTTTCATCAAGCTCTATAACGTAATCGCCATTTGCGTCTAGTTCATACTTACCTGTTGTTTCATCAATTTTTCTTTTATCTCTTAATACAATATGACCGCTTTCCTTTTTTAGATCAACTCTAGATCTAAATTCTGCCATTTTTGCTTCAACTTCACGATATTTTTGAACATTTTCATCTCGAAGAGCAATCATTCTTTCTTCGATAGCAATCTTTCTTTGAATATCGTTGTCAACAGATCTTTGAATACTAATCATGTATTTATCAATTGCTGCTCTTGCATCTTTTCTAACATCTGGATCTAAGTCATCAACTTTTGAAAACTTCTCTTCAATTTCTGCAGTAATTCCAAGTTTATCTTTATCAATGTCACTAAGAGCTGCAACTTTTTGTTTTAAGTTGCTATAATTTTTATTTAGCTCAACATCTCCAACGTGTTTTACACCATCAATAGCACTTATACTGGCATCTATTTTTGCCTCTTCTTCCCATCCTGTGAAGAATGCAGCATCAATACCTGGAATATTTAATGCTTTAACTTTATCTGCAAGCATTCCAAGATTAGCTTCATGTCTTGCTATATCATTATCTAAAGCCATTTGTCTTCCAGCATCTATTTCTACTGCTCTATCTTCTCTAGCTTGTTTTAATCTTGTAAGTTCAGTTTTTGCCATTTCAAGTGAAGCAACAGCTTCTTGGCAATCTTTAACTCTTGTTGTATAAGCTTTAGATAAATAATCTCCAGTTTTTATTGTTGAATCTCCACCAAATACAGATTCAAATACTTTTCTTTTATCATCTTGTTGTTTCTTTAAATCTTCTATAGTTGCTTTACTTTCATCATTAAGTCTAGACATTTGTCTATAAAATTCATCAATAGAAAATCCTCTGCTTGCTAATTCACGCATTAATTCGTTTTGATTAAATATTGAAGTAAGATACTTATTCATTTCATTTACAACTTCTTCTCTTTTTGCTTCTTCAGCACTTCCAGGAGTCAAGTCATGTGTATCTTTATCATTCTTAACACGTTCAACTATATTTTCAGCTATTGCATCAATATCAACAGACTCTGTTGTACCACCAGCAGAAATATCCATTCTGTTTGTTCCAGCAGCATCAACATCTATTACACCAGGAGTAACAAGAAAGCTATTTATTTGCTCAATAGCTTTCTTAACTCTATCATAATCACTTCCGCTTAATGCAGCTTCAAGTTCATTAAAAAAATCACCTAAATTTGTATTTGTAAGGTCACTTGCATTTAAATTAGTTAAATCCATTTTTCATTTATCAATTGAGTATACCAATTGAATCTCCCTTCCTTTTTAATTCTTCTTTTGTATATTATTCTTCACCTTTATGTGCAGCTAACATAAGAGCTGTTAATTTATCAACTTTTACTAAGTACTCTGCTAGTTGTTTTGGAGAAGCTCCACTTAGTTCTAAATCCTTTATTTTTTCTTGTATTTTTTTTATTTCCTCAGCAATTTCTTTACTTTCCATAAAAAACCTTCCTTCCCCATAATAACTCTTTATTCTCTAATTTTAACATTAAAAAATAACGTATGCAATAGGTTTCCGTAGATTTACATAAAATTTTATTTTATTGTCCAATATGCTTGTTTTGCTTAAAAATTTATGATATAATAAATATCTATGTTTACATAGATTGGAGGATTTTCTGAATTATGGATAAAAATTTTTCAAAAAAACCACATATCGTAATTAATCAATCAAAGAGCCGATATTACCTACTTGATGCCAACCTTACAGAAATCGATTCACAAAAACAATCATCGCTCTTTATTATTTTTACGAGAAAACATAAATTAAAGAAATTTAAAGCTCAATTAAAAAGGGATTTAAAAGCATATAAGAAAAAATGTAAATTCTATGGATCAAAACCTGATAAAGGTTTCTTAAGAATGTATAAAGATATTCGTTTTTATTTAAGTATCTGCCCTGATGCTGATTATAATATTCTTGAATTACTACGTAGAAATATCTCTAATCTTGATTCAAGATATCATAACTATCAAGCCGCTTGCGCTGAATACTTAAGAGAGCTTGCAAAACTTCAAGATGGCAATCCAGATTTATTACCATTTGATATAAACTTTGCAACAGATAATAATAGGATATCAAGTCTTCATAAATATATTTCAAATTCGTATTTTGCACCATTTGGTGACTTTTTAGAGATATTTAAAGATATCAGTCATAAACCAACAGATGAAAGAGAAGAATTCTTAAGATCACATGCATATGAACCTGCAAAAGTAGTTTATAATAGTAAATACTATGCTGAAAAATATGTATATACACCTCAAAACAGAGATGAAAGATAAAAAGTCTATACTTTTGTATAGACTTTTTATCTTTTTATAACAAGTTTATTTATTTTTGCTTTGATATAGCTTTCAAGTTTTGTCATAAACTCTCCCGCTTCTATCTCCTTTTTAGCCACCATGTCTAACCCTTTTTCCCAACTTGCTGTTAGCTTTGGATTAAGCATATCTGGCATAGAACCTTCTACAACATCGTAAATAGCCTCTCCTTTTTTAGTTGGAGTTATTATTTGTGTTTTGCTATTTATATTTATGTATTTTATTCTTTCAAGTTTTTCGATGATTCCACCTCTTGTGGCACTTGTACCAATACCAGC
Source organism: Clostridia bacterium (assembly GCA_017512025.1). Classification (GTDB taxonomy): domain Bacteria; phylum Bacillota; class Clostridia; order TANB77; family CAG-508; genus CAG-492. Next base: position 210,519 of record JAFWHH010000008.1, read on the forward strand.
ACCCTTTATTTGCTCTCTTAATTCTTCATCTTCAATAAGCTTTCCAGCATTTTCCATTGCTAGAATAATTGAACCAGAATTATATCTTGTTGGAGGTGATGTTTCTGCATTTTTTGTTTCATAATTTATAACATTTACCTCAGAACCCTTCTTTAGCTTTGTTAAAATGTCTAAGTTTGTTTCTTGGTTTTCTGAATCATCTTTCTTATCATCACTTTTTTCAGTATCTGCATCGGTATCTTTCTCATTCTTTGTATCCTTTTTAGGTTGTTTTGCAATTTCTAAATATCCTTGTTTTACACATACCTTGCCAGATACAGAAAATTGCTCTTTATCAACTAAAATTGTCGCTGATACCTTACTAAACTCTGCTGGTGGATAAAAAATTTGAATAAATCTTTTAACTATTACTTTGTAAATTTGTTTATCTAAATCAGGTAATTTATCATAATTTTCGTATCCTTGACCTGTTGGAATGATTGCATAGTGATCTGTTATCTTACTATCATCCACATATTTTGTTTTAGCTAAATCAGTTGAATACTTTTCATCAACCATTTTCTTTAGATAACCTTGTACTTCTTCATCATTAAAACCTTTTACCAAGCCATTTAAGTTCTTTCCAATCACCTTACTTACTGCTGTTGAAAGAACCCTCGCATCAGTTCTTGGATATGTAACTAATTTCTTTTCATATAAATTTTGTATAATTTCCAAAGTTTCATCTGGCTTTATTTTAAATCTTTTTGTACACTCATTTTGAATCTCAGCTAAGTTAAATAATAATGGTGCATTTTCCTTTTGCTTAGACTTTTTAGCTTCGCTAACAATTGCTTTTTTATCTTTTAGTGATATTATAAAGTTTTGTGCATCTTCAATCTTTTTAAATCCTGTTTCATTGTACAGCTGTGGAGAATTAAACATTTTAGATTCTTCTGTGACTTTCCATTCAGCTTTAAATGATGAATCTTCTTCTCCAAAATTTCCAATTATCTTGTAGTATGGTGTTTTAACAAAGTTATTTATTTCTCTTTCTCTAGAAACAACCATACCTAAGACACATGTCATTACTCTACCAACAGATATTGATACTTTATCCTCGTCGATATTTTTTGCAATACGTCTTCCAAATATGATTGAAAGTAATCTTGAAAAATTAATTCCAATAAGATAATCTTCCTTTGCTCTCAAATATGCAGCATCTGATAAGCTATCATATTCTTTCAAATCTTTAGCTTCATTGATTCCACGTCTTATTTCATCCTCTGTTTGTGAATCTATCCATACCCTCTTCATTTTTGCATTTGGGTTTGGATTAGACATCATAAATACCAGTCTTTGTATATATTCTCCTTCACGCCCAGAGTCACCTGCGTTGTATATTTCTTCAACGTCTTCTCTTTGAAGTAACCCACTTACAATATTAAATTGCTTCTGTACATTTGGAATTACTTCATACTTCCAGTCAGTTGGAATAAAAGGTAATGTATCTAATCTCCAGAATTTAAGATTTTCATCATACTTTTCTGGATATGACATCGTAACTAAGTGACCTACACACCAAGTTATTATCCACTCATCAGATTCAATATACCCATCCTTTCTTGTACCATTTGTATTAAGTACTTTAGCAAATTCCATTGCAACAGACGGTTTCTCCGTTATAATTAGTTTTTTTGCCAATTTTCTCTCATCCTTTTTGTTTATTTTGCCATTTTATCTACTGAAGATCTCATATAAAAATCATCTCTTCTTGTAATATTAACTCTATCGCTATCAAGGTAGCTGTTTGCAGCTCTTGCTACCTTGACTGGCTTATGTCTTGATGCAAGTATACCACAAACTATACTTGATACAAGTACACCACCTATAATTGCGATAATAATTATTTTTGTATTATTCTTTTCTTTTTTCAGTGTTTTACTCACACTATTCTCTTTAGGATCACTTCTCGTATACGTTACATTATTCTCAGTGTATGTATATGCTACACTTTTGTTACTTGAAATAAATAATGTAAAACATAGAAGTATACTAAATATACCAACTAAAATAATTTTTTTCATCCTATCACCTCTATATACACATTCCTATTATTCCAATAATTAATGCTACAATTGCAGTTATGCTAAACCAAGCTATAGCAACCTTTCTTTTTGATATTGGAACATTTCCTATGAATTTTCCTGTTTGTCCATTCATAGCCATTGTATATATTTTGCCTTCATACTTTACATTCATCATCCATACTGGAAGCATAACATATTCCGGAACACCATTTATGCTAACATCCCCAGTAAATTCATTTACCTTTTTGCTATTATATCCTCTGATATCATTATATAAAATGTCTCTTGTTGTTTGTTTTGCTCTTCCTTCTGCTCTTGCTAATAAATCATTTGCATCTAAGTCATATTTTTCAGCTAAAAATCCAGACATATATGATGAATTAAAAGCTGTTAAGTCATTGTAATTAAATGGCTCTATTGAATCCATAATATCATCACTAAATTTTTGAGATGCATCTGTTGGTATCTTTTCAAAAGCCATAGTTCCTTCTCTAACTGCATTATAATAGTCCTTCTTTACGTATTTAAAATCACTATCAGACCAGCTATGCTCTTTAACAGCATCAACATCTATACTTCCATCAACAATCATATCATATAAGAAAAATGGTATGTACACTCCACTTACTTTTTCGATATTATTTTTATTCAAGAACTCTTTTGGCATAAATACTTTGCCTTTTTTATAACTTGAAAATGCTTCAATTGCTTCTTCTTTTGTTGTTTTAAATGGAATTACACGTTTTGGCTCAAATTTACCCTCAAAACGCTCTGTAATAATCGCAGTATTTCCACAGTATACACACTCAGTTGCAGCAGTATTTTCATCCATTACAATTTGAGCTCCACAGTCTGGGCAATGATATTCTAAATAGCCATTATTATTTCTTGCTTTACTTGTATTAGTATTCTTCTTGTTTCCTTTTTCATCTTCAAAATCCTTTAATGTATATTCAGTACCACAGTACTCACAAACCCACTTTTGGCTTTTAGGTTCAAATTTTAATTTTGCATTACACGCCAAACATTTATGATCACTAACACCCATGTGCTATCCTCCTAATAAAATCTTGAATATATATTATATTAAAAATATTAAATTTTCAACATGTCTTTTGCATTAAAATACATTGACTAACAATTATTTTTAATGTATTATATATAATATTTAGTATAAGAAGAAAAAGGAGAAAAAATATGTTATGTTCGGTTTGTAAAACCAATGCAGCTGTAATATTTATAAATAGATCCAATGATGCAAGTCAGATGGAAGGTTTGTGTTATGAATGTGCAAAGAAAAAAGGAATTAATCCTTTAGATGCTCTTGCTAAGCAAGCTAACCTATCTGAAAGTGACATTGAAAACATGTCTAAACAATTTGAATCTATGTTTAATGATATCTCAGAAAACCCAGACTTAGCTCCAGATGGTTTGTTAAATGAAGAAGCTGATAATAGCCTTGGATCAATCTTTTCAGGATTGTTTGGAGGTACTTCTGGCATGTCATCTGATACAGAACCTGATACAGAAACTGAAACATCTGGTAATGGTTCTACTCAAAAAGTTAAGACTGAGAAAAAAGCTAATACAAAAAAACATAAAGCACTTGATAACTTTGGTACAAACTTAACAACAAAAGCTAAGAATAACCAATTAGATATAGTTATAGGTAGAGATAAAGAGCTTGAAAGAGTTATTCAAATTCTTAACAGACGTACTAAAAATAATCCATGTCTTATCGGTGAGCCTGGTGTTGGTAAAACAGCTATAGCTCAAGGTTTAGCATTAAAGATAGCTTCTGGAAATGTTCCAGCTAAATTATTAAACAAAGAAGTATATCTTCTTGATATGACTGCTGTTATTGCTGGCACTCAATTCAGAGGACAATTTGAATCAAGAATGAAAGCAATTATCGATGAGTGTAAACAATGTGGAAATATCATTTTAGTAATTGATGAGATTCATAACATTATTGGAGCTGGCGATGCAGAACATTCTATGAATGCAGCAGATATATTAAAACCATCTCTATCTAATGGTGAAATTCAGCTTATTGGTACAACAACATTAAAAGAATATAGAAAATATATAGAAAAAGATTCTGCTCTAGAGAGAAGATTTCAACAAGTTCTTGTAGAAGAGCCTACTCCAGCCGATGCAGTTAATATTCTAGAAGGCATTAAGAAATATTATGAAGATTTCCACAAAGTAAAGATTTCTACAGATGTTATTAGGCAAGCCGTTATAATGTCTGAGAAATATATTCATGATAGATTTTTACCTGATAAAGCTATCGACGTTTTAGATGAAGCATGCTCTCAAATAAACTTAGATAACAAAGAATTATATGAGCTAGAAGTATTAAAGAATGAGCTTGCTGAAGTTCAATCTGAAAAAGAAGAAGCTGCTCAAGCTGATTCAACTGAAGATTATCAAAAAGCAGCTGAATTAAAAATGAAAGAATGCAAGCTTCTAGAAGATATTGATAATTTAAGCAAGAAAATGAAAGTTGTTTCTTTAACGGTACAAGATATAGCAAATGTTATTGAAAGATGGACAAAAATTCCAGTAAATAAAATTACTGAAGAAGAAACACAAAAATTATTAAATCTTGAAACAAATCTTCATAAGAGAATTGTTGGTCAAGAAGATGCAGTTCAAGCTGTTTCTAGAGCTATTAGACGTAACAGAGCTGGATTACAAACTACAAAAAGACCACCATCATTTATATTTGTTGGTCCAACTGGTGTTGATAAAACAGAACTTGCAAAATCTTTGGCATATGAAATGTTTGGAGATGAAAATTCAATTATCAGAGTTGATATGTCTGAATATATGGAAAGTCATTCAACTTCAAAATTAATTGGATCACCTCCAGGATATGTTGGATACGATGATGCAGGTCAATTAACAGAGAAAGTTAAAAGAAAACCATACTCTATCATATTACTTGACGAAATTGAAAAAGCTCATCCAGATGTATTTAATATACTTCTTCAAGTACTTGATGATGGAAGACTTACAGATAGTCAGGGAAATACAGTTAACTTTGAAAATACAATTATTATAATGACATCAAATGTTGGTTCAAATGTAAATACAAATTCAATTGGATTTGGAAACGAAACAAGTACAGATTATAGCAAATTACAAGATAGCTTAAAAGAAACATTTAGACCAGAATTTTTAAATAGAGTTGATGAAATCGTTACATTCAAAGCATTAACAGAATCACAATTACTTGAAATTGTTGATATGATGCTTGCCAATACAAAGAAAGCTTTAGATGATAAAGATATTAAATTCACAGTATCAGATTCATCAAAACAATTCTTACTACAAAAAGGAACCGATTTAAAATACGGAGCTCGTCCTTTAAGAAGAGCTATTCAAAGATATGTAGATGATGAATTATCAGAGCTTATTTTAAAAGCAGATTTAAAGAATGGACAAACAGTTGATATTGATTGTAAAGATGATAAATTAATTTTTGATGTTAAATAATATATGGAGGTTATTATATGAATAAAAATGTACCAAATATACTTACTATGTTAAGGTTCGTCTTTATTCCCTTTATAGTCATAGCTTTATACTTTAACAATTACATTCTTGCATTTATACTTTTAACACTTTCAGCCATAACTGATGTGCTTGATGGTTTCATAGCAAGAAAATTTAATTTAATTACTGATTTTGGAAAGTTGATGGATCCATTAGCAGACAAAGCTACTCAAATAGTTATACTAGTAGCGCTTGGCTTAAAACATATAGTTCCTTATTGGATTCTATGCATTATTGTACTTAAGGAAATTATACTTATCGCGGGATCTGCATTTCTATATGGTAAAGATCTCGTTGTTTCTAGTAAATGGTATGGCAAATTAACTACAGTTGTGTTTTATATTGCTATCGTTTCCTCTCTTGTCATTGGATACTTTAAGTTACCTTTTAAGTTCGATACATACTTATACTACGCAGGTGTAGTTCTAGCAATCTTTTCATTGGTAATGTATCTAAAAACTAACTATTCACACGGATATTTGGAGAATCTAAACAAACCACGTAATTAATAAATATAAAAGACCTGAAATTTCTTTCAGGTCTTTATTCATAATCTTCTAGTAAGGCCGAAAGATTTTCTTTTCCTACAATATTAATACCCTGCTCTAACTTTTTAATATCTTCTTCAGATAAATATTTCGTTTCAATTTCTGTGCTATAAACTAAAGCTTCATTATGATTCTCATCTGTACTGTACACAGTTACAAGTCCATCTATATCCTTTACAACATAGTGTTCATCACATAATCCACTATTTTCTTTACTTACAACTATTTCCGAATTTGAAAAAGAATCAATGTTCCATCCAAAATAATACTTTTCAACTTGTTTTCGATTCATATTTATAATATCTTCAGGAACAGAAAACTCATTTTCTGTAGTATGACCACACTTTTTATAGTATTGTTTCATTATTATTCTCGCTGTTGGACTGACTGTTTCTTCTTTTGAAGATGTTTCAACAAGGGCATTTTCCACATGATCTCCACTATTTCCCAATTGTTTTATTACAATACCATTCGAAACAGTTTTCCTTTGATTATATTTATACATACCAATTCCAGTAATACCGGAAAATAAAAGGCAAAAAATAATACTAACATATACAGCTTTTCTATTCTCCATATACATCTTCCCTTTCCTCCGTTTTTATTAGTATTATCAACTTTTTTATATTTATACTTTAATAAAACAAGAAAGCTATATTATTTCTCATGTTTTTTAGTTGTAATTTTTCCATCTTTATTAATCTTCATAATAATCTCACCATCATTATCTGTTCTATATAGATTAGCTCTCAGACTCTTGTAACGTTCAATGACCTCATCATTTGGATGTCCAAACTTATTATTAATTCCAACTCCAATAAAAATATATTTTGGATTGACTTGCTCTATTAGCTCCTTTGTAGATGATGTTTTCGAACCGTGATGAGCAGATTTTAAGCAAGTAGATTTAAGAATCTTTTTATTATTCTTATATAAATCTAGTATTTGTTTTTCAGCAATTTCCTCTATGTCACCGGTAAATAGCATCGAAAAATTCATATAATTTAGCTTACAGACTATTGAATTGTTATTCAATATATTTTCTTCAATTAATTTTGTAGAGGGCCATAGAAAATCAAAATAAAGATTTTTTTCTATATTAATTCTTTGACGTACTTTAGCAACAATTACGTTTATCTTTTTGCTCTGTACAAGATTCTTAAATTTTCTATAATTTTCACTATCCTCCCCTTGTTTAGAAATTATTATATTCTTAACCTTTATTTTTTCCATTACTGTTAGTATTCCACCAACATGATCTGAATCAAAATGAGAAATAATTATATAATCTATTTTAGTTATATGTTTATTTAACAAGAATGGAACCACAATTTTTTCACCAACAGTGTCATTCTTTCCATCTTCACTTCCCCCACCATCTATTAAAATTCTGTGATTGTATGGTGTTTCAATTAATGTGCAATCTCCCTGCCCAACATCTATAAAATATATTTTCAAATCTCTATCAAGGTAAACAATAGCATTGCCCACAATTGATACACAGATATATATAGAAATAACAATTTTTAATATTTTTTTGCGGTATTTATGTCTTATTATTATATAAACAATCAAATAGTATGTAATAATTGTAAATATTGTTGGAGTTACCACTTGAATATTAAGAACTGAAAACTTGCTAAATAATTCTGCCAACCATAGTAATAAGCTTGTTAATATCATGACAATTACGGACGTTATTTTAAATATAACATCCGGAGCTATATTATTAAAAATACCAAGGAAGCCAAATAAAAATACAACAGGCATTAGAATAGTCATGAAGAAATTTATAATAGAGCTTGATATAAGAAATGTTAAGGATATTTTGTTATACATCTTTGCAATAATTGGAAAAAGAATAATATTGGCTGCCAGGCCAAGTTTAATTTGATTTTTAATATACGTTTTTAATTTACTATTATTGTCTTTAGATTCTTCATACATAGTAATAATTCCAAACGTCCCAGCTGTTGACAATATAAAGCCTGGACTATAAATACAAAATGGATTTTTTATTAGACCTAAAACAATTGAAATAAATAAATTTGATAGACTATTTGATTTTCTATATAAAATTTTAGATAGAAAAAAAAGTGTAAGCATAATACTTGCTCTACATACTGATTCAGTATTATTCGTTAAATTGCAAAACAAGAATAAAATAATAATTGCCAAAATATAAGATTTACGTTTTCCAATAATTTTCTTAAACACAAGTGCGGCATAAGCAACATACACTGTATGCATACCAGAAATAGCAATTATATGTGCAAGTCCAGCCTGTGAAAATATATTTGATATATCTTCATCTAGCTCGCTCTTTTCCCCGACAACTAAAGCTAATGTTATACCTGCATTTTTTTCTGGTAAATATCTATTACATGTTAATCTAATATTTGATCTAATATTATCGATAAACTTAATGAAATAATTTTTTAATGTAAGCTTTTCGCTTTTTACTTCATTTGCCTCTATATTCAAATATATTTCTTTTGAATACATATATTTTTTATAATCAAAGCAACCTTCATTCTTCGTATAAGTGAGCTTTTTAGCCGTTCCAGAAATAGAAACCTTATCCCCAACCTTTAGCTCCTTATTCTTTATATATGCTTTAATTTTTGACTCAAAGAATAACTTTCTATCATTTAATTTCTCTATATTAATTGAAACAATTCTCGTATTACCTTTATCAGTTATTTGCTCTATATTGCCAATTGCTACAACACTATCCACACTTTCCATATTTTTTATGTGCATAACTAGTAAGTATGATTTTGAGAAAGCAATTATACATACAATGCTTACTATAATAATTTTTCTTGTATTCTTCCCAAATAGAAGAAAATTAAAACATAATAATAAAATCAAAAAGAGGATTATATTTTTTAAATATAATCCCCCTATTGTTCCTATTATGTAATAAATCGTTATTAAAAACACTTTTTTATTCACAAAGCTCCTTTATAATAACCCCTTATTATAAGATTCTTCTAGCACATACATATCTCTTTTGATATGCTGAAGTATCTAATGATGAAATAATTACACCTGTTCTTGAGTTAGAAGCATGTATAAATTGTCCACCACCTATGTATAAACCAACGTGACCAATTCTTGAGTTTGATGTATCTCTAAATATTAATACGTCACCAGGCTCTAAATCATCTTTGCTTACATATACACCATCATTAGCTTGTGTGCTTGATGAACGGCTTAAGTATATACCAAAATGTTTATAAACATATTGTACAAATCCTGAGCAGTCGAATGTATTTGGTCCGTTTGTTCCATATACATAACTATATCCCTCGAATTGTAAAGCATATTCTACAACATCAGATCCGATTGGATTAGATGGTACTGAAGATGAATCTTCTTCATATGATTCTTCCTCATCATCATTGCTCTCTTCTACACTATCAGAGCTTCTTGATGTAACCTCTATTTTTTCTGTTGTTAATAAAGATTTAGCAACATAAGCTTTTTCACCATTAACTTTAACTATGTACCAAGAATCTGCTTCACCAACAACTTCAACTTCTGTGTTAGTATTTAATACTTTAACAACATCAGAATCTTTTGTTGCCGCATTTCTTACATTAACTGAAGAACCTTTTACATAGTATGTCTTTGATTCAGAATACATTTTATCATCAGGTAATTTAACTTCTTCTGGTTGCTCTTCAGCTGTTTCTGTTTCAGCAGCTGCTGTAGCTTCAGTAGATTTTTCAGTTAAAACCCAACCTTCTTTGTTTCCTGATTTAACATATGCCCATGAACCAGCTGTACAAACTACAGTATATGTTTCATCAGCAGCAGTATTATTAATTGCAATACTATTTGCTAAAGGCATTGTTTTTAATTCAACTTCTTCACTAAATTTAACTTCCTTTGGTTGCTCTGGAGCAGCTTGTTCTTCTGCTTTTGGTTCCTCTGTAGGTTGAGCAGCCTCATTATTTTCTTCTGGAGTAGCTTCAGTCTTTTCTTCGGCAGTTTCGTTAGTTGTTTCATTGTTTATAGTAGCTCCGTCTTGAACTTTTATAAACTCTTTTTTAACATAACCAACTTTACCGTTAGCTTTAACTTTATACCAATCTCCATTTTCGCCAAGTATTTCTACTTTGTCGTTTTCATCTAATAAATCTATTATTTCTGATGTAGTGTTTTCTTCTTTTCTAACTCTTAAGTTATCTCCAACAACAGTACCTGTTGTAGCAAAAACTCTAGAGTTCACACATAAAAATAATACTATAACTATGCCAACAATTATAATCATTGCCAGGCTTTTTTTGTCTTTCATTTTTATTTCTCCTTTAAAACAAAACTGTGACTATTATACTATATTTTACTAAAAAAGTCAATTTTTCCATATTATATGTAAAAATCCACCGTTCTAACATCTTGTCTAATATGACACAAATTACTACATCTCAATACCCATACGGGGTCTTTTACTTTTGTTTCTTTCTTCAGATATAAATATGATATTTTATAAAAAAAGACATAGATTTAGCTATGTCTTTTATATGAATTCATATTTATATATAAATTTCAATTATTATCCGTTAACAGCATCTTTTAATGCTTTACCAGCTTTGAATACAGGAGCTTTTTTAGCAGCTATCTTCATTTCTTTACCTGTTTGTGGATTTCTTCCTTTTCTTGCAGCTCTTGCTCTAACTTCGAAAGATCCGAATCCAACTAATTGAATTTTGTCTCCTTTAGCTAATGTTTCTGCTATTACATCTACTACTGCGTTGATTGATGCTTCAGCACTTTTCTTTGTTTCTCCTGTTTTAGCAGCTACTGCCGCAATTAAATCAGATTTGTTCATTATTCATTACCTCCTATTGAATTTTTGATATTATGTACTTTATAATTCCGATTTAACGCGGATTTATAAACTACTATAATGATTATTCGCCATATTTATACAAAATCCTTCTTTTTTCCTTTGTTTTTTTGTTATATTATGGATTTTAACGCAGTTTTTATATCCTCAATAACAAAATAAAGTAAAATTTCAAAAAAATGTACTAAATTATAGCGATGAAACTTGATAATATTATAGCTATTTTCTTTATTAATATTCCTATCAAAAAAGAAAATCTCTATCTCAAGTTCAACGCCATTATACACGAAGGATTTTATCGTTTCAACAAAAATTTAAAATTTTTTTATTTTATTTTTATTTTTTTTGGAATTATTACAAAAATTATTGCAAATGCAACAAAATTAACATGTTGAGCGTATATTTAAGACTGATTTCTTTTATTTTTTTTGATTTAACAAGTTACTTTTTTGTTGAAATCAATTTGATTTTTTTGTCTAATTTTCGTTTCTAAATATTGTTTTGATAAACTCATTACATATAATAGAAGAAAATTTGCCTATTTTTATTAACAAATTCTTCCAAAAGGCTTGAATTTTTGCGTGATTTATAAGATAATAAAGGGGTAATAATTTATTTTTTGAAAGTGGTGAAAATCTTGAAGTTAATAGATAAATTTTTAAAAGTATTAGGTACAGATAGAAATACCTTTTTAACATATATATTAACGCTTATAACTATATATTTAACTATAGATAGAGTAGTTGAAATCATTTTAATGATTTTCACAGGTATAGGTTGTTCTTACTGGGGACCAATTCAATATGCATTAGCATTTGCATGTCCTATATTTGCATTCTTGTTCTCATGTAGTTCAAAATTTGCAGATTCAGAAGACACCAAGCTTTCATTCTTCCACTTATATGTAATTTCTTTATATTTGTTGGTACTATCAATGTTTAACCAAGCTATCAACTCAGCTTGTTGGCTTGTATTAATGTCAGTTCCTTCATATGTAAAGGTTGCAACAGAGTACTCAAGTTTGATTGCACCTGCATTTAGAAGTATTTCATTATACTTACCATTAACAACATTCTATCCATTAATTAAATGGTTTATGTTTAAGATTGATGACTCTAAAGACTTTAGAGAGTCAATTTATGAATATCCAGGTATTAACTTAGCAAACAAGAAAACAGGATTTACTGGACAATATAGTTGTGAAATAAAACTTTGTGTAGATAAACATACTGGAAAAGATGTTATACTTCCTGAGGATAGACGTTTTGAATCAATGCTTGTTGTTGGTGTATCAGGATCTGGTAAAACATCACTTATATACGAACCAATGATTTGTAGAGATATTGAGAAGAAAAACTTCTTCCATAAAACTGCAAAAGAATATGGGTTTGCTGCATTAAAGTCAGGTATCGCATCAATAAATGCTCCTTACGATAATGATTATATAAATGATAATTTCTCTTTAGAAATGATTAAAGAGAATCCAAACAAATCTGGTACTTATAAATCATGTATGAATAAAATGATACGTGGTGAACAAGATGGAAGAACAATTTTCAAAGATATTGGTGTAACATATATCTCACCTGATTTTGAATCAGTTTCAAGAGTATTAAATGTTGCTAAGAATTATCATGTTAAAGTAAATCTAGTTGATCCAAGTTCAGCTGATTCTGTTGGTTTAAACCCATTTGCTTATGATAATCCATTACAAGCATCAGTTGTTATATCAACAGTACTAAAGAACTTACACGAATCAACCCGAGCTGATTTAGATTTAAATTTAGGAGTACAAGCAAACTTTGCTTCTCAAGCAATTGAGAACTTATCTATATTACTAAAAGTAATGTATCCAAAAATGCATGATGGACAAATTCCTACATTAGAAGATATGTTAAATGCATTTAATGATTTCTCTATCATTCAAAGAATGACCGAAGAAATGGAAAAAGATGCAGAACTTGCTGAACAATATAAAATACTTATTACGTACTTTAAAAAGAATTACTTCGCAGATAGTACATATAAAGCTGATACAGAAAAATATATTTCATCAGCTACTACCCAACTTGATAACTTATTAAGATATCCTGGTATTAGAAATGTACTATGTAATAGAACAAATAATATAAACTTTGATGAAGCATTAGCAACTGGACAATTTACATTTGTATGTACAAGACGTGGTGATCTTGGAAATGCTGCTCATAAAGCATTTGGTTTATTCTTTATATTATCAATGCAATATGCAGTATTAAGAAGACCTGGTGTAGAAGCTACTAGAAATCCACATTTCTTATACATTGATGAATTTGCAGACTTCATCTCAAGTTCAACGGAGCCTATATTTACTATTTATAGAAAATATAGAGTTGGTGCAGTTATATCTGTACAAAACTTAGATCAATTAAATGCTGAAAACAAAAAATATAGAAAAACAATTATCGCCAACTGTGCACACAAGATTGTCTTTGGTAACAACGAACCAGATGATAATGATTGGTGGTCAAGAGAGCTTGGAGAGAAATCAGAGTTCACATTTAACAGAGATTACGATACTGAGAAAGGTGAATACACATCTAAGCTTGGCGGAATTAAAGCTAATAAGACACCTAACTTTAAACCTGGTAAAGTACAAGCCGTTAAGTTTAAAGAATGTATCTACAAGGTACGTGATGGTGGCGGAAAGAGTATTGTTGGATATGGTAAGTTAAACTTTATTGAATCTAAATATAAAGAAAAACAACCAGAAACAAGATTCAACTTTACTAAATTTACTAGTGGTATGTCTGATACTGAAGATGATGATTCAGGAAAGAAATATAAAAGATCAAGTATTCCAACATTCGTAAATGATGATGGAACTGATAAAGAATTAGATCCAATTCGTACAAATGGTTCGGATTCAATATTTGGTAGTCCAGAATCAGGAACAGCAATATTAGATAATCCACATAATAGAAAAAGTAAAAAATAGTTTTAATATAAAAATAACTGGAATATAATTCCAGTTATTTTTTGCTCTTCCCTCTCTCTTCACCACAAAAAAATAAACCCTATCGGGTTTATTCTTTATTAATCTAATAATTTTATTTTTGTATTTTTCATCTTGAACTTTCCAGTATCTTCGCTCTTAACAAATTCAACTAGTGATTCATCTAGACTTTCATCGTTTTGTTTTAAATCTGTTGTATAGTATAATTTAATCTTATTTATTTGAACATTATTAAGTACTACTGCTTTAAACGCTTCTGCAATATGTTTATCATCTTCACAAACAATAATCAATTGTGGTAAGCTCTTAAATCCAGAATCACCAGGAACAAAGTTCTCATAGAAATCTTTATAGAATTTCATCTTATCAATGAACTTCTTCTCCCAATCATCTTCTCTTCTTATAACTTCAAATACGAAATCTAATGATTTATCATTTTTAGTTAATTTGATACATCCACCTGTAGCTCTAAATGTTTTTCCTAATTGTTTTGCATTAAGAGATGGCTTTGGAGTATAACTATCAAAAGCTTTAACTTTTCTTAAATAAGCAATGATAATTTGATTTCCAGCTAATCTCTTCTTTATCATAGCAACTGGTTTAGTATTATCAGTTGGTTGCCACTTACATTCCTCACCTCTTGAGTTTAATAAGTATTTACCCATCTTCTCTAAACAATATATTCTATATATTCCTTTTCCGTCATCAGAATTGAAATAATATCTAGTTAAAATCTTTGTTTTAACCAATTGATCTAATTTTCCATTTAATTTATCTTGAGTCTTTGGATCAAAACCATTAATCTCTAATAATTGGAATAATTGTCTTGAAGTAATAAACTCAAATTCATTTACTAATGATAACACTTTAAAGTGTAAATCATTAATGTGTCCTAAATTAATTCTTTGTACTATTTGATTCATTGAAACATATCCATCTTTACCATCAAATACTTTTATTTCACCTTCTCTAATTGCAAAAGGTGATGTTAATGCTTTTATCTCATTATCCTCTACCAACTTAAATACCTCCTAAATTTATTTAACAATTATTAATTTAATCTTCTTTTTCTCTGGTATTATTTTTTTAACGTACACATTTACGTTTTGTCCATACTCAATTCCGTCTTTATATTCAGCTAGACCAACTAGATTTGGTTTAAGTTCAACAAAAATTCCGTTTTTAGATTTTTCAACTTCTCTTGCTTTTCCAACTATAGTTGAACCTTCAACAATATCCTTAACATTTTCTTCCCATGTTCCAAGAAGCTCTTTATATGTCAAAATAATCTTGTCTTGGCTTTTGTCTATAGATTTTACCATAACGTTAATTTTTTGTCCAACTCTTATTCTTTCTCTTGGTGATTTTATTCTAGCTACTGAAATATCTTCTATATGAAGAAGTCCTACAACTCCTCCACCGATTTCAACGAAAGCTCCATAAGGTTGTATGCTTTTAACTATACCTTTTAATACATTTCCTTCTGCTACATCTTCCTTTACCCAAGACATAGCCTCTTTTTCAACATCTTTTCTTGATAAAATGTAATTATTTGCTTCATCAATACCTTTTACTTTAAATTGGACATATTTATTTACCTTGCTTGTACTAACATTCTTCTTAAATAAATCAATGTCCTCACTGGCATTTGTCTCAATTTCATTTCTATTGATTATACCCATTTTATTATCTGCAAACTGAACATACAAATTATAATTCTCATCGCAATTTGTAACTTTTGCTTCAAGAATCTCCTGTGTGTTTATTGCATTGTTCAATGTACTTTCACCAATAGTTTTGTTCTCGACAAACCAGCCCTCTGGAACAAACTTTTGATATTTCATTTAATTTTCTCCTTGTCTTTTGTATATTTACACTATTATATAATTAATTTTTTCGTTTTACAATACCCCAAAATTTAGTTTTTAAGAGCTTCTACTTCGGCTTCTGATAAATATCTCCACTCTCCTATTTTAAGGCTTTTAACGTCAATCTGACCAATCTTAGCTCTATGTAAAGCAATAACTTTCTTACCTACCGCTTCACACATCTTTCTAACTTCTCTGTTCTTACCTTCATGAATCGTAATTTCCACTCTTGATATATTTTTGTCTCTATCAATTTTAAGAATCTTAACTTTAGCCTTTCCAGAAACATAGTCCTCTATCTCAACACCATTTTTAAGCTTCTGGACATCTTCATCAGTAATAATTCCCCTAACAGTCGCATTATAAGTTTTTTCTACTTCATGTTTTGGATGAGTAACTTTATAAATAAAATCACCATCATTTGTTAAAATTAATGCACCCGATGTATACATATCAAGTCTTCCAACTGGTAATAGTGTCTCACCTGTACCTTTAACAAGCTCCACAACTGTTGGTCTGTCAAACTGATCTTTAGCAGTTGTTACATATCCAACCGGTTTATTTAATAAAACATATTTCAAATTTTGAACTGTTTTAATCTTTTTACCATCAACAACTACATCATCTTTATCTCCATCAACTTTAGTTCCAAGCTCTGTAACTACACTTCCATTTACACTAACTTTTCCATCTAAAATTAATTCTTCTGCCTTTCTACGTGAACAGAATCCAGAATTAGCTATAAATTTTTGAAGTCTCATTTCTTCCATATATCTAATCCTCCATTCTTCTGTCACATATTTCAATTACTTTTTTAAAGTACTCTGGAATATCCGCTTCTAAATGAATTGCTTTCCCAGTAATTGGATGTTTGAAATCTAAGCTTTTAGCATGCAGCATTTGTCCTTCAACTCCAAACTCATTCTTTCCGTTTGAATATACATCATCCCCAACAACTGGATGTCCAATTTGTGACATATGTACTCTTATTTGGTGAGTTCTACCAGTATCTATCTTAATTTCAAGTAAAGTATAATTATCATATCTCTTAAGAACTTTAAAGTGAGTTATTGCTTCCTTACCATCTTTATCAACAGCCATTTTCTTTCTATCTTTTTTACTTCTAGCAATCGGCATATTAATTGTTGCTTCATCTTCTTTTATTATTCCTCTGACAAGAGCAATATATATCTTCTTAACTTCCCTATTCTTAATTTGTTCACTCATTTTAAGATGAGCATTATCATTCTTAGCTACAACTAATAATCCTGATGTATTCTTATCTAATCTGTGAACGATACCTGGTCTAATCTCTCCTCCAATTCCAGAAAGAGAATCTTTACATATATTCATAATCGCATTAACTAATGTTCCATCTGGATTTCCATTAGCTGGATGAACAACCATTCCTTTTGGTTTGTTAACAACTATGATATCAGAATCTTCATACACGATTTCTACTGGAATATCTTGAGCTACTAATCCAATATCTTTAGCTTCTGGAATATCTATTTTAATTACATCTCCAGCTTTTACCTTGTATGAACTTTTCTTTACTTCACCATTAACAGTAATATTATTACTTTCAAGTAATTTTTGAATCGTAGCTCTTGATAAGCTTTCATCTTTTGTTGAAATATATGAATCTAATCTAACATTATCAAATTCATCAACTATTATTTCCACGAGCCTCTTCCCTCCTGTAATTTACTATACTAGCAATCCCAACTATAACTACACCTAAAACAACACATATATCTGCAAAGTTAAAGATCGGAAATTCAAAGAAACTACTTATATCTATAAAATCAATAACATATGATCTAAATGCTCTATCTATAAAGTTTCCAAATCCACCTGCTATAAGCATTGCTGCACCAATAGCATATAATCCTTTTATCTTTGTAAATTTAAAGCAAACTAACCCAACTATCACAGCTAAGATTATTAATGTAAGTATTGAGAAAAACTTAACATGTCCGCTGGCAAATCCAAATGCAATTCCTCTATTTTCACAATATGTGAAATCCAATAATCCGTTAATTATAGTTTTCGGTAATGCTTCTTTATTCATTACAACTAATATTTTTGAAACTTGATCGATCACAATAAGTGAAATCATCAAAATAAAAAACTTAATCTTGCTCATAAACATTTCTAACTCTTTCATATATTTTAAAGTATTCATCACTATATATTAATGAATAGTTTGTATCTTTATTTAATAAAGAGCTTAGCTTTGAATTCTCACATGTAATTACATGTGTAATTCTATATTCGCTAAATTTCTCTTCATAATCCATGGATAATGAATTTACCCCCATAAAATCTGAGAAAATATCATTACCTTCATATTTGCCAGATTCGTTCTTTTGTCCGTTAAATTCTGGCGCATATAAATCAGCTCTTGAATCTATGAATACTGGTATTCCTTGGAATAATAAATAACTTCCATAATTATACTCATTATATAATCTTAATTTTTCTTTTCCCCATACAGGAATCAATTCTCTATTAATATATTCAGCAGCTGCAACCGGGTAAGATGTTTCATCTACAAAAGGATCATTTTTCTTTGTTTTACCTTCATACGCAGCTATCGCACTCATACTAAAAATAATTGCAATCATAAATACATTAACTAAAAGCTTAAGCTCTTCTTTACTTGACTCATCCACCTTGAAAAGCCCCTTAATATTACGTATAACCTTACAGAAAAGTCTTACCAATATAAAGTTTCCAATCAGTACTAACATTGAAATCTGTCTTTGTGAGAAAAAGCTTAAAGCTATCAATCCAAGTAACATATAAAAATCGCATAATCTAATTTTAGCTCTTGAAAAAATAAGTGTACCAAATACAAGTATAAGAATAATAATCATATTTTCATGAGATACTAATACAAGTGGTTGATGCTCGCTTATACTCTCTGTTGTATTACCTTGCATCGTTTTTATTAAATAAGTATATGGAACATCTTTTATTGGTGTACATAGACCCATAAACGCACAAATAATCATAATTACGATAAGCCATTTAGCATTTTTCTTCCTTTCAAGTTCAATCTTATTTGTCTTACAAAATCTAGATTCAACTAATTTGTCATGCTCCATTATCTTTTCTTTTAAAGTTTCACGTTGCTTGATATATTCATCTTTTCCAAGCTTTTTCTTTTTAAATCTAAGGAAGAATTTCTTAATATGATTTTCATAATCATATGTAGCAATACCAGTACATGCCCAATCTGCAATATATGGCATAAATAACACGAAATAGAATGGCCATACGGCACAATGAAGATTTGCAATAAGCCACGATATCACAATTAAACCAATTGCATATAAAATATTCTTCTTTTTTATAAACATCTCAATAAAGAATATTGCAAGTACAAATAACAAATAAGTAACAAGTTGTGCCCTTGCAGCAATAAAATGCTTCAAACAATAAATCGTACCTATTGTAATCAAAAATGATATATTATGATTTTTATTAAGTTTTATATTAATAAAATATATTAATAATCCTAAAGTTATCGCCAATACACATGTTGTTACATATAAACCATTGAATCCATACACACTATATATCTTAAAAGTTAAAAAATCATATAACCAATGAGGATATGTATATGGTAAATTGTGATATGAAAAATGATCTTTCATATCTAATCCTTTATTCCATGGTAATAAATCTTTTACATCTTGTGTTGTATTCTGAATTACTTCACCAATTTTAATTGTATAAAAAGTATCATTTTGAAATGTCTTTGGTGTCATTGACCACGCAAAAAACACGATAGTTATAATAAAAAATATTTCTATAAAAAACTTTAAAACTTTATTAACTTTTGTATTCATAAAAACTCCTTTTCTCTCGAGTGTAATTATATCAATTTAGCCTCTTTTTGGCAATAAAATCAATTGTTTTTCTTATGTCAATTTTGCACTATTTCCATTGATTTCCATATATTCTTATGATAATATGCAAAAAAAGGAAAACACTATAATTGAAAGGAAAAAATTATGGATAAAAAACTTTTTGCAAGGGTTCATTCAATTGATACATTAGGAGCAGTTGATGGACCAGGAATTAGATTTATAATCTTTATGCAAGGCTGTGGATTACAATGTAAATATTGTCAAAATAGAGACACATGGGATTGTTCTTTAGGAACAAATTATACAGTTGATGAAATAGTTTCTAAAATACTAAGATATAAAAATTATTTTGTAGCATCTGGTGGTGGCGTTACAATTAGCGGTGGTGAACCACTCCTTCAACAAGATGTATTAATTGAATTATTTAAAGAATTAAAAAAGAACAATATATCTACTGCAATAGATACATCTGGTAATTTTCCATTAACAGATAAATTAAAAGAACTAATAGATTTAACAGATTTATTCTTATTAGATATAAAATGTATAAATGATAAAAAATGTAAAGATTTAACTGGTGTATCTAATAAATTAGAGCTTGAATTTGCTAACTACCTATCTAGCATTAACAAAGACTTTTGGATTAGACAAGTACTAGTACCAGGATATACTGATGATGAAAACGATTTATTAAAGCTAAAAGATTTTATTCATTCACAAACAAGCTTAAGACGAGTTGATATTCTTCCTTATCATGACTTTGGAAGATTTAAATGGGAAAACTTAAATGTTGAATATCCTTTAGATGGTGTAAGAACCGCTACAAATGAAGATGTTGCAAGGGCAAAAAGGATATTAGATATTGAATAAATAAAAAAGACAAAGTATTTTAAAATGCTTTGTCTTTTATTTGTATAGTAGACATAATTTGATAAAATCCTCCTTTCGGTGTATAATATATGTATGCGTATGCTTTTGTATACATTCTCTTTTTCATCACACTAGAAACATCTAAGCGCAAATAAATTTATTTGGGAGGACTGACTATGTCAAAAGCCAAAATTACAATTGATGCACTGGGTTCCACCTCTACATGCGAAAAGCTTCTGGAGAGAATCGACTTTACTGGAGTTAAAGAGGTATTCATCCAGAAACTCAGCAACACTGAAGGTGGACCTGCCGACGTCACATATGTCTTCAAAGACATGGAAATCGTTGTCCACAATGGTTTCGGCGTTGGCTATGGCGGCACAGGACCTAGCGCCCTTGTTGATCATCTGGTCAAGATTGGCTTCTCTAAGGAGAATGCCGAGCGGGTTTACACCTGTCATGACAAGGAGCTTTCTCTTCGCTGAGCATCAAAAAATCCCGGTACACGTTGTGTCCCGGGATTCATTTTTATTAGTCTTGAGTATATGGTAACATAGCGATTTGTCTGCATCTCTTTACTGCTAAAGTAATATCTCTTTGATGCTTTGCACATGCTCCAGTTGCTCTTCTAGGTAGTATTTTACCTCTTTCATTTATGAATTTTCTTAATTGATCTGGATTTTTATAATCTAATTCAAAGTTCTTATCTTTGCAAAGTGGGCAAAGTTTCTTTCTCTTTTTGAACTTTGGATTGAAATCATCATCATTATTCATGTTTCTGTTATTTCTTTTATTATTTTTCTTATCAGCCATTTTATTTTTCCCCCCTATCTAAATCTAATTAAAATGGTAGGTCATCTCCGGAAAAAGTTTCAAAGTCTGAATTTTCACTTGCACCAGCAGCTTGTGGCATTGCACCAAAAGTAGCGTCAAAGTTTGCTCCTGCTCCCTCTCCGTCTTTTCTGCTATCTGCAAAATATGCTTCCTCAGCTATAACTTCAGTTACATAGTGTTTTTGACCTTGTTCGTCATCCCAGTTTCTAGTTTGGATTCTTCCGATAACTCCAACTTGTTGACCTTTCTTAAAATATTTACTACAAAATTCACCAGTTTTGCTCCAAGCAACTACATTTATAAAGTCTGCTTGTCTTTCCTCTCCAGGACGAGCAAATCTTCTATTTACTGCTAATGAAAATGAAGCTACTAATGTATTGTTAGTTTGTGTATATCTAACCTCTGGGTCTCTAGTTAATCTTCCCATTAAAATAACTTTGTTCATATTTTCACCATTACTTTAACCTATGTTAAAGCTCTTTCTATTAATCTTGTTTAATTGTCATGAATTTTATAATTTCATCTGTTATTCTGTAATTTCTTTCAAGCTCTGTAATTAGATCTGGATTAGCTTCGAAATAAAATACTGTATAGAAACCTTCATTGAATTTCTTTACGTCATAAGCTAATTGTTTCTTTCCTAATTCATCAACTTTTTCTACTTTACCGTCTTTATTAATTATCTCTGTAAATTTAGCAATTAATGTCTTCATGCTTTCTTCTTCTACAGTTGGATTAATAATGACAACACTCTCGTATTTATTCATTATCTTTTCACCTCCTTATGGATATAAAACCTACATCTATAATGTAAGTAAGGAAATAAGCTTTTAAAAAGCTATTTTCTTTAACGAGTGCTATTTTACCACACTTTAAGCCAGAAAGCAATAGTATTTCATCAATATTTATTGACAAATTAAGACAAAATGTATATTATGTACTTATGTAAAATCTATATGAGAGGGGAAATTTTTATGTTTAAAGAATTTAAAGAATTTATCTCAAAAGGAAATGTAATGCAACTAGCTATTGGTGTTATCATCGCTGAAGCTTTTGGAAAAATAGTAACAGCTTTCACAGATGCATTCATCCAACCATTATTAGGATTAATTGGTGGTGCTGAAGTTCAAGGAAAATTCCAAATTGGAAACAGTGGACAATACATCGATTATGGTACATTCATAACAGCAGTTATCAATTTCTTAATCGTTGCTTTAATTCTATTCTTAATGGTAAAAGCAATCAATGTTGCTAACAAGAAGAGCAAAGAAAGATTAGAAAAATTAAATGCTAAAATTGCTAAAAAAGGTAAAAAAGAAGCAGCAGAAGAAGTTCCTGGAGATCCAGAAACAAAACTTTGCCCATTCTGTTTATCAGAAATTGCTTTCAAAGCAACAAGATGTCCACATTGTACATCAGAAATTAAAGATAAAGAACAATAATATATTAAGAAGCTATGAAAATAGCTTCTTTTTTATGCTCTATATTCTCCCCTAAAAATTTTTTTTTGTAAAATAAATGTAATAAAAAAAATTTTTAATGCAAAAAATACATTTTTTCAATGCTTTTACACATACTAATTTTATATTTATTTTTTCTGTTGCAATTGCCACAGAATTATTTTTTTTATTACACTAAAATAAAAATTACAGAAACATCTTGCAATTTTTTATAAAAAAATTTGACTGAATAAATATTGAAAAACAAATTAATTCGGCTCGTTCCGAATATTTTTTGACTACAAAGGAGGCTCATTATGGAATTTGAACAATGGAAGAATTTTAATACCAATGGAAATTGGACTAAAGAAATAGATGTTAGAGACTTCATCCAAAGAAATTACACTCCATATGAAGGAGATGATTCTTTCTTAGCAGATGCAACACCAAAAACAGAAAAACTTTGGAAAAAGGTTTTAGACTTATATGAAAAAGAAAGAAAAAATGGTGGCGTTCTAGATGCAGATACAAAAACACCTTCTACAATAAATGGATATGAGGCTGGATATATAGATAAAAAATTAGAGGAAATTGTTGGTCTTCAAACAGATGCACCTCTAAAAAGAGCTATTATGCCAAATGGTGGAATTCGTATTGTAGAAAAGTCTTGTGAAGCATATGGATTTAAAGTTGATGAGGAAACATCAAAAATATATCATTCTATGAGAAGAACTCATAATGATGGTGTATTTGCTGTATATACTCCAGATATTAGAGCTGCTCGTAGCTCTCACCTACTTACAGGTCTTCCAGATGGATATGGACGTGGAAGAATAATTGGTGACTATAGAAGAGTTGCTTTATATGGAATTGATAGATTAATCGAAGAAAAGAAAAAAGATTTAGAAACATACGATGTTGATGAATTTACTTCTGATGTCATAAGACATCGTGAAGAAATGTATGATCAATTAGTTGCTTTAGATGATTTAAAGAAAATGGCTGCAAAATACGAATGTGATATTTCAAAACCAGCTGCTAATGCAAAAGAAGCTATTCAATGGTTATACTTTGGATACTTAGGAGCTGTTAAAGATCAAAATGGTGCAGCTATGAGTATCGGTAGAACATCTACTTTCTTAGATATATACATTGAAAGAGATTTAAAAAATGGAACATTAACTGAAGAGCTTGCTCAAGAATTAATGGATCACTTTGTTATGAAATTAAGAATGGTAAGATTCTTACGTGCACCAGAATACAATGAACTATTCAGTGGAGATCCAGTATGGGTAACTGAAAGTATCGGCGGTATGGGTGTTGATGGTAGAACAATGGTTACAAAGAATTCATTCAGAGTTTTACACACATTACAAACATTAGGACCTGCTCCAGAGCCAAACTTAACAGTTCTATGGTCTAAAAATTTACCAAAAGGATTTAAAGATTTCTGTGCAAGAACATCTATCGAAACATCAGCTATTCAATATGAAAATGATGATATGATGAGAGCATCTCTTGGAGATGATTATGGTATTGCTTGTTGTGTTTCTTCAATGAGAATTGGAAAACAAATGCAATTCTTTGGAGCTAGAGCAAACCTTGCTAAAACATTATTATATGCTATTAATGGTGGACGTGATGAAAACTCAGGAAAACAAGTTGGTCCAAAAACAAGACCTATAACATCTGAGTATCTGGATTACGATGAAGTTATGGAAAAATTTGATGACATGATGGAATATGTTGCTAAGATTTACATCAAAGCATTAAACGCTATCCACTATATGCATGACAAATATTCTTATGAAGCTTTAGAGTTTGCATTACATGATAAAAACATTTATAGAACAATGGCATGTGGAATTGCTGGACTTTCAGTTGTAGCTGATTCTTTATCTGCTATTAAATATGCAAAAGTAAAAACAATTAGAAACGAAGATGGATTAGTTGTTAACTACGAAGTTGAAGGTGACTTCCCTAAATATGGAAATGATGATGACAGAGTTGATCAAATTGCAATTGATGTTGTAAAAGCATTCCTACGAAAATTACAAAAACATCAAATATATAGAAATGCAACTCCTACCCTATCTATTTTAACAATTACATCAAATGTAGTTTATGGAAAGAATACAGGAAATACTCCTGATGGTAGAGATGCTGGTGTTCCATTTGGACCTGGTGCAAACCCATTATATGGTAGAGATACTCATGGTGCAGTTGCTGTTATGAATACAATCGCAAAACTTCCATTTGAATATGCATCAGATGGTATTTCATATACATTTGCAATTACTCCAAAGACACTTGGAACTACAGAAAAAACTCAGGTTAAAAATTTAGTGGGATTACTAGATGGATACTTCATGCAAACAGGACATCATATTAATGTAAATGTATTTAATAGAGAATTATTATTAGATGCAATGGATCATCCAGAAAAATATCCACAACTTACAATTCGTGTATCTGGATATGCTGTTAACTTTATTAAATTAACAAGAGAGCAACAATTAGATGTTATCAATAGAACAATACATGAAAAAATATAATCAAAAATATAACAAATATTTAATTAAATATAATAAAGTGAGGACGGGTTTATAAAAACCCGTCCTTTTAATCATTTGCCCTCACCTACCTCTTCCAAATTATTCTTATGTCCGATATTATCGTCTAAAAGTTTAACCTGTTCGGCTTTTTCAATTTTCTTCAGCATAATATATGTGATTAAACTGATTGGTGCGAGTATAACGATTACACCTACTAAGGCCAATTTTAATTCAAGATTTCCCAAATAGTTAATAATATAAACCAGTGGGATATAAAGTAATCTTGCCCCTGTAGAAGCTATTGACATTACACTTGTCTGAACTTCGTCCTTAGTTGCTTCCTGAAGAGGAGTAATCATACTTCCTTCAAGTAAACCATGAACAAATCCATTAAGTGTAAAAAGCCAAATCGTTATTATGTTTGTGTTGATTACTAATACCGCAATCCATACGAATTCAAGAGCGAATGGTATTGCAAATTTGTTAGAAGTTTTAAAATGAATCATTTTTTCAGAAACTTTACTTCCAATAATCTGTGCTAAATAATTAAGCGCCCAACCCATACTTACGATTTCAATTGGTACTCCAACCATAATCATTAATGGTGTAAATACCCAAATCTGTGCATGAGTTAATTCCTTTCCAAGAACATATGCGAACATTAATGTTCTTGTTTTTGCATCTGCAACAACATCTTTAACAGTTATTACCATATCCTTAACAGGATTCTTGTGTTTTGCTTCCTTCTTCAAGTCAAAATCCTTAATCTTGAAAGCAATCAAACCGCCCATAAAGTATGGAACAAATGAAAGTGCCAGTGTCAATCTAAGATTATACTTAGCAATAAAGCCACCAATTACTGTTGCTGCAAACAACATAAAGTATTTTGCTGTCTGAACCTTGATGTTTGTCTTTTTAAAAAGCTCTCCAGATGGGTCAACCTTGTTACAGTTATACTTAATAAAGCTTTGGTCAACACCATTTGTCATAGCCAAGAACAGTCCTAATAAACATTCTGCGAGCATTGCCATGTACATATTCTGCGCAAACGCATAGAATACGAATGTCACTGCAACACCGACGTCACCAAGAACGTTCAAAAGCTTTCTGTTGAAACGGTCTGCGATGTATCCCATTGGGATGTCCAAAAGCACCATGGCAATTGTAAACATCATCTGAACAAAACCAATAGCGGTCTGATCCATGCCAATGGAGTTCCAAAAGATAGTTACTGTAGAAACACAGAATCCTGCTCCAATTGAAGTAAGGACTGTCTCCCATACAATACGTCTCAAATTGATTCCATACATCGTCTTCTCCTCATTTGCACCTTTCTTAAACATAACAAAACTCCTTTCAGTAGTTGCGGTACCTATTAAAAAGAAAACAAAAAAGCCCATAAAGTTGTCCCTTAAGACTCCTTTATGAGCTTTATATCTCAATAATAGTGTACCAATTTTGAATTGGCTGTGCAGCTCTCCTATTTGGATTATGCACACTCTTAATATGTTTTTAATTGTAACATACTATCTTTATATTGTCAACACTTATGTTAACTATTTTAATAAAAAAATTTTTTATTTTGGTATTGACAACAAATGTTTGTTCGTATATACTATTTTTAGTCAAGCAAATATATGTTCGTTTTAAGGAGGTATAATATGAAGTTAAGAATTGTTAATAAAAGTAGGTTTTATAGAGTTTTTATACTATTGTTTGTTGTTCTACTATTTGTTCTTTTTAATTTTTGTAACAAATCACAATCAGAAGAAATACAACATTATAAAACAATAACTGTAAATAGCGGCGATACATTATGGAGCATTGCTCAATATGAAAAAAATGAGAATGCATATTATAAAGATTTAGACATTAGAGAAATTGTTTATGATATAAAAGAAATAAACAATTTACGCTCAAGCAACTTAAGCATCAACCAAAGTCTTAAAATTCCTACCGTAATGTAGTGTACTTTAACAAACCAAAAGGCGGAGTGTTGAATAAACACTCCGCCTTTTGCTCTTCTCACACTCTCCACTCTACTCGCTCATAGTGAAAACCAAGAGCCGTTAAAGCATCTGTACTCCATCCTTCAAAATTCGGTGCCAGTATGTAGATTATTCTGTCTTTAGCCTTTTTCTTCAGCTCTTCAAGAATAGTCTGCATATAATCCAGCTCCTGAAAGTCTCCAGACAGAGCCCAATCTACGATTCTGAAATAACCTTTCGGAGAATTTCTAGTCTCGACATATCCAATAACCACACCTTTTTCTTCAATAAATGTGATTTCTTTGCTGCCGACTTTTCTCTTATATTCATCAATAGAATATCTGAGTCTTTTTCTAGCTTTTCTTCTTCTACGATATTTATTCAGTCGTTGCCGCTCTTTGAGTGTAAGTTCTTTAGCAGGTTCACGTTTTTTGATTTTTCTGCGATAACGTCTTTTCTCAAGTGCTTCCTTAGTCGGACGAGTCCCACTATATACAACACTAAAGATAATATCTCGCCATCTCGCATAAAACGTATACTCTGCATCCGTTGCTTTCCGAAGGCGCATAACACGCTCCTCCCTTCATACAATTTTGCAACATATAAATTATAACATATTATGTAAATATTTTCAAATGAAATACCTATACTTTACGTCGTTTCATTGATTTTTTATGTACAATATGATATATTTTTATAAACTGTTGTAACCTACAACAGTGCGTTCGCAGTTAGTTGCAGTTCTTGCACTAACCCAAGCCTTCGCAAGTTTGTGTACGGTCACACATCTTGCCATTAATAACACATTATGTTAGGAGGTAAACCATGGCTACAATAGAACTTGTTTGTCTCAACAAAAAATGCAAGCGTCATTTTACCGCAACGAATGTAAAACCTGGCGACTTCCGGACATGCTTCCAGTGTGGTTCAAGACGAAAAATTGTCAAGCTTCGTCCCACATGTGAAAGATGTAAGGAGCAGTATTCTATCATAACACAGGATGGAATCCAGCTCTCCAGATGTCCTTACTGCGGATACACAAACACTGTTTATAACCCTATTGTTTATACGTCTAAAAGAGATCAGCCCCATGGTAGATCCAAAAAGCCAAAAAGAAGATGACCAAAAGGAGCAGCTGCCGAAAAGCAGTTGCTCCTTACTTTTTATATAAAAAAAGAATCATACTTATGTATGATTCCTAGTGGTGGCTCGAAGTGGAATCGAACCACTGAAACGGGTATTTTCAGTCCCCTGCTCTACCAACTGAGCTATCGAGCCATTAAATATTATGGTTAACTATGTATTTATATAAATAATAGGAAAGCTTAACTTTCCTATTACCTACATATGGCGACTCGGAACGGGCTCGAACCGTCGACCTCTAGCGTGACAGGCTAGCGTTCTAACCAACTGAACTACCGAGCCAAAAGTAAAAAAAATGGTGGGCGCAATAGGGCTCGAACCTATGACCTCCTGCTTGTAAGGCAGATGCTCTCCCAGCTGAGCTATGCGCCCATTTCCTTTCGACCTGTTAAGTATACTATCATTTATATGAATTGTCAACACTTTTTTCAATTTTTTACATTTATTTTAAAAATGTACCTTATTCACGTATTTTCTAGTGCTTATGCATATTTTTTATGGTGTTTTTTTCCCACTTTCTACAAAATATTCTCTAATTTAAAATCAATTTTTTTCTTTAAATGTTCCACAATAAAGATTGTTCTCTTAATTTCTTCATGTAAAAAAGAATCATCTGATTCTTCTACTCCAGCTTCAATAATAACCATTTGAGTCTTTATCTTCTCAAGCTCACTATGATCAATATAAAAGGCCATAATTAAATATTTACTTTCTATAAATGAATTAAGATTATTAATCTCTTCTATCTTTTCTTCATTATTCTTTTGATTATCAATTGTATATAAACCAGAAATAATATAATTAAAATCTTTAAATATATTTTTCTTTATAACAAAATCACTTGCAATTACAATTATAATTATCAATATACTTGTAATAAGAATTCTTTTCATATTATTTCTTCCTCTTCTTATTTATTTTTTCCTGGTAAAAGATTTCATTTTTTCCATTTATAGTAACAATTAAGGCATCTTCTGGCTCTATATTAAACTTATTAACTTCTTTCTTTAACCACTTATAATTCTTTCCAAGAAGTTTTAAATTCTCATGCATAATTACTCCGTCGATAACTAGGTCATATGATATTCCTTCATATTCTGGGATTATCCCAAAATCTTCTGGCTTTGTATTTCTTTTTTCAGGTTTCTCAATTACACTAAGTTGTCCACTTGTTTCAAGAATTGCATATTCTACATCAGCAATTGAATCAATATTAAGAGCTCTTAATCTTTCTTGAAGTTCATTTATTGTACATCTTTCCTTTATCATATTCTTCTCATCAATTTTTCCTCGATAAATTAATATACTTGGTTTTCCACAAATAATCCCCCTTAGCTTTATACTTTTCATATTAAAATATGAAATAAGCATTTGCATAACTAATAAACCAAATATTGGAGCAATACCATTAATTATCGGAACACCAACTTCACTCATTGGAATTGTAGCTAAATCTGCTATCATAATGGCAATAACAAACTCAAAAGTCTGAAGTTGTCCAATTTCTCTTTTTCCCATTGCTCTTATAACAATTAATACAATTATGTATAAAATAATTGCTCTAACAAAATTTATAAGCATAATTCCTCCCAAATTCTTTGACAAATTAAAAAAAATGTAATATAAACTATAGGATATATTAGTATTATTCGAAAAAATCGCTATAAATATTCAAAAATACTTGTAATTTTCTGAATAATGTGGTAAACTTTGAATTAGTCGATTTTATTTATGCATATAGGAGGTGCAAAGAATTATGGCAAAGTGTGCAATTTGTAGCAAAACACAATCTTACGGAAATAAAATTTCTATCGCTCGTTCTCACGTAAGTAGAAGAGCAACAAGAACATTTAAGCCAAATCTTAGAACAGTAACTATTGATGTTAATGGAGAATCAAAGAGAATGTGCGTATGTTCTAAATGTTTACGTAGTTTAAAAAACGCTTAGTTTAATATAATGGACGTTACATATGAGGTTATAGAAATAACTTTATATGCAACGTCCATTTTATTTTGTCTATGTACTTTTAATTCCAAAAATAAATCTAACGAACCCTCTAAAAAATTTTGGTACCTTCTTCACTACAATTGTCATGTTATCCCCTCCCTGCCATTAGCTTGCAAGCCATATTAATCCTAAAATAGTAAGTGCAGCTCCAATTGTAAAAAGCCATCCAGTAAGAGGAAGTAATAATACAAGTAGTATTCCAATCCCAATTCCAATTAAACAAACCCCAATCGTTTTTTTAAGCATTCTCAACATATTTCCCTCCTCACTAATTATTATATTAAATAAGTCGATTTCTGTTACAAAATGCTGTATAATATGAAAAACAATACTTGAAAGGATTATTTATGACAAAGAAA
Organism: Clostridia bacterium; assembly: GCA_017512025.1. GTDB lineage: Bacteria > Bacillota > Clostridia > TANB77 > CAG-508 > CAG-492. The sequence continues at coordinate 241,498 of JAFWHH010000008.1, forward strand.
AAAGTTATAGAGTTAATTGAAATATTGAAAACCGCATATCCTGATGCTAAATGTAGTTTAACATTTGATACGCCTTTTCAGCTTGCAGTTGCAGTAATGTTATCTGCTCAATGTACTGATGAACGTGTTAATAAGACTACCCCCATTTTATTTTCAAAATATAAAACACCTAAAGATTTTGTTAAAGCTCCTATAGATGATATAGAGCAAATAATTACACCTTGTGGATTTCATAAAACAAAATCAAATAATATAAAAAACATGGCTATAATGGTAGCAGAAAAATATCATGGTGTTTTACCAGATACTATGGAAGACTTAATGAGCTTACCTGGTATTGGAAGAAAATCTGCCAACGTAATAATGCTTGATGCTTTTAATAAACCACAAGGAATTGCTGTTGATACTCATGTAAAAAGAATATCAAATAAAATTGGTTTATCAAGTAAAAAAGATCCCGAAAAAATAGAGCAAGATTTGCTAAAAGTTATTCCTAAAGAATATTTAAAAGACGTTAACCATGTATTTATTTGGCATGGTAGACATACTTGTAAAGCACAATCTCCTGATTGTATTAATTGCCCTATAAAAGATTATTGTAAAAGTTTTAATAAAAAATAGATAAAAAAAATAAAAGATTGGTACCCCAATCTTTTATTTTTTATTAATATCAGTTTAATTATGATAATTTAGATCCTATAACTTTATATTTACCACCTGATTTGATAACATATAATGTTAATGTTTCTGTATCTTTGCTATAGCTTGATTCTCTCTTAACTTTAGCTTTGATTATAGCAATCTTGCTTGATTTGCTTGATTTCTTAACGCTTGTTATTTCTTTTAGAGAATACTCATAGCTTGAACCAAAGATATATCCTTCATTTGAAGTAATCTTATCTTCTAGTTCTTCTTCATCATCAATATTGTTATCTTCCATGAAGTCTTTAACATAAGAGCTTTTTTTCTTATATTTCTTATCAAATTTAGACTCTTTTTCTTCTTTTAAGATAACGTATCCATCAGTATCTATTAATTTGATTAATGCATCATCATCATCGTCATTAATAGCTTCAAGATATGATTCTACTACTTTCTTAGCTTGGCTCTTGCTTGGTTTTCCTAAGTTTTTAACTAAAGCAACTATACCTGCTATTAAAAGTAATGCTACAGCAACAGCAATAACACTTATTACTATAACTTTTGTTTTGTTTCCAGATTTTGCTGGAGCAGATTCTTCTGTAAAATTACTTTGAACAGTTTCATTTACATTCTTTTCAACATCCTTGTTATTGTTTTCGTCCATAAAAAAACCTCCTTTTATTTTTTAACAAAATGGATTATAAATATAATCACACATTATTAACACATTATTCATCTACAACTATTTGTTGGTTTTCATCTAGTTTATATTTTGGTAGCTCTGGTAATTCTTCCAAATTAGAAATACCAAACATTTTATAAAACTTATCTGCTACACCGTACATAGTTGGTCTACCTGGAGCATCCATCTTACCTGTCTCTTGGATTAATCCATATTCAAGTAATTTATATAGTGTTCCATCACTATTAACACCTCTAATAGTTTCTATTTGAGCTCTTGTAATATTAGGATTGTAAGCTATAATTGAAAGAATTTCTAAAGTTGTATTAGTAAGACTTGGTTTATTTCTCTTATCAAGAACCTGTGATACGTAATCATAATAATCTTTTCTTGTGCACATTTGATATGTATCTTTTACTTTGATAATTTCAAATCCAGCTTTTTTCTTATCATAATCAGCTTTAAGCTCTTCAACAATCTCTTCAATTTCTTCAGCACTTTTTTCAAGTGCAATAGACAATTCTCTTACTTCAACTTGTCTTCCGGCTGCAAATAGTATTGACTCTATAATTGATTTATTTTTTTCTTCCATTGCATCTACCTCATGTTTAATTAAATCATTTATGACAAATAATGTCAATATGAAAATTATGCTAAAAAAAGTATAAATTACATAATAAAAAATTTAATATTTGATAGCATTTTGAAAATTTTTATGTTATTATATTCTCAGATAATTACACGGAGGATAAAATAATGTATGTACGCCCAGTTAGAAGAAAGAAAATTAACCTATGGTTACTTATATTAATAATTTTATTTATAGTTGCAATTGTATTTACAATAATTCATATGTCAAATAGCTCTAAAGCAAATTCTGATAGTAGATACAGTGAAAAAACAAATAATAATACAATTAACAAAGAATTACAAGGAAGTACAATTGGTAAAGTTGATTCTTATGATTCATTCTCTAATATAACTGTTGTTCCAAATGAATCTGGAACAGTTGAAATGTATAACGAAATACCAACTGAGTCAGTAACCCCTACTCCAGTTGCAGAGCCTGAACCTGTAAAACTAAATGATCATACATATTCATTTAAAGAACTTGGAGAATTTTCATTACAAGGATCTGAACCTGCCCAATATGTCGAGCTAAAAAAAGGTGATATTTTATATAGATTAAATACAGAAAAAACTACATTTAACGATATGCTAAATAAAGAAGGTCTACAAGCATATTTAGAAACAACATATAACATAAAAGTAACAAGTGAATTAAAAACTGGTACAATTAATGATATTCAAATGATTATCTGCTCTATGGCAGATGGTAGCAGTGTTGGATATTTTATAATTACGCCACTAAATGATTCTGAAGTTTTATGTATGAAAGTATTCGACGCAAATAATCAATTAGCTTTAATTAAAGATTTATCTGAACCTATTAAAGATATAGATTCAATAAAAACAAATATACAATAAATAGGAGTGAAACTTATGTCTGATAAAGAAATTAAAATAGTTCCTGGAAACGGAAAAGATTTAAATATATCTGATGTACAAGATCATATAAAAATTGATAAGAAAAAAGAAGAAGTTAATAAGGATAAAATCATAATACCAACTGAAAAGAAATAATATTTCTTTTATTAATGCATAAAAAAATAAGCGATTTAATCGCTTATTTTTTTATGTTTTAATTTTAATTTATAAAGTCGTTTAGACTACATAGCCTCTTCATTTTGAACTTCTTCAGCTACGTCATTTTCATTGTCATCTTCTTTGACAATTTCTAAACTTGAGATTGATACTTCGTATGCAATCTTTGTTTCAGATGTTCCATCTTCATACTTTTTCTCGTATGTTCTAGATTGAACTCTACCAACGATTTTTACTTCTGTACCAACTTCTATGTTCTCACAAAATCTAGCATTTCTTCCCCATGCAATACATGGAATATAGTCAGATTTGTTATATGCTCTGTTAACAGCTAGAAGTAAATCTGCAATTTCTCTACCAAATGGAGTTTGTCTGTAAATTGGTTTCTTACAGATATATCCGTTTAATATAACTTCATTTGATACAAAATCTTTACTAGCTTGAATTTCTTCATCTTGGTTTTCAACAAATTTTACATCTTTAGCAAATACAGTTAAAACTAATTTATTTCTTTCATTTTGATAACTGTTATATGATCTAAATTGTCCCTCAATAATTACTTTTTTATCAATTTCTAATCCTTCAGCTTCTAATAATCTTTCAGAAATAGTAATTGGTATAATATCAGCATTACCACTTAAACGAGGTACCTCTAAATCAAATATGTAAAATTTCTCTCCATAAATTTCATGACTGAATCTTTTATCACTAGTAACTTTTCCAACCAATACTAAATGGTTATTTTCTAAATAATTCGTATTCAATTTTTTTCCTCCCCTTATTTGTTTCTCTAGTGTATCTATACTCATTCTGTTTTACTATAAACACTATTATACAATGTTTTTTAGGTTTTGTCTACATAAAAAGTTATTTTTTTGAATATTTTTTGATTTTACGCCACTTTCTCCAAATTTATCCATTATTATATATCAAATTTATGATTGTTGTAATCATTCCATCATACGCATTTACATTCATTTTTGCTTTATTAAACTTAATCTCTTGCATATCGTACCCAGGTATATTCTCTTGGACATATAATAAAAATTCATCATCCCCAACGCTAGATACAGTTACATTTGCTCTTGAATTATATCCATATGAAATAAGATTATAGCCTCTGTCTTTTTTGTAATCTGATTCATTAATCTGCATATACTCGTTCGTTATATCTGAATTATACAAAACAAATCTGGACTTTCCTGTAATCTTATCTAATACATACCTATCCTCTACCCTATTATTTATTACAACAGAATCAAATCTTACATTTTTAAAGTTTTCTATATTATCTTTATTTAAAAATATAATTTGATTATTATCTAATTTATTCTTCATAATATTCTTTATATTGTTTTCACTATTCTTATCAGTAATAATACCTATAAAAAACATGATTCCTCCAGAAGCGTAATATAACTAATATTATTTTATCTTGTAATAAAAAAAGTATTCATTATTTTTTTGACTCATATGTATTATCTTCTAATTTATTCGAAGTTGCTGAGCGTGCACCGTTATTCTTGGTTTGAAAAGCAATTCCGAGTAAAAGCATTATCATAAAAAGTGATATAAAATAAGTTACAATCTTATCTTTACTTAAAATAAAAAACATTCAATAATCCTCCAGCAATAATAAATTCTATACAATATATTTTTTATTATTACTAAAAAGCATAAAAAGAGAATGTCCTTTTTGTTATTTATTCGACATCCTCTTTTTCATTATTTTAACATATCTTTCTTTTTAAACCAAATCATTGTTAATATTGTAACTATAACAGATATTGCGATCATTATTGGAAATCCATATTGATGAAATTGAAATGGAACCGGTACGTTCATTCCCCATATACTGGCAACTAATGTTGGAACAGCAAGAATAATTGTTACCAATGTTAAGAACTTCATTACATCATTGATATTATTTGAAATGACAGAAGCATATACATCCATTGTCTCATTTAAAATATCGCTGTATGTTTTACTAACTTCCATCGCCTGTTTATTTTCGATAATTGAATCCTCAAGTAAATCTTCATCTTCTTCATATAACTTTATAATTTTTCCACGTAGTGTTTTTTCCATTACTATCTCGTTAGATTTAAGTGATGTAGTAAAATATACTAATGATTTTTCAATATTAAGCATTTTCATTAAATCTTCATTCTTTAAGCTTTTCTTTAATGTTTTCTCAAGAAGCTCTGTTTTTCTATTAATAATCTTTAACATATTTAGATACATAGAAGCATTCTCATAAAATACTTGGAATAGAAATTGGCTCTTTTTATATGTAGCAAGTGATTTTTTAACCAATTGTTCCATCTTTGTCATTAGAGAATTTTCTTTTAATGAAACAGTAATTAAGTATTCATCTCTTACAAAAATAACACCAACTGGCATTGTTGTATACACAATGTTTCCACTTTCTTCTTCTGATATTGGAACATCTATTATAAAAAGAATTGTTCCATCGTCTTCTATATCTATTCTGGCCTTTTCTTCAGCATCTAATGCGTAATGAAGAAAATTTGCTTCGATATTTACCGCTTCGCATATAAGCTCTATTTCATCCTTCGTTGGATTAATCATATTAATCCAGTTTCCTTTTTGGAATACCTTTGTTTCAGATGTTACATTTGTTTCTACATCTGTATTGTACATTTTAACCATGTATATTTCTCCCTTCCATTAATCAATTCGTGGGCTAAGCTCTTCATAAATTGGTTTTTCTTCTCTTATCATTGTTGACTTTCCATGCCCTGGGTACACAATTGTATCATCCGGAAGTTTTAACAATTTATTCATTATTGAATCCATGATTTCTTCTAAGCTACCAGTTGGTAAATCTGTTCTTCCCCATGTTCCTCTAAACATAGCATCCCCTGTAAACACCATCTTTACCTCTTCACAATACAAACTACTTCCACCTTTTGTATGTCCTGGTGTGTGTATTACATCAAAAGCAAGATTTCCAACATGAATTTTATCATGTTCATCAACTCTCATCACATCATCAATATGCATTTCTTCTAAACCTATATAAGTAGAAAGACTTACTGTATCGTCATTTAGATAATCATAATCATCTCTATGAATTAATACTTTCGCCCCTGTTCTTGCTCTTAAATCATTCGTTCCATATGCATGATCTGCATGACAATGTGTTAAATATATATATTTCAAATCAGCTCCTAAGGTATCAATCATATTCATAATCTTATCAACTTCGCCACCTGGATCAATAACTAAAGCTTCATTAGAATCTTCATCTTGAACTATGTAGCAATTCGTTGGTTGCCCCTCTAATACCGAAACTCTTATTCTCTTTAGTATCATTTATAATATCCCTTCATTTCTCATTAGTTTATTTCTTACGAGTAACTTCGTATACACTGTCAACTTTTCTAAGTGCTTTAACAACTGCATTTAATACGCTAACATTTTCTACCTCAATCGTTAGATTAGTCTCAGCAGTTTTATCTTTTAATGCTTTTGAATCAACAGCAATCAAACTACACTTAGTCGAAGAAATTACTTTTATAATATCAGCAAGTAATCCATTTCTATCGTTTGCCATAACTTGAATTTCAACTTTGTATACAGACTCTCCTTGTGTACTCCAGAAAACATCTATAATTCTATCTTCTTGAGTTAACAAATCTTTAACATTTATACAATCTTTTCTGTGAATTGAAACACCTCTACCTCTTGTAATAAATCCAATTATTTCATCACCTGGAACTGGATTACAACATTTAGAAAATCTAACTAAACAGTTTTCAATTCCCTTAACAATTATACCATTATTTGATGAATGTGCTCTAACAGGTTTCTCTGTAACAAGCTCTTCAATTTTTTGTTCAATTTGTTCATCTTCATTATCTTTTCTGTATGCTTCTAATATTTTAGCTACAATTCTAGATGAGGAAATTGCACCAAATCCAACAGCAGAATACATATCTTCAACAGTAGCAAATTTATATCTATCAAGTGCTACCTGAACATATTCTTTTTTGAATAAAGTAGTATAATTCATACCAATGCTCTTGATTTCTCTTTCAATTAACTCCCTACCTTTGAGGATATTATCTTCACGCTCTGTTTTCTTAAACCACTGTTGTATTTTATTTCTAGCGGAGCTGCTCTTTACAAATTTAAGCCAATCTCTACTTGGTCCTTTTGCTTGATCAGATGTAATAATTTCAACAATATCACCTGTAGTTAATTTAGTAACTATTGGCATCATTTTATTATTAATCTTACATCCTGTCATATGATGACCTATTTCAGCATGTACACTGTATGCAAAATCTATTGGAGTTGCACCACTTGGTAATACTTTAATTTGTCCCATTGGTGTAAATACATAAACCTCATCTTCAAAAAGCTCTGTTTTCAAAGTCTTTAAAAATTGGTCTGGATCTTGCATTTCTTTTTGCCATTCTAATGACTCTCTTAGCCATGCTAATTTATCATCTTGAACAATTACATTAGATTTTTTATTCTTATTTGCCTCTTTGTATGCCCAATGTGCAGCGATACCATACTCAGCTATTCTATGCATATCCCATGTACGTATTTGAACCTCAAAAGGAGTTCCCTTTGGTCCAAGAAGCGTTGTATGAAGTGATTGGTACATGTTAGGTTTTGGTAAAGATATATAATCTTTAAAACGTCCTGGCATTGGTGTATAAAGCTCATGAACAACACCAAGAGCAGCATAACAATCTTTAACTGAATTAACTAAAATACGAAGTGCGAATAAATCGTATATTTGATCTAGAGTTTTACCATCTCTTTGCATCTTTCTGTAAATACTATATAAATGTTTAGCTCTACCAGTAATCTCTGCTTCAATTTTTTGTTTCTTAAGCTCTTCATTTATTTGTTTAACAACAACGTCAATAAATTGTAGACGTTCATCTCTTTTTTTATCAATACCATCTACAATTTCTTTAAACTCATCTGGATGTAAATACTTGAAAGATAAATCTTCAAGCTCCCATTTCAATGAATAAATTCCGAGTCTATTAGCAAGAGGCGCATATAAATCAGATGTTTCTTTTGAAATAGCAATTTGTCTATCTCTAGATAAGAACTTTAATGTTCTCATATTGTGTAATCTATCAGCAAGCTTAATAAGGATAACTCTGATATCCTTACCCATTGCTAAAAACATCTTTCTATAATTCTCTACCTGCTCTTCTTCTGCACTAGTATATTTTAAGCTACCAAGCTTTGTAACACCATCAACCATTTCAGCGATTTCAGATGAAAATTCTTTTTCTATATCTTTAATAGAAACATCTGTATCTTCAGCTATATCATGTAATAGTGCTGCACAAATAGTACTATCATCCATGCCAAGTGTTGCTAATATATAAGCAACCTGTAATGGGTGAATAATATATGGTTCACCTGATTTTCTAAGCTGATTTCCATGCTTAGCTTTAGCAAACTCATAAGTTCTCCTTATGAGTTTGCTATCAGTTTTTTTATAATTTTTCTTCATCACTTCGATGATATCATCTATCGTTTCATTCTTAACTTCAGACATATAAGAGCATCCCCTCCTAGTATGATTTTCTAATATCCTTTAGATTAATTTGTACTGTTTCTTTTCCATTGAACTTATTAACTTCAAGAGAACCTACAACATCAATTCTATCTCCTAGTAAATAATCATCTGCTAAGTTACCCATATTAAATCCAATTGCATCAATTACAACATTTTTATCTCTTAATGTTAGTTTAATATGTTTTCCTTCAGATAATGCTCTAATAGAATCTATTTTTAAATTCTTGTAAATAAATATTGGCATCTTATTTGCCTCACCGAAAGGCTCTAGCATCTTAAGTTCATTAACAGTATCTATCTTGATATCATTATCATTAATCTCTTTATCGATTTTAATGATTGGAACTAAATCTTCAATGTGCGCATTTTTAACATATGCTTCGACATCCTTTTTGAAAGCATCAAATTCACTTTCCTTAACAGAAATACCAATAGCCATTGAGTGACCACCAAATCTCTCAATATGGTCTTGACATTTTCCAAGTGCCTCATGTAAATCAAATCCATGTATACTTCTACCAGATCCTTTACCTTCACCATCTTCAAAACCAATTAAAATACTTGGTTTATAATACATCTCTGTAACCTTAGAAGAAACAATACCGATTACTCCATGATGCCAATCTTTATGACCTAGAATAATACATGAATTCTTCTTCTCGCCATTTTCTATCATTTCAATTGATTCATTATAAATTTTAACTTCTTTTTGTTGTCTCTCTGCATTATACTTGTTTAATTTTCTAGCAATTTCTTGAGCTTCAACAATATTTTCTGTAAAGAAAAGTTTTAATGCATCTTGTTCATATCCAAGTCTTCCACATGCATTAATTCTTGGTGCAATTCCAAAAGAAATAAGTGAAGAATCCACATTTTTTGCACCAATTGATTCTATTAAAGCTCTAAGACCAATATTCTTAGTCATCGCAACAAGCTTTAATCCAAGTTTAGAGATAACTCTGTTCTCATCAACTAATGGAACAATATCAGAAATTGTACCAACACAAACTAAATCTAAATATTTTAAATACTCTTTTTCATCTAAATTATATCTTTTAGAAATAGCTTGAGCTACTTTGAATACAACTCCAACACCTGCTAATTGATTATATGGATATTTATTATCTTTTCTCTTCGCATCGACAACAGCAACAGCATTTGGAAGAACCTCTGCAGGCTCATGATGATCTGTTACAATTGTTTCAATTCCAAGGCTATTTGCATATGCTATTTCTTCACTACATGAAATACCACAGTCAACAGTAATCATAAGAGTATAACCTTGCTTAACAATGTTTTCAATTGCTTCTTTGTTTAATCCATATCCTTCGTCTAGTCTGTTTGGAATGTAGCAACCAACTTCAAGTCCACGATCTTTTAAGAAGCTCTTAAGAACAGTTATGCTTGTTATTCCGTCAACATCATAATCACCATAGATAATAACCTTTTCTTTGTTGTCGATTGCTTTAATAATTCTATCAACAGCTACTTCCATGTCAGGCATTAAAAATGGATCATAGAAATCATTTCTTGTTGGATTTAAAAATACATCAACACTAGTTGTTAAATTTTTATTAGAAATAACTGTTGCTACAAGTTCGCTAACGTTGTATTTATTCATTATTTCTTTAACTTCAGCATTATTTACATTGCAATATTCCCATTTTTTCTTCATCCTTTTCTCCCCATAATCTACAAATTTTCTTCATTGTATAACATTTTACGCAATTTTTAAAGGGTTTCCACCCTAAAAATCTAATTTTTAAATAATACTCAAAAAGGACAGCTCTGTTTAACGCAAAATTTGTTAAATAGAACTATCCTTTTCCACATTTTATTCATCGCTTCTGTTTATTCCTTTGCTATCTCTTCCAGCTATTGATTGCTTCCTTTCAGCATCTTGTACATCTGAAAATGTAACACCATTTTCAAGAGCATTTTTTACTATAGTTTTAATACCGGCTTCATTTTTAGCAGGACCTTCTAATAACTCTAAAAACACTCTTTCATCATAGTTTTGACAACTTATCGCATTAGCTAATTCTCTTCCATCAATTTCATTTATACTTCTTGTTTTTTGCATAGCAAACATTTTATCTAAATCAGTATATAACCAATCTTTACTTGTTTGATTTTCAGGTATTCCTTTAAATCCATCTCTTATAAACACAGCTCTTGTTAAGTCGATAGATTTTAGTTCATTACCAACTTTTACAACAACCCATGCATGACCAAGTTCACTTGTTCCTCCAATATCGTGAGCCTCTATTCCTAGCTCATTGAATAAAGTAACTAAATATTTAGTATAGTCGTCACAAACACCATTCGTGATTAGACCATTATTATATTCTGGTGGAAAGTATTCTCCTGGTTTTAAAATAAAATCTATAAGAACTTTAGATATATCATAATTACACTCAAGATCCATACCATTATACTTAATCATTTTTGTAGATCTAAGTCCATTTTCAATCTGTACCATAACTGTATCAACACATTGAGCTACAATATCTTCATTAGCAATATGAGAATTCATTACATCAGATATATAACCTCTAAGCTCAGAAACAAACTTATCGTAGTCCTCACTATTTCTATCTCTTATTGCTAAAATATCATTGTGTATTTTTGACTCACCAACTGCTGGTGCTTGAGTTACAGCAAATTCTGTATCACCATCTGCTCTTGTTTTATTTATTGCTAAACCAAAAGTTCCTTTAACCTGAGATATATCGCCTTCTGCATATCCTTTAGCAAATAAATACGCATAGTTATATTGTACATTCTCTAAGAAATAGTTCATTATGAAATTTATTTGCTCTTCTTGGCTATTAAATTGTTTTGCTTCTGCAATTAATTCTTCCCTGCTATTTATCACAATCTTTCTCCCCTTAATGTTTTATTATGGATATTATTAACTCAAAAAAGAAGCATGTATCAATAAATATATTTTATTGATATGCTCCTTTCTTACTTAATCATCATTTGTATCATTATTTTGCAAATATATCAGACATTGATTCAGCGATAATTTTATTTACATCTGCTACCATAACATTGAAATTTACTTCCAAGTCAAAATATTCTTTTATATCTTTGTTTTCAACAAGAATTGTATATAATTCCTGCAATTTTTGCATTTTTTCTGGGTCTGTACTTCCTTTTTCCATAGATAAAACTTGAACATCATATCTTATTTTTTCAAATTCTTCAATTCTAGATTTAAACTCTGGATTAGCTAGTACCTCTTTTCTAGCTTCTCTATATTTTAAAAATTCTTCAGAATTTCTAATTTCATCTGCTAATTTATTTGCAGCATCATATACTTTACTCACTGATTAATACCTCCTATGCATAAGCATGTTTCTTTTTGAATGTTAATAATTTTGATATTTCTTTCTCTGAATTGTTTGCTTTTGTTGCTTTGTTTTGTCTTTCTTGCTCTAGTTGTTTCAATTGTTTTTCAGCTTCAGTTTGACATATTGCTCTTTCATATACATAGTGTGTATCTTGAGCAATTTTATTCCAGTTAAAATTATTTTTAACTTTTGCTTTAGCATTTTTAGAAATATTATTGCATAAGCTTTGATCATATAATAGTGCTAATACAGAATCTGCAATTGAATTTGAATTTCCAGCATAGCTCTTCATTCCATCTACACCATGGTCTACTATTTCATTTAGACCACCTACATCAGAAACAACTGTTGGTGTTCCTGAAAGCATAGACTCTAATGCAACAATTCCAAATGGTTCATATGTACTTGGGAAAACAGCTACATCTGCACATTTATACATTTTCTTAACTGATTCAGAATCTAAATATCCAGTAAAATATACTTTGTTTTGAATTCCCATATAATTTACTTGATTTCTAAGTTCATCAATCATTCCACCTTTTCCTGCAATAACAAGCTTAGCATCATTGTATTTATCTAATATTTTTGGCATTGCAGATATTAAATTCTGAACACCTTTTTCATATACTAAACGTCCAAGATAAAGAATTATTTTTTCATTATCCATCGCGTACATTCTTCTAAAATTATAATCTCTTTCTACTCCACTATATAAATTTAAATTGACTCCATTTGGAATAACATTGATTTTGTCATATGGTAATCCAAATAATCTTTGAAGTTCATTTTTCATATAGTTACTATTAACAATAACATCAGTAGCTTCGTATGTTAAAAGCCATTCTGTGTCATTTATATATCTTTGTACTTCGTCATGTATTCCACTATTTCTTCCAGCTTCTGTAGCATGGATTGTTGCTACTAGTGGAATCTTATATGACTGCTTTAACGTCTTTGCAGCATAAGTAACAAGCCAATCATGGGCGTGTATTACGTCAAATTTACCTTCCTTATTAATTATTTCAGTTGCCTTTGCAATTAGATTAAAGTTTAATTGCATAATCCAATCTGTAAAATTATTTGGTGTAATCATATAGTTTTCTGTACGATAAACTTGTACACCCTTGTCGTCTTCATAATCTGCTAAATTTGGTATATTAGCATCTTTGTATGTAACGACCGTTACCTCGTGTCCATCTTTAACAAGTCTGTGAGACAAGTCATGAACAACACGAGCTATTCCTCCTACTATTCTAGGCGGATACTCCCATGTTAACATTAATATCTTCATGTTAGTTATGCCCCTTTCTAATCTTCTGTTTTTCTACATTTAAAATATCATCTTTTACTACGTTTTATACATCACAAATATTTTATACAACTTTAATTTAAAAGTAAATAAAATTTTGCTTTTTTTTCCATTTTGTTACATTTTTCTATTGAATTTATAACGATTTTGATATAGTATATTTTTAGCAATTTTATACGTTTAAGGAGGAAAGAATCTTGAAAGAAACAAAAGATGAGAAAGAGAAAACAAAGTCAATAGCAAAAAAGCCAAGAACTACAGCAAAAAAAGAAACTTCTGTTGATACAAAAAAAGAGAAAACTGTTGCTAAAAAAACTGCAAAAACTACTACAAAAAAAGAAACAAAAACTGAGCCTAAAGCAACAAAAAAAGCAGCTACAACAGTAACAGCTAAAGCTACTACAAAGAAAGCTTCTACAGCAAAAAAGGCAACTGCTAAGGCACCAGCAAAAAAAGCTGCTACAACAAAAAAGACTGCTAAAAAAACAACTGAAAAAAAAGCAACAACTACTAAAAAAACAACAGTAAAAAAAGCAGAAAAAGATTCTTCAAAAAGTGTAGCTACCAAAGTTACAACTGCAGCTCCTAAAAAAGTTACTTCAAAAAAAGTTAGTTCTAAAAAAGAAACACCATCATCAAAAGCAGCAAGTATAAAAACATTCTCTGAATACTATGATTTACCATTTAGATATAATCAAACAGTTATAAAAATATTAGCACAAACACCACATGCTCTATTTGTCTATTGGGATATTTCAGATGATGATAGAAATGAAATGCTAGAAAAATATGGTGAAAAATTCTTCTATGAAACAAGACCTGTTTTACTTGTTCATAATAAAACATTGAATTCTAATTTTGAAATTGAAGTTGATGATTTTACTAATAGCTGGTATTTACGTACTCCTACTAGTAACTGCGTATTTGAAATTGAATTAGGTAGAAAAAAAATAGTTGAAAATGAAAAAATAAATTTTAAAGATAATTCAAATGTATTACATATAACTAAGTCTAATACATTAGAATCACCAAATGATCATATCTTAAAAGAAACACTAAACACCGTTTACTTTAAAAATGTTAAAACAAATGAGCTTGAAAAACGTGATGTTTCTAAATACAATATAAATAATGTTTATGGATTAATTGATTTATACAACGATGAAAATGGATATGAGAATAATCCATCATCAGGATTTAAAATTTCATAAAAATACATGAGCCCTATTTATAATAGGGCTTTTATTGTAAATAAAAAATAATAATGGAGAAATGTAAATGAATAATAATATACAAGGATATGTTAGTTTCGTACTACATGCACATTTACCATTTGTTCATCATCCTGAAAGTGAAGACTATTTGGAGGAACAATGGTTATTTGAAGCAATTTCAGAAACATACATTCCATTACTTACTAATTTTGAAAAACTGGTTGAAGAAAAAGTGGACTTTAGAATTACTATGTCAATGACTCCCCCACTTTTAAGTATGCTGGATAATAAGCTTCTTCAAGAAAGATATGTTAAGTACTTAAAAACACATATTGAACTTGCTGAAAAGGAAATAAAAAGAACAACATATGATGAGCGTGTTAATCGTTTAGCTCGTTATTATTTTGATAGATATTCTAGTGATTTAGAAATATTTACAAAAAAATATAACTGCAATATCATTCAGGGATTTAAACATTTTCAAGATATTGGAGTTCTAGAAATAATTACTTGCGGAGCAACTCATGGCTACTTCCCTATTTTGTATATTACAGAGCAAACTGTTAGAGCTCAAATTGCAGTTGGTGTACAAACATATGAAAAATACTTTGGAAGAAAACCAAGAGGAATATGGCTTCCTGAATGCGGATATGTTCCAGAAGCAGATAAATATTTAAAAGAATTTGGTATAGAATATGTAATAACAGAAACTCATGGTATTTTATATTCTAATCCTGCTCCAATATATGGAACATTTGCACCAATTGTATCTCCAGAAGGTGTAATTGCTTTTGGTAGAGATTTAGAATCTTCAAGACAAGTATGGAGCTCTGTAAATGGTTATCCAGGAGATTTTAATTATAGAGAATTTTATAGAGATATCGGTTATGAAGCTGATTATGAATATATAAAACCTTATATTGCTTCAAATGGAGCCAGAGTTAATACTGGTATAAAATATTACCGTATTACAGGAAAAACTGAGAATAAAGATTATTATGATATACAATGGGCTAAAGATTCTGCTGAAAGACAAGCTGGGCATTTCTTAGATAGTAGAACTGCTCAAATATCTGAAGCAGCTAAATTCACAAATAATCCACCACTTGTTTTATGTCCTTATGATGCAGAATTATATGGACACTGGTGGTACGAAGGTCCATATTGGCTATATGTTTTATTTAAAAAAATTTACTATGATAAATGCAATTTTAAATTGACAACACCTGGTGAATATATAGATAACTATCCTACAATGCAAGTTGCTACTCCATGTAGATCTAGCTGGGGAGCTAACGGATATAGTGAAGTATGGCTTAATCCAACAAATGACTATGTTCATAGACATCTTCATAAACTTGGAGAATGGATGGTAGAGCTTGCTCATCTATATCCAAATACAAAGGATAAACTGCTAAGAAGAACTTTAAATCAATGTGCAAGAGAATTATTACTTGCCCAAAGTAGTGACTGGTTGTTTATAATAACACATGGAACAATGGTTGATTACGCTAAGAAAAGAATAAAAGATCATGTAGGTAGATTTACTAAATTATATAGTCAAATAAAAGATAATAAGATTGACGAAGATTTCGTAAAATACTTAGAAGAATATGATTGTGTATTCCCAGAAATTGATTACAATATCTATTTTTAAGGAGGAGTTTTATGAAAAAAACATTAAAAGTTTTATTAGTATTAATTATATTTTTAACTTCCCTATTCTGTTTTGCAGGATGTGGAAAGAAAAAAACAGCTAAAACAGCTGACGAATTTTATTCAATTATGACAGAGAAAAAGTTTGTTATAAAAGATTCAAAATCTGAATATTCTTCTCACAATGAAATTGTAAGAAGTTATGTAGCAGCTCCATCTGATTTATCTTATCAAATTGAATTTTTAGAATTAGATTCAGATGCAAGTGCTAAAAATATGTTTGCATCAAATCAAAGAATATTCCAAGATACATCAAGTAGCAATAAAGCTGAATCTTCTGTTTCAGTTTCAAATTATGCAAAATATACTTTAGAATCAAATGGAAAATATAAAGTAATATCAAGAATAGATAATACGCTAGTATATGTTGATGCAGAAATAAAATATAAAGATGATGTTAATAAATTGTTAGATGAATTAGGATACTAACAATAAACAATAAAAAATAAAGGTACAATCAAGTACCTTTATTTTTTATTCTAATATTTATTTAATTATTCCATTTCTGGTTTCTTATCTCTTTGCATTAATTTGTATACTGCATCTTCTGGCTTTTCACCATTATATAAAACATTATATACTTCATCAACAATTGGCATTTCAACGTTGTATTTTTCTTTTAAAGCATAAGCAGCTTCAATATTATCTATACTTTCGATTACCATACCAACTTCTTTTTTAACTTCATCAAGTGGCATACCTTGTCCAACTAGTTTACCTGCTTTTCTATTTCTACTATGTTCACTTCCGCAAGTAACTATTAAATCTCCAAGACCTGTTAATCCAAAGAAAGTTTCTCTCTTAGCTCCTACCTTCTCTCCTAGCCTTGCTATTTCAGCAAGTCCTCTTGTAAGTAATGCTGCATATGTATTATCTCCGCATCCAAGTGAAATAGCAGCACCAGCACAAAATGCAATTATATTTTTAAGAGCTGATCCATATTCAACACCTTTAACATCATCTGATGTATATACTCTCATCTCTTTACTCATAAATAAATCTTGTACATAATTTCTTACATATTCATCTTCAGAAGCACTTACTAAAACTGTTGGCATTCCAACAGAAACTTCTTCAGCGTGGCTTGGTCCAGATAATGCACCAATCTTAGCTCCTGGAATTTCTTCTTCAATAACATCTGTTAATATAGAAAGTGTTGATAGCTCAAGTCCCTTTGAACAAACAATTATTGGTTGTTTTTCTACATCAACAAACTCTTTATATTGTTTAACAATATTTCTTGTAAATTTAGATGGTGTAACATGTAATATTATATCCGTTCCATCAATTGTTTCCTTGTAATCTAAGTAACATGAAATATTATCTGGAATTGTAATATTTGGTAAAAATTTACATTTCTTTTCATTGTTAATTAGGTCAGCCTCTTCCTTCTCAAAAGACCAAATCTTTACATTATTTCCTAATCTTGCTAAATGCATTCCAAGGGCTACTCCCCAACTTCCACTTCCAATTATCGCTATATTTTTCATAATAAAAACTTCCTTTCTTAAACAAGAAATGTAAGACCCACTATGAGCCTTACATTTAATCTATTTATATTAACTTTTTTGGCCAAGTCTATGCTCTTCACCGTTGTATATTCTCTTAATGTTGGCTCTATGATTGAATATGACAATTGCAGCCATAACAATACCAAATATAATATAGTTACCTTTTACTATATAGTTTTCTGTAATGAATATAGTTAATATTGGAAATAGAATTGCTGTAAGAACTGAACCTAAAGATACCATTCTTGTTAAAATCATGATAACAAGTCCAAATACTAAACAGATTAATCCAATTTGCCAATTTACTAATAGAAGTATTCCTAAAGATGTAGCAACACCTTTTCCACCTCTAAATCCAAAATATACAGGGAATGTATGTCCAATAACAACAAATACACCAGCTACTTGAACTAATATTTCTCTTTTAACACTATCATCTGCAATTTTTCCAATTCCAATTGCTAAAAGAATTGTAACTACACCTTTTAAAATATCGCAAACTAATGTTAAAGCAGCAGGACCTTTTCCGACACTTCTAAGCATGTTTGTTGATCCAGCATTACCGCTTCCTTTTTCTCTTACATCAAATCCAGCAAATTTCTTACTAAATATTACTGAAAAATTTACACTTCCTATTAAATATGCAACTATTGCCATTAATATATATACTGCCATAATATCACTCCTTCTTTCGTTTATTCTTTATCTTCTTTTTCTCTTACCATCATTCTAATTGGTGAACCCATTAAACCAAATTCTTTTCGTAATTGATTAACCAAATATCTTTCATAAGAGAAATGGAATAACTTTTTATCATTAACAAAAACAACAAATGTTGGTGGTTTTGTTGATGCTTGAGTCATGTAGAATATCTTTAATCTCTTTCCTTTATCAGTTGGTGGTTGAACAATTGCAATTGCTTCATTAAGTACTTGATTTAGTACTGCTGTTGAAACTCTTAATGCATTTTGACTAGCAACAACATTAATTAATTCATACAATTTATCAACTCTTTGTCCAGTTTTAGCTGAGATAAAGATAACTGGTGCATATGATAAATAAGATAACTTATCATAAATTTCCTTTTTGTATTTCTCTGTTGTATTAGTATCTTTTTCATATTCATCCCATTTATTAACAGCTATAATAACACCTTTACCAGCCTCGTGAGCCTCTCCTGCAATCTTTGCATCTTGATCTGTAACACCTTCATTGGCATCTATCATAAATACACATACATCAGCTCTTTCAATTGCTAATTGTGTTCTCATAACACTATAACGCTCTAGATTCTCTGTTACTTTGCTCTTTCTTCTGATACCTGCTGTATCAATAAGAACATATTTACCATATTGATTTTCAAATTCAGAATCAATAGCATCTCTTGTTGTACCTGCTATATTACTAACAATAACTCTATTTTCTCCTAAAATTTTATTAACTAAAGATGACTTACCAACGTTTGGCTTACCAATAAAAGCAACCTTTATAACATCACTTTCATCTTGCTCTTCGTCATTTTTAGGTAATAATTCGTATATTGCATCTAATGCATCACCAATACCAATTGCATTCTTTGCTGATATTGGAAATGGATCACCAAGTCCTAAGTTATAAAACTCATATATATCATCAGATGTCTTACCAAAATTATCAGCTTTATTACATATAAGAACTATTGGTTTCTTAGATTTTCTAAGCATCATTGCAATTTCACTATCGGCACTTGTAATACCAGCTTTAAAATCAGTAACAAACACTATTACATCAGCCATACTAATTGCTAAGTCTGCTTGCTCTCTCATTTGAGAAATAATAATATCATCAGACTCTGGTTCAATACCACCCGTGTCAATAACAGTAAAATCCATTCCTCGCCAGTTTGCTTCTGCATATATTCTATCTCTTGTAACGCCCGGTGTATCTTCAACAATAGAAATACGTTTTCCGGACAATGTAATTAAAGAATGTTGATTTACCAACGTTTGGTCTACCAACAATTGCAACTACTGGTTTTGACATTTCTTCCTCCTTATTAATTTTTTTCTTATTCTATAACAAATTATCTCATTAGTCAATTTTTATCTATAGTAGCTGTATAGCATCCCATTGCTTATTTCACTTGAGTTTCCGCCTAATACATCTACCAGCTTAAAAGCAAATTCAAAAGCTGTAGCTGGACCTCTACTTGTAATTAGATTATTGTCTTGAACAACTGCATCTTCCATATATACAGAATCAGACAAATATCCGTCCATTCCTGGATAAGAAGTAACTTTTCTTCCTACTCCAATACCTGCTCTTGATAATACTAAAGATGGAGCTGCACAAATAGCACCAATATACTTTCCTTGATTATCAAAATCTCTTACAATATTAAGTACTTTCTCGCTTTCAGCTAAAAATTTAGCTCCTGGCATACCTCCTGGTAGAACAATCATGTCGTATTCAGAAAAATTACCACACTGAGAAAAAACTTTATCAGCTAACACACATACTTCATGTGTACTTCTAACTACGTTGTTTTCCTTTATGCTAACTAAATCACAAATGAATCCTGCTCTACTAAAAACATCCTTTGGAGTAAGAGCTTCTACTTCCTCAAATCCATCAGCTAATAAAATTGCTATTTTTTTCATTTAACCAACTCCTTTTACAAAAATATTATATACTATTTTTTTATATAAAGATATTTTAATAAGAAATTAATTAAACTTTTTATCCCCATAAAACAAAAAAAGCAGCATTTACATGCTGATTTTCTTATTCTTGGTTGTCACTTTGTACGTTAACAACTTTTTCTCCATCATAATATCCGCAAGCAGGACATGCTCTGTGTTGTTGCATTAATTCATGACAATGTGGACATTCAACTAAATTTCTTGCTTTTAAAGTCCATGTAGATCTCTTTAAATGAGTTCTTGCTTTTGACCATCTTCTTTTTGGTTGTGCCATTTCTATTCCCTCCTTTGCCAATTAGTATGTATCTATATCATATACTAATGTATTGACGTTTTTAAATATCACTTTAAGAGTATACTAGTTTTTTGGCTTTTTGTCAACAAAAATTTCAAATAAATGTTATAACTACGTTTTTTTCATAACATCATAAAAGTTCTAAAAATACAGAAAGACTTTACATAATTTGTATATTGTGCTATAATAATCTTGTAACGCCAAATGCAGGGTGTTATTCGCATACTTTCAGTATGACTTTATTGAAAGGAGTGATACTTAATGCTGTACGTCTGGTTAGCAGTGCTGTCGGTATTGGTCATCGTATTGATGCTGACAGATTCAAAGCAGATCAAGAAGGCAGCGTGTAGCGCTGGCGGTCTCGTTATCGCCATTAGTGCGTTTGTGCATTTCTTCCAAGAGTGCACATTCACCGGCCCGGTGATTTCACTGGCTGGTTGCACCGTTGCCGTTATTGGTATGACGGCTCTCACAGTCTACCTCTTCGTCAAGAAGTGAGTGGATTGATGAGCATTAAGTTATCCGAACACAGGGGGTCTTGCATTAAGAATGTCTGGTGAAATATCCAGTCTCTTCCCCCTTTTTTTTATGTCAAAATAAATTTATATATATTATTAAGTATTAAAAGCTATCTATTTTCGTAGATAGCTTTTTTGGTATAAAAAAAGAGGAATGTGCATCACACATTCCCCTCTCATGGATATCTCATCATGGTTCCATAATGTCCTCCTCGACATTTTTGTCTTTTTCCTGATCAGGAACATATCGAAAGATTATGGTGTTTGGTCTCTTACGAACTCGCAATTTATTTTGAGTTTTCCGAAAACCAGCCTTGCGGACAGTTGAGAACAGCTTGGCATTCCTTTCTTGTGCTGGAACACCAATTTCAGCTAAGATACCCCTTTGCTCGTAAATCCACTGGGACAATTGATTGAGTGCTTCAACAACTGTCTCTTGATTTACGACCTTTTTGGCTCCTCGTTTCTCACGTATAATCGATAAGTACATCTTACCATTTTGCTGTACATGAATAACTGCAATCCACTTTTCGTCCTTTGGACTTAGTGTCCACAGCTCTTCACCGTACCCATCGACATGAGTCCGAGTAATCGCCCAGTTTTCATTGTTAATTCTGGGCTTTTCCATGCTCTTCCCTCCTTTCAAGGAAAGTTCATCTTATTATATCATATATTATGTAAATTTGAAAGCTTTTTATTAAAAATTATCATTTTTTTAGAAATACAGCATATTATATATAAATTACTATGCTGAGGTGTTTTTATGTGTGGATTTACTGGATTTTGTAATTTAAAGAAAAAAATAACTTCTAAAGATAATATTTATAATATGAATAGTAGTCTTTCCTATCGTGGACCAGATGATAGTGGTTATTACTATGAAGAAAATGTAGTTCTTGGGCACAATAGATTAGCTGTCGTTGATCCTGCTGGTGGTATACAACCAATGACCGAAAGAATCTCTGATAATACATATACAATCGTCTATAATGGACAAATATATAATACAAATGAAATTCGTGAGGAGCTTATTCAAAATGGATTTAAATTTACTACCAAATCAGACACGGAAGTGTTACTAAAAGGATATATATTCTGGAAAAAAGAAATCGTAAATAAAATAAATGGAATATTTGCTTTTGCAGTATGGGATAGCTCCACTAAAGAATTATTCTTAGCTAGAGATCATTTTGGTGTTAAACCACTATTTTATACCATTATTGATAATACATTGGTCTTTGCATCAGAAATAAAAGCTCTATTTAAGTATCCTGGTATAAGTCCTATTCTTGATGAACAAAGCATAGCAGAGCTATTTGGTATTGGTCCTGCCAGAACAAGCGGTACTGCTGTTTTTAAAAATATATATGAGTTGAAGCCAGCAAGTTTTGCAATATTTAATGAATCAGGTTTTCACGTAGAAAAATATTGGAAACTTCATTCAAAACCACATACTGATAGCTTAAATCAAACAGCTGATAAAATTAGATTTTTATTAAAAGATTCAATCGAAAGACAACTCGTTTCTGATGTTCCTTTGTGTGTATTTCTATCTGGTGGTCTAGATTCAAGTATAATTGCCCATTATGCATCTAATAATTATAAAAACAACCATAAGGGACAGCTAAATACTTTTTCAGTTGATTATATAGATAATGATAAAAACTTTCAGAAAACAGATTTTCAGCCTAATTCAGATAAGTATTATATAAATATCATGTCATCAAAATTAAATACTAATCATCAAACTATATTTTTAGATACCCCTGATTTAGCAAATGCTCTTGAAGATGCAATGCTTGCTCGTGATTATCCAGGTATGGCTGATGTTGATTCTTCCTTACTTTTATTTTGTAAAGAAGTTAAGAAATATTCAACAGTTTCTCTAACTGGTGAATGTGCTGATGAAATTTTTGGAGGTTATCCATGGTTCTTTAGAGCTGATAGCTTAAATAGTAAAACATTCCCATGGTCTATTGCAATTGAAGAAAGACAAAATCTTTTAAATTCATCTATCTCTCAAGAAATAAATCTTAGAGAATATATTGATTATAGATATTTAGAGTCTTTAAAAGAAGTAGAAATATTAGATTCAGATTCAATGGAAACAGCAGAAAAAAGAAAGATTTCCTATCTTACTCTTAACTGGTTTATGCAAACACTTCTTGATAGGTCAGATAGAATGGCTATGTATAACGGATTTGAAATTAGAGTTCCATTTTGTGATTATAAATTAGCAGAATACGTATGGAACATTCCATGGGAAATGAAAGCTCTGGGTGGTCGTGAAAAAGGACTACTTCGATATGCCATGAAAGATATTCTTCCTGATGAAATAGTTGAACGTAAAAAAAGTCCATATCCTAAAACATGGAATCCAACTTATACAGACTGTGTTAAAAATAAATTATTGGAGATTATGAATAAAGAAAACTCACCAATTAATTCTTTATTAAATAAAGATAAAATATTAGAAATAATAAATACAAATGGAAAGTCTTTTACAAGACCATGGTTTGGTCAATTAATGACTGGTCCACAACTTATGGCGTATCTTTGCCAAGTAAATATGTGGCTTGAACATTATAATCCTAGAATTGAACTATCCTAAAACTAGCTGAGGGGAACCCAGCTATGCTAGATTCCCCTCATTTTGAAAGCTTATCAATTTCATTTTTCAGCTTTGTAATTTTTCGAATATAGTCGTTCAGAATCCTTCTGTGTTCAGGATTTTCTGTCTGAGAACTGTTTTCGAGAAAGAGATCAAACTTTGCTTGAAGTTCATTGAGCTGAGCTTTCAAAATTGCTATTCTTTTTTCGTCTATGTTCCGCTTCTTTCTCATACAGAAACCTCCTTTATGAGAATCACGGTAAGCCCTGAGCAAGAGCTTAGTTATACCCTGGCAGGTGCTCGTCCTCCTGCAGTTATTGATTATACTACGTTTTGAGCGTTTTTTCAATGTTATTTTGTGAATTTATGCTTCTTCAGCTGGTGGATTAATAATATTTTGAATATCTTCGTCATTTTTTATCTCATCAGCAACATATTCAAAAGCCTTTTTATTCTGCTTGATTGCAGCAATCGCTACATCTTTATCAGCTCTCAATCTATGGCTTGCATACTTTAGAATAATCGCCTTATTTGATACTGCAGCAAGTACCACATCTTTATCATCTCTTAGCTTTTGGCTTGCATAATAAAGTACTTGTCCATCTCTTTCAGCGGCCTTTAATACCACATCTTTATCATCTTGAAGCTCTTCACTTGCATAGCAAAGAACCCACCCTTTTACTTCAACAGCAGCTAACAATATATCTTTATCATTCTTTAATTCATCGCTTGCAAATTCTAAAGCTCCGCCATCACATTTAACAGCTTCCATTACAAGCTCTTTATCATTTTTAAGTTCATCTGATGCCCACTCTAGAGCTAATCCATCTTTTTTTACATACTCAAGCATCTTTTCTCTATCGCTTGCAAATTGTTTTACTTCTTCTATTTCTGATTCTTCCAATTTATCTCACCCAATATATCTATATCACAAAATAAAAAAAAGTACAAAAGAATTTGCACTTTTGTACTTTTTTTATTAAATTAGTCGTCAATATCGAATCCCATTGATTTAGCAAATTTTTCAATATAATCTCTATCGATATCATCAAGATCTTGATCTAATTCTTTAGCAAGATCTTTTCCTTTAATTGTTACAGTAACTTTTTTACCGCTCTTTTTTACTTTTCCAACATCTTCGTATGTATCTTTAGCACTATCATATGCATCTTTTGCCTCATCTTTGTCTTTATATGTTGCTGTCATAGTCATTGTTTTTAATCTGTCTTTGCTATCAAATGTAGCAACTAATTTTACTTTATAGTCGTCTTCTTTTATAGTTCCAACTAATTTCTTTCCTCCACATCCTGTTAATGCTAATAATGCCATAACTACTATAGCTATTAGACTAGTAATTTTTAATAATTTTTTCATAGTAAAAAAACCTCCTTATATTTTATACACTTATTATACAAAAAAATAAAATAAATGCAAATATATTCTATAAAAAAAGCACAAAAGAATTTACACTTTTGTACCTTTTAATTTTAAAATTAGTCTTCGATATCATATCCCATGAATTTTAATAATTGTTTCATGTTATCTTTAGTAAGTTCATCTTCATCAGCTCCAGTTTGTTTAGCAAAATCTTTTGCTTTAACTGTAACTGTGATTTTCTTACCACTTCTCTTAATCTTATATCCTTCAGCATCTTGATCTTTCATCTCTTTGTATGCATCTTTTGCATCACTAGCTGAATCATAAGTATATGTAATTACTAATTTTGTTAATTTATCATCTTTATTGAATGATGCAACAACTTTAGATTTGTTACCATCTTCCTCCATAGTACCAACTAATTTGTTTCCACCACATCCTGTTAAAGCTAATATTAACATAGCAACTACAGCTATAAGACTAGCAATTTTTAATAGTTTCTTCATTCGTTTCACCCCCTCCCTGTTTATTATAAATATAAATTATAATAAATCAAATACATTATATACAAAATAATTAAACACAGTCAACTTTATATTCGAAATCTTCCATGAAAGGAAACATCTCAAATATTCTTTTATGTGTAACGATTTGCATTCTTGGTTGAGGATTCTTTGGATGCTCTGTTATAAGTTTTTGTGTATAACTATTTTCTGATGTCTTAAACACAACATATCTATTTCTTACGTATGTAAAAAATATCTGATATCCATTATCTAAGTCTCTTTCAAATTTTTCAAAAGTATAATCGTTCATGTCTTCACCCTTCTATTTGATCATTTCTTCAAATTGCTCTTCTGTTATTACTTCTACGCCTAAACTTTGTGCTTTTGTTAATTTACTACCTGCATCTTCGCCAGCTAATACATAAGTTGTTTTCTTTGATACAGAACCAGATGTTTTACCACCCATTCTTTCAATAATATCAGATGCTTCATTTCTTGAATACTTTGTAAGTGTACCAGTAAGAACAAATGTCATACCTTCAAATCTATTATCATCACTTTCTTCTTCAAGTGATTCCATATTTACACCTGCATCTTTTAATTTATTGATTAAATCAATTGTTTGATCTTCTTGGAAGAATTCATAAATGCTCTTTGCCATTACCTCACCAATATCATTTTGTACTGATAATTCTTCAAGTGATGCATTCATTAAATTATCCATACTCCTATATTTTCTAGCTAATGCTTTAGCTGATTTAGCGCCAATATGACGTATTCCAAGTCCTGTTAATAATTTTGATAAATCATTTCCTTTACTTGCATTTATTGCATCTATTAAGTTTTGAGCAAACTTCTTTCCATTTTTCTTTAACGAAGCAACATCTTCAAGCTCTAATTCATATATATCAGAAATTTTTGTAACTAATTTTCTATCAATTAGTTGTTCAATAATGCTATATCCAAGTCCATCAATTTCCATTCCTTCTTTAGAAGCAAAATGAACAATGTTTCTTAGTGCTTTAGCACTACATTCAATACCTGTACAACGAGTTACCGCTTCACCATCTTCACGAATTGTTGGAGCACCACATACTGGACAGAATTTTGGCATTTCAAATTTTATTTCATTTCCAGTTCTTTTAGATTTAACAACTTCAACAACTTCTGGAATAACATCTCCTGCTTTTTGAATAATAACTCTGTCACCAATCATTAAGTCTTTTTCTTTTACAAAATCTTCATTGTGTAATGTTGTTTTTGAAATAGTAGATCCTGCTACTTTAACTGGTTCAAGTATAGCCATTGGTGTTATTGCTCCAGTTCTACCAACTTGGCATACAATATCTTTTAACAAAGTTTCCTTTTGCTCTGGTGGGTATTTGTATGCAATAGCCCATCTTGGAGTTTTAAATGTTTGTCCAAGCTCTTCTCTATAATCTAGATTATCAACTTTAACAACTGCTCCATCTATACCAAATCCTAAAGACTCTCTATCATCACCAATCTTTTGAATTGCTTCTAATGCTTCATCAATTGTATTACAAAGTATCTTAACTGGATTTACATTAAATCCTAATTTATCTAAATATTGTAATTGTTCGTAGTGTGAATTAAATGTATTACCTGTTAATCTTTGTACATTAAATATAAATATATCTAAAGGTCTTTCAGCAGTTACTTTTGAGTCTAATTGTCTTAAGGATCCAGCTGCTGCATTACGAGCATTTGCAAATAATTGTTGTCCCAATATTTCACGCTCTTCATTTAACTTTTCAAATTCTTCAGCTCCAATAAATACTTCTCCTCTTACGATTATATTTACTGGCTCAGAAAGCTCCATTGGAATAGACTTTATTGTTTTAGCATTGTTTGTTACATCCTCTCCAATAAGACCATTTCCTCTTGTGGCTGCTTGTACAAATTTACCTTCTTTATATTCTATTGCCATAGAAAGACCATCTATTTTTGTCTCTACAACATATTTAAGGTTCTTTCCACCATCACTTAATTGTTTTCTAACTCTATCATCAAAATCTCTTAATTCATCAAATGAAAAAACATCTTGTAAACTTTGAAGTGGAACTTCATGTGTTACTTCAGTGAATCCTTCTTTAACATGACCTCCAACTTTTTGAGTTAATGAATCAGAATTAACAAATTCAGGATATTGTTTTTCTAAGCTCTTAAGCTCATTCATCATCATGTCATATTCAAAGTCAGATATCTCTGGTTTATCTTCATCGTAATACTTTTTTGCATGATACTCCAACGTTTTTCTTAGCTCTTCAATTCTATTCTTTGCCTCTGTACTATCCATTCTTTATCCTCTTTTCTATCGTATAAATAAAAAATACCACAAGGAAATAATTATAAATTTCCTTGTGGTTATTCTATCATCAAATTAATAAATTATCTACAATTTACATATCTTTTAATAAATCTTTTCCATTCTTTAGATAATCCCATCCAGAGAATATTGTAGCTACTACTGAAATAAAGATTGTAACTGTACTTATAATATTAATTGCAAGAGGAACACCTGAAAGATTTCCACTGAAGAAACTTCCAAAAGCATTCATATCGATAAATGCAATTATTAAACCAACCATTTGTGTAACTGTTTTTAATTTGCCCCACATAGAAGCTGCTACAACTTTACCAGAATTCTCAACTTCAAGTAATCTGTACCCAGATACTAAAAATTCTCTAAATAAAACTATTACTGGAATCCATGCAGGTAATCTTCCTGCTGCAACTAACATTATCATTGCAGTTAATACTAATATTTTATCTGCTATTGGATCTAAAAACTTTCCAAAAGTTGTAACTTGTTTTCTTGATCTTGCAATATATCCATCTAACTTATCAGTAATTGATGCAATAATAAATATTAAATTTATAAGCACCCATGCCATTGGTACTGACACAGTAACAATATTTAGTTCACCATCTAATGGAAGATATGGTATTATAACCATTATAGGTACTAATAAAATTCTAAATACCGTTAATTTATTTGGTAAGTTCATTTCTAATTCTCCTTTAATTTATATAATATCATTATTTGCACTTAATTTAATTATTAAGTCCATGTTGTCATCATTCGCTGCTTTATTTTTTCGTATCATTCCACATTTTTTACACTTAAAAACAATTACATATCCTTTTTTAGGACTTATTTCAATTCCAATCGGCTCTAATATTCCATGGCAATCTTCACTTCTATCGCCAGGATTTATATCAACATGTTTTGAATGTAAACAAAATGGACAATGGTTTCTGCATGTATAGTTTAATTTTGGAACATGTTTTCCACAATTTTCACACACAAATTCCTCATCAATTTTTGTGAATAGACTTTTTTCCATAAAAAGCTATCATCCTTTCATATTTTAATAGAAAATGCTTCCACCTAAAAACTCTCTTAGTAGAGAATGTTGTGGCACATACATTGCTGGTATTGATTCAAAATACTCAAGCATTGAAATTAATTTTTTAGCTTCTGAATATTCTGGATGGTCATCAGTTATCTCTCTTAATAATGGTAATGCAAAATCTCTAAGTACTGCTAGCTCATATATTAATGATGAGTTGAACATACTATCAGCTTGCTCTTGGAATGGGAAAATATTGTTTTCTTCTCCCCTGTTTACTGAATCCCACATTTGTAATGTGTGTAATGCACTATATCCTCTAAATTGGTGATCTCTAACAATTCTTCTTATTAATCTAGAGTCTGTTGTTGATATTCTATTGTTGTGATCTAAGTTAAGTACTGTTAAACAACTAATATAGATTTTGTATTTTTGCTCCTTTGGAATTAATGGTGTTAGCTTATCGTTTAAGCAATGAATTCCTTCGATAACAAGAACTTGGTCATCTTTAAGTCTCATTTTTTCACCATTATATCTCTTAGTTCCAACTTCAAAATCAAATGTTGGTACATCTATTTCTTCACCATTTAATAGCTTTAATATATGCTCATTAAATAACTTTGTATCAATAGCCTCTATACACTCGAAATCGTATTCTCCGTTTTCATCTTTTGGATTCTCTGGACGCTCAACAAAATAATTATCTACAGACATTGTTACTGGTTTTAATCCATTTAGTCTAAGTTGTATTCCAAGTCTTTTTGCAAACGTTGTCTTTCCAGATGATGAAGGACCAGCTATTAATATAACTTTAACTTTATCTCTTTTAATAATATCATCTGCAATTAATGCAAGCTTCTTCTCATGAAGTGCTTCATCAAGCAATATATACTCAAGAGTTTTATTTTTCTTTATTACTCTGTTAAGCTTATACAATGTATGAATGTGTAAAAACTCATGTAAGTTTTCATATTCATCAAGTGTTTCAAGTAGTTTTTTATTTTCTTCAAATACTGGTAATTTAGTAGAATCCTTTTTACTTGGATATCTAATTAATATACCACCATGATATTTCATAATTTCATATATCTTTGCGAACCCTGTTGAGATTGGTAAAACACCATAAAAATAATTGTAATAGTCTTCACAGAAATATAAGCTTACTGTATCTTTCTTTCCATACTCAATTTGTAGCTTTCCTTTTTCATTTTTTTCTACGCTATAGAACTTTTTAGCTTCTTCCTTACTCATCTCTTTTTTTACAATTGGAAGATTTTTATCTACAATTTCTTTGAATTTTTTATTTATGTTCTCAATCATCTCATCTGTTACTTCTGCATCTGTTACTTCACAAAGCATTGAATTTGATAATTGGAAATTAATTTCTGTTTTTGCATCAGGATATAGACTTTCAAAAGCCATAGTTAATATATATATAAGACCTCTTATGTATATACGTCTTCCATCTCTGTCTGAAATATCTAAAAGTTGAATTGTTCCGTCTTTAGTTAATTCAAATCCTAGTGACTTAACCTCGTTATTAAATTTACAAGCAATTATATGATTGCTCTCAATTTCTTCTTTTAATAGGTCAATTACCTTAATATTTTCAGTCTTAATGACTTGGTCTTTGTATTTTATTTCTATCATATGTGACCTCCATTTCAAATTTATCTATATTAATTCTATGAGTCTAAACTCTTGAATATAGTTAAATTAGCAAGCTTATTTTATCGCTATATTTTTTTTAAGTCAAGTAATTGACAATATAATTGACGTGTATTATTATATATTTATTATGAAAAGGAGGATTTTATTATGAGCGATGTAAAAAATGAAAATGTTGAATTTGGTAAAGAGCCAATCGGAGACAACAAGAAAAAAATAGCCATGATTGGAGGAATCGTAGCAGCAGTTGTTGTTTGTTTATTTGTGATTATTTCTCTAATAAGTGGTGGATATAAAACTCCAATAAAGAATTATTTTAACGGATTACAAAAATGTAATTCAAAAACATATTTAAAAGCTTTCCCAGAATTCATGAAAGAAGATCTTGAAGACAAATACTCTGATGAGTATCTAGAAAAGAAAAAAGATAATTTAGAAGATACTTATGGAGACAAAGTAAAATATTCATACAAAGTTGTTGATAAAACAAAATTAACTAAAGATGAAATAAAAGATGCTAAAAAAGCATTAGAAAAATTATATAAAGATGAAAAAATAAACTTAAAAGAAGGATACCAAGTTTGCGTTAAAGTAACAATAAAAGGATCAGATAAGAAAGCAACTTCTTATGAGACATTTGTTGTATACAAACTTAATGGAAAATGGGTAACATTCCCATCATCTTTATAATCTAAATATTGATTATATAATAAAAAAATAAAACAGCTAAACTAAGTTTAGCTGTTTATTTTTTATTCCCTTTTATTCAAATAAATTTAAATATTTAACCCAAAAATTATTGTAACTTTTCTTTAATTTTAGCAAGTGTATTTAGAGCTTCAATTGGTGTTATTTGATTAAAGTCTATCTTATCAATCTCGTGAGCTACCTCTGCTATTTTATAGTTGTTTATATCAATATTTTCTGGAATCATTTTATAAACATTCTCAGCTGATTCAGCTACCTCACTTACTTCATTATTGTTTTCATCATCAATAGTAAATTTCTTAGCCATTATACTTTTACGTTCCAATGATTTAAGAATTTCATTTGCTTTTTGAGTAACTACTTGTGGAACACCAGCAAGTCTTGCAACATGTACACCATAACTTTCATCTGTTCCCCCATCAACAATTTTTCTTAGGAAGATAATATCTTCTCCTTTTTCCTTAACAGCAACTGAATAGTTTTTAACACCCTCTATCTTATTTTCAAGCTCTGTTAATTCATGATAATGGGTTGCAAATAATGTTTTAGCTCCGCATTTTTCTTTATCAGCAATATACTCAGCAACAGCCCATGCAATTGAAAGCCCATCATATGTTGAAGTTCCTCTACCAATCTCGTCTAAGATTACTAAACTTTCATTAGTAGCTTCTTTTAAAATTGTAGCTACTTCCATCATCTCAACCATGAATGTACTTTGTCCCATACTTAAATCGTCAGAAGCACCAACTCTTGTAAATATCTTATCTACAATACCAATCTTAGCTGATGTTGCTGGAACAAAAGATCCAATTTGTGCCATTAATGTAATAAGTGCTACTTGTCTCATATATGTTGATTTACCTGCCATATTTGGACCAGTGATTATCGCTAATCTGTTATCATTTTTATCTAAGTATGTATCATTTGGAACAAAGTTATTTGAAGAAATCATCTTTTCAATAACTGGATGTCTTCCCTCTTTAATATCAATTATTCCTGAATTATCAACTACTGGTTTAGCATAGTTTAAATCTTCTGCTACCATTGCAAATGATGCAATAACATCAAGCTCTGATATTAAACTTGCAGTTCTTTGAATTCTTTGAATTTGTTTTTCAATAGATTCTCTAACTTCTGTAAATGCATTATATTCTAGAATAACAACTTTTTCTTCAGCACCTAGTAATTGGTTTTCAAGTTGTTTTAACTCTTCAGTTATATATCTTTCTGCATTTGCCAAAGTTTGTTTTCTAATATATCTATCTGGTACCATTGATAAGTTTGATTTGGTTACTTCAATAAAATATCCAAATACCTTATTATAACCAATCTTTAAATTCTTAATACCTGTTTCTTCTTTTTCTCTTGCCTCTAGATCAATAAGCCATTTCTTACCATCTGTTGTAGCTAGTTTTAGTCTATCAATTTCCGGATTATATCCCATCTTGATAAGACCACCATCTTTAACACCAATTGGTGGATCCTCCACAATAGATTTTTCTATGATTTCATATACATCCTCTAATGTATCCATGTTCTCATAGATATTTTTAAGAAGTCCTGCTCCGGTTGTTGCTAATATATGTTTAATGTCTGGTAATTGTTTTACTGAGTTTTTAAGAGATATTAAATCTCTACCATTTGCATTTCCATATGCAATCTTACCGGCTAAACGTTCAATATCATATACCTTCTTAAGAGCATCAATAATATCTCCTCTTAAGATTATACTGTCTTTTAATTCTTCAACAGCATCAAGTCTTTCCTTGATTTCAGTCTTATCAATAAGAGGATCATTTATCCAACGTCTAAGCATTCTACCACCCATTGATGTAGAAGTTTTATCTAATACCCAAAGAAGAGTTCCTTTTTTAGATTTATCTCTCATCTTCTCTGTAAGCTCTAAATTCCTTCTAGCATTAATATCAAGAGCCATATAACGAGTTGTATTATAGATCTTAATTGTATTGATATGATCTAGTCCCGTTTTTTGTGTATCTTCTAAATATTTCAAAAGAGCATTTATTGCATAAATAGCAAGTTTTTTCTCTGATAATTGTTTATCACCAATTTGTTCATTCTTATCATCAACAATTGAATACATTCCAGATAAAAGCTCATATTCTCCATCAAAGAATTCTTCATCCTCTTTAGAAATATATGTTTTAAATCTTTCTTTAATCTTTTCTATCTCAACTGTGCTATTGAACATTAAATCAGAAACAATAATCTCAGCTGGTGAATATCTTGATATCTCGTCTAATAATCTTGCAAAATTGTTATGTTCAACAATTTGAGTTGCGTTAAACTCTCCTGTTGAAATATCACAAACCGCAATACCAAAATATATACCACTTTTGTAAATTGACATTATATAGTTATTTTTCTTTTCTTCTAGTAAGTTTGATTCAATAACTGTTCCTGGAGTTACAACTCTAACTACTTCCCTTTTAACTATTCCTTTAGCAGTTTTTGGATCTTCAACTTGCTCACAAATAGCAACCTTATATCCTTTTTCAATAAGTTTAGCAATATAACTTTCAGCTGCATGATAAGGAATACCTGACATTGGAGCACGCTCTGCTTGTCCACAATCTTTTCCTGTTAAAGTAAGTTCAAGCTCCCTAGAAACAACCTCTGCATCCTCATAAAACATTTCATAGAAGTCACCTAATCTATAGAAGAGTACGCAGTCATTGTATTCTTTTTTCGTATCTAAATAATGTTGCATCATCGGTGAAAATTCAGCCATCGTTTACACATCCTTTTTCTTTAAAGTATAATTTTCATTGGTCATTCTATACCAATTTATGCCATTTTTCAACAAAATATTATATTAAATTATCTTTTCTTGAAAAGATAAAAGACACATTTAATATTTAAAATGTGTCTTTAATATTTTTTATTTATATTTGTCCTTTTAAGTACCACATATGTTCAGATACTATTGGTATCTCAATCACATTGCCTATAAGATCTTCTGGGCCTTCAAAGTTAACAACTTTATTAGAATCAGTTCTACCTGTTAGCATCTCTTCGTTATTTTTGCTCTTTCCTTCAACTAAAACTTTTTGAACTGTTCCAACATATTTCTTATTATTCTCATCGATTTGACTTTCAACTAGGGCCTTTAATTTGTCAAATCTTCTATGTTTATCTTCCTCTGGAACTTGATTCTCCATTTTATCTCCTGGAGTACCAACTCTTCTTGAATAAATAAACATATAAACTTGCTCATAATTAATTTGTCTTACAACATCTAATGTATCTTCAAAATCTTCGTCTGTTTCTCCTGGGAAACCAACGATAATATCAGTAGATAATGTAAGTCCTGGAATTCTTTCTTTCATTTTATTTGCAAGTTCTAAGTATTGTTCCTTGGTATATTTTCTATTCATTACTTTTAATATATTTGTGCTTCCAGATTGAAGTGGTAAGTGAATTAATTTACATACCTTATCACAATCTCTAATTGCATCAATAACATCATCAGAAAAATCCTTTGGATGTGGTGATACAAATCTAATTCTTTCAATTCCTGGTATCTTATTCACAGCTCTTAATAATTCAGAGAATTTAGTTATTCCTAAATTACCATTTCCCTTATATGAATTAACATTTTGTCCAAGTAATGTTACTTCTTTATATCCTTGCTTTGCAATATCTTCAACCTCATTAATAACGTCTTGTGGATCACGGCTACGCTCTCTTCCTCTTACATATGGAACAATGCAGTAGCTACAGAAATTATTACATCCATTCATAATTGTAACTGAAGCTTTAATATTATCATTTCTCTTGATTGGTAATCCTTCAATTACTTCACCATCAATATCAAGAATATCCATAATTCTTTTTCTATTACAAATTACATTATATAAATCCTCTGGTAATTTATGAATTGTATGTGTTCCAAATATAATATCAACAAAGTTATAGCTTTTCTTAATCTTATCAATTATATGTTTTTCTTGCATCATACAACCACAAATAGCAATTATAGTCCCCTTTTGCTCTCTTTGCTTTTTAACTTCACCAAGCTTACCAAATAATTTATCCTCTGCATTTTCTCTAACACAGCAAGTATTATAAATAATGACATCTGCATCTTCCATGTTTTCTGTTTTAGAATATCCCATATTTTCTAACATACCAGATATTTTTTCAGAATCATTTTCATTTAATTGACAACCCATTGTATAGATTGTATATTTTAAATTTTTACCAGCGTTTATTTTTCCAACTTTTTCAATAAAATCTAATTGTTCTTCTACGTTCAAATTAATTCTCTCCTCTATATTTTTTATATGCTTCTATTAAGTCTGCATCATGTTGTTTTTCTGTTTCTGGAAGATTCTCTAAATCAAAGAATCTCATGTCACAAGATTCTTCATTCCATTTTAGCCCTCCTGTATATTTATCGACTAAATATAATACTGTATTATTAAAAACAACATCTCCATTTGGATAACATCTTTTTCTACTTTCTCCAGATAGAACTCCGATAAGTTTTAAGTCTTCTTTTCTAGCCACTAGATTTGTTTCTTCATATACTTCTCGAACAACCGTATCCTCAAATTCTTCACCTAATTCTTGGCATCCTCCTGGTAGCCCCCACATCTCGTTATCTATACGTTTCTGCATTAGAATTTGACCATTTTCATTTACAACAATCGCAGCAGCACCATCTTGTAATAATACAAATTTATGCTTCAAATCAGCCATACATAATCTTGTAAATACTGGATAACCAATAATATTGCTAAGCTCTGTTATTTCTTTATCATCCATTTTACTCATCATTTCATATAGCTCGTCATAAGATAAATCTCTTTGCTCATTTTTAGTTAAATTTTTAATATTTTCTAAAACTTTTTTATTATCCAATTTAATCTCCTTGAAATAATCTATCAATGGTGCTATTTTACTACACTTTTCAATATTTTTCAACTATATTATAAAAAGCAAAAAAAAAAAGAAATACTTCTATTTCTTCTTTTTAATTATTTTTAATACATTTATCTATCACCTTGTTCTTCATTTCCACTTTTCTTAGTTTTCTTTGCATCTTCTTTTTGTGGTATTTTCAAACCTACATTTGTTATTCTTTGTGGAAGATCTCTGTTCATACTTTTATTATATCTTGGATAATGATCTTTATTTATAAATTTACCACCAGAAATAAATCCTATGAAGTTACCAGCTCTATCAAATTTTGGTTTATCTCCTTCTTTTATTGAACGTGGTGGTTCAACATCTAGCTTACGGCTCTTAATAACAACTTTACCGGTATGTCTCTCAACATCAACAGGTGTTTTTACACCCGTTTCTTTTCGTGGAAGAAGTCTATATTCATCGACTGTATATCCCATACCAGTTGCTATGTCTATAAGCATTTCTCTTGCTTCTTTATTTTCACCTTTATATAAAACTTTATCTCTGTATTTATCTTTGATAAAACTAACGATTCTTGTATATTTTCCTGGCTTGTTCGGAATAGGTATTTGACTAATATAGATTGCATTTTTTTCTTTCATAAGCTCAACAATTGGATCTTCTCCAACACCGCTTTCATGATGCCATCCTGGAATCTTCATCATTTCCTTTAGAGCAACCTCAGCATGTAATCTATCATCTGGAACTTCAACAGCCTTAATACCTTCAACAAGAAATCCTCTAAAATCATCAATTAATGCTATACTTAACATTTTAGCAATAACTTTATAATCTTTATTATTTTCCATATAATCACCTTCTTAGTTTATTTCCTCGAATAACTAATTATACCATAAAAAAGGCGATTTTTCAAGTTACATATAGCTCCTAAATCAATAAACACAACAATAACCAGCCAAAATAATTTGACTGGTTACTTATGCTACTCTGTATTCAACCCAATGTAATAAATCTTTTGCACGGAATCTTCCGCTGAATCTTTTGGCTGTAATAAAGTTTATTTTTGGATATGTTCTTTGTAAATCTCTAAAGCTCTTGTCTACAGTATGTGCACCACTTGTTACAAATACATATACATCTTTTCCATCCAAATGATTCTCTTCTATAAAAGTATTAATTATCGTTGGAGCTGTATTATACCAAACTGGGAATCCTAAAAAAATAGTATCATATTCATCAACATTTTCCAATTTGTTCTCTACCAACGGTCTAAATCTTTTGTTTCTCATCTCTAAAAATGTCCTGTTTGTTCTGCTAGGCCATTTTAAATCTTCTGTGGTATATTTAATCTCTGGCTTAATTTCAAAAATGTCTGCATATAATACATCTGCCATTTTTTCCGCCAACCTTTTTGTCGCGCCCGTTGCTGAAAAATAACTAACTAATATTTTGCCCATGCTACACCACTCCTTTTCTTGATAATTTATTACTACAGCAATGTAATTGCCCATTACTTAATAATATAAAAATAATTATTGTGAAAAGTTTGGTAGTTTTGTTATGCTCTATCGCCTATCTTCCTTTCTTCATTTTTGGCTTTCATTTAAGCCCTCTTTTTAGCGTTTTCCCCCATAACAAAAAATAAGAGCCATTAGATAGTGATGTCCTCACTTCTAATCGCTCTAGCTACCTATCTGATTTGATTAATTTTTATCATAAAATCGCCAAAAAGTCAATATTTTAGTAGTCATAATTATTCGCATTTTTTTGCAATTTTTAGCACTTGAAAATATCAATATCATACAGGTATTATTACCCAAATATTATTTATCACCTTTTTTTAAGATAATAGCAACAATTCCACATAGCATTCCACCTACTGGATATACACACCAGTTTATGTTCCAACTATTAAATATGAATCCCCAAATCAAGTATATAATTGTAGCAATAATCATTATTACTCCACAAATACTACCTATTTTCTTTTCTACATCTTTGTATTCATCAGAATTAACTTTATTATACTCTTCTATTTCATATTTTTCTTGTTGTTTACCACCATAAACAATGAGTGAAGCTCCAACTGTTACAAAATACATTAATGATGCTACTGGTAATACACTATCTTCGCCAAAAACATTTAATCCTGTTAATGTCATCATTACTACAACACCTATAAGTATAAGTGCTGTTCCAAGTGCAATGAACTTTGTTGCTTTTATTTTTCCAGAGTCCAATTCTTCTTCTGAATATATATTAGCAACTGTTTTATTCTTCTTTTTAAAGTTTTCAAGCTTCATATTATCCATTATAAAAATTGGAACTGCAAATGCTACCGCTATTAATATCATAACTACACCAATTAAAGCATATTGATCTTCTGCTTGTTCATTTGGAGCTAAACCTAATATTGTGAGCATAATTGAAACGCCTAATAATATTAGTCCAATTGCAAATGAAGTTGATTTAGCAATTTTACTCATTACAGAATCATATTCATTCTTTTCTTTTTTTACATCTTCAGTAATCTTTCCTTTTACTAACTCATCCATACTACAATCAAAAATTTCGCAGATAGAAATAATTTTTTCCGTTTCTGGATAACCATTTCCACTTTCCCATTTTGAAACTGCTTGTCTTGATACATTTAATTTTTCTGCAAGTTCCTCCTGTGACATATTTTTAATTTTTCTTAAATTTTGTAAATTATCTGATAAACTCATATCTATCTACCTCCTATGTTCAATTCTAAAGTTGCGTCTACATTTTTGCTACCAACTTACGTTTGCAACTTGTTTTTTCTTTGCTACGTTAAGTTGCATGTACGTATTTTCGGCACTTTCAAGGTCTATATTTTTATTACTTTAACAATGATTTTGCAAAATAATTTTACCATATTTTTATATTTTCTTACAACTTATATTATTTTTTTATCACAAGGAGGTAATAATTGTTGTTCTCCTTTTTGAAATACAAATATTTTAATTAATCCAATTATAACTGCACTAATTATTATATACATACAAGGTAAATTAAATGTTAATTCAATTATAATAGCAAGTGTGAACAATACTATATTAAGCTTATCTTGCAGTATACTCTTTCCCATTTGATAAATTGTTTCTAAAAAAATAACACATATGTATATCAAACATCCATTTAATGCAGATTGAACAAATCTAAGTTCCAATACTTTATCTAAAAAACCATATATAACTAAAAAAATGATTAATGGTGCTATAGTATAACTAATTCCTGCTATAATGCCACCCAAAAATCCGGCTATTTTATTTCCTAAATATGCAACTGCATTAGCGGTTATTGCTCCTGGACCAAGTCTTGCCATCGTAACAGAGTCAATAATATCATCTTGTTCAACCATCTTATGTTTTTTAACTAAGTTTTCTTCTAATATTGCGGACACAGCTGACATATTACCTAGAGATTCTAATCCAATTATAAAAAATACATATATTATTTTTAAATAATTTCTTATATATTCTTTTATATTATTTTTCATATTCTCCTCCTACACCACAATAATTCCAGCCACAATTGTTGATGCAATCATCAATCCAATTGTTGGAATTTTTTTAATTCTAGATACAAAAAAAATAATTATTCCTAAAGTAATTGCTTTAACATTTATTAAGTTGTTATCCACAAAAAATGCACTTTTGTATAAAGTTAGAGAGCTTGTGATCATAGCGGATAATGCTGCTACCCTTACAAGTTTTATAATATCATTTGCCTTATTATTACTTTGTATTTTTTTTATCATTTTAAAGCATATTCCCATAAAACAAATTGCTGGAAGTACAAATGCAATATTAGCAATAAATGAGCCTATAATTCCATGTGCATTCATACCTACAATTGTTCCAATATTACATGCAAGCGGACCTGGTGTTGCCTGGGATACCGACAAAATATTAGTAACTTCTTCAGCTTTTATCCAATTAGTTCTTTCTGCCATTTCATATACATATGGAAGTGTCGCCATTCCTCCCCCAAATGAAAATGCTCCTATCTTTAGGAATTCAAAAAATAAATTTACTAAAACCAAATAAATCACATCCTTTAATTATTTTTCTTAACAATAAAAGCCTGCCATAATGCTTTGTTATTTGCATTATAGCAGGCATTTTCAGCGATTTGAAATGCTTATATTTTATTTAATTATATCATTTTGTTATAATTGTTATTTCTTTTCGTTTTATTTAGAAAATCCTTTAATTCCTTAACTAAATTCTTTAATTCTGTAGAGCTATTATCTTTTCTATAATAAATTCCTATCTCTATTGGTGATATCTCAAAATCAACATCTAATACAGTATATAGCCCTTTTTCTAGCTCTTTTGCTAAATACATACTATTTGCAATACCAACACAATCATCAAATTCTTGAATAATCTGTGACATTGAAACAGAATCTATTCTTTTAACTTCACTACTTAAATTGAATTTGTCTATCAATTTTTGGAATGCATTCGTTGAATTATTATCACCCCTTGGAATATAGATTATTTTTCCTTTTAAGTCTTCTATCTTTACTTTTTTCTTCTTGCATAAATCTGATTTATTGTTAGCAACCATATAAAAATCTATTTTACCTAGATCAATGTATTTATATTTGCTTTTATCATATTCATCATCATTATATTTTCTTAGTACTGCAATATCTATATCTCCGCTTAGAAGAGGATTATTTAATACTCTCGAATTATCAGTTATAGCTGTTATTTTTGAATTCTTATTTTTAGAATAAAAATCTGCAATTGGACCACTTAATACTTTACTTAGCATTGTTCCATATGTTGCTAAAATAATTTCATTAGACAAGCTATATTTTTTATCTACATCAACTATTTTTTCGATAGCTGTTGATAATTCATTGTATAGTCTCTTCCCCGCTTCTGTTAATTCCATTCCATTTGTTCTTTTGAATAGAACCATGTTTAATTCATTTTCTAAATTTTTTATATGTCTTGTAACTGCTGGTTGTGATATATGAAGTTTTTCGCTTGCACGAGTTAAATTCTTTTCCTTTGCTACTTCAACAAATATTCTATATAATTCTAAATTTGCCATATACTACCTCCAACATGATAATTCTACTCCACTTCTTGAGCAGACTCCATTTTAAAATATTCTTTTAAATGAGGGTTTTCCGTTCCTCCTCTATAAAAATATTGTACCTTTGAACGGATTAATCTATCTTTATCCTTAATTAAATCAGCAAGTTCACTTAGCTCTCTATCCACGATTGCATACTCCCCATCATACTCTACAGCTAATATGCCCTCTTTTATCTCCTTTAATAACTTAAGTGCATCTTTTCTTACCATATCAACCAAGCTACCTTCTTTTACTTCTGGAACGTATACAGATCTATTAATTGACTCTCTTCTTTCCAATGCTTTTTCTTTTTCACTAACAAGTTCAGCTATTTCTCTTATCTCTAGCTCAATAGCATTTTTTTGAGACATTGTATATATTTCTCTATC
This sequence comes from Clostridia bacterium, assembly GCA_017512025.1. Classification (GTDB taxonomy): domain Bacteria; phylum Bacillota; class Clostridia; order TANB77; family CAG-508; genus CAG-492. Next base: position 283,324 of record JAFWHH010000008.1, read on the forward strand.
GTAGCTATCGGATAAAGCTCTTAACTTCATTAACACTTCTTGTCTTGTTCCAATTATTATATTAATAAGCCACTCTCTTTTTTCTGGATTTTTATTAATTTGTCCCAAATTCAACATCCTTTCAAAACATTATTTTCCTTATTTTACCACATTTTCGTCATTTTGTGATATAATAGTAGAAATTTTAGGAGTTTTTTAGGAGGATTTTATGATTATTGAATATCCATCGTATTACAAAAGATTTAATTGTATAGCTTCTAAATGTAAAACAAGCTGTTGCTCTGCTGGCTGGGAAATACTTATTGATAAAGAAACAGCTGATTTTTACAAGTCTGTTCCAGGTGAATTTGGAGATAAATTACGCTCTAAAATTGACTTTGAAAAACAGTCTAAATTTAAATTAGAGCCTAATGGTAGATGTCCATTCTTAAATGAAAATAATTTATGTGATATATATATTAATCTTGGTGAAGACCATCTTTGCCAAATATGTACAGAGCATCCTAGATTCTATGAATGTTTTAAAGACAGAATTGAATGCGGACTTGGTATATACTGCGAGGAAGCTTGTAGAAGCGTATTGTCCCAAGAAGATAAATTTACTACATATACTGAAGAAACAAACGAAATATTTGATTGTGATTATAATGAAGAAGTATATGATTATCTTCGTGATAACAGAGCTAAAATATTTGAATATTTATCTGATAAATCTATGAGCTTAAATCAAAAAATTGCAGATATTTTATGGTTTGCAAATACCTTGCAACAGAATATAGATTCGGATATGTTAGATGATGAAGATATTTTTAATGTTTCTTCTGTTGAACAAAAAAATATTGAACCAATATTTAAATATTTATTAAAGCTAGAGCAAAACGACTCTAACTGGTTTAATTATTTAAATAATTCTTTTGAAATATATAAAAATAATATGGATAAATTTGATTTATTTGAAAAAGAAAATTCAGACATTCAAAAGTATTTACAGAATCTTGCAATCTATTACATATATAGATACTTTTTACGTGGTATTTATAGCGAGGATATTCTTTCACCAATAAAATTCATGGCAGTTAGTATTGCTATAATAAAGACATTATTCTTCTGTAAATGGATTAAACAAGGAAATTTAAATTACTCAGATTGTATTTATATTGTAAAAAAATATGCTGAAGAAATTGAATGTAATGATGATAATATTATGAATTTACACATTGCTTGTTATGAAGTTGGAGATTTTTCTACAGAAAATCTTCTTAGCTTATATGTATAAATATCAAAAAGGAGCCCATGGTATTTGCGGGGCTCCCTTTTGGTCTCGATTACACTCAATTGCCTGGGTTTAACCCCTGAGCGAAACCAACACTGCCTCAGTTTGACGTTAATCTCTCTGAGTATCCGAGTTTAGCGTAGTTTCTTATCCTCCTTCTGCAAGATCTTCCACGACGGGCCAACTCTTTTTACGATTCTTAAGCCATGAATTGCGGAACGCCTTCGCACCAGACTTGGATCTGAATTCTGCAAAGGACTCCACTTGCTCAAGGTCTACAGGCCGTGTACCAACACGACATGCACCACACTTCAAGGCAGCCTGCCTTCCAGCATTCGCCTCGTTGTCGTCGGTCGAACGGAAATTGACGATACTTCCTGCCTCATTCTGTTCAACCTTCTTCTGAGAGGGATTGGGGTTTTTGCCAGACTTTTGCTTTGCCATGTGTCATTTACCTCCTCTTTAGAGAATATGAACTCATCATAACACATTAATTGGCGATGCACAATGCTTCTAAAAAAATAATTTGTTTTTTTATTTTTCATTACTATCATCTATCTCTTCTGTATCTTCATCTTTAGATTTTCCATCGCTTGCTTGGCTTTCTTGAACCTTTTTTAGTTCATCTTCATATGCACGCTTTTGACCATTATCAAGTTTATAAATATCTATAGCTCTCTCTCTTGATTGAGCTTCATATGCAAGTCTTGGTGCAATTAGACGAGATACAAGACTGCTCTCTTTTTCACTTACAATTATTTGTTCAACTTTTTTGATAATATGTTTATTTCTCCATCCTTCAGTATAAATTGCAGGTTCCTTTTTACTATCAATAGTTGACTTCAAAATTGTAAATGATCTATCACTTGATCTAGCTGTTAAAAATCTTCTGGAAAACTCATCATCATCGAATGTATATCCTCGAACTGCACTTACACAATCCACCCTAGAAACAGTCTTTGCTATTCCATTATCCTCTATTAGTTGTTCCATATCACCTAGTCTGGTTATTACATCTTCTGCATAATCTCCAAGACATTTTTTCCACAGATTTTCAACATCAATATTAAGCTCTGAATTAAAATACCTTAATCTGTTTCTTAACACATTAATTAATCTATATTCACAGCATGCAATTTCTTCCTTGAGAGCTTTAAGCTCTTCAATCGTATATGCCTCTGTATCTCTTAAACGATCTTCAATTTTACTTTGGCATATAGAGAACATTGAGTCTATACCAGCAATTATATCCTCATCTATCTCTTCTTTGCTCTTATTCTTTGGACTTCGTGATTCACTATTATCATATAATGTCGAAAATAGAAGTGTTCCACCAACTTCAATCTCATCCAAAAATTCTTCTGCCTCGTATATTTCTTCACCAATTGAGCTTGCTAAAAACTTAGCTAATTCTCGTCTTCCATTTAAAGAATGTTTTATAACATCTTGTTCATTAACACCATATGTTGCTTCAATAAAATCAAGAATAAAACTAATATCATCGTATCCAGATACGTTGCTATTAAATCCTCTATAATCATTTTCTACCGGATATGTTAATCTGTATGAACCTTTCTCAGCAATAAGCTCTTGAAATAAATTACTTCTTGTTCCAAGTATGTGATTTTGTTTATCCAATCTATCAATACCATGGTTATTCTTTAGCATAACATGGAACAACTCGTGAGCAATGATTTGATATATACGCTCTGGTGTCTCATTAAGAGTATCTTCTGAAATAAGGATTTCTTTATCCTCTCCACTATATATCGCTAGAGCATAATTATGCATAGCCATCTTTGACCTTGCCACAATTCTTATACGTTCAAGATTATTTGTTAAAGCCTCTAGATCGGTTCTTAATTCGCCATAAGTTCTATTAAATTGAGCAGCTCTTCTAAGTACAATATCAGATATTATTGGCTTAAATCTTTCATCAATTGGAAGCTTTTTTACATATTTGTCAATTCTACTTTTTAAAACAAATTTACTAACTATTCTCTTCATTGTATCCTCTTTTATAAATCATCTGTAAAACCATGTTTAAATCTATCCATGATTTTATTAATTAATACAATATCTTTTTCTCTATCTAGAGCTTTTCCATTTTCTTCTTCGATACTACCATCATTAAACAGCAAATAATTCTTACCGCTCTCTTTTAATTTAATAATTACTTTCTTTGAATTATTTTCGCTCATAATTCTCAAACTCCTTCAAATTAACGGGATTATATCATTTTCATTACGCTTATACAATAATTATACTCTTTATAAAATAAAAATAAATAAAAAAAAGACACTTTTAAGTGTCTTTTTTATTTATTTTAATATTGTTGTTTTTTCTTTCCAGAAACAACTATAGCTACAATTATAATGATTGCAATTAATGCAAATACAATTACACCTGCAACTATTGCAACGATAATCCAAGTATTTTCTTCATCATCATCGTCATCGCTCTTTGATGATTTTTTCTTGCTTGTTTTTTCGTCTTCATCATCGTCATCATCATCAGTATTTGTTATTTTGTTGTCTGTGTTAGTATTGTTTGTTGTGTTGTTTATAGTATTATTAACACTATTGATTACATTGTTTACAGTGTTAGTTGTACCTGTAGTAGTACCTGTTCCTGATGTTGAAGCACCAGTTACTTTGAATGAACTAACAATTCCTGTAGCTTCGCTTGAAGATAACCATGATTTCTCCATAGCTCCTAATGTTAATACATAAACTTTGCTACCACCAATTACAGCATATTGCTCTAAATACATACCTGAAACGCTAGATACAATATGTAATGCATCCATTCCATTTAATTTTGTGATTTCAGATTTTTCAATTACAATTCCACTATATGATTGCTTTAAGCTATCAATTGAATCTTGTAATGATGATTGAGAAATTGTTTCTCCTGATGTATTTTCAACAACTTGAACATTAACTGTTGATTTGCTTGTTGCATTAACCCAAGCGTTATCTCCTCCACTTGTATATGTTGATGGTATATCAATTGAATATCCATCTCCAACGTATGCAAGTGCTGAGTTTCCAGCAAGCATAATTACCATCATTGCTATTATTGCAACGATTTTTGTGCATAATGATTTTTTCATTTACATCTCTCCCTTCATGATTACATTTATATCATAAATCTAATTTATGTTCAACTTATTATGATATTTTTTATTAATATATACATAAAAAAAAAGACATCCTACGATGTCTTTTTTATCTATAATTAAGCTTGAGCTTTTTTCTTCTTCATGAAGTATACAGCAGCTCCAGCTATACCAGCGATAACAACGATTGCTAATATAACACCTACAGCTGATCCTGATTTTGGCTCTTTGTAATTTTCAATCTTGAAAGATTTTAACATAGCTTTAACATCTTCTGATTCAGTAATATCACCTGTTCCAGCAAATGTTAATACATAGATTTTTTCCTTTGTTGGGATAGCATATTGAACTATCTTCATTCCAGAATAGCTTGATTCAATGTATAAACATTTGTAATCATTAAGCTTTGTAACTTCTGATTTAGAAACTGTTAATCCAGCATATTGTTTCTTTAATTCTTCAACTGAATCATCTAAAGCAGATTTTGATGCAGCTTCTCCCTTTGTATTTTTTTCGATTTGGATGTTGAATGATTGAGTATAACTTTTCATCCATGTTCTGTCACCCATTTCGCTATATGAAGATGGTATATCAATAGACATTCCGTCTTCAGAGTATGCTAAAACTTTTCCACATGATACCATAATTCCTAGCATTAAAACTACGGCAAAAATTCTTGATAAGATTTTTTTATTCATTTTAATCTCTCCTTTCATGACAATTTTATATCATATTATGCTTTAATCTTCAACATTTTTATTTACAATATTTTCACAATAAGTATTTACATTTTTTTTATTTAGTTGTATAATGCCGACTGTTACTCGGCATTTTTAATGCCTGATAATATTCGAATATTACGTAAGGCGGATACGCCGCCAGCGACAATGACTCTGTCATTGTTCGTTTACCTCTTTAGAGAGCTCCGACTGAATTGCCTCAGTCGGAGCTCTTCTATTATATATAAATTAATTAATATAAAAAAAAGTCCACGACTATTCGTGGACTTTATATTATTTGTTATCGTCTGGTTCAGGTAATTCAAGAACAACTTTAATTTTCATTAGGTATCTAATACCTCTTATTAACTTCATGTTCTTAATTCTTTCCCATAATGTAGGTTTTGTTTCTATGTTTTGTGTATAAGCCATTACATCCATAGATTCTTCATTTAATAATCCTGCTTCATCTTGTTGTTCAGCAGCTACAACTGCAGTTTCTTCTGCAGTAGCTTGTTCAGCAAGTGGCTCAGCAACTTCGGCTTTCTTAGATTCTTCTATATTTTGAATATCTTTTAATGACTCAGCTATTTCTATACCAATGTAACTTAGAGCTTTAGATCTATCTTCTATTCTCTCCATGTCTACTTCGATATATAAATTAGATTCTAAGTTAGATATTTTTGTATTAACTAAATTTAATGAATCAAGATATGTTTGTGTCTTTTTAGATTTTGCTCTACCCATTACACCCAATGAGTCCACAACATCTTCTGGAACTTTTCCAGAAATATCTTGTACTAATTTCTTCCAGCTTGGAGATTTTTCATCTACTGCTGCAAGAACTTCTTTTAATTCAGTTGATAATCCAATATTTGTTTCTCTTTGACGAATTAATTCTTCTATCTTTTTAGTATTGTCTTCGAATTGTGAAGTTGCATATTCTACTAAATCATATGCAGCATCATAAACATCCCTTGGAAATGGCTCTTCCTTTGGATATTCCTCTAAATATGATTTGATAGAAGCTATTAAATCTAAAAAGTAGCTGTCTTGCTCCAATTGAACAATTTGCTTCTTACTATTTGGATTTATCATCTTCTTTATTTTTTCTATATTAGCAAGAATCTTCTCTTCCGTAATTATCATTTTAACATTTCCGTTGCTACTCTTAGCCATGCAACTCGTCCTCCTTTATCATCAGTGTACTTTAACGATATTATTATACTATTTACTACATAAAACTACAATTACAGATATATTTCAGTTATATTACATTTATATTACATAACCTTGGAACATTTTATTTCCCTAGTAAGTTTTTTGTAATATTTTCCATTGTTTTATGTAACTTACGACTTATGTAACTTTATATATGACTATATCTTTCCCTCATCTTTTAATTGTTTAATATATGCTTTTTGTGTACTCATAAATTTTTCTTTATCAGATAATAATGCTCTAATTTCTTTCAAAAAATTTTCATATTCTTCATCTTTGAAGAAAAATTTTGCATATCCATTCTCACCAAATTTTTTTCCAAGATGATTATACGCTCTTTCAAAAAGTTGTTCATCATCAAAATCTGGTTCAAGTTTTTTTCCATATGTGTAACTTCTTCTTAAACATGCTTCAACTGTATTATTTCTATCAGCAGTTGAAACAATTTTTCCATATATACTTCTTGGTTCATGATCACTTGAAGCTCTATGATCTTCTATAGCTTCTTTAATGACCTTCCTCTCCCCTTCTGTAAAAAATTTCTTTAAATTTTCATCTTTCATCATCATTTCTGCTGAAATAATTTCGTGTTTCTTTGGATCTATACAATGTCCAATATCATGATATGCAGCAACTGTATATACAATATCATAATTAATATTATCTACAGAATCTGCAAATTTAAAACTTCTATTTATTACATATTTAATATGTTCAATATTATGTGCTGGTTCATTCTTTGAATATTCAGGAAATACCTTCTCTTCAATATATTTTTTTAACTCTTCATTTACATTCATCATGACAATTACTCCTCATTAATCAAAATCTATTTTATAATACCACAAACACGTATTAAGTCAAACAAAAAAATATCATTCTTTAACAGAATGATATTTTTACTATTTAATTATTAAATTATTTTTCTTCGTCTTTTTTCTCTTCGCTTTTCTCTTCATCTTTATCTGTTTCATCCTCTGGTTGTAATAAAGAAATAACCAATCCTAATCCAATGCAGAAATATAGTAATGCCTTTGATATATTTGCTATAGCTAAATTATAATTATGTTTTACATTCATGTATATATCTATTCCAATAGCTGTTAGCATAAATACAACCTGAACTACTAATAAAAATTTTTGTAAAAAAGAACCTTTAATCTTCATACAAATTCCCCCTCTCTTTAGTTAACATATTAATTATACCACTTTTTGTATTATAAATCAAATAACATAAATTTGACAAATGTTTGAATTCACGATATTATATACACATTACCTTTGGTAAACCGAGTAGAGCTGGTCACTCTGCTCTTTGATCCATGTGTGTGTTTCAGGAGGGAAACCAAATGGCTTTTAAGTTTATTTTGATTCTGTTTATTTTGCTTGTCAGCCTTCTCATTGCACATCTCATTGTATTCAACGTTACACCTACTAAGGCATTCATTCGAAAAGCCTTTTATGTAACAAAAGTATACAACGAGGTATACAAGAAACTGCTTTCAGGCAAAATTGACAAAACCGATGAGCCAAAAGAGGCTACTTACAAAGGGATCACTATTCGGTACTATGGATACAACGATCTCAGTGATTCAGTACTGAAAATGGTCGAGGACGCAATTCGCAGTTATCGCGACATGGAAACAATATATCAAAATGTTGAACAAACCAGACATATTTATTCGACACTTGTTGATATTAAGCTGGAGGTTGAACGGCTTAGACAAAAATATTGTGAGGAATAATAAGATCAGCATGACCAACTGATTCTTTCCTCCTCACAGAAAAAGGAGACATCCACGACTAGTCGTAGATGTCTCCTTTTTATATTGTGGTGCCGATGGTGGGACTCGAACCCACACGCCATCACTGACAACAGATTTTGAGTCTGCCTCGTCTACCAATTCCAACACATCGGCATATGCTTTATTATATTAACACATATTCATTTCTTTGTCTATGATTTTTAATTATTTCTCTTTGCTTTACATTTACATAAATAAGTAGTATAATGAGCTACACGGGATTATCCATTCCGTATGAGCGTGAACATTGACAAACTTAGAAAGAAAGGAAAACTACTTATGAAAATGCATTACTCTATTTCGATCATCCGGCAAAGCATGATGGCACTCCTGTGCACACTGCTTGTTCTGCTGGCCGTCCCCGCGATTTCTGCCCATGCTGCTTCTGCAATCGATGGCAGCACCACCTACGACGTTAACTGTGATGGCGTTGTCGATAGCTGTGACGTTGAGCTCATCAAGGATGCTCTTCTTCACTGCAGCCCGGACTATCGCGTATGCGATGTTGTCCGTGCTTACCGCGTTTCTAATGCGGATGTCGATTATTCTCCGTCTCATGTACTTACGGTGGCTTCGGAACTTAATCCTAGCGATGAAAACAACATGTTCTTCATCAACACCTTTTTGAGCGACTTCAAAATGGTCATTCACGAAGATGACGCAAAGATCTACTTTGATCTCCTTGAGGATAATGTGATTTACTTCACTACCGAATGGGAGAAAGATTACAATGTGGTCTACAATCTCGATATCGAGAATGATCATATTGTGCAGACGGAATACGATGGGCTTATCTACAAAGTATTCATCCATGGTAACAAGTATAAACTCGACATCGTGGATCCTAACTACAAAAAGCCCATTCCTGTGCTCACCGAGTATCTCGTATCCGACTTTACTGTCGAAGATTCTAGCGACTGGTTCTTTATCAATGCTTTTTTGAGTGATTTTGATAAGGTCGTTCAGGAAGATCTCGAGGCAATCTATGTTGAGCTCTGGGAAGATGGTATGACTTATTTCTCGATTCAATTTACCAAGGGAGTTAACATTGTTTTCAATGAAGACCTTGACTATAACTATATCGTTGCTACCGAATATAAAGGCGACTGGTATCAGGTGTTTGTTCGAGATGATAAGTACATGCTAAACGTGGTCGAGTCTACAATTGGTACAGCAATGGCTGCAACCATGTTTAGTAATGACTACCCCGTTGGAATCGAAGATGTAGAACTCGTTTCCGATCTTTTTAGCTACCGTTATGAACTTGAATCTGTATCCCAGAAGGACAACTATGTTGAACTTTCCTTCATTCACTGCGATGGTATGGCTGAGTATATTATCTATGTACCTTGCTGTGAAGTTGCAGACAATTCATATTACGATGAAGAGGGTGTTGATATCCTTGGAAGCGTGTACTACGGTGAAAAAAAATACGTCGTCTTTTCTGAAAAGATTGGCGACCTCTACATCGTGCAGGTTGCTGTTAGCTAACTAAAACCTTGCACTAAGCCGAAAACAAATTTAAATAATTGTCAATGTTCATGCGGCTCGGCGGGATTCTTTCCGCCGGGTTCGCTCTTTTTTTTATAAAAAAAACAAATTGCATAGCAATTTGTCTTTTTATTAATATATTATTTTTTCTCTTGTAAAACCATAATCGTTTTATCTTTGTCTGTTCTATATATTTTAGCTCCAATTTTCTCTAGTCTTTTTACAGCTACATCATGTGGATGTCCATAATCATTACCTTCTCCACAAGATATTAATGCAATCTTTGGTTTTATTTGCTCCAAAAAGTTTTTACTTGAACTTGTTTTAGATCCATGATGTCCTACCTTTAATATATCTACTTGGTTCCAATTTCTAGAATTTTCAACTTCAGATTCCATATCTCCTGTAAATAAATATTTCACTCCGTCACAATTCATTTGAATTACAATTGAGCAATCATTTAAATTCTCGACATTATTTTTACAAGACATTATCTCACATTCAGCATTTCCAACTTTAAACTTTTCACCTATTGTTGGAGCAGATATTTTTAATTTTTTACTTTTAACAGCATCTAATACATCCTCAAATGTTTTTGTATTAGCTTGTTGTTTTGGCATATATATCTTTCCAATTTCAAAGCTCTTTATAACATCATCTAATCCACCGATATGATCTTCGTGAGGATGAGTTCCTATTAAATAATCAATTTTAGTTATTCCTAAATCTTTTAAATATTTAACAACCCTTGACCCCATTTGATTTGTACTTGCATCTATTAACATTGTTTTATTTTCATTTACAACAAGAATACTATCTCCTTGTCCAACATCTAAACAATATACTCTTAAATTCCCATCGTTTGGTATTTTAGAGATAACTCCCTCTCCTGTATGTATTGTAACATTTTCAAGGTTATCAACTTGCTCTACGTTTTGAGCCTGAGTAGAATATAACCCATCTCCATTTGCTCCTAATATAGCCATTACTATTAAAACTAAAATAGTAATAATAGATCCAGCTACACTACTTTTCTTGTTCTGGTTCTTATTCATTTATCTTTTGCCTCCTAATTATTTTTTCATACGTTACTTTATAAATATCCTCTTACTCCCAAAGGCTATCCATTTTATCCTTAATTCTATCTTCTATATTTTTTTGTTCATCTGAATCAAGACTATACTTTCCATCATAGTACTTAATTACAGATCCTTCTCTAACATTTCCTGGTAGTTTTGATAACTGAATATTAATCATAACACCATTTGATCTATTTTCACAAACAGCGATGTCACCTTCAATTCTATCTACCACTAAAGTCTCTCCCATATTGATTCCTTCCCTCTTTTATTATTCTGATAAATCAAAAGTTGGAACATATTCTTCTTCATGATCTCCAAGCTCTTGAATGTAACCATTTTTTAAGTTTAGGCAATATAAATATTCTTCAACTTCTTTGTATTCTTTCTTTGTAATTTTTCTATTAATCTTGTCACTTTCTTTTGCTTTATATGTTGGAAAATATTGAGCCATTACACTAATATATGTTTCCTCATCAAAATTTTCTTTTATATATTTTAATATATTTTTTGTATTTAAAATATGATTTGGTAATATCAGATGTCTTATTATTACACCCTTTTTTATAATACCATTTTCATCAAATACCGGATTTCCGACTTGTCTTTGCATTTCTTTAATAGCATCTACTGCTGTTTCAAAATAATGATCAACATTTGAATATTTTTTAGACATCTCGTCAGAATAATATTTTAAATCTGGTAAATAAACATCAATATATCCATCAAGCATCTTTATTGTTTCCACATTCTCATAACCATTTGAGTTATATATTATTGGAATATGTAATCCATTTTTTCTTGCTATTTTTATTGCTTCGATTATTTGTGGAACGTACATTGTTGGTGTTACAAGATTTATATTATTAACATTTTTATTTTGTTGATTAATAAATATTTCAGCTAGATGTTCAATTGTAATCTCTTTTCCTTTGCCAAGTTGACTTATTTCATAATTCTGACAATATATACAATTTAAATTACAATTTGAAAAGAATACTGTACCTGAACCATTTACTCCACTTATACATGGCTCTTCGTAGTTATGTATTGATGCAAGTGCTATCTTAACATCTTTTCCAGCTTTACATCTACCTACTTTACCTTCATTTCTATTTATTTTGCATTTGTGCGGACAAATTTTACATTCATCGAGCTCTTTCATCATAATTCTCCACATTTTCTATTTTTACTGATTTTATCATTATTATTTTAATATTACAATTAAAAATTTATTTCGTATAATAAATTATTTTTTGTTAATACTATGCTTGAACAACAATTAGTTGTTCTGCACATTTGTGCAAGGAGGTTTATATGTCAGACAATCATATGGAAAATAGTCAGGCAAGAAATACTTCAAATACAGTATGGCAAATAGTTGGTAGAATGATTACAGCTGGTATCATTCTTGCAATTACAGCTTTCTTTACTCCAGGATTTCAAATTAGCAATTTATGGGCATTAGCAGTAGCTACTGCAGTTTTAAGTATTATGGACTTCTTGATTGCTAAATTTACTGGTTTAAAAGCAAGTCCTTTCGGTAAAGGTTTTGTAGGGTTTGTACTTTCTGCCGTAGTTTTATATGTAACTCAATTCTTTGTAGCTGGCTATGTAATATCATGGATGGCCGCAATAATCGGTGCTTTAATTTATGGTGTAGTTGATTATTTTTTACCTGGCGATGAACAATTCTTTTAAGAAAGCAAAAAAGACGAACTAAATTCGTCTTTTTTGTTTTTATAATTATGTTTAATATCTTATTTTAATTACATATTATATTTTTTGTTATACTCATCATATAGATTAACTGCAGTTTCTGGGCTATCTGGTCCAGACGCATTCTTAATTGGAGCAAATTCTTCTTCTCTCTTAACTCTTAAGATGCTCATTTCATCAAAGTAGCTGAATCCATCAAATATATATGATTCAAACTTATATGCATTTGGCTCTGAAACTTCAACTAAGTTTCCGTTTTCATCTAAGTAATTAGATTTCTTAAATGCTGTATGATATGGTAAATCGATATCAGCTAATTTTTCTATGGCCTTTATATTTAATAAATGGCTTAAGATATTTATATCTCCATATACTAACTTTCCATTTTCATCAACTTGCTCAGCCATTGTCTTTGGAAGCTCTGTGTATTCAATAACTTTTGGTTTTCCATCTAATTTGCAGAATACTCCTGCTTTTTCTTCTGGATTTCTCTTAGCAACTGTTTTAGAAGCGATTAGATTATTCTCTTTAACAGTTAATCCAACCATTATTGGATCTACTATTCTTAATAGAATATTATCTACTCCACCAACAAATACCCATTCAATTCCATCTGCTTTCATTTTATCTAGCATTCCATCGATCTTTAAATGTGAATAAATACCACCATTTCCGTCAGATGCTTCTTTAATTAGCTTATTTGAATCAACAACCATGTTTCCATCAAGCTTAACCATTGGTAAATTTCCTTGTTTAAAGAAGTTTACCTTATCTTTATCATATCCAAAATAATTATGCTCTTCTAAGAAAGAAACTGTTTGTTCATTGTTATCATCACTAGTCATAACATACCATGGAATAACAACTCCATATTTTTCCTTTGCTTTGTTTAAAGAGTCAATAATAACTTCAAATAAATATTTTTCTCCATTTACTGTATCAATTTTAAATGTTCCCTTTGGTCCTTTATGTCCAAGTCTTGTTCCTTGTCCGCCAGCCATAGTAATAACAGCATATTTACCACTCTTAATAATTTCTTCACCAGCTGTCTTTAAAGATCTAAAGTCTTCTTCATTCAAAGAGCTTAAATCTGTATATCCAATATGCTCTATCTTTGATTGATCTATAAAAGGAATGTTTGATGCATTCTCATATAAATCCATAACTTTTTCTAAATTTATTCTTTCAATTTGACTAGCGATTTTTTCGTTTTCTTCGTCTGTGTACACGTTAGTCATTAAATTAATTATTTCATTTTGGTTGTTGTTTTCTAGTTTTTCAATTATGTTTTTTAATTCTTCTTTCATTTTATCACCCTCACGAGCACTATAATATCATATAATTTTTGATTTAGCAATATATTTCTTTAATGCAATAATTTCGGGGCTTTCATGCATATTCTAATGCGAAACAAATATACTTTATTAAAGTTTTCGAATGTTGAAACGTATTTTATTTAGGAGGTTTAAATGGATACAAAATTAAAATTATATGAAGATATTGCCAAGCGTACTGATGGTGATATTTATGTTGGAGTAGTCGGTCCGGTGAGAACTGGTAAATCTACTTTTATAAAAAAGTTTATGGACTTACTTGTTATTCCAAATATTGATAATAATTACAAAAAAGAAAGAGCTAAAGATGAGCTCCCTCAAAGTGCAGCTGGCAAAACAATAATGACAACTGAGCCAAAGTTTATCCCAAATGAAGCTGTAGAGATTAAGGTTGATAATTCAATTACATTGAAGACAAGACTCGTTGACTGTGTTGGGTATCTAGTAAATAATGCTATTGGATATTTAGAAGATGACATGCCTAGAATGGTAAAAACACCTTGGTCTGATGAAGAAATACCATTTGAACAAGCAGCTGAAATTGGTACGAAAAAAGTAATCCAGGAGCATTCTACAATTGGTATTTTAGTAACAACAGACGGTACTATTACTGATATTCCACGCGATGATTATATACAAGCTGAAGAGCGTGTTGTATATGAACTACAAGAGCTTCATAAACCTTTTGTCATCGTATTAAATAGTACAAATCCGGAATCAGATGATACAAAAAAATTAGCAAATGAACTTAGAGAAAAATACTCTACTTCTGTTATCCCTATAAGCTGTGAAGAATTATCTTTAAATGATATAAATAGAATATTTGGTGAAGTTCTTTATGAGTTCCCTGTAGAGCAAATTAACATTAATTTTCCAAGATGGGTTGATCATTTAGATAGCACACATCCTCTAAAAAAAGAGCTGTATGCAGAAATAAAAGACGCCTTTTTTGATACAAAAAGACTAAAAAACATCTCCTCAAAAATTGAGTCTTTGAAAAATACGGAGATAATCACAGAAACAAGACTAAATGATATATCTCTTGGTACTGGTGAAGTTACTGTTTCTATCTACCTTCTAGAAGAGCTATTTTATAAGGTTATATCTGAAATATCTGGTGTAGATATTTTAAATGAAGGCGATTTATTCTCAACAATAACTAACTTTTCTAAAATAAAACAAGAGTATGATAAGATTTCAACAGCACTTGAAGAAGTGAAATCTAAAGGATATGGCATTGTCACCCCATCAATTGATGAGCTCGTTTTGGCTGAACCAGAAATGGTTAAACAAGGCTCTCGTTTTGGAGTTAAGCTAAAAGCAACTGCCCCATCTATACACATGATTAGAGCTAATATTGAAACCGAAGTATCTCCAATTGTTGGAAGCGAAAGACAATCCGAAGAGCTTGTTAACTATCTGCTTTCCGAATTTGAAAATGAACCAAAGAAAATATGGGAATCAAATATCTTTGGAAAAAGCTTACACGAACTAGTAAATGAAGGACTTCAAAGTAAGCTATATCACATGCCTGAAGAAGCTCAAGGTAAACTTCAAGAGACGCTAGAGCGTATAATAAATGAAGGCAGTGGTGGGTTAATTTGTATTATTCTATAAATAAAAAAGAAGACCTAAGTCTTCTTTTTATTATGTATTATTACTCAAAAATTAATGTACTTCCAATCATTCCAGCATCATTCCCGAAGCTTGCCATTACTAATTCTGGACAATCTTCTTTGTAGAATAAATCTTTTGAATTCTTGAATGTTTCTTTTAATTTATCAAATAGAATATCTTCATACTTAACAAATCCGCCACCTAAGCATACAACTTGTGGCTCTAATATATTAACTAAATTTGTTAATCCAACAGCAATGTACTTTACAAATTCATCGATAGATTTTTGTACTTCTTCTGAGTTGATGTTTGCTCTTATAATATCACGAAGCTCTCCTCCATCTACAGACTCCTCTAGGTTTAACTTTTCTCTGATATCTCTTTTAAAGTGTCTCATAGATGCATATCTTTCATAGCATCCTCTTCCGCCACATTTACATTCTTTTCCATCTTTAACGATTACCATATGACCCACTTCAAATCCAGCACATCTCTTAGGCTCTATTAATTTACCATCAAAGAAAGCAGCACCACCAATTCCAGTGCCAAGACACATGAATATACAGTCATCATAATCTTTAAGGCTTCCCCATTTTTTCTCTGCAAGTGCAGCACACTTTGCATCATTCATTACTTTAACTTTCATGTCTGGAAAACGCTTTTGGATTTCTTCACCAATTTTAAAATTCTCAATTCCAAGATTAACACTACTAACAATTTCGTTATTACGTATTACACCTGGTGCACCAATACCAATTTCATGTATTTCAATATTTTCGTTTTCTTTCCAATCAATTAAAACTGAAATAATTCCTTCAAGAATAAACTCTTCCATTGTATCTTCAGTTTTATCATTTATATATTTTTCATGTATTTTAACAATTTCACCATTAGAGTTTACTAATCCAACTCCAACGTGACTTCCTCCTATATCAACACCAACTCTCATAATCTATTTCATCCTTCTTATTTTGTAGAATTTGTAAGTTCAATTACAATATTATTTTCATATTGTTGTTTAGCTCTTTCCTCTTTCCATTGTTGAATAAGACCATTTTCTCCAATCATTACTCTGATAGTCATTGCTGCTATAATTAATATTGCTAAAACTAGTACAACAATTCTAACACGAGTGATTCCTTTTTCACTTCTAAACATATTATCACCTCTTATATTATATATTTTTCAATTATATTCATCATGTATTTAGCAGATGTCTTTGGCGCTACCTTTCCTGGTATTCCAAGATATTGAATAACCTTAAAACCATTTTCTTTTGCAAAAACAAAATCAATACCCCCTGGTTTAGATGCAACATCAATTATTAAAGTTTCTTTATTAATGAATTTAAATAAATCTTTATTAATAACCAGTGCTGGTACAGTATTTACAATAACATCCATATTTTCAATATAATTATTTAAACTATTGAGTACATTATACCCTCTAGATTCAATATTTGCAACCTCATGTTTATTTATATCGTAGCAATAAATATTAGCATTTAATTTACTAAGTAATTCTGATGCTTTCTTACCAATATTACCAAATCCAATTATTAAGATATTGCTATTATCAATTGTTATATCCGTATTTTCAATTATACATTTAATAATTCCTTCAGCTGTTGGTATTGCATTATTAATAATAAAGTCTTTTTCTTTTAAAATATCAATCACTAAGTTATTATTTTTCTCTAAAATAAATCTTGTATTATTGTCTATTTTCCCTGCAAAAATAATTTTGTTTTTAACATCTTTTACACATTCTTTAATCTGTATTTCTCCATCAAATAAAGGTGTATATAAATTCTTTTCATCTTTTGAAAATGGAATTGGAAAAACTATATAATTACACTCTAAACAATTATATAAATTGCTTCCATTTTTGCTATCTAATCCACAATTTAATACCATTCCTTTTTCTTCTAACATTCTGGATAAAAAAATGTTTCTGTAATCTCCGCCAATACATGCAAAACTTTTCATAAAACCTCCTAAAGAATAAAATAGTTTATTAAATAAAAAATAGACCATTACTGGTCTATTCTTATCTTATTCATTTAGAATCTAAAAAGTCCATTACGATCTATGAAGTCTTTTTCAGCTCTCTCTTTAACTTTTTTAGCTCTCCAATCTTCCATATCAACAGTTCTTCCATTGTTAGTCATTTTGCTAACTAATGCAAACATTTCTTCCAAATGTCTTCTTGTTCTGAACTCTTGCTTTGTTAAATCGTTTCTACGTATTTTACTTTTTCCACTTCTTATTTCCTTCATAACTGGAGCAAATATCTCTTGTCTGCTAACTCTCTTATACATTCTTTTATCAAGCTCAATTGCTATATTTGCATAACCAACAGCTCTGTCTCTGTCACCCTTTAACATATAAATTATTGATAAATAAAAATATGCATCCGGCTCAGAATACTTGTCTATCATACAATCTAAGAATGTTTGCTCAGCTTCCTCAAGCTCTCCTTGTAACATCATAATTTGAGCAATGCTCATCTTTGGATGGAAAGCATCTGAATTAATTTGAGCAGCCTTTTCATAGTACTCTCTGGCTGTTTGGAAATCATTTAATCTTGTATAAACCATTCCAAGTCCATAATATAACTCATATATATCTGGATTGTATTTTAGTGCTTGTAAATACACATTTGCAGCTTCTCTAAATTGCTCTTGGTCATACAGAATTAGTCCAAGTAAATCTGATGCTTTGTAGTACTCAGGCTTTTTATCAATTAATTCTTGTAGCATTTTCTTAGCTTCGTCTTGCTTTTCTATTTGATTAAGTAAAAACGCAATCTCATAATATGAATCGTAGTCTTTCTTGTTGTTATCAACAGCAAGCACATATTCATCAATTGCTTCTTCTAACTTGCCCTCTTTCTCATACACCTCTGCTAAAAGTTTGTGAGAATAATAACTATTTGGATGTTTCTCTATAAATTTAATAAGAATCTTTCTTGCCTGTTCATTTTGACCAAGCTTTAAAAATATTTTTGCTTTTGATACAGCAAAAATCTCTGGTAAAAATACTTTCTTAAATTCAAGGCCCACCACAATAAGTGGAATTATTATCGACATAGTATATGTAATTCCAAGAAGAACAAAGCTTGTATCTACATCATTACTATAAAGAACGAATCTAATTAAAATTCCTAATACGTTTATAATTAATAAATATAGATAAAGTGTATCTTTTTTCTTAAGGAACTTAGATAATAATACTCCAAACATTACAAAGGCAACTGCAAAAAACAATACCTTTTCCATGTGAAAAAAGTCTCCTATCTTTCAAATTTTTCTTTATAATTATTAATACATTTCTCAACAATAGCTTCAGCATCTGCTCTTCCAAGCATCTTATCAACTGTAGTTTGTTTTCCTTCAAGTTGTTTATAAACCTCAAAGAAATGCATTATTTCATCTAATAATTGTGTTGGTAATTCAGATAAATCTTTAAATCCATTTAAGTATGGATCATTGACTGGAATACAGATAATCTTTTCATCCTCTTCACCATTATCTACCATTTTTAATACACCAATTGGATATGCTTCAACTAATGTTAGTGGAACAATTTCCTCATGACATAAAACCACAACATCAAGTGGATCGCTATCACCAGCATATGTTCTTGGAATAAATCCATAATTTGCTGGATAATGAGTAGCTGTATATAAAACTCTATCAAGTTTTAACATACCAGTTTCTTTATCTAGTTCATATTTGTTTCTTCCATTTTTTTGAATTTCAATAACACAAACAAATCTGTCTTTATTAATTCTTTCTCCATTTATATCGTGCCATATATTCATAAAAAGTCCTCCTCATATGTACTTTATCTTGCTTAATTGTATTCTAAAAATGCTAAAAAGTCTAGCTTTTACAAGAAATTTCCGTATATTATTTTCATGTCATTTCCTATTAATTTGACATTTACATAATACAGATGATATAATCATTCCGTTAAACAAGAGCCAAGCGCTCTCTGCCCGTCAACATATGCCTTGATAAGGAGGATGTTTATGGAAATAACACGGAACCCGTTCAAATCACTTTGTAAGGTGACAAAGGACAACAATACCATTCCCCCGGAGTTTGCAGTCTGCAGAGTTTTCAAATATATACGATTGATAAAAAATATGTCTCAGCAACAGATTGCAGATGCTAAAACACCGGACGGAAAATGTATCAGTCAGTCATACATTTCAAAAATTGAACAGATGCAAATCACCCCCACATTTGACACAGCTTTTCTGTTCTGCCAACTGACAAAAATCAATCCTTGTGATTTTCTTGACTGTGTTGCTAAAACTATGAACATGACAAATCTTCAGGCTGCCGAATATATTGGCAAAAAGATTATGAAGATTTTAATGGAAGAATAACCCGGCAACAATCACATAGGATTCCAAAAAAGAGATTCGGTACAACTGGCCGAATCTCTTTTTGGTTCTATAATTATTATTAAAAACCAAATATATTCTTTTTCTTAATAGGTGGTTGTTCGTTCATAGTCTTAGCAAGTTCATTTAAGATATCTCTTTGTTCCTTGCTTAAATGCTTTGGAACTTGAACTTGAACTGTGAATACGAAGTTACCTTGACTTGCTGCATTTACAGTCTTGAAGCCTTTACCTCTTATAGTAAATTTAGTACCTGTTTGTGTTCCTTCTGGTATTTGATATGTTTCTTTTGAACCATCTACCATTGGTATTTCTAGATTTGCTCCTAAAGTTGCTTGAGTAAATGTAATTGGAACTGTACATACTACATCATTTCCATTTCTTGTGAATATGCCATGTTTCTTTACTCTTATTAAGATGTATAAATCACCTTTAGCTCCACCTCTAGATCCAGCTTCACCTTCACCTCTTAATACTATTGTTTGACCATCATCGATACCTGCAGGAATCTTAATTTTAATCTTAGCTTGTTTTCTAATCTTTCCTCTTCCTTTACATACATCGCATGGTTGTTTAATAATTTTACCTGTACCACCACAAGTACCACAAGTTCTTGTAGTTTGCATTTGTCCAAGTAGTGTATTTTGTATTTGTCTAACTTGACCTGTTCCGTTACAAACATTACATTTGTCTATAACTGTACCAGGTTTTGCACCATTTCCTCCACATGTTGTACATGTTTCATTTCTTGTGATAATGACTTCTTTTTCTACTCCTAAGAAAGATTCTTCAAATGTAATATCTATTGTGCTCTTAACATCTGCACCTTGAACAGGTCCATTGTTATTCTTTCTTGATCTACCTCCAAAACCACCACCAAAGAATGATGAGAAAATATCGCCTATATCTCCAAAATCTGAGAAACCATCAAAGCCTGTAGAATAGTATCCACCTGCTCCTCCGCCTCCAAATCCTTGAGGGCCATCTGGTCCAAATTGATCATACATTTTTCTCTTCTGAGGATCTGATAATGTCTCGTATGCTTCATTTATTTCTTTAAATTTCTTTTCAGCTTCTTCCTTATTGTCAGGATTTGCATCTGGATGGTATTGCTTTGCAAGTTTTCTAAATGCTTTTTTTAATTCATCGTCAGTTGCAGTTTTGCTTACTCCAAGTACTTCATAATAATCTCTTTTATCTGACATTTTCTATTTTCCTTTCCGAAAAGTTAAAGTATGAGGTTGGATTTTCTCCAACCTCGATTGTACTTAATTATTTGTTGTCTCCATCATCTTCAACTTTGTAATCTGCATTATAAACGTTTCCATTTTCATCAGATTCAACATTTCCAGATTCTTCTCCAGCTCCAGCTTCTGCTCCAGCAGCTTGTGCTTGTGAATATAATTTTTCAGATACTGCATAGAATGTTGTTGTTAATTTTTCTGTTGCAGATTTGATTGCTTCTATATCTTCTGAATCTTTAACAGCTTTTAATGCTTCAATGTCTGTTTCAACTTTAGCTTTTTCTTCAGCGCTAATCTTGTCTCCTAATTCAGCTAATGTTTTTTCGCAGTTGTAAATTAAGCTTGATGCATTATTTTTTGCTTCGATTCCTTCTTTTTGTTTCTTGTCTTCAGCAGCATGTGCTTCAGCATCTTTAACAGCTTTTTCGATATCTTCATCAGATAAGTTTGTAGAAGCTGTAATAGCTATATCTTGGCTGTTTCCTGTTGCCATATCTTTAGCTGATACGTGAACTATACCGTTAGCATCAATATCAAATGTTACTTCGATTTGAGGTACTCCTCTTGGTGCTGCAGGAATTCCAGTTAATTGGAATCTTCCTAATGTTTTGTTGTAAGCAGCCATTTCTCTTTCACCTTGTAATACGTGAACTTCAACTGATGTTTGACCATCTGTTGCTGTAGAGAATACTTGTGATTTCTTTGTTGGTATTGTAGTATTTCTTTCAATTAATTTTGTGAATACTCCACCATATGTTTCGATACCTAATGATAATGGTGTTACATCAAGTAATACTAAGTCTTTTACGTCTCCTGATAATACACCACCTTGAATAGATGCACCGATAGCAACACATTCATCAGGGTTAATTCCTTTATTAGGCTCTTTTCCAGTAATTTGTTTAACTGTATCTTGAACTAATGGAACTCTTGTAGAACCACCAACTAATAATACTTGATCAATATCATTTGATGTTAATCCAGCATCTTTTAATGCTTGGTTAACAGGTCCTGTTGTACTACGTACTAAGTCACCAATTAATTCTTCAAATTTAGGTCTTGTTAATGTAATGTCTAAGTGTTTTGGACCTGTGCTGTCAGCTGTGATGAATGGTAAGTTAATGTTTGTTTGTTGCATTCCTGATAATTCAATTTTAGCTTTTTCAGCAGCTTCTTTTAATCTTTGCATAGCAGATTTATCTTGAGATAAATCAATTCCATTTTCTTTCTTGAATTCATCAACTAAGTATTTCATGATAGCTTCATCAAAGTCATCTCCACCTAATTGGTTGTTACCACTTGTAGCTAAAACTTCGAATACACCATCACCGATATCAAGTATTGAAACGTCGAATGTTCCTCCACCTAAATCGTATACCATGATTTTTTGATCTTTATCTTCTTTGTCAACACCATAAGCAAGAGCTGCAGCTGTTGGCTCATTTATAATTCTTAAAACTTCTAGTCCAGCGATCTTTCCAGCGTCTTTTGTTGCTTGTCTTTGTGAATCACTGAAGTAAGCAGGTACTGTGATAACAGCTTGTGTAACTTTTTGTCCTAAATAGCTTTCTGCATCAGCTTTTAATTTTTGAAGAATCATTGCAGAGATTTCTTGTGGTGTAAATTCTTCACCATCGATATTAACTTTATCTGCAGATCCCATTTTTCTCTTAATAGAGATAACTGTTTTGTCTGGGTTTGTAACAGCTTGACGTTTTGCTATTTGTCCTATTAATCTTTCTCCGTTCTTTGAGAAAGCTACTACTGATGGAGTAGTTCTATTTCCTTCTGGATTTGGAATTACAACTGGCTCTCCACCTTCCATAACTGCAACACATGAATTTGTTGTTCCTAAGTCTATTCCTATAATTTTTCCCATTTTAAAAATCCTCCTTTAAATTTTGTGGACTTAAATTTTAAGTTTTTTACGTCCTTGTTATCTATTATTTTTGTAATCTTTTGTTTTTATATAAACTAATATTATCTATTAGTAAATAACTAATTTGCTACAACAACCAAAGAATGTCTTATAACTTTGTCTCCAATCATATAACCTTTTCTGTACTCTTCTTTAATTTCTTGTACTCCAAGATTATCATCTTGAACTGATGTTATTGCCTCATGAAGCTCTGGATTAAATGTTTGACCAACTGATTCAATCTCCTTAACTCCATTTGACTCTAAAACATCTTTAAATTGTTTTAAAACAAGTTCAATTCCTTGTTTAAATTCTTGATCTTCTGTCTTTGTTTGTACTGCTTTTTCTAAGTTGTCTATTATTGGTAAAAAAGATGTAATTATATCTCCGATTATAGAGTTATATAAGTTTTCTCTTTCTTTGCTACTTCTTTTTTTGAAGTTTTCAAATTCTGCAATTAAACGTTTTATACGATCATCTTTTTCTTCGATTTCTTGTTTTTGAGTTTCTATTAAAACTTTTATTTTTTCGACATCATTTTTGTTAATTTCTTCATTTAATTCTTCGTTTACTTCGCTGTTTTCGATATCGTCCATTATAAACCTCCTTGATCTATCAATTTTTGTATATATCTCATTACTGAAATAACTTTAGAATAATTCATTCTCTTTGGTCCGATAATACCGATGGTACCCATCTCTTTATCATCACCTTTAAGAGTTACGATGCTAAAGTCCTTTAAGTTTTCATCGTCAAGTTCATCTCCGATATATACGTGTATATCATTTGATAAATCATTATCAAGTAGGTCAACAACTTCCGTTTTGCTTTCCAATATGTTCATGAAATTTCTTGCTGTTTCAGCTTTGCTAAGTTCCGGTAAATCAAATGATTTATTTGTACCTTCTAAATAAAGCTTAGATTCTTCATTAATAACTTTATTTAACTGCTCTATGATTGTTTTAATCATATTCGCTGAAGCTTCCATTTCGTTAAAGATATACTCTTCAATTGGAACATCAATTTGATCAAGTGGTTTTCCTTTTAACTTGCTATTGAATAGTAAGTTAATTGTTTGAATTTGATCTTCGTATATATCCTCTTCGAAGTTTATGATTGTTTCTTTAATCATACCTTCATTAGTAAGAATTATTGCCATAAGCATTCTGTTGCCAAGCAATATAAATTTAATCTCTTGAATAATTTGTTTTGCGACTTTAGGTCCAATCGCAACTGTTGTGTAATGGGTTACTTCTGATAATGTATTAGTTGCAATTTTCATTAAATCTTCAATTTGATTAACTTTTGTTTGTAACTTGTCTTTGATGTATTTGATTTCATCAAGACTGATATTATCTTCTTTTAATAACTCATCTACATATAGTCTATAACCTTTTACAGATGGTATTCTTCCGCTAGATGTATGAGTTTTTTCAAGGTATCCTCCTTTTTCAAGCTCAGACATTTCGTTTCTGATTGTAGCACTACTATAATCTAAGCCTTTTTTCTTAGAAATACTACCAGAGCTAACTGGCTCTGCAGTGCTAACATACTCATCTACAATAGCTTGTAGAATGCGTTTTTTTCTATCATCTAACAATTTATTCACCTTCTTTTTTAGCACTCTTTCTTGTTGACTGCTAAACTGTGTATATATTATATCCAAAAGGATGGATTGTCAATACTAAATTTAAGTATTTTTGTGAATTTTTTGTGAAATAAAAAAACACCCCTTTCTAATGCTTACATGCATCAAAAAAGGGTATCTTCCGGCTTACAGATTTCTTTCGCCGTACGGGTATCCAGCATAAACTACGTTATCCATGGGAATAATCAGTGCGGGCATATCCTTGATTGTCGAAATAAGGTTTGCATTGAAGCCATCAACGAGTACGTTATTTGCTGTTACTGTTACCGGCTTAATCAAATATCCATATTGTGCAACATCTTCAAGCATACGCATGTACGAGCCACCTTTTATCTCCCCAATTCGATAATTGACCCATATGCTCCTGGGACTGCTGTCAGCGAGCCACGCTGCAGGCAAACTTGGTATATCGCCTTTTCTTCTCTTCTCTTGCTTTGCCAAAAGCGCCGCTCTAAACTTTTCCAATAAATCTTGATTCCCCGTTCTAATTACTTCCTGATATACTTTCAGGAATTCATAAAACTCATCTTCGAACATATTTCCCTTTCGGGAATTACACGCCGTACAAGCCGGCCGCAAATTGTTCGTAATGGTCGGACCACCAAAGTCCTGCGGAATTAAATGATCCATTGAAATTTTAGAAAAGTACGCCTGGTTATTGCACTGAGTTTCGTGACTTCTCAGTTTCCGGTGACAGAAATAACATTCATCGTCGCCAAAAATCTTGTATGTAAGTGCATACATAACATCTTTGAAATCACCCTTTTTATAGAGATAGAGCGTATCACCTTTGACTTCAGCAGAATCACCAATCACAAAGTCATCGCCTGGAAGTAGTATCTCCATGTTGATTCCTCCCCTCATCAATGTACTACATTCATGAATTTTCTACCGCTTCCTAGAAGCAATTTTAACATATAAAAAAGTAGAGTCAATAAAAACTTACAACTTGATACATTTTTTACCATGTGGTACAATAATAATGTATACAATTTATGTATTGGAGCTTATTCCACGAATTAAGTTATTGAACCAGTTTTACTGGTAGATTGTATACAAACTTAAGGGACTTCGTTCCCTTAAGTATTTATTTTAGGAGAGTATATTATGTGGTATAGTTATTTTTATGAAATTCAGAAAAAATATAGTTTGCGCGTAAGTACAAAAAATCCTCTTGTTATAAGATTAGATGGAAAGAATGCTACCAAAACAAGAAAAAATGATTTTATTAATAATTATAGTGGCTCATTCCTTAATTCTATGGAAAACTGTGCAAAATATTTCAGTGGGAAATATAATTGTTATGCACTATTTGGATCTGATGAAATAAGCTTTATTTTTCCAACTCCATCTGTTGTTATCGATGATTTGGATAAAGAGCATTGTAATTTTTCGCAAGAAGTATGCTCACTTTTTTCACAGTATTACTTTGATTATTTTAATTTAAATTATCCTGCGGAAAAAATATTTTGGCATGCAAAATGTTTTAGTATAAATAAAGATAAAATTAATTCATATTTACGACATAGATCTCGTATCATTTCAAATGTACTAACTACTTTCTTTTTAATAAAAAATCAATCATATCATGAAGAAAAAGATACTTTAACAGAGCGTTTGGATAAATGTAAAAAACTAGATAACTACTCAGCTTTAGAAGATGTTTTGGATGGAATCCTATATTATAATGGTAAACGAATTGATTTAAACTCATTCCTTGATGGAAAGGTCGTAGAAATACAATCACCTGAAACTGATACAAACTTAACAATAGATCTTTTAGATTTTTAAAAATAAAAAGACAGATTTATAAAACCTGTCTTTTTTTGTACTTAATTTTATTCGTTTGACTCAAATGCAAGACCTGCACATAATGATGTACCTTTTAAAAATTCTTCAGCTGGCATTCTCTTTGCATTCTCTCCTTGTATTTCTAATACCTTTATATTTGCATCTTTTGCTTTAATGTATAATCCTGTTTTAGTATCAGAAAATAAAACCGTTCCTTCTGGTAAATCTAAAAATTTATCTTCATATTCTTTTAAATCTGGGAATCTTTCTAACAAATCTTCATTAGAGCATACCTCAACTTTCCAGAATTTAATCTTCTTTCCTTCATAGAAAGAATATGCACCCATGAATGGATTTAAACCTCTAACTAAGTTTTTAATCTCTGCAGCTGTTTTATTTTCCCAATCAATCTTAGCCATTTCTTTATCTAGCATTGGTGCCATTGTAAAATCATCACCTTGTTTTTCTCTTGGCGCTGTTCCTTTTTCAATCTCTTTAACAGTTTCAACTAATAAATCAGCTCCAACTTTAGAAAGTCTATCCCATAGCTCTCCAGTTGTTTCATCATCACCAATCTCAACTTCTTTTTTAAGAATCATATCTCCAGTGTCCATACCTTGTCCCATGTACATTGTTGTAACACCAGTAATTTTATCTCCGTTAATTACAGACCATTGAATTGGAGCTGCTCCCCTATACTTAGGAAGTAAAGAGCCATGAACATTAATAGCTCCAAGTCTTGGTATATCTAATATCTCTTGAGGAAGAATTTTTCCATAAGCAACAACAACGATTAAGTCTGGATTAATTTCTTTTAATTCATTAATGAACTCTTCGTTATTCTTAACTTTTTCAGGTTGATATATCTTTTCAATTCCTGCTTCAATAGCATATTCTTTTACTTCAGACATCATCATCTTCATGCCTCTGCCCTTTGGTCTATCTGGATTTGTAACAACAGCATCAACATTATAACCATTTTCAACAAGTGCTTTTAATGAGTCTCTAGCAAAATCTGGTGTCCCCATAAATACTATCTTCAAATCAAACTCCTCCTTTTATTTTTTTTATCTTTTATTTTCTTATTTTTTTGGAACTATTTCCATTGTCCCTGGTATAATCTTATCCACAAATAATACACCATTTAAGTGATCTACTTCATGTGAAATAGCTTGTGCAAGTAATCCCTTTCCTTTTAGTGTAAATTCTTTTCCATCTAATCCAATAGCTTTAACAGTAACTTCTTCAGGTCTTATTATCTTAGCAAATTTATTTGGAAAACTTAAGCAACCTTCATCAACTTCTTGCTCACCTTTTTCTTTGATTATCTCTGGATTGATTAAAACATATGGTCCTTTGTCATCATATAAATCTATAACAACAACTCTTTTTAGTATTCCAACTTGAGGTGCTGCAAGTCCAACACCATCTTGGTCATGCATAGTATCAATCATATCTTCAACAAGCTCTTTAATCTTATCGTCTATAACCTCAACTGGTCTACACATTTTTCTTAGGATTTCATCATCTTCTAATCTTACTTTCCTGATTGCCATTTTTATCCCCCTTTAATTTTACTTCATTTTATTTCTACATCATATTACTTGGATTTACATCTATAATTGTTTTAACGTCTCTTATATTTTTGCTTTCTAAATCCTTTAAACATTCATAAATAGCATCATTAATTTTGTCATCAAACTTACACTTTACTATAAGCCTCCATCTATATTTGTTTTTGATTCTGTCTATTGGTGCTGGTACTGGCTTATAAAGTATTATTGGTAGTTTTTCACTAATTATTTTATCTTTTAAACACATATACATTTGTTTAGCAGATTCAATAACATTTTTTTCGTTCTCTGAACTAAATCCGATAAGGATTATATCACAAAAAGGCGGATATTTCAATGCTTTTCGAATTTTAATCTCTGTATCATAAAACCTCTTATAGTCTTGCTGCTTTGAAAATTCAATAGCTAAGTTATCTGGGTTATATGTTTGTATAAATACATTGCCTTTTTCCTTCTCACGTCCAGCTCTTCCAGCTACTTGTGTTAGTATCTGGAATGTTCTTTCATGAGCTCTATAGTCATCTATATTTAAGCTACCGTCTGCAAATATAACACCAACAAGTGTTACATTTGGAAAGTGATGTCCCTTAACTACCATTTGTGTTCCAATTAAAATATCAATATTTTCATCTTTAAATCTATTAATAATATCTTCATGCGAATTCTTTTTAGTTACAGTATCAACGTCCATTCTAATTGTAGATGCTTCTGGAAACATTTTATTAACTTCTTCTTCTAGCTTTTGTGTACCGCTTCCAGAATATTTAATACTACCACTATCACACTCTGGACAACTCTTAAATGGAATTTCCTCATAACCGCAATAGTGACAACGTAATCTATTTTCTTTGCTATGGTATGTTAAAGCAATGTTACAGTGCTTACACTTAGCAACGTATCCACAATTTCTACACATTACAAATGTAGAATACCCTCTTCTATTTAAGAAAAGAATTGTTTGTTTTTTATCTTTTAAGTTTTGTTTTATATACTCAAAAAGTCTCATACTAATTGAACTTCTATTTCCATTAGCAAGCTCTCTTCTCATATCAACAATATTAATATCTGGAAGACTTGCTTCATTTGCTCTTTTAGTTAGCTCTAAAAGTTCAATATCACCATTTTGAGCTTTATAATATGTATCCATATCTGGAGTTGCGCTTCCAAATACAATTGGAACACTATATTCTTTAGCTAAATATCTAGCAACATCCTTTACATTATATCTTGGAGTCGTTTCAGATTTATATGAGCTATCATGTTCCTCATCAATAATGATTATTCCTAAATCATTAATTGGTGCAAACATAGCAGATCTTGCTCCAATTACAATCTTAGCCTCTCCATTTTTAATCTTATACCATTGATCATATCTTTCGCCAACAGATAATTTACTATGAAGAACTGCTATCTTTTCTTGTCCAAATCTTGCAATAAATCTATCTACTGTTTGAGGTGTTAAAGATATTTCTGGAACAAGCATTACACTTGTTTTCCCCATCTCTAATACCTTTTCAATAAGTTGTAGGTACACCTCTGTCTTACCAGATCCAGTTACTCCAAATAATAAAAACTCTGAGTTCATCATATCATCTAAAGCATTTTCAACTGCTGTAAATGCACTTTGTTGTTCATCTGTTAATTTTAAATTATTTGTTGATGCAACTACTTTATGAAGAAATGGATTTCTTTCAACTGCATTTTCATAAAATTCTATATAACCATTTTTCTCTAGCGTTTTTAATACTGCAGATGACACATCTGCTATCTCCTCAAATTCTTTAGATGGTATTTCACTAATTTTATCAAGCATTCTAAGTGCTCTAATATGTTTATCTGATTTTATCTTTTTACTTTCAATATCAAATTCTATTTCATCAATAGACTTAGCTAGTCTTATAAATCTAGCGGTCTTTTCTTTAGCTCTATTCTCTAAATTATTAGTACCCGTTCCTGGTGGGAGCATTAGTTTAATACATTCAGAAACATTACAAAAATATCTTTTAGACATCCATTTAGCTAAGTTAACTTTCGCTTCATCAATAAAATCTTTTTCTTCAACTTTTGAAATATCTTTAACTTCAAAATCAGATTTATCTTTTATATTAACAACAAAGCCTTCTTTAAGCTCTTTAATATTTCCAAACTTAACTAAAACTCTACTACCAATATGAATCTTATCTTCCATATCGAATGGAATACTATAGTCAAATGTCTTATCCAGATTTCTAACAGAGCTATTCATAATGATTTCTGCTATCATGCTCTCACCTCCTTTAGTCCATGTAATAGTATCAAAATTAAGGTAGTTGGTCAATATTTAAATAACTAAAAAGACACCGGGTAACCGATGTCTTTTATCTTACATTTCATATTTATCTTGTTTCTTATAGTGTGTGTGTAAATATTCATGAGCTTTTTCTCCACATGGCTCTCCAAAGAATTCTTGATAGATTCCTTGAACAACCGGATTTTGATGTGATTTTCTAATTGTAGATTTTTCATCTATTGAATAAATAGCATCTGCTCTTAATTTTCTTACATCTAATTTACTTCTTATCTTAGATGATTTAATTGGTTGTCCTCCACCATTTATACATCCACCTGGACAAGCCATTATTTCTACGAAATCATAATCTGCTTCTCCATTTTTTATCTCATTCATAATCTTTCTTGCATTCTTTAATCCAGAGGCAACAACAACTCTAATATCTTTTCCAGCTATTGTAACTGTTGCTCTCTTAATTCCTTCTTGACCACGAACTGCTTCGTAATTAACTTCACCAATATCTTTTCCTTCAAGAACATCAGCTGCAGTTCTTAAAGCTGCTTCCATAACACCACCTGTTGCTCCAAATATTGCAGCAGCACCAGAAGCTTCTCCCATTGGATCATCAAAGTTTGTATCTTCAATCATTTCAAAATCAATATTAGCTTGTTTAATCATTCTAGCTAATTCTCTTGTTGTAAGAACTGCGTCAACATTTCTTAAACCATCATTTTCCATTTCTGGTCTAACTGCTTCATATTTTTTAGCAGTACATGGCATTACAGATACAACATATATCTTAGCTGGATCTATATTAAACTTATTTGCATAATATGATTTTAAAATTGCACCAAACATTTCATGTGGTGATTTACAACTTGATAAATGATCTAATTGATCTGGGAAGTTTTTCTCAGCAAATCTTATCCAAGCTGGGCAACATGATGTCATCATTGGCATAACTCCACCATTTTTAATTCTCTCTAGAAATTCATTTGCTTCTTCCATAATTGTAAAGTCTGCACCAGTATTTGTATCAAATACTTTATCAAATCCAATAGCTCTTAATGCTGTTGGCATCTTATGCTCAACTGATGTACCAATTGGCATACCAAATTCTTCACCAAGTGCTACTCTAACGGCTGGTGCTGTTTGTACTATTGTTATTGTTTCATCGTCTCTTATCTTAGCCCAAACTTCATCTGTGCTATCTTTTTCACGAAGAGCTCCAACTGGACAAGCTTCAATACACTGTCCACAGAATGTACAATCTACATCATTTAAACTTGCTCCACTTGCTGTTGATACGCATGAATCAAATCCTCTATTCATTGAATCAATTGCACCAATTTCTTGTACTTTCTTACATGCTCCAACGCATCTTCTACAAAGTACACATTTATTTAAGTCTTTTACTATTGAAGGAGATTTATCATCTATTTCGTAATCAATTTTTTCTCCCTCAAACATTACTTCTTTCATGTTAAATTTCTTAGCTAAGTCTTGTAATTCACAATTACCATCTCTAACACATGTTAGACATTCCATATGGTGATTTGAAATTATTAAGTCAAGTATTGTTCTTCTTGCTTCTATAATATCTGGTGTATTTGTACGAACTATCATACCTTCTTCAACTTTTGTGATACATGAAGTTGTATAACCTCTACGGCCTTCAACCTCAACGATACACATTCTACAGTCACCAATTTCATTTATCTCTTTTAAATAACATAGTGTTGGAATATCAATTCCATTTTGTCTTGCTGCTTCTAATATAGTTATTCCTGCTGGTACACTAATTACTTTGTTATCTATCGTTAGGCTTACTAAATTATCTTCCATTATTTACCTCTCTTCCCCAGAATCTATATCTGAATTATCAAAAAGATGTTTATTTTTATCTAAATCTCTTACTATTTCATGTCTTGATGTTAAGTATGTCTTTGAGTCAAGTAATTTTATTAAACCTCCAAAATCTCTTTTGTCAGCTATTATTTCATCAGAGCTTATAATTGAGCATATTTCTTTCTCATCAATGTGAAGTAGTCTATAATAACTTTCTTTGTCAATCATAGTATTCTTAGTAAAGTCTAAAGCATAATCTTTTCCATTTACTTTAAGCTCCATCCAGCTATGTAGATACTTGTTATCTGGAACATAGTATTTAGCATAACCAGTAACAATACTATTTGGAGTATTAAAATCATATTGGAATAACTCAGTTGCTGTCATTGAAAAATCATGACAATTACTTTGTCTATTTCTAACACTATCTATACTTTTACAAAATGTTTCTAGTACTCTACCTTGAGGCGCTTCTATATCTGCTTTTCCACTACTTCTTATCATTTCACTGATAGAGGCACACTCTATACTTCCATCATCTGTTTCAATTTGTATAAATTGACCACTTTGATTTATTCCCTTTACAAAAGGAAAAGTACTAATTAATCCAAGAATATCATCTTTTAAATCAGCATTTTCTTTTGAATAAATAAGACTAATCAAATCCATTAGATATGAATCATCGTAGAATTCTTCTCCATTTCCAACGTATTCCTTTAAATCTCTTTTTACGGCTGCTTCTTCATTATCGTTTACTCCAATAATTTCTCGAATTCTATTTTGTATTTGCATTGCTCTTTCTTCTGGTTTAATAAATAACCAATAGTAGTTTGGATTAGTATTTCTTTCTAAATCATCACTCATTTATTTCACCTACTATCCGATTGCCTTGAAAGGACATTTTGACATACATGTTCTACATTTTATACACTTGTCTTGATCAATTGTATGAACTTCTTTGATTTCACCAGATATTGCATTAACTGGACATACCTTTTTACATAGGTCACATCCTTTACACTTCTCTGGATCAATTGTAATTTTAGCCATCGCTTTACATTCTTTAGCTTCACAATTGTATTCAATAACATGTGCTTTATATTCATCTTTAAAATATTTCAATGTACTTAATACTGGGTTTGGAGCTGTTTGTCCAAGTCCACATACTGCAGATTTTTTAACATCATTTGCAAGTTTCTCTAGTTTATCTAAATCTTCTGGAACACCTTTACCATCACATATTTTTTGTAATATTTCTAGTAATCTCTTTGTTCCAATTCTACATGGTGTACACTTACCGCAGCTTTCACTTACAGTAAAATCTAAATAGAATCTTGCAATATTAACCATACATTTTGTATCGTCCATTACAATAAGTCCACCTGATCCCATCATAGATCCAATTGCTTGTAAACTTTCATAATCTATCTTTGTATCTAAGTGCTCTTTTGGAATACATCCTCCAGAAGGTCCACCTGTTTGAGCAGCTTTGAATTCTCTATTATTTGGAATTCCTCCACCAATATCATAAATAATTTCTCTTAAAGTTGTTCCCATTGGAACTTCAACAAGACCTACGTTATTAACGTTTCCACCTAAAGCAAAAACTTTAGTTCCTTTAGATGTTTCAGTACCGATTGATGCATACCATTCAGCACCATTTAATATAATTCTTGTAATATTTGCATATGTTTCAACATTGTTAATTAATGTTGGTTTCTTAAATAATCCTTCGTTTGCTGGGAATGGTGGTTTTGTTCTTGGTTGTCCACGTTTTCCTTCTACAGATTCTAGAAGCGCTGTTTCTTCACCGCATACGAATGCTCCAGCTCCAAGACGTATTTCTATATCAAAATTAAATCCTGTTCCAAATATGTTCTCTCCTAAGATACCATATTCTCTTTCTTGCTCAATTGCTATTTTTAATCTTTGAACAGCAATTGGATATTCAGCTCTTACATAGATATATCCTCTATTTGCTCCAACAGCATAAGCAGCTATTGCCATAGCCTCTAATAATGCATGTGGATCTCCTTCAAGAATACTTCTATCCATAAATGCTCCAGGATCACCTTCGTCTGCATTACATACTACATACTTTTGGTCACCTTGAGCCATTTTAACGAATCCCCATTTTTTACCAGTTGGGAATCCAGCTCCTCCTCTACCACGTAATCCAGAGTTACTTACAACTTCGATTACTTCGTCTTGTGACATTGATGTTAATACTTTTTCTAAAGCTTTAAATCCATCAAATGCAATATATTCATCAATATTTTCTGGATCAATCACACCACAATTTTTAAGTGCAATTCTCATTTGCTTTTTATAGAATGGAAGTTCATCTAACTTCTTTACAACTTCGCCTGTAACATCTTTGCAAAGTAATCTTTCAACGATTTGTCCACCAATAATGTGAGTATTTACTATCTCCTCAACATCATCTGGTGTTACCATTGAATAGAATGTATCTTCTGGTCTAATAATTACGATTGGACCTTTTGAACAAAGACCAAAACATCCAGTCTTAACTACTCTAACATTATCTATATTTTTCTCTTTAAGAGTTTCTATAAATTTTTCCATTATTACTGGAGACTTAGATGATGTACATCCAGTACCATGACAAATTAATATATGTTTTTCTCTAGTATCAGCAGCTGTGTTAACTCTTAAATCAAGTTCAGCTCTTTTACTATTTCTTATTTCTTCTATCTCTTCAATAGTTTTTGCCATATTATCCTCCTTACAGTTTATTCTTTATTATTCATTAATCCATCTAAAACTTCGTCCAATTTTTTAACTGTAGCTTTTCCATATACTTCGTTGTTAATTGTAAAAACTGGAGCTAGTCCACATGCACCAACACATCTTGTTGTATCTAAAGAAAACATTCCATCTTCTGTAGTCTTTCCTTCTTCAATTCCAAGTCTTTGTTTAGCTCTTTCTAAAAGCTCTTTAGAACCTTTAACAAAACAAGCTGTTCCTAAACAAATTGATACATTATATTTTCCCTTTGGTTCTAACGAAAATCTAGAATAAAATGTAATTACTCCATATACTTCTGCAAGTGGAATTCCTAGATAATCTGCAATTTCCAATTGAGCAACTTTAGGAATATATCCATACTTTTCTTGTACCTCATTTAAAATTGTAATAAGGTGTTGTTTGTCCTTATCAAATTGCTCAAGTATTTGGCAGACTTCTGTTTTTATTTTTTCATCTGCACAATTTAACTTTTCGTTCTTTTCCATACAAAACCTCCTTTTCTGTTTTAATTTCTCTTATTAATAAACAGAAAAATCTAGTGTGATTATATCTAAATAATTAATGATTTACAACACTATATATTTAAAAATTTTTTGCATAGAAAAAGAGCCAGATAGTAAAACTATCTGACTCCTCACGTATTTCACCAAAAAAGATATATTTTATAATCTTGCAAGCCTAATTTCTCAAGCTTCTTTTGTACATCTTTTTTCGTGTAATACTGACCTGCCGCAATTGCACACAAAGGCTCGTTTCCGCACCCAACTTGAATGGCTTTTTTCTTCATGATTAAAAAATCTTTTGCTGATCCACAACCATACCAAGTCCAGTCCTCATTTGGGAATTTCTTTTTATACTCCCAAATTATATCGCGTGCTTTTCCCTCGTGGCCATTTCCCTCATTGGCGAAAAATTTTCCGTCCCAGATAAATCCTCTGGGCATCTGCTTGCTCATACTAAATCACTTCCTTCGTCTAGTTGTTAGTCGAATACATAGTGTTTGCATAAACCATGCTAATTACCTCCCATCATTGTGGCATACAGGGTATTATACTCTAAAATTGATTATTATGCAATAATGCTGTTATTGAAAATAAAAAAGATTGGCTATGCCAATCTTTTTATAATATATTATCTATCTTCGTTATCATCACTTTGATCTTGTTCTGCAGGTGCTTCTTGATTTTTCTTTGCATTTGCGTGGACATCAATTTGTGGTTGTCTGCTCTTAAATTCTTCTTTTAATTCTTTCCATTCATCACTCAACATTGTTGCTACTTTTAAATTTGCTTGATATGGATTTTTAAAATGTTCTTGGAACGCTTCATCAGCTTTACCAACTTCAAATCCAAGCTCTCTAAAACCATCTTGTAATTTTTTTATTCTTAATATATGAGAAACAGCAAATACATTTTCTACACCCTCTATTTCTCCGGATTCAATCTGCATACTTAATTGTTCAAGTGCATCTACTAAATATGGACCCATATTTCTTATATCTGTTGTGCTTACATGTTCTGGTATAACATGTAGTGCTATTGTATCTTGTTTACTTCCTGCAATGTTATACGAAACCATATCATTTAATTCGATAAATCCTGTACCTACTAGCTCATGATTTAATCTGTTGTCTACCCAATTAATAAAATCTTGAACACCGGCGTTCTCTCCAAGTGATCTAGTTGCAATTTCCGCAAACTGCTCCTCAGATATTCCTTCTATTTTTAATATATAACCTTCAATTTTTTCTATTCTGTGATCATCTTGCGTCTCAGTCATGATACCTTGTAGTGTTTTAATTGCATCATTCTTACTTAACATACTAATCACCTCACTATAATTATACCATATTTCTAATAATATTTAAAATCTGGTCTCACCATTAAAAATAATTATGCTAAAAACGCTTTATAGTACTTGATTATTGGCTTTATCTGTTGTATACTAGAATTTGTTCGTAGTAAGCCTATTTGTAATGACAGGAAGGAGTGAAAAATCGTGCCAGACCTTGAAATTGTTGGACCTCACTTTATCGTGTGTCCACACTGCGGTTACCGGTTTGATTTATCCAAACACAAAGTGAACAAGAATACGCATGGCGAGAAGTTTATCTCTTGCCCGAGACCCGGTCAGAGCCTTTTTGATTCAGATAGAAAGAAGCCTGCCTGCGGTCAGTACATCGCACTTACCGATGATTTAGAAGTGGTACCTGAAAAGGCACCAATCCAAATGACCGGATAATTCCTGGAGGGGGAGCACAAGGTTGTGCTTCCCCTCTATTGGTTTATTAATTCAATAATTCTTAGCTTATTATCTATTTCTTTATTACTCCTAATTCTAATGTATTGCACATATATTAATCCACATATTATGCCCATGTTATGATATTCTAGAATTACTACACTACACACTACTAACAATAATATAAATATTACATTCGTTGTTTTTTTTACGCACTTGTATGCACTACCTTCTCCCCAAAAAATAGATAATATGCTCTTAAATATTCTTCCACCATCTAGTGGATAGATAAATAATAAATTAAAAATCATAATACTAAAATTTATGTAACAAATGCTCTCATTAAAACATAATAAAAGAGCTATTATTCCAACTATAAAGTTAAATAATGGCCCCGCTAAATAAATTATTATTTTCTTTAATTCTGCTAAGTTCCCTTTCAAAATCTTCTTATTATAATCGTCTATTTTATACCTAAAAGATATAGAACACCCACTGGGTTTTATTTCAAAATGCGTTGGTATTACACCCAATATTATTCCTACTATTAGATGTGCTATTTCATGAAGAAAGATAAAAGCCAAAAAAAGTAAATACATTTTGTGTTGATTTGTTATATAAAACATTGCTAAAAACAGCAATATTTTTATATCAAATTTAATGCACATATCATACAAAACCTCTTATTCAAAATTTATTATAAGCTCTGGGTCAATTGCCCTTTCTCCCCTTCGTATTTCAAAATGCAAATGTGGACCAGTCGCTCTTCCCGTTGATCCAACTTCAGCTATCTTTTGTCCAATCTTTATTTCATCGCCTTCATTTACAAAAAGTTTGCTACAATGTGCATATATAAAAATTGCATCACCATGTTTTATTTTTATATGCTTTCCAAAATCTCCGGTTGATGATACACTTATTACTTTTCCATCGCAAACAGATACTATCTCTGTACCAGTTGATGCTCCAATATCAATGCCTTTATGGTTTGCAGAAACAATCTCACTTGGATCTCTTTCACCATATCTAGAAGTTATAATTCCATTCACTGGACTAATTAGTTTAATATTATCTTTTATATATTTTATATCTTCATCTAATTCTTCTTCACTATTATAAAACTCTATTTCATCGACAGCTTGCTCTTCTAGCTCACCACCAATCCCAAGATATTCATCTTCATTGCTAAATTTATTTTCAGTTAATAAACTTATTTTGTTTTGATTACTATCGGTATTATTCTCATTTTCTTCTTTATTATCTCCAACATCTTCATGGTTTATTATTTTATTATATATTCCCATAAAATCAACATCATAACTTAATACTTCTTTTGTTTTTTTAATCCATTTATTTGTTTGTTCACCTTCTGGCATATTTTTTATATAGTAAAATCCACAATATATTAACAGACATATTAATATTTGAATTAATAATCCTCTCGTTTTAGATTGTGTATTTTTAATTCTTATTCTATTGTAATCTGGCTCTCTATTTTGCCTTCTTTCAACAACCTCACAAGCTCTTCTAATACGCTCTTCATCACTTAATATTTTATCCATATTAACAGCTCTTTCTTATCTAAAGTACTCTGCTAATATATATTCATTTTTTATAAAATAATGCTAATTATTAATGCAAAAGATAATATGACATTTATTATTCTTAACTTTTTTATTATCTTTTTGCTCTTACTTTTTTTGTTAGATTCATCCTTATCTAAATAATCAGAAATAATAAACTCCGCTTCTTTTATAACCATACTTTCATCCGATTCATTTTTATCATTTATACTTTTGAACTTACTTGAGCATTCGTACTTTTTTGCTCTTTTATTTTCTTTCAAAATTAATATTGCCTCATCAATTGTGTTAGATGGAAAATCCTTTATTCTAATTATATTTTTATCCATACCTATATACCTCCGAAAACTTATATAGATATTTTTTCCAATTTTAAATTAATTATTCATTATTAAGCTAATTCCTTCAAAAGTTTTTTTAGATAATTTTAATATCTTTGATAGAGGAATATTTTGAAGTGCATTAAAGTTTAGACTCGGATTATTATAGTCTTTTCCAACAACAACCTTCACTCCAACATCCCCAATTTTATTAATATTTTTTCCTAAACAGTTTCCAAAATTAATTCCATTATCTACAAATATTTTTCCAATATTTTCTTTAGTAGATAAAGCTGCATCAATTGCAATAATAAATGGATTATCATACTCAGTATTTATTTTATCTAGTGTACTTACAATATTTTCATAAGTTACATTGTTAAATAAATCACCATACACATATTCTTTTCCAAATTTATCTATTAATAAAGAACCTATTATTGGTCCTAGACTATCACCTATCACTCTATCTGTTCCAATACAAAAAAATACAATATCTGAATCCACATCTAATCCACTTTTAAGCTCTATTACGTATCTCTTAAATTCTTCTTCTTCCAAGCAATGCCTCCTAAAGTATTATAATTTAGAATATGTATCTATGATATTAACTATTCATGTAATAAGAAAAAACCACTACAAATGTAGTGGTTTAATTATTAATAATTATTTATTATCCTTTAATTTGTTTTGCAACTTCTTCAGCAAAGTTTTCTTCTACTTTTTCGATTCCTTCACCTTTTTCTAATCTTGCAAATCTATTGATTTCAGCTCCATTTTCTTTTAATAATTGAGAAACTTTCTTGTCTGGATCTTTAACAAATTCTTGGTCTACTAAACAGATTTCTCCGTAGAATTTTCCAATTCTTCCTTGAACCATTTTCTCAGCTATTTCAGCTGGTTTACCTTCGTTCATAGCTTGAACTTTTAAGATTTCCATTTCTTTTTCTACTCTTTCAGCTGGAACTGATTCTCTATTTAAATATTCTGGTTTAGCTGCAGCTATTTGCATACAAATATCTTTAGCTAATTCTTCTGATGCGTTGTTCATATCAACTAAAACAGCGATTTTTCCATCTCCGTGGATGTATTTAGCTACCATTCCGTTTGTTTCGAATCTTTCGAATCTTCTGATTGACATGTTCTCTCCGATTGTAGCGATTTTGTTTGTTAATACTTCTTGAACTGTTTTGTCAGCTTCTGAAATAGATTTTTCAGCTAATAATGCTTCAACATCAGCTGGGTTATTTAATGCAACTTGTTTAGCTACGTCAGCAACAAATGCTTTGAATTCTGCATTTGATGCAACGAAGTCTGTTTCAGCGTTAACTTCAACAACTGCTCCAACTTTTCCATCTTCTGATATATATGCTTCTACTAATCCTTCTGCAGCAACTCTGTCAGATTTCTTAGCAGCTTTTGCTATTCCTCTTTCACGTAATAATTCGATGGCTTTTTCCATATCTCCATCTGCTTCTGTTAGAACTTTTTTGCAGTCCATCATTCCTGCACCTGTTTTCTCTCTTAAATCTTTTACTTGGCTTGCTGTTATCATACCAATTCTCCTTTCTTAAATAAAAATAGCTCCCACAATTATTTTAAAATAATGTAGGAGCAAATATATATCCGCCCTAGATTAATTTAGGACTTTTATTTACTTAAATTATTCAGCAGATTCTTCTTCAGAAGCTACAACTTCTTCCATAGACATTGGTTCTTCTTCTTCAGCTGCGAATGTTTCTTCAGCTGATGTTGAAACGTCTTCTGCTTCACCTTGTCTACCTTCAATGATTGCGTTAGCCATTGTATCAGCAATTAATTTAACTGCTCTAATAGCATCATCATTTCCTGGTATAGCATAATCAACATCTTCTGGGTTACAGTTTGTATCAACTAAACCTACTACTGGGATGTTTAATTTTCTAGCTTCTAATATAGCTATTCTTTCTTTCTTAGGATCTACTACGAATAAAACTCCTGGAACTTCGCTCATGTTCTTGATTCCACCAAGGTTCTTTTCTAGTTTTTCCATTTCTTTCTTTAATAGAATAACTTCTTTTTTAGGTAATACTTCAAAAGTACCATCTTCTTGCATTCTTTCTAATTCGTTAAGTCTTTCAACTCTTGTTCTGATTGTTTCAAAGTTTGTAAGCATTCCACCTAACCATCTTTGGTTAACGTAGTACATTCCACTCTTCTCAGCAGCTTCTTTCATACATTCTTGAGCTTGTTTCTTTGTTCCAACAAATAAGAATGTTTTTCCTTCTTCTGCTTGAGCTCTCATGAACTCATATGCTTCATCTAATTTCTTTGAAGTCTTTTGTAAATCGATAATATGGATTCCGTTTCTAGCTTGGAAAATGTATTCAGCCATTTTAGGATCCCATCTTCTAGTTTGATGTCCGAAATGAACACCAGCTTCTAGTAATTGTTTCATTGCAACTACTGCCATTTTAATTTCCTCCTTTTTGTTTTTACCTCCACAAAATCTCAAGCATTATAAGAAACTTATTTCTTATAAGCACCTTCTTATAACTAAATTTTGTGTGCGTATTGTTGCTGATTAATTTTGCAACGTCGCTATTATATCAACTTTTAAGCGTAAAATCAAGCTTTTTTTATATTTTTTTAAGCTTTTTTATTCATGTCGAATTCTGTCGTACGATTGTTTGTATTATTTCCATTTGTTCGGTTGTTTTTTAGATACTTCCTTATACGCATCCTTTCACAAGGAAATTCTTTATGAAAGGAGGTGTACTAATGACATCATACGAACTAATCTGGCGCTTGATTATTTTGTTACTAACAAGTAATAATGATAACCAAGATCAGAGCAACATGGACTAAAAACGTAGTCTTAAAAACATGTAGCCTGCCAGCTACCTGTTTTTAATAAAAAAAAGATATAGGCTGCCACCTATATCTTCGTGTACAAAGTCATCATACGAACTCTTTGCTTAAGCTAGTGTTATTATAACACCATATATACTATATGTCAATTTTTTTCTAATTATTCACTCATTAGTTTCTCAACTATTTGTACAGCATTTGTCGCTGCACCTTTTCTTATATTGTCTGCTACAACCCATAAGTTAACTCCGTAGTCTACACTATCATCTCTTCTTATTCTTCCAACAAATACTTCATCATGACCTGATGCATTAGCTGCTAATGGGTATTCATTATTAGCTGGGTTGTCAACTACAATTACATTCTCCATTTTACCTAAAGTTTCTTTTAACTCATTTAAGTCAAAGTCATTCTTTAACTCCACGTTTATTGATTCTGAATGTGAATTAAGTACTGGTACTCTTACGGTTGTTGCCGTTATTTTTAGGTCTGGTCTATGAAGAATCTTTCTTGTTTCGTTTATCATCTTCATTTCTTCTTTAGAGTATCCATTATCTCCAAATACATCTATATGTGGTAAGCAGTTATTTATTATTGGATGTGGGAATTTTTTTAGTGGTATCGTTCCGTCATTATATAAATCATCTACAGCCTTTTTACCAGCTCCAGATACTGCTTGGTATGTTGAATATACTATTCTTTTTATTCCATATTTATCATCTAATGCTTTTAGTGGTAACATTGCTTGTATTGTTGAACAATTTGGATTAGATATTATTCCTTTATT
This sequence comes from Clostridia bacterium, assembly GCA_017512025.1. Lineage (GTDB taxonomy): Bacteria > Bacillota > Clostridia > TANB77 > CAG-508 > CAG-492. The sequence goes on from JAFWHH010000008.1 coordinate 325,960, forward strand.
GTAGCTAATGTCTTCTGGATTTACTTCTGGTACAACTAGTGGAACATCTTCTTCCATTCTAAATGCACTACTGTTATCTACTACGATACATCCTTTACTTGCTGCTATTGGTGCAAACTTACGTGATACATCTCCACCTGCAGAAAAGATTGCGTAGTCAAATCCTTCATCAAAAGAATCTTCTTTTAATTCTTGAGCTACAACATCTTTTCCAAATACATTTATAACTTCTCCGGCTGATCTTTCACTGCAAAATAATTTACACTCTTCAACTGGTAGATTTCTTTCTTGCATAACATCTATTATTGCTCTACCAACTAATCCTGTTGCTCCTACTACGGCTATTTTATATTTCTTCATAAGCATACCTCCTTAAGCTGTTATTAACTTTTGATGTAATTCATTTACTATACTATCATCTATATTTTTAGCAACTATTTCTATTCTAGATTGACCTAAATTTATATCTAATACTTCTGCTCTATTATTTAATGTTTCTAATATTGTTTCTAAAGTAATACTATCTTGTATTACTCCATATCCGATTACAGATAATTTAGATATTTCTTCAATTATTATCTCTAGATTTTTTTCTTCAAATATTTTTTGAATTCTATTTATATCTGAGCTTAGTGCAATAAAACTTACTTTATTATCTTTAATATTTTTGTAATTATTTACTATGATATTGTTTGCTAATAAATCTTTATATATTTCTATATTATTAATATTACTATTTGTATTTACTTCTACCAAAGCTACTTTAGTATTATTAACTATGCTCTTTACTTCGCTTGTTTCTATCTTCTTACAAACTCTTGAACCTTCGCCATCTACAAAAGTTGATTTTGCTATTATACTGCAATCAAATCTTTCTCCAATTTGGATACTTCTATCATGTAATACTTTAGCTCCAGCATCTGATATTTCTTGCATTTCACCAAAAGATATTTCATCTATTTTCTTCACACCATCCACAACATGTGGATCAGCTGAATAAATTCCATCTACATCTGAATATATAAAACATTCATCCGCTTCTAAAGCAGCTGCTAATGCCACAGCAGTGGTATCAGAGCCACCTCTTCCAAGTGTTGTTATATCTCCTATATCATTTATTCCTTGGAAGCCAGTAACAATTACTATCTTTCCTTGCTCTAGCTCTTTATATATACGCTCTGGATATATCGTTTCTATCTTTGCGCTCTCATAAACCGAATTTGTTTTTATTCCAGCTTGCCATCCAGTTAATGATATTGCTTCATATCCTTTTTCATTAAGTAGTATGCTTAATTTTGATGCTGTAATTTGCTCTCCAACTGAAAGAAGCATATCCATTTCTCTTTTGCTTGGAGTTGCTGATAAGCTCTCACTTTCACTTATAAGATTATTTGTTGTTTTACCTTGTGCAGATACAACTACAACTATTCCATCTGCTTTATCTTTATTTTCAATTATCCTTTGTGCTACTAAATTTAATTTTGTGTCGTCCGCAACAGAACTTCCACCGAATTTCATTACCATTGTTTTCATAACAGTCATCTCTCTCTCTTGCTCTATATGTTTCTTTATTTTTTATCTTTTGTTACGATTTTATTTTTCTCATTATATCATATGAATAAAAAATAAAAGTGTTTTTAATAAAAAAATCCTGAAGGAATTGAATTATATTTTTATTTTATTTCAATCCTCCAGGATAATTTATTATATTAATATTGTATGCAGTTTATTTACATTTTGTTTTAATCTTTTCTAAGTCTTCTTTTTTGAATAGATATTTTTTCTTACAGAATTTACACTCAATCTCTGCTTGACCATCTGTATCAATTATATCTTGTATTTCTTTAGCTCCAAGTGATATTAATCCATTTTGTATTCTGCTTCTTTTACAATCACATGTATACTTTGGATATAAATCATCACCAACCATAAATAACATACCATCTCCAGAAATCATTCCAGCTATATCTTCTAAAGATTTATTTTGATCTAATAATTTACTGATTGGTGGCATCTTCTTTAAGTTCTTTTCTATAAAACTTATATCTTCTTCAGTAGCATCTGGCATTAATTGCACAATATATCCACCAGCGCTCTTAACTCCATTCTTATCTACTAATACTCCAAGTGCTATTGCAGTTGGCACTTGTTCAGATTTAGCAAAGTATTCAGTAAAGTCTTCTGCTATCTCTCCAGATACAAGTGGTGTTAATCCAATATATGGCTCTTTTAAACCAATATCTCTAATTATATATAGCATACCATCTCTACCAACAGCAGATCCAACGTCTAATTTACCATTAGATTTTAATGGTAAATCAATACTTGGATTCTTTATGTATCCACGTACATTTGCATCTTTATTTGATACTACTATCATTGTATCAATTGGGCCATTTGCTTTTATTTGCAAAGTAATCTTATCATCGTCTTCTTTTAAGTTACTTCCCATTAAACTTCCCATAGTTAATAATCTACCCATAGCAGCAGTTGTAACTGGACTCAAGTCATGAATCTTTCTTGCTTCCTCTACTAAGTTAGTAGAATTTATACATTTTATATTTACTTTTCCATCTAAAGCTAAAAAGCTTATTATTTTATCTTCCATTTTATACCTCTTATTAATAATATCTGCCCCTCTTAGTTATCATTTTACTGATTAAGAGGGGCATCTGTCACATACCCATACCGTATTCAAGTGCCGAGTACAGTCCGTCTTCTTCTGCGTTATCGCACGCTTCTTCGTCGGATGTATTCTTTCCAGCCATTTCTTCCACTGTAGGTCCGAGCTTAAGGCCTTTTTTTCTCAGAGCTTCTTCTGCTGCTTCTCTTACACGTGGATCCGGCTTGAAGGATGGTACTTCGAAGTCAAAGGGATAATCAAGCGGATTACCTGATGTAAGGTCAACTCCAGCTATAGGTCCATTTCCCGGCAGGGAATGTTCCTTATCGGAGCTATTACGACCAAAATCAGACATATCACTTGCTGACTTATTGCCTCCGCCTTCAATCTCAAGATGCAGTTCATTAGCCGGCTGATTGATCAGCTGCTCTGCATTATCGATTTTTCTGAAAGCGCCACGAAGCCATTCCCATGTCTTTCCCCATGTAGTCTCTGCGTCCTCTGTGAGTCTCGGCAAAGTACTGGTTCCTGCAAAGAAACCTTTAATGTACTCTACTGAGTCGATAGCGTCCTTCAGAAGCTTCCGTTCTGCTTCATTGTAGAAGTCGCTTTCGAGTGCTTCAGCAAAGTCACGCTTCAAAGCCTGCATTCTTCCTCCAACAGTATCTGGTCCCATATACATAGTATGCACCTGTCCTTTCGTTGATTATATATGGTTTATTGTGAATGTACCAAGAGACGTTTGTCTCATCAGTATGCATTATTTTATCATATATTCCTTGATAAATCAAGTTCTATGCGCTTTATAGAATACTTTCATCTAGAATTATTGTTACTGGACCATCATTCAATAGCTCTACTTCCATGTGTGCTCCAAATACTCCAGACTTTACTGGTACATCATATTCAGCACATTTATTCTTAAAATATTCATATAACTCATTTGCTTTATCAGGAGATCCCGCATTAATAAAGCTTGGTCTATTTCCATGTGAGCAATCTGCATATAAAGTAAATTGAGAAACGATAAGTAAGCTACCATTAATATCTATAATAGATTTATTCATCTTATCATTTTCATCTCTGAAGACTCTTAAATTAACAAGCTTCTTAACAAATTTATCTGCTATTTCTTCTGTATCATCTTGTGCTACTCCTAATAAAACAAGAAAGCCCTCGTCAATTTTACCAGTCACTTTTCCATCAACTTTAACTTCCGCGTGTTTAACTCTTTGAACAACTAATTTCATGTCTTACTCCTTTCATAATCATTTATTTTTCGTTCTCAATTAAACCATAAAAACATACAAAATACAATATTTCTATCTACTATAAATATTTAGTTTATCATTGACATATACTATAAATGATGTTATAATAACATCAGCTTAAGCAAAAAGTTCATAGGAAAACATTTTTGCACAAAGATATAGGCCACCACCTATATCTTTTTTTATATAAAAAAATTCAGATAGTCCACCAACTATCTGAATCAAAACTATTTCTAGTCTTTTTCGTGCAGGTCGCTATCATTATTACCACTTAATAGTAGCAAAACGATTAAACGCCATATAAGTTCATAGGAACTCATTTCAACACCTCCTTTCATAAAGATTTTCCTTGTGAAAGGATGAACTTATTATATAAAGGGAAAACCGAAAAATCAACCGAACACAGCTAATTAATACAAACAATCGTACGACAAAAATCGACAATAAAAAAAGTATCTTAAAATCTATTTTGATGCGAAAAAACTATATATATTAAAAAAATCTTCATTTGACTTATAAGTTAAACTGTACTATAATAAGATTGGTTCATATGATGACAAAGATTTGCCGGAGGTATGCGGTCACATACCTCTATTTTTTTATTTTAATTAATAATCCACATAATATTGACAAATAATATATTTTTTAGTACAATAAATGGCATGTTAATAATTGCTGTGAAGATGACGAGCAATTAGAAGGAACTAAAAGAGATTAAAGGTGTTGCGCTGAAAGCCTTTATTAGAATACCCTAATTGATTAACACATTGGAGCAATATTTTTAATTAAGGAAAGACTTTTAGAGTTTTTCGAAGCCGGGTGGCACCACGAAGATATTATTCGTCCCTGCATTTATGCAGTGGACGATTTTTGTTTATATGCAATCCATTGCACGAAAATGTTTTTAATTTTTGGAAGGAGAAGATTTTATTATGAATCCAAACATTTACAGAACTCATAACTGCGGTGAACTTCGTATTTCAGATGTTGGTAAAGAAGTTAAAGTTGCAGGATTTGTTGAGACAATACGTGATTTAGGTGGTTTAGTTTTCCTAGATATACGTGATATGTACGGTATTACACAAGTTGTTACTTCAGGAGTAACAGACGCAGTTGATTTTGCATCTCATATTCCAATTGAATCAACTGTAACAGTATCTGGTACTGTTAGAAAAAGAGATGAAGAAACTTATAACCCAAAGATTCCAACTGGTGAAGTTGAAGTTGTTATAAGTGATATTAAAGTTCTTGGAAAAAGAACTAAAAACTTACCTTTTGAGGTTAATGTTAATCAAGATGTTAGAGAAGATTTACGTCTTCAATACAGATTCTTAGATTTAAGAGGTAAGAAATTACAAGATAATTTAAAATTAAGAGCTGAAGTTCTACAATACTTAAGATCTCAAATGATTGAACAAGGATTTTTAGAGGTACAAACTCCTATCCTTACTTCTTCATCACCAGAAGGTGCAAGAGATTATTTAGTACCAAGTAGAGTTCATCCTGGTAAGTTCTATGCTTTACCACAAGCTCCACAACAATTTAAACAATTATTAATGGTATCTGGTATTGATAAATACTTCCAAATAGCACCATGCTTTAGAGATGAAGATGCTAGAGCTGATCGTGCTCCTGGTGAGTTCTATCAATTAGATATGGAAATGGCTTACGCTACACAAGAAGATGTATTTAGTGTTATTGAACCAGTTGTTTATAATACATTTACTAAATTCTCTGATAAGAAAGTAGCTGCTTACCCATTCCCTAGAATTCCATATAAAGAAGCTATGCTTAAATATGGATGTGATAAGCCAGACTTAAGAAACCCACTTATTATTATAGATTTATCTGAATTCTTTAATAAGTGTACATTTAAACCATTCCAAAATACTACTGTTAGAGCTATCAAGATTCATGGTCAACAATCTAAAGGATTCCATGAAAAAATGCTAGCTTTTGCACAAGGTATTGGTATGGGTGGACTTGGATATTTAGAAGTTCAAGAAGATATGTCTTACAAAGGACCTATCGATAAATTTATTCCAGATGAATTAAAAGTTGAACTTAAGGATTTAGCTGGATTAGAAGTTGATGATACAATATTCTTTATTGCAGATAATGAAAAGAAAGCTACTGAATTTGCTTGCCAAATCAGAACTGAACTTGCTAAGAGATTAGATTTAATAGATGATAGCTTATATCAATTCTGTTGGATTACTGATTTCCCAATGTATGAGCTTGATGATCGTGGAGAGCTTGCTTTCTGTCACAATCCATTCTCTATGCCATCAGGTGGTTTAGAAGCATTAGAGACTAAAGCTCCACTTGATATTACTGCTGATCAATATGATATCGTATGTAATGGTATTGAGTTATCTTCAGGAGCTGTTCGTAATCATGATCCAAAGATTATGGAGAAAGCTTTTGAAATAGTTGGATATGGTAAAGATGTTATTGAAGAGAAATTTGCTGCTTTATATAATGCATTCCAATTTGGCGCTCCACCACATGCTGGTATTGCACCTGGTGTTGATAGAATGATAATGCTTCTTACTGGAGCAGATACAATTAGAGATGTTATTGCATTCCCTATGAACAGCAAAGCTCAAGACTTAATGATGGGGGCTCCTGGTAATGTTACTAAGGAACAACTTGAAGATGTTCACATTAAACTAGATTTACCAAAAGAATAATATATAGTTACAATATATATTATTTATAATCTATAAAAATACGCTTACACAAGTAAGCGTATTTTTTATTTTATTATTATATTTTGTTATTATTTGTTATTTAACCATCATACTCAATATTAACCCAGCCACTTCCATCATCTGCTTCTACACTTGTAGTTTCTCCAAATATTTCAACTTCTTCAGCCTCCACAGATTTTTTGGGGCTTCTTATTCCCGGTATTATTGCTATAGATTCCAATCTTTCTGTTGATCCATTATTAGTTGATGAATGATATTCTCCTGATTCTATTTTCTCTTTAAGTGCCTCTTTAGTTATCTTTATAAATCCATCTGTATCATTCCATATGTAGTATTCTACATTATCTTTTCCTTTAACATAAATTAAAGGTACGATTTTCGTTCTATCTCCAACTTTTTGGTATATTTTATGTGTAACACCAATAGAGTATCCTGGCATGATTCCACTTATCTCTTTTAACCAAGCCAATGTTCCTTTTTCGCCGCTTTTAAGTATATAAACCATGTTCATTATACAGTTTAATAATAGTAAATCATCGCCTTCGTGTCCTTTGATTAAACACTTTATGACTTCATTTATAAAATCCACCATGCTGGATCCATCATGACTTTCTTTTACTGCCTTGGCAAATTTATCCATAATATCTGGATTATTATCTAACACCTTTAATATTGCTTTGTAATCTATGCTTCCGTCTTCTCTTCTATAATCATCAATATCAAATGTAAAACTATTCTTTCTTCTATATTGTTCATATATTATATCATTGCCTTTTCTTTGTTCTCCATGTTCATCATAAAAGATGTTATCTTCTTTTAAATACTCGTTATTTCCCATTACTTGATATAGATAATTTGGCTCTAATCCTAGTCTTGTTCTTGATAAATCTGATCCAAAGAACCAGTTTGGTCTTTCATGATTTGGTGCATTTGTTCCATCTGCCACCCAAGGATTTCCTTCTTCATCAAAGAATAAAACGAATTGATGTCTTTTTCTTCCAACAACATAAGCATCATACCCAGCCATTGATAATAGTTCTCTCATTGCACTTGACCATGTATGACATGTGACTGCATTATTCTCTTCGTTTATATCTTCTGTTCTATGATGATTAATTATATCTTTTATTTTTTGATTATCTTGGCTCCATGAAAACGCTATTGTATTATATACAAGTTCATTGTTTAAGTTAATGTATAAGTGATAGCTTAATGGTCTTCCAGATTTTTTTTGTTCTTCTACCGATTTCTCATATACTCTTTCTAAAATGCTATAATACTCTTTTTCTTTATCTTCATCCGGTATTGAATAACCATATGATTGTTCATATTCTTCCGTGTCAATACCCTCTTCATATGATTCAATTCCATCTTCATTGAATCTTTCTATTGTGCGTATTATTGATGCATTTACATTTATTCTCTCATTAAAATTCACTTTTCCGTATATAATTATATCAATTACGCCGTCAATAACATCTAAATCTTCTATATTTTTATGCTCTGCCATATCATGAACTAATTCTTTAACCTTCTCTTTGTCATTTAATATAGCAAGCGCTCTAGATAATTTCTTTCTATATTCATCTGAATCTGTTGCCAATCTATCTTTTCTTTCTATTGTTTCTTGATATTCACTTTCATATATACTCAAATCAATAGGAACATCCTTTTCATGATTTATCAAGAATTGATAGCTCTCTTTTACTCTTTCTACTTCATCCAAAGATAGATAATATCCCATTTTATACATCATTATTGATGTTAAAAATATTGATAATGCATATTCTAATCTTGTTTTATAGTATAATTTCTCATTATCTACAAATCCTTTGGCTCTTTTCTTTATATTTCCTATCATATCCTTACCAGGAGTTATTGGCGCAGTATATTTGTATGGATTTCTTGGTAAGTTAGCTCCACCAATTACAACTTCATCGTATGTATTTTGATTATTAATTGCATCAATTACAACAAATAAGTTCTTTATAGCCGGTAAATTATGTCCATTGTTTACATTATTCTCTTTAAAGAACTGCTTTATCAATTCGATATCCATTATATTACCATACCTCCTTAACAATTGCCTTATATTATATCACAATTCACACATTATGTAAAGTTGTGTTTCTTGAGTATGCCTAGACATTATAGTAGCCAAAAGAGAGACTTAAAACAGTCTCTCTTTTTATTATGTATTTATTTTATTACTATTTCTCAATATCATCACTTGGTGCATAATAAGATATAATGTATCCTTCATGCGCACTTTTATGGTTTAGCTTTTTCATTCTTAAATACTCTTCTGCTGAAATTGGTAATCCATGTTTTAGTCTATCTGAAAACTTCGGTAATGCCTTGCTTGCTGTATCAAATGATTCATCAAGATTTTCTGAGAACCATTCTACATATTCTGGATCTATCATTTCGTATTTTCTTAATGCTTTTGCATATTTGTGTAATGGTGATCTTACCTCACCTGCATCTGTTATATCATATCCCATTGCTGCTGCTTTATGTTTGTTTATTGCCATGTATTTTTGTAAGTGTGGGAATAAATCATCAAATCCTTTTATCAATGAATGTGCTACAGTGTATGATTGTATTTCTGCATCTCTTTCATGTACCACGTTATAACCAAATCTTTTATCTCTATATGTTTTCCAACGTATTAATCCATCGTATGCTTTATCATCTCCATTCATTTGTACTGAATAAAGTATATTAGCATTAAATAGTGGATTGACTCCTGCTAAGATTTGTCTCTTTTCTGGTATTTCATCTATTCTATCTGCATCTGAATCTTTATTTTGGACAGCATGAGTTAATTCATGTAATATTACTCTTGCTGCTTCTATATATTTAAATGTTCCTTTCTCAACACTAGTAAACTCACTTGGTAATAATCCACATATTTCATCTAAATATGAATTCATTACATCGCTATCAACAGATATTGTGTGTCTGAATGTATTGTATGCTGAACATGATTTTTTATCAGGAATTGATTCAAACTCAATATCTGTAACATATTTTTCTAGTCCATGGTGTTTTGAAAAAACATCAACTATTCTTCTATAAAAGTCCTCATCTATTGGTCTTTTGTTGGTTGCATAATCAAATATAATTATATTTCTTAGCTCATTTACCATATCTTTTTCTCCTATTAATAAAATCGGGATATCCCCTCCAATGATGTCTTATATTATATCATGGAATATTTATTATGTAAAGCAATATGTACATAAATATTGGCATATTCGAAAAAAGGTGTTATAATGCTCTTATTCGGTCAAGACCGATTCATCAAATACTAGAATGAACTACAGTGTTTGATGTAGAAAAAGTGTTCAACAATTGATTGGAGGTATCGTATGGCAAGCGATGAGCTCATCCGGAGACTTATTGGAGAAATATCTGGTCTTCGGCAAGATTTGCAAACCTTAATCTATGAGCTTCAACAAGACAGAGAGAGCAAAGTTACTGCTCCCTCTCCGCCCCATGAGCCTATTGACACTCGTGAAGAGATGAGTAATCACGACATCTGCAATAGACTCGCAGTGTTTCTTCATTACTACCATATGGTACGTGAAGAATCAAAAAAGCGAAAGATTCGCTTAAATAGTCTCGGTCGAAATAGTTTGTTTGCTATTATGTATCAGGCATACTGTCCTAACGATTATGACAGAATTATTTGCCATAATGGTAACATGCAGACTACTCTCGAAAAGAACTTCAACGACAGAATGCATTACCACTTTAATTTGAGACTTAACCAGAATAAGACTTTGATACCCTACTTCGAAGTTGATTTTGATAAGCTCACAAAGGAGCATGTGGCTAACGCATTTATTGTTGATCTTGAAGGATGCAGAGACTACGTTGCGTACCCATCTTTCGTCCAGGTTATCCATGACATTCTTAGTTGACAACACGAAAAGACATATCCCCTTCATTATACGCAAGATGATTCGACCAAATCATCGATTCTTATGTTGCACAATGTGCAGGAGGTTTATATGGACTATGTATTCGAACAGAGGTCTGGTGATACAGTTTTGAAGCTGCTTGTCACCAACCCGCAGACAACGGATGGCGGCGTACTTCACGCTACCAAGATTGCTCACTTCAATGGTTTTGACAACAGCTGTAAGCCTGTCTATTCTCCGTGTGAGCCGTGTGATTTTATTGCTGGCGGTGGTCCTTGGACACTTACTGAGTTCAAAGGCATACTGAAGAAATGACGATAAAACACACCCTATTTCGGGAGCTGCACTACATGTGCAGCTCCTTTGTTTTACAATTTTATGTAAATATGCTATAATTAATCAGATGTTCCAAATGGTCATCGTAAATAAATTCATAGCGCTATAGCGCAGGAGGAAAGATCATGAAGAAACAGTATATGCTCACAATGGCGACCTCAAGTAACTCCACGCTCTATGTTATCCTGGAAGAGCCGCAGATTAAGGACGGCTACGTAACAGGTACGAAGGTTGGAAGGCTCCTTAACTTCGACATCAACGGTCAGCCCGTGTTTGAGGGTACCGAAAAAATCGAGTTCATGGCTGGGGGCGCTCCTTGGACAATGGAGGAATACAAAGGTGATCTGATCTAATTCAAAAGCCGAGCTCACTCTTTTGTGTGCTCGGCTATATTCTTAATTATTCAAATCTACTTTCTCTTCAATCTCTTTTTTCATCTTTTCAAATCTTTCTTGGATTTCTTTTGATTCTTTTTCAACTTTTTCTTCAACATTTTTTTGAAAGTCTGATTTTTCATATTTATTTTGGTTACTTGAATTACTATTTGAATTAGATTTATTCTCTAATTCGTTTACTTTATTTTGTAATTCATCTATTTGTTTTTGTTGATCATCAACCGTATTATTAACTTCGTTTACTGTATTGTTTTCAATAGTGTTTTCTACTGTATTTACTATATTATTATCAGTAGTATTATTATTTTTCTTTTCTCCTAAATCTCTTACTAATAGAATTATTAAAATTGTAATTATAGTAATTATTGCTCCAATTAATAAAAGTACAAATAATTTAGCTAATATACCAGATGATTTCTTTGGCTCTGGATTATAGCTTTCATTTTTATCAACTGTTTCATTTTGAGTAGTATTTTCTACTATAGGATTTACTTTGCTTGTAGCATCATCACTATTTAATAAATCATCCACACTTATACCAAAGAAGTTTGCCATTTGCACAAGCTTATCCATATCTGGTGTTGATACACCAAGTTCCCATTTAGATACTGTTTGTCTTGTTACATCTATTTCATTTGCAAATTCTTCTTGTGATAGTCCCTTTGATTTTCTTAATCTCATAAGATTTTCACTAAAACTCATAATTATTCTCCTTAATCAATATTATTATTTCTATTTAATTATACATTAAATACAAAATATGAGCAACGTAATAAAAAGTAAATCTTTAAATTGACATGACAATATCAAGGTGATAATATTTAGCTAGACATTTCGTGTCTTGAACCATATGCCCTATTCCAAGAGAAGGAGGTACCCGCAATGTATATCCGCTTTGATCTCCATGACATTCTTGAGGCTGGTAAGCAGATGTGCAAAGACTTCATGCGCAGCCTTGGGGCCTCGACAGGGTCCCAGACAGGTGTCCCGGGTAAGACTAGAAATCCGACAAGAGCAAGTCAGTATCCTGGGAAGAACAATTATCACAAGAGACAGAAACCGAACACCAAAGGGCCGAAAAGAAGACGCTAATAACGTCTATGGTTCAAGAAGGGCACCTCGTTATGAGGTGCCCTTCTACCTTATTTAATTGTATCTTTTAACTTTGATAAATTCTTAGATAAGCTAATAACTTCAATTGGAATATCAATTAATTTATTATCAACTGCGACATAGTTTTTAATCTCAATATTACTCAAATCAATTGCATTTTCTAATTCCTTCACAACATAATGAAGTTGAACACAATGAGGAGATTTATCCACTGTAGCAAATATTAATCTCTTAACTTTACCACGGGCAAGCATACCAATAATTTTAGTCACAACCATATTTAAATGATCTTTTTCTAAGCATACATCATAAATATTATCAGATATATTTTTTAGCTCTAAAAAAGCATTTGGTTGCATACGCTCTAAACAACTACCAACAATTATCATCGTCTCTTCAACATCAAAACAATTTGTTTTAAGAAGGTCTTTCATACTATCATCTCCTATTATTTTATATGGTGATTGTATCATGTAGTTAGTAGTTATTCAATATCAAATAATATATACAAAAGAAAAAGAGTAGATGTGAAAATCTACTCCCTTCGGGCACCATCCGAAGACTTCTGCCTTAATCCCTATAATTAATGCTCTATTCATCAAGCAATTTCTTTTTAATCTTTGAAAATTCTTCCTGATCAATGACTCCGTCATCAAGTAACTTCTTATATTCAACTAGCTTTTTATATAAGTCATTTTTCTCAGAGTTATTGTTTTTCTCTTTATTAGTATTTGTTTTGGCTCTTGTTTTTTGATTATTTGGTTTAACACTTATATCGGCAACCACACTATTGTTAGTTATTCCATTTGATGATATATTCAATTTATCTTGAACAGGAACATATTCCTCTTTTGGCGTTTCAATTATTCTTGACCCCTTATTTCTATTACACTTCCAACATAAAGTTTGAAGATTATTTTCCGTTGTCATACCACCTCTTGATAAAGGAATAATGTGGTCTATTTCAAGTAGTAAGTTTGGTTCATTAAAAGTACTATTCTTACAAAATCTACAAGTATAGCTGTCTCTTTCTTTAATTTTTTCTCTTAACGCTGTTGTCATTAACGCTCTTTGTCCAGCAACACTCTGTCTAAATTTTACTAACTCACTTAAATATACAACAAATTTATTTAAATTATTAATATCTAAAACGATGCTTGTTCTCATTGAACTATTTCCACCTGAAGAAATATAATTAAATGTATATGTTGGAAAATATAAGTTACTAAAATCAATCGGCGTAAAACCTAATTTCTTTTGAAATCCATTTTTATCTAATAATTTAACAATAAATGGAACTCTATTCCATATTCCTTTTAATATCTCTTCTCTTTTATTTCTTAACAGTATTTTTCCTTGCTCAGCCGCAGAAAAGTTATTTAATATCTCTTCAAAAGAATTTAATGTTTCTTCATTTGGAGTAATATTAAAGTATTTACACAAATATTTAAAAGGTTGTTGCTGCGCATTTCTACAAACAGACAAAGAACAATTATACACAAACTTGCTCTCTACATATCTCTTAAGCTCATTTCTTTTATATCTATACGCACTATTATCTCTAAAAATTGCATTTCCATAATCAGTTGGAGCAAAATTAACATATGTACTTTTTAAATCTTCAATATGATTGTTCAAATCATTACATTCGCCAACATACTCTTCCACTTCTTTTTTTAACTCTAAAAAACGTTTACTCCTGTAATAGTATAAGAAAACGTATGCCAATGCCCATATACAAGCAATCCATACTCCACCAAATACGACATATTCCATATATATTACCTCCAATTTTCAGTCATTATATCACAGTTATTTTTAACTTGATAGTTAATATTAAGAAATTATAAAATTTTGTCATATTCTAAAAAAGTCTAACTCACTTCAGTAGTCTCATTCTTGATTTTTCATATCAATTAAATATGTTGTATTTATAATGATTAAAAAGAATGTGACGAAAAACTCTATGCCCTTTATTAACCAATTTTCCCATGTATTATTGACAATCGCCCTATATAATAGAGCAATACTAAACAATACTGGAAAAATATATTTATAACAATAGTAGACTATATTTTGTGTTTTAGGGTATTCTTTTAAATAATTCTTCCCCTCTCGTTGTATACTTTCACCTAACTTGGTTGATAATTCCTTTTCTAATTTATGTACATATGGATAATTCTTATCAATCTGTATATTAATTTGATAGTATCTAATCACACAATACATCAAACTTATCATAAAAAATGCTTGAATAGTATTTATGCTAAAGTAAAGTCCAGTTCCCCATTTTTCCATTATAAAATCTGAAATAGTTTGACTTGCGCTGTTGGGACGTAATGTTATTAAAAATAAAATAAAAATATGTATTAAAACAAAAATGAATAGTTTATTTCTCTTTTTTTCTTTATTTTTAACTTCAACAATAGTATCTTTATAATGATCATATAAAATATCTATCTCATTCATCTTGCACTCCTAACGGCCCTCATTATTGCTTCTTCTGTAAATGAATATGCCCAACTAGCGTTACATCCTAATAGCTCTTCTGGAGATTCATATAATCTATTAATCTTAATTGCTATTATTTTATTGCCATTTTCTTTGCTTTTAGCTATTTCAAAGTTCTGCCAATTTTTATATCCGATAAGTGCTGAATCCTTATGTCTTTTGTTAGCCTCTTCTCCCACTATTACTATAGTATACTCTGCAGATCTTATTTTGGCTGTTAGTGCTGCTTTTATTGTAGGTATATTCCAACTATTTATTTCCTTTGTTGATTTATCGTCAAACTCAAACTCAAATTCATCATTCCCGTTCCATGCTTCTAATAAATATTTATGTTTTCTATCATTTTCATAATCAAATGAAACAAATATTTTTCTTTTACTCATCCTCAATGCTTCCTCTCTTTTCTATTTTTGGTGGATTAAAACTATTCTGATGCAAACCAACTTCTATTGGTGGACATGTAGAATCGTTTTCATCATCATCATCTGGTTTTATATTGTTTGGCATTTTCTCACCTCCTTATATCATTTGAATAATTAAATTAATTCCTACAAAAATTACTTCAATTAAAGTAATTTTTACCGCATAATTGTACAAAGTATGTTCTTTATCAAGTATTTTTTCATTATATTCTCCTACTTCCTTGAACACTTTTAACAATTGCCTATCTAAGTCTTTATTGCTGCATTTGTAATACTCTTTATTACATATTTTTGATGTTATATACTTTATATTTCTGGATTTCAAACCATACATAAATAAGCATATTGATGTAATAGCAAGAATTATTATCATGCATTCAAAAAAGACAAAGAATGTAATTTTTAATATTTGGCCAACGCTTTCAACTGGCATGCACAATTTAGTTTTTATAGCATCAGGATTAACCAATAGGAGTAATATTGCTCCATGAAAACCTATAAAAAATCCACTTTTGTTATCAAGGCTCTGTGTTCTATCATAATACTGGTGATAATTACTTAGTGTAATATTAAGTATTTCTTTTATATTTTCCTTCTCGTCTTTTTTCTTTCCTATAACAATTCTCTCCTTTTTGTATTTAATAGATATATTATACTTCTTTTAATTTCTTCTTAAAATGCGTAAAAGGAGACAAAATTCTTCATTTTGTCTCCTTTTGTGATATTTTATATTTTTCATATATTTCCATATAATTATCTCTAGCCATTCCATCCTCTAGTATTCGGATTATTATCATTTTTTCATCTATAGTCAATTCTTTGCTTCTAAAAAAAGCTTCTGAAATTCTAATATACTCTTCTTCGCTGATAGAATTATAACCTGACAAATAATTCAAACTAGTATTTAGTTCTCTAACTATTTTAACAGCATCTTTTACACTTATATTACGAGAAGCATTTTCCCAGTACGAAACTTTTGATCTTCCAACATCACATATTTCTGCTATTTTTTCTTGAGAAATATTCTTGCTCTTTCTCAACATCCTAATTCGTTCCGCAATTTCTTTACTCAACTCTTCATCCATACCTTTATCCCCCACGCTTTTTATTATATATATCATATGGATTTTGCGAAATTTGTCGAAACCTGTCGTTTATTGAAAAATTTTTAAAATAATTTTAAAAGCACCTAGTCTTGGCTTGGTGCTCCTTTATTTATTAATTTTATTTATATCATCTCAAAAACTTTCACATCTGCTCCCGCAAACTCAAATTTATCCTTATCCTCTTTAGTAATCCACCTACAATCCTCATGCTCCAATAAAATAACATCATCACTCAATAACTTAGCTTTATAAAACATAAGCCTAATATCCTTCTCTGGATATTGATGCATATTCTCCCCCACACATTCCAGAACCTCAATATCAGCAGCCATCTCCTCACGAATCTCACGAGCAAGAGCCTCCTCACAAGTCTCACCAGGCTCTAATTTACCACCAGGGAACTCCCAAAGTCCACCTTGATTCTTATTTAGATTCCTCTGTGCAATTAAAAATTTACCATCATCACGAAAGATGATTCCAGCTACTACGTTAATCATTTTATTACCATCCCGACATTCATTATCTTAAAACTCTACTATTTTTTTATATCTCTCTATTGTTTCCTTTTGTTTGGGATATTTTATAAATCTTTCGTCCATATCACTAAGTATGAATTCTTTCACTATATTAATTTCATCCACCAAAGGTTTATATACATGTACAGTGTTCTTTTTATATACTCTATCAAACATGTTAAACATTCCCATAATAATTGGAGTTGTCAAATTAGCAATATAACTATACCAATCTAAATTAATTCCGTATATACTATATCTCAAAGGATGTTCTTTATCGACATTTCCTCGAAATAATCCGTGTATAAGTGGATTTCCGTGAGTAAACTTACATAGCTCAGCATACTCATTATCGTAAAATCCAGGGACCACATTTTCCATTATGGTTTTAATTTGTATCTTATATTCCTTATCTCTTCTAATATAACGAGATAAATTATCACCATCATCATTTATAATATAATATTTAAAATATATAAACGTTTCAATTAAGCTTCTTAATAAAATACACGCATCAGAATAATTACCAATCTCAGCTAGTATAAATATATCTCTAATCTTATATGGAAATTCAGCAATAAAGAATTGAAATAAATCTTGTATTTTTAATAACTGTATTTCATTCGCATTGGCATATTCTCCCCTAAATTCATTTATCTTCCACAAAGAATCATAAATAATAGGTAGTATGTTATAAAATCCTCTCAACGTTGTCGTAGTCTTTTCGCCTTTTATTCTCTCTCCATTCAACATTATTGGATATCGACTATTTTTATACAAGTTATTGTACACGTCTACGATTTTAATACAAGCAATACAAATATTTTCAAATATATCGAAGGTTGGATTTTCTTTATCAGTTGATACATATCCCATGAAATGGATAGCAACAATCACATCTTTTCCATTTTCCTCGTAGTACCCCAATACATCATTTTTATTTTTACAACTAGCTATAGGAATAAATTTTTTTTGATATAAAAAATGAGTTGGCTTTATTTCATTTTCTATTAATTGCTCTATATATGTTTCATTATTGTCTGTAGTCCATAAAAAATCTTTATCCATTGAGTTAATTACATTTTTAAAATAATCCTTATACTTTGACATTTTTCAATTCCTTTCTTGGATTATTTTATTATGTTTTTTTGGATTCGTCTATATAGTTCTACATGTTTTTATATTTTCTTTATGTTATATCTCCATAAACTATTCATCATCATTAACAGCTATTTCCATTTGATTAATAAAATCTTCTAGGTTATTTAGAATTTCATCATACAAAGTTATTTGAATATGTGCATATGAGTAGTTTAAATCTCTTAAAGCCTTTCTTATTTTCGTTTTCACAATACTTTCTGATAAATTTTTTCTTTCCATGTATTTATATTATCTTAGCTCATCCATTTTCTTAACCGTATTATTTTCTCTTTTAGCCATAGTAACAATCATTCCTTCTGAGAAATAATTGTGTGTTCAAAGTAAATTTGTACTTTTATCAAACAATATCAAAGCTCTGAGAATTTTTTTCTATTCTCAGAGCTTTATTCTAGCTTTCTATTATTATATCTTGAAAATATTGACCCTCAAATTTTATACAACCACTTTTTATTGAACCATTAGTAAATTTACCTTGTACAGAAAGATTTATTCTTGTATCTATATCATTATTTATTAATATTTTTTTGATTTTTTTAGCATTTTCATCTATTAAATCATCACTATTTATATAGGTACCTTTTTCCGGCTCTGATTTATAGTAGTAATATGTTCCTCTACCATTTTTTTGATAATTTAAAATATCACCATCATATACTAAACCACCATTTCTATGTGGACATTCCCCATTACGATAAAAAATTGGTTCGAATATTTTTACATTGCCTTTTCCATTTTTTATAACCTTTTTATCTTTGTAAGATTTATTTACAACGATATCATCTTTATCTTCACTAATTATCAACTCTAGACTTCCATATTTAACATCTTTTTTATAATCATAGTTTAGCTCTTTTTTTAACTTTGATAATATTTCCACCAGTTGAACATTCAATAATAAATCATTATCCACTAAATTGTTCATTTCATCAATATCTTCAATTTTTACACATAAATCAAAGATATTTTTATATAGCCATTTTATCGCCAACTCAGGACTTCCTCCATCTTCTTTATGATTAAAATAATTATTTAATGTTGCATCAATTCTCCTCAACAATTCAATATCTGATTCATCAAAAATGTCACCATTTAAGTTATAAACTTCTTTTATAAACTCTTTTTTATATTTTAACTTATGGTAATCTTCTTTTTCTTTAAATACTTGTTTTTTAATATCAGTAACTACCTCGATCAAATAATCATATACTATACATATAGACTCATATCTCTTTCTGTCATTTTCCTTTTCATTCTTTTCTTCTATCTGTTTTGATAATTTATATATGCTTACATTAATGATAATCGATGCAACAATATTTATTACATTTAAAATATCTGACCTATTTTCATAATGTGTCAATTTCAAAAAATGAATATTATTACTTAAAATTCTATAGAAAAACATTTCATTTATTGCTACTACGATTACTGTTATAATTAATCCCCATCCTAATCTTGTAAGATGTTTTTGCATTTTTTTCTTCATATCTACCTCTTTCTCTCACAATTAATCTGCTTTATTTTACCACATTTTTCATTATTCGACAAATTATGTATCTTGTGACTTATAGTCCGTTGTCTTAAAATCACAAAAATGATACTCTCATTGAGGGGAGATACTATGGATGATATAAAATTAAAATTTGGTAAACAATTAAAATATGAGAGAATTAAACTCGGTCTTAGTCAAGAATCTTTTGCATCAAAATGTAATTTAGATAGAACGTATATAGCATCAATTGAAAATGGCAAAAGAAATATTTCAATTGTGAACATAGAAAAAATTTGTAAAGCGCTGAACTACAACTTAAGTGAATATTTTAAATTGATGGAGGTGCAATAGTATGATATTAGATTCTTTACTTTTTTCTAACCTAGATATAATAGGTAAAAAACTATTACAAGAAGCTGGGTTAAAAGGAACTCCTCGAAACATATATGAAATGAAAATATTTTTAGAATACTTAAATACTTCAATTACGTCAAATGATTTTAAAAGCATAGTAATTGCTAATATATTGTTTTCGTTTGTATCTGATATTAAAGTTAGAGATAGAAATACTACCGCTCGTACTTTTGAAGATTTTTTTTCAGCATTATTTGGTGAAGAATCGACAGATGCATCATCGAGAATTAACCCTGAACCTGCAGATGATATACAAAAATTTGATTATCTTTGCAATGGACTGGACTGGAAAATATCGACAGATCTTGCAGGAAACAAAAGAGAAAAAACGGATTTATTTATAAAAGATTATGGAATATCTCTAAAAACACTAAAGGGTCAAGTATACAATATCGATGGCACTATAGTAGATAACGACGTAAATAGTGAATTAAATATAGGAAGTTTGTCTTATAGGGCCTTATTAAAAGGTATTATTTCAGATGAAAAACTTAACACATTAAGCGATAGAAAATCAGGCCTTGGTTCTGCGCGTCAACTGCGAGACAACATTTTTAATCCAATTTTAGAATTAGGAAAACAAAATGAATTTTATGAACGATTAAATCTATTTATGAATTATGTATATGAAGATGATGTTTATATAGTGCTTAAATCTCACTACAGAATTGATTTTATATTAATTCCGAACAAAACATTCTTAACAGCAATCTATAAAATATATAAGGAAAAAGAAAATACATTTGAAAAAGTTTTTTATAGATGGGAGAATAATAATCTACGCTTAAATTGGATTGTACTTTTACGTTACATTAGAGAATTTGATTTAGAATATTTTAGAATTAATATTAATTTAAATAATATCAATAAAAATCCAGACTTCAATTTAATGAAAGACGTGTTAGAAAACGACATTCGTAATTATTTAGAAAAAAATATATAAGAAAAATCTTCACAAATTATGTGAAGATTTTTCCTATATTATACGCCATTAAGACTGGAACTGCATTTCCTATCTGTCTGTATCCAGCAGAATTCGAACCACAGAATTCAAAATCATCTGGGAACGTCTGAATTCTTGCAACTTCTCTAACAGATAGTCTTCTATGTTGCTCTGGATGCGGTGGAATTAATGGCCCTCCAGTTCCACTACCTCTTCCCATTATAGTTGGAGCGTGTTTATTCCAATCTGTAGCTCTATTTCCAACAACATTTTTTATTTTTACTTTACATTTACTACCTGTATGATTTAAGAACTTCTTTGATTCTTCGGAATCGTATTCTAGCGGTAAATCCCCGATTGCATCTCTCATATTTCTAATCTTATATATTTTAGGTACAGATAAGTCAACTTTTTCCCTATTTTTCCATGAAAGATATGCACTATTTAATTTTTGAAAAGGTTTTATTTCTTCTAGCTCTTCCGCATTATCACTATGTGTTATCGGAACAAATAAATTTTTATATTTTTTTGTTGTTTTTACTTCATCGTGTATATACTTCGACACATTAGACTCTTCTACTATATCGTTTCTTATCCCAAGAATTATAACTCTCTCTCTATTTTCTGGTACACCAAAATTATATGCATTCAAAACATTATATGCCACTTTGTACCCGCAGCCATCACCTTCAAATACTTTTGAATTTGCGGTTCCTGCATTTTCAAGATCCTTCAAAATCATTTGTAATATCTTTCCATTTTCCATATTTTCAAGGCCTTTTACATTTTCTAATAAAAAATATCGTGGTTGCTTGACTGAAATTGCTTTCAGTAATTGCATATATAAAAAATTTCTCTCGTCTTCCATGCTTCTGTTTAAGTTTGCTATTGTAAATCCTTGACATGGAAATCCTCCAATTATAATATCGCAATCTGGTAGGATTTTATTGATATGCTCTCTATCTGTATCTAATAACTTAACTATATCTTCACACATTGCTTTATGTCCCGAATACTTGCCAATGTTCTTGTTGTATGTATCAACTGCATCTTTATCAAAATCATTTGCCCAAATGATATCGTGTCCTGCCAATGCAAATCCTAAATCCATTCCTCCGGCACCAGAGAAAAATGATACTATTTTCATTTGTTACATCTCTCCTTTAGTTGTTTTTTCAATTGTAAATGTAAGCGCTATCCCTTAGAAATTATAGATGCGTGTTTGTTGTTTATACATTCGTTATCTGGTTTTTTATACTCATTATAATATAATTTCTTTCAATTCTCATACTCTTACAATCGTAACTAAGAATATCACTTTTTTATTTCTTAGTCAAACAAAAACTATATCACAATTTAATATAAATGTGCTATACTCGTAGTGAGGTGAATTGTATTGAAAACAATTACATTAAAACAACCATGGGCTTCACTCGTAGCTTCAGGCTTAAAAAAATACGAATTTCGTTCATGGAAAACAAATTATAGGGGTGATATTTTGATCCATGCTGGAAAAGGAGTTGATAAAGAAGCACTAGAAAAATATAAGAATCTTAACTTAGATTATCCATCCAGTACAATAATGGCAATAGTTACAATAGAAGATTGTATAGAACTAACAGCAACAATTAACAAGAAAATCTGTCAGGAAAATCCATATATATATGGAAACAAAAATAGATCTGGTTTTGCATGGAAATTATCTAACGTACGTACCGTAAAATGTTCAACTTCAATATCTGGTAAACAAGGATTTTGGGATTATACCTTATCCAATCCACAATAATTACTGTATTTTTTATATTAAAATCTGGTATTTTATTTCTTAGTAATATATAATGTCAAAAAATGGGGGTGTATATTTTTATGGAAACAAATATAAAAAAGATACGTGAGTTGTGTAAAAATATTTATTTTGAAGGTAATATCTCAGACGAATTTCTATACACAATAAGTTGCGTTGACTATTTTTATTATAATAAAAATATTGGAGCAGTAGATATTAAGGATGGATTTACAGATGGTTCAAATGACGGCGGAATAGATTTTATTCATTCTGATGATGAAAAAATCTATTTAATTCAAGGAAAAAGTCAAAACGATTTAAGTTATAATGATATACGAGATGCCTTTACAAAAATACGTGAAACATTTTTAAATTTAAAAAGCCATAACTTTAGTAATTATAATGATCGTGTGAAACAATCATTTCTTAACATATTTGACTCATTCTCAACAGAACCCAACATAGAATTTGTAATCTTTACTAATACCCAAATAACAGATGACATTCAAAAAAAAGTGGATGATCTTACATTAGACAGTGCATTTTCTGATTATACTTTAACTATATATGGCGATTTAGCTATCGAGTCACGAATACTATCTATTGAGCAGGGAAATACTCAAATACAAAAAGGTGAGCTAGAGCTTGATGAAGCCAATAATTATTTAATGTATACAGATAATGCAGCAATTTTTTCAATAAAAGCTAACTCACTAAAAACACTATATGCAAAATATTCAACTCAAGGACTTTTTGGTTATAATCTTAGAGAGCATATTCAAGAAAAGAAGGTTGATAGTGCTATCGATAAGACTATAGAAAAAAATAAAGATGACTTTTGGTACTTAAATAATGGAATTACTATTGGATGCTCTGATTTCTACGCCGACGGTAATAAATTGAAATTAGAAAACTTTTCTATTATTAATGGTGCTCAAACAACATACAAAATTGGTACTTCAACAAGAATTAGCAAAGATTATGATTTTTACCTTGTTTGCAAAGTCGTTAAAGCCCAAAATTCATTAGATGATTCATTTATTAGATCAATCTCTGAAGCATCAAACTCTCAAAAGCCTATAAAGCAAAGAGATTTAAGGGCAAATTCTGCTGAGCAACAACTGCTACAACAGAAAGCTAAAGAAAACAAATATCCACTTGCTATTGATATAAAAAGAGGCGTGAAACCTTCAAATTATAAGTCTATTAATAACTCATGGCAAAGAGTTAGCAATGAATACCTAGGACAATTAGTTCTAGCTTGCGATTACCAAGAACCGGGTTTTGCAAGAAGTAACAAAGCAGATATTTTTTCTAAAGACACTATTTATAATAAATTATTTAGTAGAGATCAAATAAAAAAATACAATTATAATTCCTTGTATGATATGGTCAGATTAGCGTATTATTATGACACTTTTAAAATAGAATTTTCAAAAAAATTAGAGAATGAAAAAGCTCTCGCTCCAGATGAATCAGAAAAATTAAAATTAAGTAATATTAACGTAATGCTTCAAAATGCAAAGTTTACCGTACTAGCTTTAATATTCTATTTCTATAAAATCCACTATATGAAATTAAATTTTAATGATGATAAAATCTTTAAACAAAATATAAATTCTGACCTATCTATACATTATGACAAAGACGACTATGCAGATAGATTAAACTATTTATTTCAATTTATTGTTGAAAAATTATCTAATATTTATGAATTAAGTAGAGTTTCAAATAATATCACAAGTCAATCAAATTTCTTAAAACTTAACACTACGTACAATAATATTATTCTTCCTGAGTTCTACAAGTTATATATGGATAAATATGATTCTTTAAAAATTATTGACAATTTACAAATATTTGATCAAACTTAATAATCGACCAAAAAAATAGTCCAAAACTGGACTATTTTTTTACATTATAAACTCAAATATCTTCTCCCACAACTCCGGTATATATTGCTTCTTTTGTTTGTAGTTGTAGATGTTTTTGTAGTTATCTTTATTGAAGTAGATTAGTCTGCTTGTTTCGTTGTCGTGGTTGGTTGTTTTGAATAGATGCTCTACTTCATCTTTTGTGTAGGTTGTTTTTGCTTCGTATATTGTTCCTACTGGATATGCAATTGGATTTTCTTTTTCTGATGGATATTTTAAATATTTTAATTTTATTTTCCAGTGATTGTCATTTAAATCTATTCCTAGCTCTTCTTTGAATTCTCTTTTTACATTATTTTCACATGAATATTCTCCATTTACTATATCCTTTAAATCAGACATTCCTCCTACTAGATTTATTACTTCTTCTAGCTTGTTATCTATATAATATTTACTTACATTACATACTACATAACCATCTGATGTTAGAATATATGCTCCTGAAAATAATGTTTGAATATTTATTTCTTCTGTTATTTTTGCATACATAAAATGAGAGAATTTTGATTCTTTTATTTCTATTTCAAAATCATTTTCTTTATTTTTTAGATTGGTTACTATTAGTATATCTGATTCATGAAATAGCTCAGATTTATTTAATAATTCTTTCCAATTATCATCTATTTTTTCTTGTAATTTTTCGTCTATTATTTCTTTGCCTTTGTAATTAAATTTAATATTTTTTATTTCTTTTATCATAGTTAATTACCTCTCGTCGTAGCTTGCGATTTCTATTTTATTTCCGTCTATGTCTTCTATTGCAAAACATTTATAATGGTCTGGTGAGTTTGGTATTTCATATGGTTTGTATAATATTTTTGCATTTATTTTTTTACATGTTTCATATGCTTCATTTATATCTTCTGCATATAATCCGAGTACTCCATTATTACCTTTTTTTAATTCACATTCTGCTGCTTCTTTACTTATTATTCCAAAGTATATTTTATTATTTTCGTTTTCCCAATCTGCCCATCTATTTTCTCTGATAGTAGTTGGATCTTTTTCTAATAATTTTGAATAAAATTCAATAGATTTTTCTATATTTTCTACAACAAAATAAAAGTTATCAATTCTCATATTTTTCTCCATTTTATTTAATAATATATTCCATTCTTGCTACTTTTCCTGTGCTTGGGTACTCTTCTATTTCTTTTATTTTAAAGCCATATTTTTCGTACCATTTTCTTAATTTTTCATTAGCATAAATCATTCCTAAAATTATTTTTGATTTATTATTTTTTATTGCTTGCTCTTTTGCAAAATCTAATAATTCTTTTCCAATTCCTTTAGATTGATATTCTGGAAGTACAACTATATCTTTTATTTTTATTTCTTCAGCTCTATGCTCTAAAGAAATAAATGCTATTATTTTTTCTTGTTCAAAATATCCATACATTTTTATTCCACTATAATACATTTCTTTTAATTGATCATATGTCATAGCAGAATGTCTTTTATTATTTTCTTGACTTAATTCTAATTTTTCATCTCTGTCTTTGTAGGTTGTTATAATTACATCTAAACAATCTTTTAATATATTTTCATTTATTATTTCTTTAATCATACTTTATTCCTTTTATCCAATCTCATATTTAGCAGTTAAATTATTTTCTTGTTCATGATCTTCTTCTGTGAATAATTCTCTTTTATATGTTAGACCACTATGCTCTAAACATAGTTCAATAAAACATAAAAATATTCCAATATCAATTTGGTTATAATAAATAACTCTATCCTTGGGCATTATTCCACGTTTACCTTCTTTTCTATATCTATAAATACTTAGCTCTTTTTCTTTTGCTTCAACTTTCCATGGTTGAGTATTACATGCACTTGGAGTAAAACGTACAATGTTTGCTATATCTTTGTAGTAATCTCCGTTCCATATTTCATCTATTTCTTTACGTTTGCTCTTGTACATGTCTTTTCTGAATTTTTCTTCTTTGTCTACTTTAGATATTGCAATCATAATAACAAAGTCTAAACCTTCATATTGTTTTTCATCTACTTTTCCAATACCAAACCATAGTGTACCGATATTTTTAGAAACTAGATATAAATCTAATTGTTCACCGATGTAGCCAATATTTTGTAGATAATTATCTTTCTTTTCTGAATAAAATAAGATGCAATATTCTTGTCCTCTATGACAAGAAGCTCCTTCTTTTACTATTCTAATTTTTGTTTTTATATTTGGGTCTAATGGTTTTATTGTATTAAAATAATTTTCAATATTTTTTAATTCTTCTTCAGATATTTTTTCATCTCCAATATTTCTAAATAAATGAAATGATTTTCTTTTAAATATCATGTCATATAAATTATTATCCATAATTCACCTCATGTTTATTTTTTTGTTTTTATTTTTTATTCAATAAATCTTTGCTAGTATCAATAATTATTTCTTTTAATAATTCTTTATTGTCTACATCTTCTACTAAGTACATTGTTTTAGCACCTTCATATGGAAGCTCTTCTTTCATATTATATTTTTTATTATTTTCTACTTTCTTTACTAGCAATCTATCATCATATATTCCACCAAATAAAATTCCTTTATAGTATAATAAATATTCTCCCATCATTGGTTTACATGTAATATCATTTAATAATTCTAATTGCTCTAATATAAAGTCTTTATATTCTTTTGAAGTTGCCATTAAATTTCTCCTTTATTTTTTATTTAATATGTGCAGTTATGATTGTGTAGCTAAATGAATTAATTGTTATAATAATATTATCTATTTCACAATAAAAGTTCTTTCCTTTTTTGTATATATTACATCTATTATCCAATATTTTTTCTTTGCAATATTTAACTACATCATTATTATTTATTTTTAGATTTTTTTTAATTCTATCTACTCCCATTTCAGTCGTATGAACTTTATTAATATTTGCAAGTAATATGTCTTTATCCATTTATTGCTCTCCACAATCATAATTAATATTGGCTTCATTATATTATAATTTAAAAATTTGAACAATAAAAAATAGACACTTGCGTGTCTATTTTTTGTTAGTTCCTAGTGGAACTATTTTTAATGTGTATCCCATTGGATATAATAATTTAATCAATGTGCTTGTCTGTGGGGAATGTGCTAGACTTTCTATTTTTGCAATAGATGGTTGTTTTATTCCGGTCTTTTCACTTAATTCTCTTTGTGTTAGATTTGTATTCTTTCTAACTTCGATTAGAGTTTTTATTATATCAAGCTCTAATTTCATTTCTTCATCTTCTTCTGGTGTAAAGTTTAGCTCTTTTTCTAATTCTTTCCATGTTTTAAATTTACTCATTATCATCACTCCTTCTCTTATAGTCTTCTAATAGTCGGTGTGCTCTTTCTATTTCTCGTTTTGGTGTTTTTTGAGTTTTCTTCATGAAATAACATAACAATATAAATTTATTATTATTCCAACTAACAAATAATATTCTGTCTCGTAGTGGTCTTAGCTCCCAGATTTCTTCATCAATTTTTTTTATGTATTTTGCATTTAAATCAAATCCACATTCAGCTAATGCATTCATATAAAGTCTTATCTTATTGGACTTAATTCTATCGTTTTTGTTTCCACTTGCTCTCAGAGCTTTAAGATATTCTCCTATCTCACACCTTCCTTTTTCATCTTCGTATAAAACTAGTTCGTACATATTTTCTCTCCTTTCATTATAACTTAAATGCTATCAAAAGTCAACGTATATAAAATGGGAAATGTGGCTGATTTGCCAGAAATAAATAAAAAGAAAAGGAGATACACCTTTCTGTATATCCCCCTATAAAACATAGTTCATTATATTATTTAATTATCATTTTTTCAAACTATTTCGTGTGTCTTTTTCTGACATAAATAGACATTCTACAATTTCTATTTTATTCCTCTCCCCAGTCATAATTTATATGGTGCCCAATGCCGTTATATTGCCCTAATTTTATTAATTCTTTTATTGGCTTAGGACGAATATCATATTTATCTATTTCGTCTAATTTTACGATTTCAAACTTATCCCAGCCATCGTCTAATGTTTTTATTTTATTAAAGTCATCTATTTCTGCATAGTATACAAATTCCATCATGTGGAAGTTTGTTGTTCGTTCTATTATTTCTTCTACACTTATTAATACTGGATTTGTTTTAATTCCTAGCTCTTCTTCTATCTCTCTTATGATTGCTTCTTTTGAGTTTTCCATTATATCTAATCTACCACCTGGTAGTATATAAGCCTTATGTGATTTTATTCCTCTCATGTCTGATAATAATACTTGTTTATGATTTTTATCCTTTATTATGCAAGAGCTTCTTACGTTAAATTTTAATTCTTCTGCTTCGAATTTTATTTCCATGATGTCCTCCTTTTATTGTATTTTTTTACTTGTTATTTTGACTTTATTATATTACTTTTAGGTCTTTTTAACAATAAAAAATAGACACTTGCGTGTCTATTTTTTATTTAATTTTTTTATATTTTTTAGATTTATTATGTGTTATTATTGCACCGATTATAGAAATAAATACTAATATTCCAAGTGTCTTTTGTGCTCCTGTATTTGGTATTTTAGTTTGTGCTGTTGTTTCATCTGTACCTGTTAATTCATTCGTTGTCGTTATTGTTTCTGTAATCATTTCATCTCCGACTTGATATCTTATAGTTACTTTTCTATCTCCATTTTCATCTACATATTGATCAAGTATTGTATACTCTGTTATCTCCTCAGTACTTCCATCATCATATGTTGCTATTACTCTTAAATCACCCGGAGTAATTAATCGTCTACTTCTGTATGATAGATTGCTTTCATTAATATGTACTATTCTTAAGCTCTTTTTGTATTGCTCACTTCCGTTTAGCACATTTATTTCTATCTCTCCTATATATGTAACACCATCATACTCAAATGTAACATTTACTTTCTTTTGTCCATATATAAGTTTGTCACCATTTATTACATCTACATCTCCATATACAGCTGTTCCTAATCCTGAAATTGGTACTTCACCAAGTACGCTACCTATGTTTAATAATCCTTTATCATTCATTATAATTACTGCATTTCCGTCTTTATCTTCAAATCCAGCAATCAAACCAGTTGTATCAAAGCTTTCACCTTGCATATAAGTTGTTTTAGTTGGTGGATCTAGTATTAGTAATTCTCCTATTGCAGGTCTTACAAATATAGGTTGTAAGGCAGTATATGTTTTTCCATTTTCAACACAAAAAACTACTACAAAAGTCTGTCCATCTTTTAAGTCTTTAGTATTTGTCATCATATAATCTGTTATTACCTTACTGCTTCCATCTTCGTAATATGCTGTTACAACCATTCCTGTTGGATCAAAATTTTGTCCGGCTGCATAATTTTTCTTATCAGGAGACTTTGTTATTGCTATCTTAGATAATACTTTTGGAGTTGGTTTTAATATAACATCTCCTGTATCTACTTTATAAGAACTTGAGTAATTTGTGTCTACATTACCTTCCATATCGAATTTTACTTTCATGTGTGTCATCGTTATTATTCCAGAATCTCCATTTTCACTATATTGATAGCATGCATTAAATAAATTGGTTGGTATCTCAAAAGTATATGGACAATCCGTAGAAAATAATGCTTTTATTGCCGCTCTGTTTAATTGGTCATCCTCACTAAACCTCGTTACTGCGTTATACTCTATAGCTTTGTCGATCAATAAATTCTCAATGTCATCCGTATTTAGCTTCTCGTTAGTATGATCATATATATCACAACCTAAAACTCCTGGCCCTAACTCCGTATATACTCTTTTTTCATATCGTGTGCAGAATAACTTTCTATATATAAAGTAAAAATTAAAGAAATCCTGAATGTCATCTTTTTTATTTGATTTAGATAGACGTTCTTTTAGCAAATCAAAAATTATATTTTCTATATCAACGATTTTGTCTGTATCAATATCTTCAGCATATACTTCTTCAAAATCATATTCTCTCCACATACTTTCATAATTTAATATAGTCTCATTTAAATCTGTTATAAATCTCTCCGCAGTTTCCTCTCCTAATACTTCATTCAAAATACTCCTAAATTCATCTACTGATAGTTCTCCTTTTTCCCATTTTAGCATATTTTCATAACCAATTACAATCATTAACTTCATTAAAACATTTGCTAACATACCATATTCTTCGCTAGGAGCTAAAGCTCCTACATTAAATACGTACCCCTCTTCGTCTGTTTCAATAGCTTTACCACTATGTGGTTTATGAAAACTAGTACTAATATCAAATTCATTCAAACTTCCTAGAGTTGCCCATCCTTCAAGCATCACTCTATTATGCTTTGGCATATACTCGTAAAAATCTTCATCACAAATATGCCATATAACGTGTCGCAATTCATGCTGTATCGTGTACATTAATTCATCATGATTAAGATTGTTCATATACTTAATTTCGATTCTCCCATCACTATAGTGTCCCGTTGTTGCTGATGCCATAGATGCGTCAAGTGAGTTTGTACATTCAATATTTGTCAGCATACTTACCGGAACTATAAAGTTATCGGTAATATATTCTTTTTTGCTTGGATATCCAATTACAGAAAATGCACGTTCTATACTATCGTATGAAGTCCACATAGAATCTAATACATCATATAGCATTGATTTGTCTTCATCGGAAAAATCTTTTTCTCTCAAAATATCTCTTAATTCATTATATAGCTCTACATAGTCCGGATCGTTAGTTAGTCGTTGGTTATCAGCATAAGATTTTAATACAAGATTCGTCTCAAAAATAATATCCATAACAGGAAGAATTACTTGTAATATTAATACAATGCTTAATATTAACAATATTTTTTTCTTAGTACCATTTAAATTTTTTTTCATTTTATTTCCCCTTTTCTTTTGTTTTCCGTTTATCATTTAACTATATTATAATAATAATGTTTTTAATTATCAATAAAAAAATAGACACTTACGTGTCTATTTTTATTTTGGGTTATTTTATTCAATAACAACAGCTGTTCCTGTTGCTACGACCATTAGCATTGTTTCTATAGTTTCATAGTCAACTGTTACTCCGATTACTGCATTAGCTCCTACTTGCTCTGCTCTGTTCATTAATTCTTTTATTGCATCTGCTCTTGATTTAACTAATTCTTCTTCGTATTCTGTTACTCTTCCTCCATAGAAGTTTTTAAATGCTGCTGCAAAATCTCTTCCATAATCAATACCATTGATTACTTCTCCGAAAATTATTCCTCTATATTCTTTTATTTCTTTTCCTTTTATTTCATTAGTCGTTGTTATTATCATTTAAATCATCTCCTAATATCCATATTGTTGTCTTAAGTTGTCCATTTTTCTTTGAGCATCTTCTTTCATTTGATCGTAATCATATCCTCTTTTATTTAATTCTTCTCTTGCTTTGTCTTCATATTTTTGTCTTATTTCTTCTGCATCTTGTTCAGTTCCATTTTTCATTGTTTCGATGTCTTCTTCAACTTCTTTTTTAGTAATTGTTGTTTCATTTTGTGTAGATTTTTCTGTTTCTTCTATTTTTTCTTCTGCCTCTTTTTGTTTTTCTTCAAATTCTTTTTTCTTTTCTTCTTGTTCTTTCTTTGTTTTTTCTTCCTCTTCTTTAGATTTGTCAATTTGATTTGATACTTCATTAGATGTAGTTTCAACCATATTTCCTGCTTTGTCTATAATATTTTCTGCTTTTTTAAATATACCTCCACCAAAAGAGAATATAGCAACTACCGTTGCAATAAATCCTGTTAATACAATTGCAAATATAATTACTGCTATAATTATATATACCTTAACTGCATTCTTTGTTCCTTTGTTTTCTTTTACATATGTTTCTTTAGTGTTGTCATTTTCTGGAATATATTTTTCATCTACTCCAACAAATTCTACATTATTTTTTTCTTTTTTCATTTTCTTTTCCTCCTTTTATTTCATTGGTGTGTTCATCGATTAGCTTAAAATTAATTATACGCTCTTTGCGATTTTTATCTACCAATTATCCTTTGCAATTTGTCAACTGATGTTAACATGGTGCGAAAAAAGGCCGTTTTCACGGCCTTTTTCGTATTTTTATTATTCTATTATTATTATATTTTGTATTATTATTCAAATATTTCTAGCTTATCATCTGTTAATAATATTGCTTGATTATTAGTTAAATATATTGTGTCATCATTTAATATTGGACCATTATTTGATCCATTTTCTTGATGTACTTCTAATTTATTTTTAATAAAATTTAATCCATTTTCATACTTACCACATGCACATGTAGAGCCTGCACTAACTCCTACATATACTCCATCATTTTCTATAAAATAATTTATTATTTCTTTGTGATTATCCTCGTTTAATCTTTCAACTAAATATTTTGTTTTTCCACCACACATATATATTGCATCATATTCTTTTATTTCATCATTAGATAATGGTTTATGCATATCATATACTTCTATGTTATCCACTTTTATTCCACAAACTTTGGTTAAGTCTTCTATGCATGCTGGTAATACCATAATTGCATCAACTTCTACTGCAGCTGTAGTGATAAATAATACTTTAATTTCTTCTACTGGTTTATTTACTAATTCTAAAAATTTATCTGCTACTTTTTTATTATCAAATCCCGCACTTGTTAATAATATTTTTTTCATAATTATTCTCCTATTTTTTAACTCTTTTCTAATTTTTTAAATATTTCCTAGGTAATATTTTATTAATTCTATATATTGGTCTTGTGCATTTAAAAAGGTGTCAGTTAAATAGCCTTTCATTCCTCCACTTTGATATTCCTTTAATCCTCTGTAATAATAAACTTTATCTCTATCCATAATAATAAATGGTATAATATTATTTTTCAAACACTCTTTAAAAATAATGATTCTACCAACTCTACCATTTCCATCTTGGAATGGATGTATTTTCTCAAATCTTGCATGAAATTCTATTATTTCTTTTATCGTTACTTTAGATAAAGAGTTGTACCATTCCATTAGCTTTTCCATATCTCTTTGCACTAACTTAGGTGAAGTAGTTTTCATTCCTCCTGCTTCATTTTCTAGCTTCTTGTACTCGCCCACATTAAACCATTCTTTTCTGCTATCAGTTGTTTCTGCTTTTAAAATTCTATGAAACTCTTTTATCATTTTTTCAGTTAAATTTTTTTCTGCATTATCAAGCATATAGTCTACTAACTTAAAATGATTTGATGTTTCTGTAATATCATCTATATTAACTATAGTATCTTTTTCAAATAATATAGTATTCGTTTCATATATATGTCTTGTCTGATTTTCTGTTAATCTGCTACCTTCAATATGGCTTGTATTGTATGCAAATAATATTTGTGTATTGTGGTATAAATTTCCTTTTAATTGCATTTCTTTTTGTTCACGCAATACTTCTAATACTTTTATTTTTGAAATATCAAATTTTTCCTCTTCATCCTTTATTAATTCATCTATTGTTATATTAAATATATCAGCTAGTCTCTTAATTGATTCTATGCTTGGTTCAAGAGCTCCTGTTTCATACTTTGAAATAGTAGCTGTACTCACTTCTAATAATTCTGCCAGTTCATTCTGAGTCATTTTTTTAGTTTCACGATATTCTTTTATTCTATCTCCCAACATAATAAAAACTCTCCTTTCTGGTATAATTATATTATATCATATTATTTCCAAAAAAGAAAGTTTTCCAATTGTTTTGCTCTTTATAATTCCATAATGGAATAATTATTTTATTTATAATTCACTAAATACTTTTCCTAATGAATCATTTATTACTAAATTAGCTCTTTTATCGTAGTTTGTTTCGTCTCTATTTATTAATACTAATTTATTTCCTTTATAATAATTAATTAGTCCACTTGCTGGATAAACTGTAAGTGACGTTCCACCGATTATTAACATATCTGCATTTTCTATTGCACTAATTGCACCTTCTATTGTGTCTTCATTTAATCCTTCTTCATATAAAACTACATCGGGTTTTACTATTCCCCCACATTCACATTTTGGTATATCGTTACTATTAAATATATATTCTGCATCATAAAACTTTTTGCATTTCATACAATAATTTCTTAGTACGCTACCATGTAATTCAAATACATTTTTAGAGCCTGCTTTTTGATGTAGTCCATCAATATTTTGTGTTACTACAGCTTTTAATTTTCCTTCCTTTTCCATCTCTGCTAATTTTATATGAGTTGTATTTGGTTCATATTTTAATGAGTTCATTTTATCTCTATAAAAATCATAAAAGTCTTTTGTCTTTGCCATAAAAAATGTATGACTTAATATTAATTCTGGTGGATATTTATATTTTTGATTATATAATCCATCTTTACTTCTAAAGTCTGGTATTCCACTTTCAGTAGATACACCTGCTCCTCCGAAAAATACTATATTATTACTTTCATTAATCAAATCTTTTAACTGATTTATTTTTTCATCCATATGATTCACCACCATTTTTTTATTTAATTATATTTTAATTATAAAAAAATAACCAGTATAATTACTGGTTATTTTTATTTATTATTTTCTTTTATTAATAACTATTGCAACCGCAGCTGTAATTAAAGCTAAGATTCCGCTTATGCTATAAACACCTGTTTTAGGAATTACACTATTTGCTGTTGTTTCATCGCTGTTTATTATTTCTTTTTCTTGCTCTATTCCGTTTCCTGATTCATTTTCTGTTTCATCATCACTTGTATCTTTTCCTGTTGTAATTGTTTCTGTTATTGTTTCATCTCCTACTTGATAGCTTATAGTAACTTTTCTATCTCCATTTTCATCTATATACTGATCTACTATTGTGTACTCAGTTATCTCTTCAGTACTTCCATCATCATATGTTGCTATTACTCTTATATCACCCGGAGTAATTAATCGTCTACTTCTATATGATAAATTACTTTCATTAATACGTACGCATCTTAAGCTTTTTCTGTATTGCTCACTTCCATTTAATACGGTTATATCTATTTTTCCTACGTATGTAACTCCCTTATATTCTAATATTGCTTCTACATATTTTTGTCCATATTTAAGCTTTGTTCCATTCAATATATCCACTTCACCATTCATAATTATATCAGCATTAAAAGTTGTCATATATGAAAGATTACTCATTACATCGTCCGTTATAATTATATTTTTTCCATTTTTATCTTTAATCTCCACAATCAAACCATACTCATCAAAACTTTCTCCTTGCATATAAGTTGTTTTGGTTGGAGGCTCTATAATTAATAATTCACCATATTCTTGTCTTACAAGTATCGGTTGTAGTGCTGTATACGTTTTATTATCTACAACATAAAAAACTACTACAAATTGTTGTCCGTCTTTTAAGTTTTTACTATTCGTCATCATATAATCTGTTATTATTCCGCTGCTTCCATTATCATAATAAGCTGTTACAACCATTCCTGTTGGATCAAAGTTCTCTCCTACAATATATCTTTTCTTATTTGGTGGTGTTGTTATTTCTATTTTACTTATATTTTTCTTTTTAACCGTTATTTCTACTTCATTGGTTCTCGTGACATTTCCATGTGTGTAACTAATTGTAACTGTTTCTTGTCCATTTTGTAAGTTTTCTCCATCTATAATTGTATAATCAGTTATATCTATAAATCCAGCTCCACTAAAATTAGCTCTTACTACCATCCCACTTGGATCAAAGTTTTCTCCTTCATAATACTCAGTTTTATTTGGTTGCTTATAAATAGTTATCATTGTTAATTCATAATTTGACAGAGGATTTACAGTTATACTTTGAGTTGCCGTCTTTGTTATTTCTCCAAGTGTATAACTGATTGTAACCTCACTTTGATTTAATTGTAATCTATCTCCATCGATTACTTCTATATCATTTTTCTTAATTACCTCACTACTTCCATCACTATAATATGCTGTTACTTCCATTTTATTTTTTGAAAATCTACTACCTTCAGCATATTCTGTCTTAGACGGAGCTTTAGTTATTTCTATTCGTGTTAGTCGTCCTGGTGCAACTGTAATATCTTGTGAAATATTTTTTTCAACATCATTTTCTTCATATTTTACTATAACATCAAGTTGGCCAGCCTTTAAATCATTTTCATACATTAATTCGTAATCTGTAACATTTTTACTGCTACCATCATCATAATATGCAGTCACCACCATTCCTTCTGGATCAAAATTATCACCTGCATAATAAAATGTCTTATTGGGTGGTGTTGTTATTCTTAAATCGGTTATTACCTTCGTTTCATATATTGTAAACGCTTTAGTTTTTGTTACTCCATCATAACTAACATCAATAATATACGTCCCCGGTTCAATAGTATCTGGTATGTGTATTGATATATCACCTTCTCCATTTTGTATTGTATTTCCTGATATTGTAAAATCATCTGTGCAATATCCATCTTTATTTCTGATTGTTACATTTAAATCTGTTCCATCATCAATGCCCTCTGTATTAAAATAAAAACTAAGCGTTTTTTCTGTATTCTTTGCAAAATAGTTTAATTCATTCATGTTTCCAAGTTCTATTGTCTTTTTTCCTCTTGTATATGTCATAATTGGCATATTACAAGAGGTCTTTGAACCATCATCCACATTAGTATAAATAGCTTCGCTCTTTTCCCAATTACTATTTAAATCTGTACTAGTATAAGTATAAGTATTTACTCCATCCTCAAAAGTCTCATAAAACATATTATTATAACATTTAACAACAACAACATATTTTTCTCCTGTTAGCTTAACTGGATTCTTTAAATATTCTGTAGCAAAATTTTCTTGTGCAATAATTGTCTTTTCTGGTACAACTTTAATGTAATTATCTGAATTCAATTCTCCATCTACCGGATTAACATAAACCTCGTAGGTAATCTCTTTACCTATATCTCCAACATCACATATCAAAAAACTTAATTTTGTTAAATACTCTTCATCATTCGTATCAAATACATTTGCATAGTATGGATAAGAATACAATCTTCTACCAACTTCTAATGGCATATGACCAATACCAAAATTATATATATATCCTCTTCTTAGAAAACCAGAGTGATAGCTTATATTTTCCTCATCAACATCCCTAGTACTTATTATTCCTTTCATTGTCGAAAGTAATCCTAAATCTTCGTATGAAGCATAAAAACACCCATTTTCTCCTGATTTTTTTCCGTAACTATTTAATACTATAAATGCACCATCTGAACTTGGTTGATTGTCTTCTAAAAAATTATCTTTTGAATAAGTATCGTCCCATCCGATAACTACAACTGCATGGGTTGAACCTCCAATCGTTCTATAATAACTATTTGTTTCATTGTTCATACCACCATATTCATCATTTTCTGTATATATCTGTGCATATACTCCGCCATACTTCATAATGTGATTCTTTATTGTCTTCCTGTATTCATCAAGTTCCTCTGATGTGTAATTGGACCAATCTATCGATCTTCCATAATCAATAGATTCTACCACTTCCTTTACACATTTAGCATTACGAATAGTATCATATTCATCTTCCTCATAATATCTATTAGGAATATCTTCGGCTAATGCTGCACCATATGGTTTGTAATATGACATTGCATATGAAAAAAGACCACCACGATCAAATCTCCTATCTATATCTTTATCATACATTTTCTCTGATGACATATACTCAAGATACATCTCCGAAAAATCGTAATATTCGCCAGTTGTCATTGCAACATTTGTTTCCAAACATTTTGTAGCCGCATAGTTCCAACATGTATCACCTAACTGATTATCAACTTTTATTGGTATGTGCTCTCTTAAGTCATATTTGCTTGGTAGTGCCTCTTCTCCTCCTCTTGTCGTATTACTTGCATCATATGAATTATCTACTCCTTGTGTGTTCTCATTTTCTACTGCCATACTTTTAGAATAATTAAATATTGGAATAAATAATTCTAAAAGCATAAATATTATTATTAATATTGATATTTTATTTTTTATTTTCATATCGATATCCCCTTTAATATTTATATATAAATTTGTATATATAATATTAAATATAAGAAGAAAAGCAATGGTCAAAAAAGGCCATTGCTTCGTTATTACTGTACGGAAACAGTATTTGTAGACTTGAGTTTTATTATATTATTTTTATATTACATTTTGTGCTAATTATTATAATATCTTCCTAATGTCTAATTTCCGTAGCTAATTATTAATTAATTCTTTTTCATTTTTTTATATATTATTTTCTTTTCATTTTATTTAGTATTTCTTTTTCTTCCGGAGTTACTCTAAAACTTTCTCTTATTTTTTGTATTCCTTTATTAAATGTCCAATTGTCTATTTTAGTATTTTTTAAAAATTCTAAAGTATCTTCCCTATTATTAATATATGCTTCTGCTATAAACCAAGCTACTGCCATTTTTACATAGTACTCATCATTTTTTAAATGCTCTATTTGTTTAAATATTTTCTTTAAATAATTTGTTTTTGTATAATAATCTAAATACATTACTACTGCAAATCTTATCTCATATTCTTTATCAGATTTAATATAATCTTGTAAGAAATTCCACATTTCATCAACATTTTTATTTGTTATTTTTAGACTTGCACATGTACCATCACATATTCCCCAACTATCTATTAGTGGAATAAAATATTTTAAATATTTAAATGTGTCTTCTAAATTATTATTTTTATTTCCAATTAAAAATCCTCTTAAAAGAAGCTCTTCATAATATTTAATATCTTTATCAAAAATATATTTTTCTATATTTTCTACTTTGAATTTTTTTGCAATATCTCTTACTATTGGAGTTCTTACTCCAATCATTTCATTTTTTGAAGTTAGACATAGTGACTTGCTAAAGTCTCTATATTTTATATCTTGATATTCCATTAATACTGCTCTTATTTCTTCAGATAGTTTACTCATTTAATCACCTACTATATTTATAATTCATTTACATGGATTACTTTTACCTCATTATTTCTAGCCCACTTCTCAGCCCTTTGCATTAATGCTCTTGATATTCCTTGACCAACATATTCGGGTTCAATATATAATCCTTCTATTAATGCTTCTTTATCTTGCGTATTTGATGTTACTTTAATATTAAGATACCCTATTATTTTTTCATCTTGTTTTGCTATAAACCTGGCATCCGAATCTTTGGCATTTTTCTCTTGTTCAATTTTAATACAATAACTCATTTTAAATCTTTACTCCTTTAACTCTTAAATCATTAATTAATAAATCTGCTTTATTATTTTCATAATCTAAAACATGACCACTCATTCCAAGCTCTATTCCAGCTTGAACATTTTTTTCTTTATCATCTACAAAAAAACATTCTTCTGGTTTTAAATTATATTTATTTAATAATATTTTATAAAACTCTTTGTCTGGTTTTACTAATTTATATTCATAAGATACAACCCAGCCATCAATATTTTTTGTTTCTTCGCATGATTTTAAATAATTAATTGCTTGTTCATTATTATTTGATAATACAAATATTTTATAATTATTTTCTTTTAATTTATTTATTAAATTAATAACTTCTGAATTAAATTCTCTATTTCTATAATAATTTATTAATTGATTTTTATATTTATTATCATAATCATCATTTAAATTATTATTTTCTTTCCATTTTTCATAATGCTCTTCTATTGTTTCTTCAGCTAGATCTAGCGATCTAAAACCTTGAAAAAATGAAGATATTTTTTCTTTGTCTTCTATATTATCAATTTTTATATAATTAATTATTGATTTGCTATTACCTTTCCAGATAACATTTCCTACATCGAAAATAATATTTTTAATCATATTTTTCCTTTTTTTCGTTTTTATCATCTTTTATTAAATTAATATCATAAAAACGCTGTTTATTCAATATAAAATATTGAGTATAAATTATTATTTATTTCCTTGATAATAAAAATATTTATATATATAATTCTCAAAAAGGAGGCAACATATGATAAGTAAATTTATAGATGAAAATAGAGAAAAAATTATGGATACAATTTTTGACTTAATAAAAATACCAAGTGTTTCTATAGAGACTGGTGATGCTTCTAAACCATTTGGTGAAGAATGTGATAAAGCTCTTAAGTATGCTCTAGACTTAGCAGAGTCTATGGGATTTAGAACTAAAAATATAGATGGATATTGTGGTTATATTGAGTTTGGTGAAGGTGAAGAAATTCTTGGAATTATTGGTCACTTAGATGTTGTACCAGCTGGTGATGGTTGGACTAAGTGTGAACCATTTGATCCAGTTATAGAAGATGATAGACTATATGGTCGTGGATCTATTGATGATAAAGGACCGGTAGTTGCTTCTTTATTTGCAATGAAATA
Source organism: Clostridia bacterium (assembly GCA_017512025.1). Lineage (GTDB taxonomy): Bacteria > Bacillota > Clostridia > TANB77 > CAG-508 > CAG-492. The sequence continues at coordinate 367,014 of JAFWHH010000008.1, forward strand.
TGTTATGGATAAAATTAAACCAAATAAAAGAGTGAGATTAATTCTTGGATTAAATGAAGAAGTTTCTTGGAAATGTATTGAGTATTATAAAGCTCATGAAGAAGCACCAACAATTGGATTTAGTCCAGATGCAGACTTTCCAGTTATATATGCTGAAAAAGGATTTTTAAATGCATATGTTGATTCACATATTCCAAATGATACTGGAATTATTTTAAAAGAACTTAAATGCTCAAATGCAATAAATATTGTTCCAAAAATCGCAGAATGTACACTTGAGGTGGATAACTTTAATACAGAGGAAATAAAAAATGATTTAATTAAATTAATTGAAGAATTAAATTACCACATTGATGTTTCTGTAGAAAATGATAGATTTATTCACTTAACATCTAATGGTGTTGCTGCCCATGCAGCTCATCCTGATTTAGGATTAAATGCTTTTTCTAGATTACTAATAATATTAAATAGAATTTATGAAAAAAATAATATTCATATTCCATTATTTAATTTTATGGATGAAAAAATAAATACTACATTAAATGGAGAATCTTTAGGAATAGATTGTGAAGATGAATCTGGTAATTTAACATTAAATGTTGCTAACGCTAAATATGAAAATAATAATTTAACAATTGGATTAAATATTCGTATACCAGTTACAATTTATTCTTCAATTGTTAAACAAAAAATAACAGATAATGTTCAAGAATATACAAATATATTTGTTAAATTTTCTGATGAAAAACAAGCATTATTTGTACCAAAGAATGATCCATTAGTTACAACTTTATGTGATATTTTTAACGATGTTACTGGACAAAATGCTGAGCCAATTACATGTAATGGTGCAACATATGCAAGAGCCTTTAAGAATGTAGTCTCATTTGGAGCGACAATGCCAAATAAGGTAGATATGTGCCACCAGGCAGACGAATATATTGAATTAAAAGATTTATTCACTGCAATCGAAATATACATTAGAGCTATATGGAAATTATCTGAATAATTATTTATCTTAATAAAAAAGGAACACGAAAGTGTTCCTTTTTTATTTTTATTTATTATTTTTAATAATTTTTTATTATTTAATTATTATATTTTATTTAATAATCTCAATAACTGGTCTTTCTTTTTCAACTGGTTCATCAGACCATTCGTAGCAATTTAATAATTTTTTAATTGCTGTTGCTCCTTTTATTTCATCATCTGCATGAATGTATCCTATTATTTCTCCTGATTCAACTTTGTCCCCTATTTTTTTATTTATTATTATTCCAACTTTATTATTTATTGGATCATCTTTTCTTATTCTTCCAGCACCTAGACTACATGATATATATCCTATGTCATCATTTTTCATGCCTTTAACGTATGCTGATTTTTCTGCCATAACTGGAATAATATATTTTGCTTTTTCAAACTTGTCTGGGTTGTCAATATAAGAAACATCTCCACCTTGATTTTGAACTAGCTCTTTAAATTTATTTAGTGCTTCTCCACTATTAATTTTTTCCATGATAACCTTTTTATTCTCTTCTATGTTATCACCTTTTCCTGCTAGCATCATCATGTTACTTCCAAGCTCTAATATTATTTCTTTAACATCATCTTGCATATTTCCTTTTAGAGCTTCTATTGCTTCTTTAACTTCAAGTGCATTTCCAATTGAATATCCAATTGGCTCATTCATATTTGTTAATACACATATTGTTTCTTTATTGGCAAGCTTACCAATTCCAATCATTGTCTCTGATAATTTTCTAGCATCCTCAATAGTCTTCATGAATGCACCACTACCAACTGTTACTTCTAGAACTATTTTTTCAGCTCCAGCTGCTATCTTTTTACTCATTATGCTTGATGCAATTAATGGAATATTATCTATACATGAAATTGTATCTCTTAGTGCATATAATTTCTTATCTGCTGGTGCTAAATTTAATGTTTGTCCCATTAAACTTATTCCAATATTTTTAACATTATTTATAAATTCTTCTACACTAATTCCTGTATCATATCCTGGTATTGATTCTAATTTATCAATTGTTCCTCCAGTAAATCCAAGACCTCTTCCTGACATCTTAGCTGCTGGTATTCCAATTGATGCAATTATTGGTAATAATATTAAAGTAATTTTATCTCCTATTCCACCTGTACTATGTTTATCAACTACTAAACCTAGATCAGATAAATCTAACACCTCACCTGAATTAGCCATAGCTAAAGTTAAATTAGTTGTCTCTTCATAGTCCATTCCTTTAATATAGATTGCCATTACTAATGCTGCTGCTTGGTAATCTGTAACTACACCACTTGTGTAATTTTCGATGAAGTAATCTATCTCTTCTTTAGATAATTTTTCTCCATCTCTTTTCTTTGCAATAATCTCTAAAATATTCATTTGTTCACCTCTTCTTTTTATTTAAGTTTTCTTTTTTTATTTTATTATTTTTTATCAACAATATTTTTAACAAAACTTAATCTATGTAATGGGCATAATCCATTTTCTTTGATAGCTGCTATGTGAGCTGCTGTTCCATATCCTTTATGTTTTTCAAATCCATATTGAGGATATATTTTATCCCATTCACGCATTATTCTATCCCTTGTTACCTTTGCAATAATAGAGGCTGCTGCTATGTTATAACTTTTAGCATCACCTTTTATTATTGATCTATATTGAACACCTTCTGTATCAATATTTGTTAATGCATCTACTAGAATAACATCTGGTTTTTGTTTTAATGATTTAACTGCTTCAGTTAAACCAGCTTTAGTCGCATTTAAAATATTTATTCTATCTATTTCTTTTTCATCAACAATACCAACACCATATGCTACTGCTTCTTCAAGTATTTGGTCATATAGCTTTTCTCTTTTTTTCTCTGATACTTTTTTAGAGTCATTAACTCCTTCTATCATAGAATCTTTTGGCATGATAACTGCAGCAACTACTACTGGTCCAGCAAGTGGCCCACGTCCTGCTTCATCTATACCACATACATATTGGTATCCTTCATCATAAACTGAATTATCTATCTTTTTTATTTCTGTAAGTCTTTCAAATTCTTTTTCTTTCATTTGTATATCCTTCCTCTACTCTAACATTCTATTGTGTAATATCCATTCTTTCTTTTCTGGGACTTTTATAATATCTGTCAATTTATATTTTATTTTCCCATCTACTTTAATTCCTTTTGTATAAACTACTTCCATTTCTTCGTAGTTAACAACAAAAAGATTATCTCCTTTATTTTTCATCTCACCAGAGATTCCCATTGTTTCGAAATCATTTTGGCTTAATATATAATATTTTTCAAAGTCCTCTTCGCTGATATTTATTTGTTTAAGAAGATCTTTAATTTTACTATTATCGCTTTCAGAAACTTTTTGACCAAGATATCCATCTTTATTTCCACTTACTTCTGACTTACCTTGAATAACTTTTACTTTTCCTTGAATAAGTAATAAATCTGTTTGTAAATCAGTGTATTTTTTCTCATCAAGCATTTTAAATCCATGTTTTGCAACTATAACTAATACTGTAATTATTATTCCAATTATTATTGCAAATTTTATAAATCTAGCCATACTTTTATTCATTGTCTATTGCTCCTTATTATTTTTTTGCATTATATACTATTTTTATTGGGCATACAATAATTTTTATTTCCTATGTATTTTTTTCACAAACTTTTCACAATTATATTGTATTATATACCAGAAATAAGTTATTATTGTAGTAACGATTTCAATGTTTTTTCAATAAATTTAAAATAAAATATCACAAAATTATAGAAAGGGATGATATTTATGTCTGATGAAAAAAGTTCATTTAAGACAGTAAAAAACAAAGATAGTTCATATTCTATACCAAAGGGAAGAATTGGATTTACTAGAGGATTTTTTGTTCCATTCGTAGCTGGAATTTTAGGATCTTTTATTATAGTTGGAACATGTTTAAGTGTACCAGTTATCAGAGAAGCTATTGTAGATAACTTCTTCTCAGAAACAGCTTCTGAAGAAAAAGAAGAAAATAAAGCTAAAGAAAATGTAATTGATACAACTTCTTCAAGCAATACATCTATTTCTTTATCAGGATACTCTGATACAAGTATAGCTGTTGCTAATAAGGTTTTGCCTTCTGTAGTTGGTGTTAAAGTAACTTACTCAGTTAGTTCTCCATATTATTCTTATTATGGATTAAATGGACAAACAGCTACAGCAACTGGTTCTGGTGTAATCATTACAGAAGATGGATATATATTAACAAATAACCATGTTGTTTCTTCAACAAGTAGCTCTTCATACTTCCAAGTAAGCCAAGCTACAGACATTACAGTTACTCTATACAATGATGAAACAGAATACAAAGCTACAATAGTTGGTACTGATGAACAAACTGACTTAGCTGTTTTAAAAATAGATAAAACTGGATTAACAGCTGCTGAACTTGGTGATTCAAGTCAAGTTAAAGTTGGTGAGTTTGCGATGGCAATTGGTAATCCATTAAATATGCCAAGTACAGTTACAACTGGTATCATAAGTGCTACAAGTAGAAAAATAACATCTGATAATGTAACTTATACAGTTATTCAAACAGATGCTGCTATCAACTCTGGAAACAGTGGTGGTGCCTTAATTAATGCTGAAGGTAAAGTAATTGGTATCAATACATTAAAACTTGCTGGATCAGGAATCGAAGGAATTGGTTTTGCTATTCCAATTAATGATACAAAGAATGTATATGAAGAATTAATTACAAATGGAAAAGTTTCTAGACCATCTATTGGTATTACTGGTAGAGATTTAAATGAAACCACAGCTAAAGCTAATAACTTACCAGAAGGTGTTTATGTATTATCTGTTGCTGAATTCTCTGCTGCTGAAAAAGCAGGAATTAAAACAGGTGACGTTATAATTGCTATTGATGGTAAAGAAGTAAAAACTATGTCTGAATTAAATACTCAAAAAAATACTCATAAAGTTGGAGACGAAGTTACAATTAAATTAATTCGTGAGGGTAAAGAGCAAGAAATTAAAGTTACTTTAGGAGAATCTAAATAATTAATTAAATATAAATAATAAAAAAACACATGAATTACTTCATGTGTTTTTTTGGTGGGCAATCGGGGGTTCGAACCCCGGACCTTCTGATTAAGAGTCAGCTGCTCTACCAACTGAGCTAATCACCCATATCGTATCGACATTTGCTATTATACAACCTATTTACATTAAAAGTCAAGTATAAAATCTATATTTTTTATGTCTTCTGTAATTTTGTTATAATTTCTTTTTTGCATAAAAAATGACCGAGGGGACCAGCGCATACACGCTGGCCCCCTGGCCTCCCCTCTCTATATCCCCCGTAACTGTCAGATTAGCTGAGCGGGCTCTCGTACTTGGCCTTCAGCTTGTTGACCTCACGTTCTGCATTGGTGGCACGCTGACGCATGTCCACCAGCGCAGCTTCGAGTTCATCAACTCTTTCCTCCAGTTCAGCATTCTCTGCCTTCAGCTTCTTAACCTCAGGGTTTTCGAGGCTTTCAGGCTTCTCCAGTCTGACATCAGGAACCGGAATAGTCTCAGTGGCGGGCTTCTTCTTTTTCTTTGCCTTCTTGCCCTTATCAGGCTTATCAGCAGTGAAGAAGTTCACAATGCGGTCCATGACGGACACCGGCTCATCGCCGTCGCCATCTTCGTCATCACTGACGGGACCACGTGTGGGGGCGTCGTTGGCCTTGAGAATCTCTCTGGCCTTCTCGACGTTACCCTTGCCCTCGGTCACATAGCAATCCTTGGACAGGACCTCAACGGTAGCGATAAACGCCATCACAATGTCACCGTCCACGATGCTGTTCAGCGCAGCTTCGATCTCCTTCTCCGGCAGGCCTGCGGCCACCTGAAAGATGTAATCGATGCTCGGGGCAACCCATTCCAGTCTCTGCTGGGGGGTAATGCCCATGCTGTCAGCCGGTTCCTTGGAGAACTTGCCGCTTTCAACAGCGGTGATGCTCTCCTGCTTCAGGGTCTCAAGTCGGGTCTTTGCCATATCCAGTGTTTTCATGATGATTCCTCCTTAATGGTTTGTAATGTGGATGGATGGCTTCAACTTCGAGCACTTGGCTCTCGGTCACCTTATATTGTATACCATTTTATGTAAAATGTCAAATAAAAACAAAGGAACCTGCGTATACACGCAAGTTCCTTTGCCCCTCTCTTGATTCCCGTATTATGCATCAACACCGCACGCCTTCAGCGTAGCTTTGAGTTCTTCGACTTTCGCCTCAGCATCCTCAGCACGCTTTTTGGTAAGTGCCAGTGCAACCGTCAGCTCCTCACACGAAGCATTCGGATTCTTGAGCACCTTTTCCGGATCCACATCCTCTGCACGCTTCTTACCAAACTTCTTTTTCAAGAAGCCGGCAGCTTGGCTAAGCAGTGACTGTTTTTCTCCTTCTTCGGGAACTACGCCGCTCTTTTCAATCGGTACAGGTTCAGCATCCGAGAGCTCACCACGTGCATATTTGGTCATCACGTCATATGCCATAGTGATGTTGTAACGACCTTCTTCCACGTACGGATCACCCGAAAGCTCCTGCACGATTGCGATGTAATCGAACGCAAGCGTTCTCAAATCATCATAAGAGTGCAAACTCAGCTTACCCTCAACTTCTTCTGCATCCAGGGTGCCAGCGACACCGATGATGTATTCGATGGAGGGCAGTGTCCACTCGAGACGCTGCTGAGGAGTAACACCCTCATTGTCGGCGCTGAATTCGGCGTACTTACCGCTGTCAATGTGCAGCTGTACTTCCTCCTTCAGTTTTCTAAGATAGACTTCAGCTCTTTCCATTCTTTTCATGTTGATTCCTCCTTATCAGTATGAATGGTTTATGGGCTTCTAACCTCGAGCACTTGGCTCTTAGTCACCTTTAATTGTATACCTTTTTATGTAAATTGTCAATTTGACGTACGCTCTGTAGAGTTGAAGAGATCAGTGGTTTCCCACTGATCTCCAGTTCCGTTCGACCCAAGGCGCTATCTGGTTCAGCAACATCGTAAGACGAATTGCCTCCTTCTTCGCTGACTGGTATCTGCTTTCGTACTGCTGTATCTTTCTGCCAAGAATCATTGATTTGACAGTTTGATAGTAGCACTCATTCATGACACCACCCGGGGATTCATCATCCTCACCAGCATAGGACTGCTCGAACATGGCAAGAACGGTAAGCACCCACCTAATATTGAAGATTCCCTCCGCAATATAGGGGTCACCACTGATAGCCTCGATATTGTGACATGTCTTCAGCATCATCTGGTTTTTATTACCAAGACGATCCTCGACGCTGTATCCGATTCCGATAATGTAACTTATGGAATCGATTCCCCACTGCATACGTGTTTCAGGAGTAATCCCGAACTCATCTGCAGGAAGATCAGCAAATGTCCCCATACCAAGTTCATCGATGATGAACAACCTCAGTGCTTCCATTCTCTGAATAAACCGTGCATTCATATCTCATACCTCCTCCAGTAATTATAGTTTGTGATGAATGCATTTGAAGCTCTCGGCTTCATGGTCATATTATATTTTACACCATTTTATGTAAAATTTCAACCAATCTTCCCTTTTCTTTCCAATTATGATATAGTACGAAGTACATTTTCTTATTTATTTAATATATTATATAAATACCAAAAATTACTCGTTTATTTTTTTATTTTTACATTGTATAATATATTAAAAGACATCTGGAGGCGCCTATGAAATTTGAAAAACTTAATGAAAATAAAATAAGAATAGTATTAAATACTCAAGATTTAGTAGATAAAAATATAGATTTTAATTCTTTTATGTCTAACTCTATTGAGACTCAAGGGTTATTCCTTGATATGTTAGAAGAAGCTGAAGAAAAAGTTGGATTTATTACAAGAGATTATAAGATTAAAATAGAAGCATTAGCTATGGATAGTGGTGACTTTGTTATTATCGTTACCAGATTTAATGAAGAGCAAAAATGTCCTACTGCTAGACCAAGAAGAGTTACCGCTAAAAGAAAATCAACCATGCCAAGCTCTGACTATTTGATTTATTCATTTAATTCATTTGACGATGTATGTAACTTTTCAAGTTATCTTGCTGATTTTGATGGATGTATGAGTATCGCTAAATCAGCTATACTTTATGATTATAATTCTAAATATTATCTATCATTTTCTAAGATAAATACTGAACATCCACGTATAAAGAATTTTTATGCACTTGTTACAGAATTTGGTACTTATATAAATAATCCAGATTTATTCATCCATAAACTAACAGAGCGTGGAAAAATTGTTATAAAAAATAATGCAATTAAAACATGTGCTACATATTTTTCAAAATAATTCAAAAAGAACAATTGCTTTGCAATTGTTCTTTTCTATCTTTTATTTATTTTATCTACCTTGGAATAAATATTTTTGTGGGTTTTGAGCAACACCATTTATTCTTATTTCAAAGTGACAATGTGGTCCAGTTGAGATACCTGTTGATCCCATCGCTGCTATTGGCTCTCCTTGCTCTATATATTGTCCTTCTGTTACATAGAAGCTACTGTTATGTCCATAGTATGTTTGGATACCATTTCCATGAGAGATAATAACTAAGTTACCGTATCCTCCACTATAATGTGCACATGTAACTGTTCCAGATGCAGCTGCTCTTATGGTTGTTCCCCATGAGTTTGCTATATCTAAACCTTTGTGATTATCTCTAGCACGTATACCAAATCTAGAAGTAATAATTCCATTTACTGGCTCTATCATGTCTATTCCTAAACTATCAACATATTGTGATGTAAGTGTTCCTCCTGATGTTTGAATAACCTTTTTCTTTTCATATAAACCTTCAACACATTCATCTATAGCAGTAAATGTTTCTAATTTGGTATCATATCTTTCTGCTATCTTTATTTTATCAATATTCTTACTATCTTTTTCTTTTAATTGATTAACAACTTCTTCAGCGTCTGAGTATTTTGCTAAATAATATTTATCATTATCATCTAGCTGTACAGCAAAGTATTTGTAATATGTTATACCTGCTGAAGCAATTGCATTATATATTTCGTCGTCTGTTGTCTCTATATTTCTTTTTAAGAAAGTTAAACTATATACTGGCATTGCATCCATATCTACATATGCAATACTAGAGCTTGTTGAATTACCAGTCGCTATGTATGTATTAATTCTTTCTTGCATTTTTGATTTGCTACTACAGTACCCTAAAAACTCACCATTATATGTAACAATATAAGCTGGTTTATAAAAAGCACCTAAAATAGCAATAATAAGTAGAACTGCAATACTTCCCCATATAAAAGCTCTAAGAGAATGCCTAATATTGACAACTGCTTTTTTTACCGTTCTAATTGTTATTCACCTCTTCTTTTTAAATCATCGTATACAATCTTATTCATGTAACTTGAATATTCGTCTATGTTATCTCTTACTTTTGTAGCACTGATTGGAACGTATTCTCTCTTAAAGTCTACCGTTCTATTTTCTACATTTAAATCTCTGGCTACAAATTTACCATATTCTTCACTAGAATAAAAGTGTGTACCTTTAACATCCCCAATTACCTTTTTCAAATAATCTGTTTGAATCTTTACGCTCTCCTCATCCATTCCATATTGACTTGGTGGATTCTTAGCGATTATTACATTCACATTTGGATATAATTTCTTAATCCAGTCTGCTCTTTGCTCTGCTGGAATATCAATTACATCTGTTTCGTATACTACGACGTATACTTCATCCATTTCTTTGATTGCGGTTTCAATTAGATATTGGTGACCCTTGTGTAGAGGTGCAAATTTTCCAATTGTAAATCCAATTTTACTCACATCAAATCATCCTTTCAAAACTTGCTCTATTATATCAAAAAAAAAGGATTCTTTCAAGAATCCCTTTTTTTATGACATTTTATTCTATTATTTTCCCAATTTACCTTTTGTTCCACCGAATCCATTTTCATATCCAGCTAAGATATTGCTATCAAATGAGAATGTCATATTCTTTTCTTCTCTTTGTCTCTTTAATGCTAAGTTTATAAGCTTATCTAATAAATCAACATATTTTAAGTTTGTAGCTTTCCATAAGTGGAATGATAATGATCCCGGTATTGTGTTTATTTCATTTACGAATACTTCGTTAGAATCTTGGTCTATTATATAGTCAATTCTAACTACTCCAGAGCATCCTAATACTTTAAATGTTTTCTTACTTAATTCTTGTATTTTTGCTCTTGTCTCTGCTGGTATATCAGCTGGTAATTTTAGAACACCGGCGTTCATTGATCTTTCATTCTCGCCTTTTGTTCCCCCCATCTTCTTTCCACCAGAAATATATTTATCGTTGAAGCTTAAGATTTCATCTGTCTTTATTGGCTCTTCACATTCAGAAGCTTCACACTCTTCGTAATCACCAACTACTGAACAGTTAACTTCTTTTAAGTTCATAACCGCTCTTTCAACTAATACTTTCTTAGCATATCCAAATGCATCAGCAACAGCTTCTTCTAGAGCTCTTCTGTCTTTAGCTATTTTAATACCAACGCTTGATCCTAAGTTAACTGGTTTAACAATAACTGGATATGGAATGTTCTCTTCAACAACTTTTGTAATGTTTTCTGGATTTTCATTATATTGATCCATTGTAAAACATTTACAATCTAGAACTGGAATATCATTTTCTTTTAATAAACATTTGAATATATATTTATCCATACCTACTGCTGATGAAACAACATCACATCCAACATATGGTAAGTTAAACATTTTTAAGAATCCTTGTAATGTACCATCTTCTACGTTAGTACCATGTACTATTGGGAATGCTACATCTATATAATCATATACTGCATTCTCAAACATTTTCTTCTCACATTTAATAAGAGCTACTTTATCATCCTTTGGAGCTAATGTAACTTGTGTACTATTAGCAATTAGACTATTTATATCTTTATAATTTCTAATATCTCCTATTAAATCTCCAACATACATTTTATTTTGTTTTGTTATATAAATTGGAATAATATCATATTTTTCCTTATCCATGTTTTCTGTTGCTTGGATAGCTGTAATAATTGAAACTTCGTGTTCAACACTATTACCACCAAAAAATACACCTAATTTAATCTTCATAATAAATCCTCCTAAAAATTATTTCTATATTTTACTTATAGTTATCTGGTAAATCATTTTCTAATAAAACTGTTATCTTATCTTGTATACCAAGTGTCATTATCTTTTGCATTGCTTCTTGTGGACTACTTACCACAAATAATTTTGATTCATCAAATCCTTTTGATCTAATACCTTCTTCAACTTTCTTAGAATGCTCTCCAACCATAAATGCATAATCACATACAGTTGTTATATACTCTCCAAATTCAAAGTTGTATTGATTCTCTTTATCTCCTAGCTCTATTAATCCTGGAGTAACAATTATCTTTGTTCCTTCAAATTCTCCTAATGTATCAATAGCAGATTTTGAACTAACTGGATTTGAATTATATGCATCATCGATTACATTGATGTTTCCTCTATTTATTAATTGTAATCTATGATCAACATTCTTTATTTCTCTAACTCTTGGTATCATGCTTTCCATTTTAACACCAAGTTTATTTGCTACAGCTATCGCAGCCATAATATTTACTACATTGTATCTTCCAATTGCTTTTGTTGTATATTCTATTTCTTTACCATTTTCATCTTTTACTTTGAAAGAAACACCTTTTTCTGATGAATGTAAGTCATATCCGTTGAAATCTAACTCTTCATTGTTTACACCATATTTAACAACATCCATATCTAAATTTTGCTCTTTTAAATATTGGTTATCACAGTTTAAGAATACGGTTCCACCTTGCTCTTTTACACTATCTGCAAGCTCTAACTTTGTCTTTATAACATTTTCAATTGACTTAAAGCTCTCTAAATGTTGAGGTCCAATTGAAGTTACAACTCCATACTTAGGATGTACTATATCGCATATTTCCTTTATATCATTTAGTTTAGTAGCGCCCATTTCACATACAAATATTTGATGTGTTGATTTTAGATTTTCTCTAATTGTCTTAACTACACCCATTGTTGTATTGTAGTTAAGTGGTGTTACTAATACTTCATATTTAGATGATAATGTCTTTGCTAAAAAATTCTTAACACTTGTTTTTCCATAACTTCCAGTTACACCAATTACTGTTAAATTTGGGCAACTATTTAATATTTTTTTAGCATCATTTATATATCTTTTTCTTCCTAATGCTTCTATTGGTGAGTTAATTACATTTGCTATCATTGCTATAAATATAGCTAGAATATTGATTATTTCTAATTTTATTAATGAGAATTTTGTTATACCACATATTAATAATATTACAAGATTAATTATTAATTCTGTTGCAAACATTCTCTTAACTCTACTTGTTAACTTAAGAGGAATTTTGCTCTTTCCTTTTGGTAAGTTATAAATTATTGATATAACTAAAATAATAGCTCCAATTATTTTTGCCCATGCCATATCTATTTGTATAAATACTATTGATGAAATTATTAATAATAATTGCATAAGTACTGTACTTTTATTCTTACTCATCCAATGCATATTTTTCTTAAAGAAGTATGAATTCAATTGAAACATATGCATATGGAATCTTAATAGTAGTAACGCATTTATTACAAATAAAACTATTAATATAATATTCATTATTTACCTCCTGCTAAAAATGTTTTTATAATGTTATTTATATATGCTGGTTGCTCTAAGAACACATAGTGTGAACATCCAGCTACTCTAACAAGTCCTGCGTCTGGAATCATTTTTTCCATTAGCTCTGCATCTTCAATAGGAGTTGCAGTATCATTTTCTCCCCATAATAAAAGTGTTGGTGCTTTTATGTTAGGTAAATATTCTCTCATATCTTCATTCAATAACTTAACCATTGATTGTTTAAGTATTGGTGGTGCGTTTCTATAGTCTTCAGATCCTGCATTCTTTTGGAATTTTTCGAGTGCATTTGGAAATAATTTTTTAACTAATTTCATACTTAAAATTCTCTTTCCTAGTTTATATTTTTTTACCTTTAATCTTATTTTTAAAGGTTTCTTATGCACAATTCCTGCACTTCCTATTAAAATAATTTTTCCAACTTTAAAATCTAAGTCAGGTCTACTCATCATTTTAATAATTAATTTTCCACCATTTGAATGACCAATTAAATCTAATTCTTTAATGTTTTGTGATTTTATAAATTCAATTATAAAATCAATCCATTGATCAGCATCCCAAGCTTCTTCTGGTACACCAGATTTTCCATATCCTGGCATATCAAATGCAATTACATTTGCATATTCTGAAATGCTATTCATCATACTTCTATATACATCTATTGTCGTTCCCCATCCTGGTAGAATAAGAACTGTTCTTCCTTCTCCAATACTTTCATAATTCAAATTTACATTTTTTATATTAATATTCGTAAAAATCACCCCTTACAAACCATCTAATAAATTTGTACCATTTATTTCTTTTCATGTCAATTCACTTCGATTCACGTATAATTTATCAATCCTCGTAGAATTCATTGACTATGCACCATATTTCTAGTATAATTATATGCAGAAGGTTTATTAGTATAAGGGCTCTGCCCTGAGGAGGTTATATGAATAAGAATTTTATTAGATTAAACACTAATGATAATTACTTCTCTTTTGGTAACTTTTGTAGAGTAGTTAAAGAAGTTTCTGAAAATAAATATTTTGTCCAAACAGATCTATTTGAGATAATGTTTGATACAGAAGATGTTGCTGATAGTACTGTAAACAACTATTGTACAGGCTTCCGCCCTATCAATATAAAATATAAGAATTATTATAGAGATTTGTTTGACTCATATAAAACAAATAAAAAAGTTTTTACATCTATTATTTCTAATATAGTAGATTTATTAAATGATGATACTTTTAGCTACTCAACTAAAACAATTCGTATGATTAATGAAGATAAAAAGCTATACCGAGTATGTGAGCGTCTTTATTCTATTTCTAAAAACGACTCAGATGTTTCTAATCTCCTTTCTTCCGAATTATTAAATTGTTTAAATAATGGGGATTTATATACATTTATTGTAAGTACTTTAAACTATGTTATTCTTGAAAAGAAACAACCAATTTATATTGAAGAAAACATTAATAATCTTATTGAAAAAAGTATTTATGATACAAACATCTCTATGAAAGATATTCAAGAGTTTATTCAGATACAATTAAACTCTAGCATCTGGTCTCTTAGAGCATTTAAACAATTAGCCTCTAAAGGTAACCCTTTTGCTTGCTTTGAAATGGCTTCTATGGAATACAATGGAATTATTACTGGTAAACCAAGATACGATAAAGCATACGAGTATTACATGACTGCTGCTAAATATAATCATCCAGTTGCTACTTGGGCTATTGGTTATCTTTACTACAATGGTAATGTTGGTACTAAATCTAAAAGAGATTTAATGCTTGCTGTTAAATACTTTAATAAAGCACGTAAATTAAAATGCTCTAATGCTTTTAATAGCTTTGGTATTATCTATTTAAATGGTACTATTCCTCATATTAAAAAAAATAAACAAAAAGCAATAGAAATGTTTGAAGAGGCTATTTCTCTAGGAAACATTTATGCTTATAACAATCTTGGAAGTATCTATGAAAAAGATAAAGACCACGAAAAAGCTATCGAATGCTACACAATATCTGCTGAAAATGGTGACAGCTGGGCTAATAATCAACTTGGTGAATTTTATAGAAAAGGGATTTTTGTTAAGAAAGATTTAAAGAAAGCTTTTGAATACTATGATAAATCAAGCGATAGTACACAATTTACAATGTGTCCTTGGGCATACTATAATTTAGCTAAATATTTCTATAGCACTGGTTGTATTGAAATTGGCGTTAAAAAGGATTTAAATAAAGCAGCTGAATTATTACAATACATTGAAAATAAACTGCCAGAATCCATTGTAGAGCTTATAAACGTGTATCAAGAGCTATACAAAGAAACATCAAATGATTTTTATTTAGATAAATTAAATTTTTATAAAACAAAAAATAAAAAGGCGTAATAAATTACGCCTTTTTTTATTATTTAACTTATTAGTCTCTTCTTCTTGCAAATATTAATAAAAGTCTTATTACTTGCATTAAAGCTGTTGTAGCTGCTGCTACATATGTTAAAGCTGCTGCAATTAATACTTTTCTTCCACCTTTATATTCATTTGGTCCTAATAATCCTAATTGCTTTATTTGAGCAAGTCCTCTACTTGATGCATTAAACTCAACTGGTAATGTTACAACTTGGAATAAGAAAATTAAAAATTCACAAGCAATACCAATCATGATTAAATTAAATAAAGAAGCAAATGCACCTATCATAATTGCAAAGTATCCTGCGTATGAAGCTATATTTGTTACTGGTACCATAGCGTGTCTTAATCTTAAGAAGAAATATCCGTTTCCATCTTGAATAGCATGACCACATTCATGTGCAGCTATTGCTACTGATGCAACTGATCTTTCTGTATAAATCTTTTCAGATAAATTAACGCTTTTGTCTTTTGGATTATAATGATCTGTTAAAGTTCCTGCTACAGAGTTAACTGTATCTCCTTGAAGACCATTGTTATCTAATATTCTTCTTGCTGTTTCAGCTCCATTTACACCATTCTCGCAGTATACTTTTGCATACTTATTATATGTATGATTTATATACCATCTTGATAATAATGAAAGTATAACGGAAGCTCCTATTAATATCCATCCTATTACATAAGTATCCATATATCATCTCTCCTTATGCAAACATTTTAACATACTTTTATGATTAATGGGTGAATTTTTTTATTTTATTTTTCTTTTTAATTATTTATCTCTTAATTAATCTTTTAATTATATCAATTTATTATTTATATAAAGCAAAAGGAGCGCGAATCTCGCGCCCCTTTGCTTATTTTTTTGGAATTTTACTTATCTTCGCTGTAGAGATCTTCACCAAGCACCTCGACAAGCTCATTGGCGTTCGGGTACTTGTAGAAGTCCTTCGTGCTGCATCCAGCACGTCCGCCACCCGCACAAGCGCATGCACATGCGCAATGACTTGCACAAGCACAAGAGCTTCTTACACAAGAAGAATGTGTGTGGATGTACGTATGTGAGCCTCCACCAAAACCGCCATGATAATCATCATCACAGCAAATTGCGATTACGATAGCCAAAATAACAATGACAACGATGATAATCAGAATAATCGCACCGGTGCTTAACTCACCATCACCGCTCTTTGTGGTATTTTTGCCATAATCCTCTGTGTACTGCTCATCCGGATTTGTATCAAACACATCCAGATTGTACTTTACAGAAGCATTAAGTCTCTTACCAGCAGGCAGTTCTTCTTCCCAAATCAAGTAACCGTCATCGGTTCTTTGTGCATTGGATTCGATTACATTTCTTTCATTCCATTCGACCATGATGTGCTTTACATCGATATCATCGAACCATCCCGGTGTAAATGAATATCTGCAAAGATGATTACCTTCTTCAATCACATACATGTAGCTCTGATGAATAGAATAGTCGAACTTTACGATTTCGCCTGCTTCGTACTGACGATCAAAATCAATGCGAATATATGCACCATTATCGGCATAATATCCGATTTCTTTGATATTGCCAGACTTAGCTGCAATCTCATCACAGTGGAGATTCGGGCAACCAATCTTTACCCACTCTAGAGGTCCTTCAGATGTGGAATCCAGAACTTTCCATTCGATATGGTAGACGATGTCCATTGTTCCATCTTCTCTCATATCAATCTTGATAATGTAGTCCTGAATCTCATCAAGCGGATTCCGGGCAGATGCCGTTGTCGGAAGTATTGCAAAACTCATAATGAGCATGCAAATACCAGTAATCATTGTCTTAAAGAACTTCTTCATCTCACTTGTCCTCCGAATTCCTTGTCTTAAGCGGGCATGTTTGATCCATCTTTGCTGAAAAGTTTCTGCTTGCCTTACATGCCGGACTATTCCAGATAGTTTTCCAGTCATCATTCAGCATGTCTCCCAGGGTTTCCCCTTCGAGCCAGCTCTGACAACGAGTAACCTTACCATCCGGAGTAATTGCCATATTGCTAAGGCATGCTCCACAAGACGGAACCATAAGACCAAGCTCTCTCAGACGCTCTTCGTCAACCCAGCCTGGGGATGTGAACGAAATCTGCATTTTGTTTTCGTTACAGAATTTCGTTGCTTCTTGCAAGATAGCATAAAGCTCATCACCGGTAAGCTGTGTGTTCTTTGACTCTTCTGTTGTTGCGTTGCCTGTAACAATCATACCAGAGCATGTTACGTATGTAATTCCCAAGCTCTTAAGAAACTTGAGTGTTTCGACGTAATCTCTGTTGAGTGTACAAAGCGGTGTGTTAATCGACACGTTGAGTCCTGCTTCAAGTGCATTCTTGATGCCGTTAACAGTATCGTCAAATCTCTTTACTCCAACAAGCTTGTTATGAACATCTGCATCGTGAGAGTAGAAAGTAATCTGAACACTGTCCAAACTTGCATCATAGAGGGCCTTACACAGACTTTCAGTCATTCGAACTCCATTGGTGTTAAGGCGTGTGACAAACCATTTAGCATACTTTACGAGCTCGACCAGATCATCTCTCATGGTCGGTTCACCGCCGGTAAAGGTCAGCTGCGGAATGCCAACTTTCTTGCATTTGTCAATGATTTCCTTCCACTTAGCAGTCGGAAGCTCATCCACCTCTGCAAGCTCCTGTCCACATGCGTAGCAGTGAACACATTTCTGGTTACAGTTATGTCTTTTTACTCCTCCAACTGTTTTGGTCATTGAAGATATCATCAGGTCGATTCTGTGTGGCGCTGCCATATACGGTGCATATTCACCGAGCGTACGGTAACCGATTTTAACTTTCGGCACCTTACCATAGGCAATATCACACAGTGCCTCAATGATAGTCTTAAGGTCCTCCTGAAGCTTTTCCACTGGCTGTCTCGGATAGATTTTCCGGACGTTGTCAATGGTGTGTCTTGCGACACTCTTCAGATCTTCTTTCGTCAGTTCCTTTCCGTCATAGTTGTTAAGCACACCGCAGAACTCTGCTAGAATAATTGCCCAACTGGGACTAATCGGGATGATGTCTTGTCCATTCAGAATAACCACGTAATCCGCCGCCTTCAGACTGAACTTGGGCGGTACGAGGTGAATTCGAACAACACCTGGCCCCTCCGGGTTAAGTGTTGTGTGAACTACGCTCCGAAGTTTCGTAGCTCTGTATTTGAGTGCCCTAAGATTCATAAAAATTCCTCTCTTTCTTTGGTAAAATGTGTTACTAAGTAGTACAAATTGCCTGAACTACTTTTTGTACTAAATAACGATACCGATTATATCATATTTACATAACATTGTAAATATCTTGTGGTGCTCTATCGCACTTATATCAACAAAAATAGCATCTACCTTTCGGTAGATGCTATTTTTTATTCACTTAGAATTTGTTTTAAGATTCATTAAGCTATTATACTCTTCTAATAACAACTTTTCTTTTGATAAAGAATGCACCTAATGTTACGATTGAAATTGCCATTACAAATATTGATACTGTTTTTATTACTTCTGATCCTGTTTTAATTGATACTAATAAGTCTTCTCCATCTTTATTATCTTTTGTTATATCTACTGCATCATAATCATTTGTATATGCTGTTATTTCAGCTTCGTTTCTTCTTACTCCAATGTTTCCATCAGCTAAGTTCCATTCAAATGTAATTTCTATTGTTGCACTTTCTCCTGGATTTAGTAGTGTATCACTTAGAACAGTTGAAACTGCTTTATTTCCATTTAGTGTCCAATCTCCATTATCTTGTAGCTTGAAGTTTTCTGGAACGTAATCTGTTATCTCAGTTGCATATCCAGGTATTTCACCTACGTTTGTAACTTGTAATCCATATGTTATTGTTAGTTTAGTATTATTTACTTCGCTCTTCTTAACATCTACTTTTACAAGTTCACCCTTCTTGTTATATCCAACTTCTGTTGTTTCTTGTACTCCATTTCTATCAACTACAACATTCTTTATATACTTCTTAACACTTAAATCAAAGTATTTTACATATACTTTTTCAGTTGTAACATCGTTATCAGAGTTATCATCATTGTCGTTAGTCATTATTTGTACTTTATTTTCTATTATTCTGTCCTCATTTGTTATCTTTGATTCATCAACTTTGAATACTGCTTGTACATCTAAGTAATTTACAGTACCTGTTATTGGATCAAATGCTGTTATACTTGCTCCGTCTAAATAATCTGTTAATACGATATTAGCTTCTTCTGGATTTTCAGTTATAGCTATATTTCCATCGTTATCAGCCTTACACATTATCCATCCATATTGTTTATTTATTTCATTGCCTGGTACAAATACAAGGCCATCTGGAATTTGCTCTATAACTCTCTTTCCTTTTGCTCTAACTTCACTTTCATTGTACATACGTATTGTATATGTTACTTCTTGATTATTAATTGCTTGTTCAATATTTGAATTTGTTATATATGAAATCTTGTTATCTGCTGATATTTCAACCTTTGGCTCTCTATCTGTTATAGATTTGTCACCAATCTTAGTAATGAATTTTCTTAACGCTAAGTCATATTTTTCATTCTTTTCTGTTGTTATATCAAAGATTACTTTTCTATTAACATCATCGATTATTACATTGAATCCTTCAATTTCTACGTAGTTAGCTACGAATTCATATCTGTTTTCTTCTGTATTTAATCTTCTTGTTAACTCAACTACAGCTGGGCTCTCTTCACTTACAATTGTATCACAGTATTCTGGTGTTTCTGATTCATAAACTGTATAAGTTACTGTTCCTAAATCTGTAAGTTCAAGGTTTCCAATCTTAAGCTCTCCGTTGGTTGTATATTCATCTATAAATGTATCTCCGAATCTTACAGCAATTTTAGCTGGGTCTATTTCACTTGTTCCTGCTGAATATCTTACAAGTAATTCATATTCTTTTAGTTCAATATATTTGTATGTTACTGTTTGTTCATCTTTCTTAAATCTACCATTTTCATTTGTAGGTAAATTATCTAAATCAAGTCTGTGTCCTGGAATATTATCAACCCTTGTTACTGTATATGGGCTTTCAATATTTCCTTCAAGAGTTACATCTTCTGCAATTGTTTCACCTGTTAAGTTGTCTACATACTTAACAACTACTTTACCAGTATTATGTACATAGTACACATTGATAACGTTCTTTGACTCATCAACCTTAATTACTAATGGAAGCTCTGCTTCTTCTCCATTTTCATCTAAAGCTCTTACTTTATCTAATCTATATTCATCTGATGACTTATCCTCATATTCTGTTATTTTAGCTCCGATTGTTGAATTCTTGTTTTGTACTTGTAATGGATCCTCTACTCCATCATAGAAGTAATGAACTGTATATCCTAATCCTTCTTTGATGTAGTAAACGTTAATAACATTCTTTGTCTTGTCAGATTTAATTACTAATGGTAAGTCGCCTTCTTGTCCATTTTCATTTAGAGCTTTTGCTTCAGAGAACTCATATCCTGGTATTACGTTGTCAGTATAATTTGATATTTCTGCTCCAAATTTAGCACTTGAAGTTTCTACCTTTGATGTATCTTCTTCAAACTCACCATCTTCTTCTATCTTCTCATAGAAGTAATGTACTGAGTATTCATATGTGTTTCTATTGTAATATACGTTGATTACATTATTATCAGCTACTTCACTTACTGTAAGAGGAACTGTTTCTATTCTATTTAGATCATATCCATCTTTTCCATGTCCTGTTGTTGGAACATCAGATTCTTCGATTACTGTACCAAATGCTGCTTCTTCTGTTATTCTTTCACCGACTTCTTCTTGATATTCACCATCTACATCCAATTTCTCATAGAAATATTTGATTGTATATCCATATGTATCTCTTACGTAGTAAACGTTGATAATATTGTTTTCTTCATTTGCTGTTACTGTGAATGGTAGTGTTTCTACTCTATCACGTTTGTAACCTGTTCTTCCATGATTATCTGTTGGAACAGTTGTTATTCTTGTTCCAAATGCTGCTGATAATGTTTCTTCTTCTTCAGTTGCTTCTTCGTACTCACCAGCTGCATTTAACTTCTCATAGAAGTATTTTACTTGGTATCTGTATCCATCTCTTATATAGTATACGTTGATTATATTATCTTCCGCATTCTCTGTAATTGTTAATGGTACTGTTACAATTCTATCACGTTTGTATCCAGTTTTTCCATGTCCTGTTGTTGGGATATCTGCTTGATTTATTACTGTACCAAATGCTGCTGTCCTGTTTTCTTGTTCATTTGTTGCTTCTTCATACTCTCCAGCTGCATCTAACTTCTCATAGAAGTATTTAATTGTATATCCATATGTACTTCTATTGTAGTACACATTTATTACATTATTTCCTGCAACTTCTGTTACAGTGAATGGTACTGTTTCAATTCTATTTCTCTCATATCCTGTTCTTCCATGGCCGGTTGTTGGTATATCAGATTCTTTGATTATTGTACCAAATGCTGCTGTCTTGTTTTCTTGTTCATTTGTTGCTTCTTCATACTCACCAGCTACATCTAACTTCTCGTAGAAATAACGTACTGTGTAACCAAATGTATCTAATTCATACCAGTATGTTACTACTAATTCATCAGCGTACATATTTCCTGAAATTACATTATTTGTTCCAGTTAATACTGTACCGTCTTGGTCTGTTATTGAGTTTAATTTATATCCTGTAAATGTCTTAAATTCTGTTTCGAAGTTATCTCCCTCAAATCCTTCGTATTTGATGAAGCTTTCTCCAGTTGTTGCATCTGTATATAAGCTTGTTTCAGTTCCATTTATCATGTATCTTACTTTTATGTCAGATGCTTTCTTGAATTCTGCAGTTACAACTTTACTTTCAGTTATATTTGTAAAGTATCCTTCTGGTAATACAACTTTATGTGCTGCACTACGTTGTACGTATGAAGAATAATCAATACTGCTTCCATTTACTTTGATATCTTTAATTACAAATCCTTCTGCTGCTTCTACAGCTATTGATTTTGTATTTGAAGCACCACGCTCTACAGTCTCGTATGGATTATCATTTTCTCCAGAAATTGTACCACCTTTTTCAGTATCTGATGTGCCATTATGGTTTGTTCCATTTCTAGCAGCAACTTCTGTATTAATTGTGTAAGTTAAAATATAATATACATTAATCTTGTTGTTATCTTTATTGTCTGTAATTACTAATGGTAAGCTTCCAAAAGTTCCATCTTTGTCTTCTGTTTTAGCTTCTTTGAATTTGTATCCGTCTGTTACCTTATCATCATATGTTGAAATCTCTGTTCCAAATGCTGCTGACTTAGTCTCTTTTTTAGTTGTATCTTCTACATATTCACCATTATTTTGTTGATAGAAATAATGTACTGTGTACTCAAATGTATCTCTAATGTAGTAAACATTAATTACATTATCAGTAGCTGTTGCTGTTATTGTAAATGGTACTGTTACTATTCTATCTCTTACATATCCATCTCTTCCATGTCCAGTTGTTGGAATATCTGATTCATTTATTACTGTACCAAATGCTGCAGATAAGTCTTCTTGTTCACTTGTTGCTTCTTCATATTCTCCAGCGACATCCAATTTCTCATAGAAGTATTTTACTGTGTATCCAATTGTAGCTCTATTATAGTATACGTTTATTATATTATTATCTGGTATTGCTGTTATTGTAAGAGGTAAAGTTTCAACTCTATCTTTTACATATCCTTCTCTTCCGTGATTTACTTCTGGTACACTTGTTACTTGTGATTCGAATTCTGCTGATAAGTTTTCTTCCTCATCTGTTGCTTCTTCGTACTCACCTGAATCATCTAATTTCTCATAGAAGTATTTAACTTTATATCCAAAGTTATCTTTTATGTAATAAACATTGATAACATTTTTATCTGGATCTGCAGATATTACTAGAGGTAAGTCTTGCTCTTCATTGTTGTCATCTATACGTTTGATTCTATCTAGTTTATATCCCTCAATATTCTTATCCTCTACATCTTGCTCTGTAATTGAGCTTCCAAACATAGCTTGTTTTGTTGTGCTCATTAATACATTTTCTACGTTTTGGTAGAAATAATGAACTGTATAATTGATATTATCTCTTTCATAGAATACTTCAATTATATTCTTTGTGCTGTCTGCTGTAATTACTAATGGTAATTCTTTTTCTTCACCATTTTCATCTAGAGCTACAGCTCTATTTAATTTGAATCCATCAGTTACTTTATCTTCATAATCTGAAATCTCACTTTCAAATAGTGCTGAATAAGTCTCTTCTTTATCTTGAGCCTCTTCATACTCACCATTTAGATTTTGATAGAAGTATTTAACCGTGTAGTCAAATTCATCTTTTTCATATATTACATATATGTTGTTGTCATCAACTGTTGAACTTACTGTTAATGGTAAATTAATTGTCTCTTTGAATTTATAACCAGGTTTATTCTTTTCCTCATATGTTGTAATCTCTGTACCAACCTCAGCTTCACCTTCTACAAGAGCATCAACATCCTCATTTTCACCATAGATATAATGAACTTTATATGGAGCGATTTCTCCCTCGTAGTAGTAGTATACATTCGTTACTGCTGATTGATATTTACCACTAGCATTTTCAGGAATTACATACTCACCTTCGTCTCTAACTAAGTTTAGATCTCCAAGCTCTGTATATACGTTTGTTACGTATTCATCATTTAAATCACCAAAAGAAATTTCATCTTCTGATAATCTAACCGGTTCAACGTTATATTCCTCACCTGTATTCTTTAAGTAGTAGTGAGAAACTACTTTCTTCTTGCTTTCGTTTACAAATTCTACATTATTGTTAGTATTCTCACCAATAATATGCTCAACTACAACATTGCTCTTTGTATATCCCTCTGGTGCGCTTGTTTCTGTAATTGCATATTTACCATATCTTAAGTTTACTCTTGCTTTACCATTTCCATCCGTTGTTACTCCAGATATATGATATAAACTTGCATCATTTAGTGTAACATTAATACTGTTAATCGTTAACGTATTGTCATTATATATATTAGTTGTCGAAGAGTAATTTGAGTGATACATATGCACGTAATACATCTTACCACCATCTACTGGTACACTAAAGTCAGATGCTGCTTCAGTACCTGATTTAGATATTCCAGCTATTCCTGAGTATGAAGATGTTACTCTTGAAACTGATTCACTAACAACAATTCCGCCAGCATGGTTTGTACCAGATATTTCGTTGTTTATAACAATATTATATTTACCTGTTCTACCTGTTAAATCTACTGGAACATATGCTGTTGCAGTTGTTGATGTTGGTAATGTCGTGCTGTTATTTGAAACGTACTTTCCTGTTGATTCATCTTGATCAAATGAATATGCTTGCACTGGAACAACTTCTAAAACTTCTATTTTAGTAATTTGGAATCCTTGTCCTGATGATAAGCTTGAGCTTCCAATTGTTTGTGCCATATGTAAATAATATATATTTCCATGAGTCAATTTACTTGAAGTTTGATTATATGTCGAATTACCATATACACTTACAAATCTTCCAGATGTATTTGTATACGCTGGAGTTGTATCACTTGTTATTGAAACATAACCATTATTTGCATTATATGTACTAACAACATTTTTATAATAAACTTTTATATAATAATCCTTAGACATGTTTGTTAAGTCAATTTTCATATATGAGTCAGCTTTTGTATTAGCACCAGTGTTAGTTGCTTTATATACGCCATCAGAATCTTGTGTGAAATAGTATCCAGCATTTACTGTAAGTGGTCCTAGTATTGAATCCTCAGATACTTTTGAATATGAAGTCATTTGACCATTTTGAACTAACTCGCGTGTTACGCCTGTTGGTATTTCTCTTGTTTCTATTTCTTGTATATCAAAGACAGCGCCTCCAACTGCATTTTCATTTTCATCAACTTTATTAATTGTTAATACTTCATCTACTGGAGCAAATCTAGCAACAATATTGTAATTTGTTTTTACATTAGTAAAGTATCCCGCTGGAATTGTTACAACCCCAAAATCATCAGCATTAAATGAATAAGTTTCTCCATTTATTGTTACTTCTGTAACCTCATATCCTGAGTCAGGAGTTATAGTAATATCTTTAGCATTGCTATCTCCATGATCAACAGACTCAACCAATTTCTTATATAAATTGCTTACATATATATCATTATATTCACCTGAAGTACTACCTCCTATACGAATACCATCTATATTTTCACCAATTTCAGCTGTAATATCATATTTAATCTTTTCATCATTAACTGTGATTTCAGCTGCTGCTTCCTCTGATGCTGCATAAACTTGGAATTCTAATATTGGATATGCTCCATCTACTTTTTTCCAATTAGAAGTACCACTCAATTGATTATATACTTCATCAGATTTTAATTCTTCATCACTTACAATTGTCATCGTTTTTTCCGTTGAACTTGCAGGGCCTATTACTTTAGCTGTATCTAGAAGGAATCTTGGTGTTCCTTGCGCACCACCTGATCCTACTAATCCATTGGTATCAGCATAATTATATCCACTTACTGGATTATTTATTACGTCTCCTGTATTGTATGCATATACAACATTTCCTCCTGAACCAATGATACCTCCAGCATATGTGTAAAGACTACTTGGATCAGTTGTTTCTACGTTAGTATGTACACTTCCTGTATTATATGCATGTGCAAGTGTACTAGATGTCGAACCAATCAAACCACCTGCATATATACTTGATGATGATGTACTACCACATTTTATATTATTTTCAATGTTACCTGTATTATACATAATTGCTGGACTTCCGCTAGATGCAGAACCTATAATACCTCCAACATATGCAGATGTTGATGTAGATCTTTCTGTATTATTTGTTATATTTCCTGTATTATATGAATATGTAACAGAAGAACTCGAAGATGAACCTGAAATACCACCTAAATACAAAGTATGATATGATGAGCTACCCATGTTGTGATTGTATGTTATATCACCTGTATTATAGCTATATACTGCACCTCCTGTTGCGATAATACCACCAACATACGCATATGATCCAGTATGGTTAACTGTAATGTCTCCAGTATTAAATGTATATGCATCTGTATTAGAGTAAGCACTTCCTGTAATACCACCTACATATATGTCATTTGCTTTACTATTTACTGTAATATTTCCCTTGTTGTAGCAATATGAACCTGAACCTGATGGAACAATACCACCTACATATGTTGTTCCCGTTGCATTGATATTGTCTAAGTTTATATTTCCTAGGTTATAACATTGATAGAATGATTTACCACCATATCCACTGATACCACCAGTATAATTTGTACTACTGCTGCTAAAGCTTTCCGTTCTAATAATATCTCCAGCATTATAACATCTATAAAAGCTTGGAGAACCTTGTCCACCAACAATACCACCCATGTAAATTGCATTATATATTGTTCCAAGGTTATAACATGCACTGAAGCTAGGTGAGCCTGAACAATATCCAATAATACCTCCTGCATATTCGGCGAAAGTCGTTGATCCATTAATATTACCAGTATTATATGTGTTTAAAAAAGTACAATTAGTATATGTATAACCAATGATTCCACCTACTCTGATTGAACTATTGCCATTACTTGTTAATTCTATATCTCCATTGTTGCAACAATCATCGATTGTAAGTGGATAAGCGCTTGTATATGCAAAGAATCCACCTCCGTAATATGTACTGTTACCTGCACAAACAACTTTACCATTGTTCACGCACTTTTCTAATAATGTACTTCCTCCATTACAATCACCGAAAAAACCACCAACATAATTTCCAGTTCCTTCAACTTTTCCATTATTTACACAATTTTTCATTGTTAAACTTGAGTTTGATGATATATACCCAACTAGTCCAGCACTATAGTATGTTGAAGTTATATTTCCATTATTTGTGAAATCATTGAAACTTACATTTGGGAAACTATATATTTGACCTGATAGTCCTCCTGCGTAGTATCCGTTTATTTCGCCATAGTTCTTACAATTATTAATAACAAAATTATTTTTTTCAAAAGGACTATATGAACCAGATCCATATCCAATAAGTCCTCCAACATAAGAACTTGAACCACCAGTTATATTACAATAGTTTGTACAATTCTCCATTAAGATACCATTTGCAACTGTACCAACTAATCCACCAGCATAACTATTTGTATTTATATTTCCCGAAATTGTTAAATTTCTAAACTCTGCATTGAATGCTAATCCAAATAAACCGCATTTTTGAGTCTCTGGTCTATCAATGTGAAGATTCTTTATCTGATGATTTTGTCCATCAAACTCTCCTGTAAATCCGTAGCAATTTGATCCAATTGGAATAAATCCTTTTCCTGTTGTAAGCTCATCTTTTATTCCTTGAACTGTTCCATCTTCGTTGATATCTCCAAATGATGTATCTGTTGAATCTAAATATGAGTTATCATCATTAAAATCTAAGTCTCTCATTAACTTAACACTCGAATTATCTGGACATAATCCAATAGTGTTTACGTATTCTGAAAGTTTTACCAAATCTTCTATATAATATATCTCAGAAACAAATTCAACCGCTTGTTGTTTTGGTATTGGATATCCATCATTTGTATTTGTAGTATCTGCCTTCCATGATCTTCCTAGTTGACTTACAAACTCATTTGATTTCATCTCAGCTTCAGTTTTAGATGTAGATAAATCATCATAAGTAGCATTTATATTTGCAGTACTTAGATAATATGAATTTGTTGTTTGGCCATCATAGCATATAGGAGCAATTTTTGTGTTTGACTCAGTAGATGCATCACATATTATATCTCCAGTATTATACGAATTAATCGCTAATTTTCGTGCAATACCTGATAGATATATACCACTAACATTAACACATTTACTTTCTATTTTTCCTCTATTATAACAGTCTTTAGTTTGATCGCCTGTATTATCGTAATTATCTGCGCATATTCCAGATGCATAAACAGGAACCCAACTTGTTGCGGTAAAATCTAATGTTATATTACCTAGATTTCCGCAGTATTTTATATTAGTTTGAGATGCTCTTCCAGCTATACCACTAATATTTAAAGTCCAACTACTCGTTTTCTCACCAGTTACTTTTATGTTTACCTTATTAACACAGTTCAAAATCGAAGAATTTGATGCAGATGCAACAATACCACCTACTACGCCATCATCATGATCACTTGTCATATTTCTTGTTATTTCACCCGAAACAGTTAAGTCTTTAATACATGCATTTTGACATGTCGCAAATAAACCTAACTTACTGTCACTACTATTCATATATAAATTCTTAATCTCATGACCTTGGCCTTCAAATATACCACAGAAATAGTATGTTATATTATCATTTCCTCCACCAATTGGTGTGAATCCTTTTCCCGTTGTAAGCTCATCTTTTATTCCTTCTACATTTCCATCACCATTAAGATCTCCATATGATGTGTCTGTAGCATCTTTATATGAATTTACATCTTGGAAGTCTAAATCATTTGCTAATCTGATTGTTCTTTTTTCGTATTTTATATCGTTTTGTATTTGGATTGATAAATCTAATAAATCTTCAATATACTTAATTTCTTCGATATATGTTGCTGAAACGTTATATAAACCTAGTACTGGATATCCATCATTTTCTGAATTTTCATCCATCATCCAGTTATCTGTTCCAAGTGTAGCTACAAAATCTGATGTCTTCATTTCTGCAGCTGTCATACCAACAGAAAGATCAGCTCTACTAAATGAACTTTCTACACTTAAATCGTAGTAGCAATTACTGCTCTTTGAACCAAGATTTCCTACTGGGTATACACAAATTGATGATGAAGTTATTCCTGGATAACTTATGCTACCTGTATTATAAACACTTTTAAATGTACTTCCAGAAGCATCATATCTTCCGACAACACCACCTACATATAGATATGTATTTGATGATCCTTGTATTGTAATATTTCCTCTATTATAGCAATTAATTATTTCTAAATTATATGGATATCCACTAATTCCACCACCATATAAAGTTCCACCACTATAGTATGTAATATTAACTTCAATATTTGCTTTATTATAACAGTTATATATCTTTGAATAATTAGCTGATCCTACAATTGATCCAACATGCTCTCCACCCCAGTTAGTTTTTTTACTTTTAATAGTACCTGATTCTATACCAAAGTTCTTTATTGTTGCATTATTTATCGCTCTGAAGAATCCAAGATAATGTTGATCACTATCTGTAAAAGTTTCATTAATATATAAATTCTTTAACACGTGTCCTTGACCATCAAATGTTCCATTAAAACTTGCATTGTCATTTCCAATAGGAGAAAATCCCGAGCCATTTCCTGACTCTACAAAACTAGAATTTACCTCTCCACTTCTATATGAATTTGGATCATTAAAGTCTATGTCGTTCATTAATCTTACTGTTACACCAGCATAAATTGCATTGTTTTCAACACTTCTCTTGAAAGCTAATAGATCTTCAACAGTGTATATTTCTGTTATAACTTCTGGATCATATCTATCAACATGATATTTATTTCCTTGTGTAATTGTAAATATTTCTGCTCCTGAATTTAATTTATATCCTTCTGGAGCTTTTACCTCTACTATTTTATATGAACCATCACGTAATGGTGCACTTAAGTATCCGTTTAAATTTGTCTTAACAATATATTGACCATTTTCATTTAATTCACCAATGTAATCTCCATTAGCATCTTTTGCATATCCTAAGTTGTTTCCGTTCATATCAATTTCATAAATTACAAATTCTGCAAATGGAAGAGGTTCATTTGTTTTCTCATCTACTTTTCTTACTATAAATAATGGTTTGTCTTTTATTGTAAGAACTAATGTATCTCCTTCAAATTCTGCACTTGCTAGTGTTTCATATTCGTCATTTTCAAAAGCTACCTCTAATGAATTTTCTTCATTTTCAAAAACAACAAATTTAATCTCTTCTTTGTTATTTGAGAATCCTGCAGGAGCTTCTGTTTCTTGTAATACATATTGACCTGTTATGTTCTTTCCATTTACTCTTTGATATAAATTACTTGCTATTGCTTCACCATTATCATTAGTTGTTAAAACCTCACGGTTTCCATCATCTACTTTATTTAGTATAAATTTAGCTCCTTCTAGAGTTTCATTTATACTTAGTTCATTTGTTCTTTCATTTATTTTAATAATTTTTAAGTCATATGTTGGAATCTTATCGTTATATAAAGCAAATGAAACACTAACTAAATCTGCATATGGACTATTAGTTATTCCTGCTGCTGCAATATCAGAATTTTCAGACGTAATAGTAATATTGTTATTACTATCTTTATTAATTACAAATTCATATTCTGTATCGTCTAAGTAGTATCCATTTGAATATATTTCTTTTAATGTACATGTTTTACCAAAGCTTACTCCATCTACATTAATAACACCTTGAGCATTTGTGTTATATCTTTCTCCATTAATTAAGAATGTTACACCCTTCATTGGATTACCTGATGCTCTATCGTATTTTGTTATTGTAAGCTCGATTTTTGGAACATCTTCAACTATAGAAGTAACTTTAGCTTTTTGATTTCCACCACCTGTTACAGTAACTTCTCCATCAAAATCTATATCTGTAACTAAGTTTAATGCTCCATTATTACCCTTTTCTAATTTAAATGTTCTAACAATATCGCTTAATTCGTAATTTCCTGATGCTCTTATTTCTTTTAATGTATACTCTTGATTTATTCTTAAGTCTTTAAAGTTTAATTTACCATCAGCTGTAGAAACAGCAACTTGTGTCTCTGGAGCTAAATCTGGATCAGCATTTGCTGGTAAAACTTCTGTTACTAAATATGTTGCACCTTGAATTCTTAAATCTGTATTCTCTTTAACCTTTGTTAATTCTAAGTCATAGTAATCAACAACTCTTAATCCAAGTTTTGATGGTTGAACAGTATAACTTATTTTTCCTTCATCTGTTATTAAATCGTAGTATACCATATGACAGCTGTAGGCCGCATCATTTATATCAACGTCGTTTGGAACATTAATGTCATAGCTAAATTCATATCCATATCCTGGATTTAATACGTAGTTTTCTAAAACAATTAAATATGATCTGATATCATCAAATGATGTAACATTTTCTTTTAATGTCCATCCGTTTGATGAATCATTTAAGTCCTTTGTAGGATTTTCTTCTGTTGAATAGTATACTTTTGCATAATTTGCAAGCTCGTTTTGTACACTTATTCCAGTATTTTTCATTGTTGCTGTAAATTTAGATCCTAAAGAGCTACCTCCAATATAAGTATTACCTTCAAAAGGAATCTTACCTAATATAGATATACTATCAACTCTTTGAGCAAAGTTATTTACAATTTCAACATTAACTTTTGCACTATTAACATTATTCTTTATGTTAGCTATATTTGGTGCAATGTTAACGCTTCCTTCGTTATCATAATTTGTTAATGTCTCTAAAGTTACAAATGAAGCTTCTGAATATAAGTTTAGATTTGTACTATTTTTAAATACACTTTCATTTCTATTTCCATTACCGTTTATATCGTATACGTCTAATGCATTGTAGTAGTTAATTTGAGTTAAATCATTGTATGCATATAAATTAAATGGTACAGCACAGCTAGCTGTTCTTGGATCAATATTCATATCAGCGTCTATTGTTATTGTGAAGTTTGAAGTTGGCATGCTATTACTTGTATATATTCTGATTAATCTTTTACCACCTTCTACGCTTGTATCATATCCTTCTACTCTTAAGTTACCATTTGCTGTAATACTGTTAATTTTTATATTTGTTATTTGGCTTGGTACCTCGACAACAAATATTCCATCTTTCCATTTTGAATAGATAGTATTTGCTGTAAGTACACTTATATGTATTTTCTCGTTTAATTTGCTTAGTGTAGATGCTTCTGTTGTTTGTAATGTTATTTTTGCATAGTTTTTCTCTGTCTCTAAGTAGCATATAGAAGAACCATTAAGTGGCTCTGTTGCTGTTCCAGCAGAAGGTTCAATTACTCCAGCAATTGTTGTCTTAAGCTCTTCCATTTCTTCAACTTGTTCTCTAGTAAAGTCTTGTTTAATTTTACCAAGATCAATTTCTTTAACCATATAAACATTAAGTACAGAGTTTACTTCTGATTCAACACTACCATAAGTTTCAATTCTAATATGTTTAACACCACTTTCAAGCTCATATGGATTGTCTGATTTACAATTTGCAATTTCTTGTGTTGTAAATTCTTTTATTAATTCATCTGTATCATTATCATATACTTTTAAAGTATAATCTTTCCCAATAAAACGATTATTTTCGAAGTATATCTTTTTAATATCCATGTATTTTTGAAGCCAATTTCCTGATAATTGATCTCCATAATTTGCTCCACCACTGATGTTTGAATCTCTCATGATTATCTTCATTTCACTATTGTCTATAACACTTTTTCTAACATGCCATGACGTTTTATATTCAAATTTTTGTTGTTCGTCTTCGTCATCAGTATTGTATGCATCTATGAATTCTTTCTTTGGTAGAACTTCTATACTTTTGTTATCACTTGGTCTTGTAGCAGATTGTGTGTCTTCAAATGACTCAGAGAAAACATATCCTTGACGCATTCCATTTGAAACTGTAAAGTTTACATATATGTTTGAACTTACTGTTGCTGTTGTATATGGATTTTCGAATTCTTCATTTGGATTGTTGCTACATACATAATATGCACTTATTGGCATTGAAATTGTATAACCATTGTATGAAATATCTGTTGAAACAGCATTATACACCTCGTCAGAATATCTTATGTTGATATTATACATTTCACTTCTGTTTGTTGTATCTCTATCAATTGTTAATTTATGTGTTGTTGGATCATATGTTCCACCTTGGCAAGTTACATTTACTGGATATTCACCAGCAAGCTCAGCCATCTCAATCTCAACATGAGAAGCACTTGGAATTAATTTTCCATAGATTTCACTTAATGTAAATGATGCATTAATTCCTTTATTTGAACCAGCAGCATATGTAAAGTAATCAACACTGTTTGATAAGTTGCTAAGTGATGCTCTAGCAGTTCCATACCAATCGTTTGTAAATTCAATTTCTCTCTTTATCTCATGCTCATTACTATCTGAATCAACATATGTTCCAGTAAAGATTATTTTATTTGTACCAGAATAACTTTCCGCATTTGTTATAGATGCAGATGATATAGCAGTTACCAATTTACTCATTCCGGCATCTATTCTATTAAATTCAATATCTCTTGATTTTACATTAGAGAAAACATAGTTTTCTTTTAGTAAAGAATCTTTTAAAGCTTTCATTGAGTATGCTGTATTATTTCCACTGAATGTTATTTTTCCATTCTTTAGGCTTCCCTCTTGCTCAACAGCAATGTTAAGATACATTGTATCTGAGCTTCCGATTTCTTTACATGAACCTAACATCTTCTCTGCATACCCGTCATTATCTAAGTCATTTGCGTAATATGCTTCAAATTTAACATATTCACATTCATTAGTTGTTATTTCACCTTCGTTGTCTAAGTAATATGTCTTGTTATCTGTTAGTTGCTCATAATTTTGAGCTCTTCTCAATGCAGCATCTAATGTTGCTGTTTTTGAGTTAATTTTAACTATGAAAGTTGCTGCTGTTACAACTGCTAAAATAAAAGCAACAACTCCAATTAAAATTTTCTTATTTCCTTTTACCAATTTTTCCATATGTTTCCTCCATTGATATTAGATAATTTTTTTTCTTTTATGATATTTTCTTAGTTAATATATATATAGTCAAAGTTATTTATATAAATTAAAGCTACGTTTTCCCTTAGGGAAACGTAGCTTTATATATAATGTTTCAATTGTATTTCATATTTATTAATTATTGATTATATTTTATTACTATTTTGTAAAATTATCTTTTATTTTTTTAGATTTTCAAACTGCAGATTTCCGCAGAAAAAGAGCTCCCTTAGTATTTAACTAAGAGAGCTCTTTTTACTTATTTTTTTATCTTTTGTTTATTTATAATCTTTTGTATCTTATTACTTTTCTTTCGTGTATTAACAATTTATCCTTAGTAATTTATTAGAAAGATTTTACTCTTCTCTAACTTTCTTAATAGCTTTAGCTCCAACAGCTACGATAGATACTACTACTAATCCTAAGATTGTGTATCCGATAGCTCTATTACCTGTTGTAATAGCTAACATTACTGGTGCATCATCAATATCATCTTCACCCCACTTGTAGTTTCCAGGTGTTGAGTCAATGTCATGTACTCCATATTCATTTCTATCTTTGCTTATTTCAGCTACGTTTACTTTGATACCTAAGTTATCTCCTGAGTTTTCCCATCTTAATACGATAGTTACTTCTGCAGATTCACCTGGCTCTAAGTAAGTAGTCTTTAAAGCATCTGTTGTTACTGTCTTGCTATCTACTACTGCCCATGTTGGGTTATCAGCTTGGTCGAATGTTAATCCATCTGGGATGTGATCTGTGATTTCATCACACCATCCACCTATTCTACCTTCATTTGTAATTCTTATTTGATATTCGAATTTTACTATTACTTTATCAATCTTTGATTTTTTTAGATCTACTTTTACTACATCTTCTGGATCATCTTCTGCTTTGTGTCCTGTTTCGTATACCTTTTCTTCACCATCAGATATTACAATTGCTTTTGTTACCCATTTTCTTAATGCTAAGTCGAAGTATAATAACTTAATGTGTTCAACATCTTGGTCATCTTCACCTTCGATCCACTCATTTGGTGTTGAGTCTCTATCTTTTTCAACAACATTATCAGAGTTTGTCATCTTAGCTATTTGTGCGTAGTTTGTTATTATTCTTTCTGATGTATTTGGTTCTGTTACATAAAAT
This sequence comes from Clostridia bacterium, assembly GCA_017512025.1. Classification (GTDB taxonomy): domain Bacteria; phylum Bacillota; class Clostridia; order TANB77; family CAG-508; genus CAG-492. Next base: position 402,246 of record JAFWHH010000008.1, read on the forward strand.
TGTACTTTTACATCTCTATAATCAAGCTCTTCATCTACATCACTGTCATAACCTCTTAACAAGTTAACGTTAACTCCATCTTTAACCTCACCTTGTTCCATAGATAAGTAATCTGTAACTATATATTTAGCTTTAGATGCGTCATCTACTGGGTTATCGTTTTCATCAACTAATTTCCATCTATATTCATCGTTAACACTTCCGTCACCTTCTGTGTATGGAACGAATATAACTCCATCTGGAATATCGTCTTTAACAACTGCAGCGTATGCATCTTCTGGACCTTCATTGTAAATTCTTATTGTATATGTTACGGTATTTCCTTGTTGTACAATTACTGGCTCTTTTGTATGTTCGTATACAGCTGTTGTTACATCTTCATTCTCTTTGTCTTTAAACTCATCTGTTAATGTAACTTGAGGAATTCTATCAGTGATATTTCTATCAATAGCATTTCCTTCTACATCTGTACCATTTACATGTGTAATAAACTTACGTAATGACAAATCATAAATCTTTGGTTTATCAGCTTCTTTATAGTATGTGCTTAAGTCAAATCTTACATAGCTATCTTTGCTTACTACAAATGTCTCATATCTATCTAATAGATAGTAATCATATGGAGCTTCTGTTTCAACTAAATAGTATGTTGTTGAAGCTGTTTCCCAATTATAATTATATGTTTCGAATCCACCAACACCATTTGGGCCCTTGTTAGATTCTTTATCTGAAGCATTTTCGCCAAATTCTAATCCTTCGTATATTGCAGTTCCGTCTTCACCTGTTACAAGCTCAACGTCTGTATTTGTTAGATTTCCATCATCATCTCTAACTTTTACGAAGTTAATTGTATTTAATGTTTCTGTATCACCTGCAAGTACTGCAGCTAATGCTCTATCAGCTTCATCTTTTGTTCTAACGATTTTGAAGTGAGCACCTTCTAGTACTTTATCTTCATCATCGAACTCACCATTCTTGTTTATGTCTTCGTATTTAACTACTCCGACGGCACCTGTATGAACTTCTGGTGTTTCTGAATGTTTAGTCTTTTGATCCTTACCATTTCCATTAAATGTTAAATGTGCTTGGTTTGGAATACTTTGGTTTAATCCAATGATTAGACCATTTTCATCTAATCTGAATTTAGTATTGTATTTTACTTCTAGAGTAGTATCTTCTGGAAGTTCTTGTCCCTTCTTGAATTCACCCTCTATTAATGTAATTTTAATTGTCTTTGTTGAATCATCGAAGCTTGCTAAGTAATCCACTCCTTGAACTAACTCATTTGGCATTCCTATTATGAATACGTGAATTGTATTTAATCCTAAGAATTCGATTCTCTTTTCATCATTGTTTGTCTTATCTGGATCAATTGTATCAGTGATTATATATTGTGTATAATCTCCAATTCCAGCTGGAACTGTAGAGTTAATTACCCAAGTTTGGATTTCGTCTCCATCATATCCTGCATCTTGGTTACGTACAGTTCTTACACCTTTATGGATAACTGGCTCTGGTTTATCTTCAACATAGTTCCAGATTTCTCCATCTTCTACATTTACTTCTACATCATTTGTTACTACGATTCCATCTTCATCTACTAGACTTAATTTTTCACCGTCAACTGCTGATGTAACTGTATATGTGAATTTATCTCCAAGACCAATGTATCCTGCTGGTACAGTTGTCTCTTCGACTTCTACTGTATATGTTAATCCTGGTCTTCTAATATCGATATTTTCAATTAGAATGTTACCTTGATCATCTGTAAAGTATTCATGAGTTCCATTAATTGCATTTCCATTTCCATCTGTTACATATTCTCCATTTAGCTTAATGCTTACTTTGAATCCTGCATTTGGAAGTGGTGTTGCTGGATTTGTTCCCTTTATTGTTTTAACAATATGAAGTGGGAATTTACCAACTTTGTGAGGGTTCTCTACTGATAATTTGATGTATTGACCACCATTATCATCTTCAAGAAGCTCAGCTGTAATTACTAGTGATTGACCATCTTTAACTACAGTAGCTGTATATTTTTGTCCAGCTACTTCTTCAGTAACAGTTTCACCTTCTATTGACATATTAATTCCTGTTACAGAATTTAACCATGTCTTCTTATCTGCACTCTTTACAGATTGTTTGCTTACTGTTAATACAATGTCTTTATTTAGACCTACATAGTATTCAGAATCCTCTGGTACACTTACTTCACGAATTGTATATACATCATCTGTTGATACATAATCTCTTTCGATTGTAACTGTATCACCAACTAGTGTTCTACCAGTAGAATCTGTTTCATCTAAGTTTCCTAAGTTCTCTTCAGCTTGTCCATTAACTGTTCTCTTAGCACTGAAGATTACTCCAGCTAGTGGATGTGGCTCTTCATCTTCGTATTTTCCATACTTAGCTATTTCAACAGCATATTCACCTTCCTCAACAACAACTTCGTTACCAACTTTGTGGTATGTTGTTAAATCAGTTTTTACAAATGAATCTTTCTTAACTATACATTCAGCAGCAACTTCTTCTAGAAGAACATAGTCTTCTGGTACATATGTTTCAACTAAATAATATGTTGTAGAAGCATTTTCCCAATCATATTCGTATACTGTTGAACCACCTTTACCATTGTTGGTTCTGTTAGACTCGCTGTCTGAAGCATCTTTACCAAATTCTAATCCTGCAAAATATGCATATCCATTAGAATCTGTTGTTACTTCCCATACTGGACCTTGTGATCCATCTTCATTATATTTTGTTACCCATTCAATGTTATTTATAGCTGCTTGATCTTCAGCCCATAATGCAGCAACAGCTGCTTCAGCTTCAGATCTTGTTCTTACTAGTCTAAACTTAGCACCTTCTAATGCTTCGTTAGTTTCCTTGTCGTATTTATATACTCCAAGTCCACCTGTATGAACTTCTGGCTCTTCTGAATCTTTTGTTTTTTCTTCATTACCATTTCCATTGTATGTTAATGTAGCCTTGTTTGGAATTGATTGATTTAATCCAATTGGGTCTCCATTATCATCTAATGTAAATTGTGTATTGTATTTGATTTCTAGTACAGATTCTTCTGTTAGACTTCTTCCTCCAACGAAGCTATCTGCTCCATTTGTAGCATTTATAAATGTAATTGTTAATTGTTTTGTTAATGTATTAAATGCTACTTTATAATCTGTTCCTTCTGTAAGTGTTGTATCTGTACCTTTGTACTTAACAACTACGTTACTTGCTGGATTTGATTCGTTTAAGAATGCTATTCTCTTTTCTGATACAGTTGTCTTTTCTGGATCAATTGTATCTGTTACAACATATTTTGTGTAATCTGCAATTCCTGTTGGAACTGATGTATTGATTACCCATGTTTGTATTTCATTTTTATCGTATCCAGAGTCTTGGTTTTCCACAGTTTTTACACCTTTGTGGATAATTGGTTCAACTCTGTTTTCTGCTTCAATTAGAATTTCATCATCTGAAACTTCTGCTTGAATATAGTTATTTGTTATTGTTGGTTGTACAGAAGTATCTAATACATATTTGCTTCCATTAAATTTAGATTTAGCTGTAAATGTTACTGGTGCTCCAATTCCGATATATCCAGTTGGTGCACTAACCTCAGTTACAGTAATTGTATAAGTTAGATTTTCAGCTGTAATGTTGATTCCAGATATCTCTGGGATTTCACCATTAGCATTTGTTACTTGGTTTGTAACAGTCTTAATGTTTGATGTTCCATCGTTAACAACTATATCAAATGTTGCACCTTGTAATGGATCATAATTTCCATCGTCATCTTCATCAACTGTTTTGTATTTTACTAAGTTAATCTTGAAACTTCCCTCTTTGATAGGGTCTGTTACTTTAACTTCAATTGTCTTTGTATTTGAGTTATATGATACTTCAATCTTTGTACCATTCTCAAGTGTAATAGAATTATTTGGTACATCTTGACCATTAACAACAAGTGTAACTGTATCGACTAAGAATACCTTCTTAGCTGGATTTGATGTATCCATTTTCTTCTTAACTCTTACACCTATATCTCCTGTATATCCAATGAATATATCAGAGTTTGATGAACCAACATCTACTTCTTTTAAAGTAAATGTATCATTGTCATTAATGTTTTCTTCTGACATTGGAACATTATCCTTAACTGATACAGCTGTTGTATCAGTTACTATTGGATTTGTTGTTGTAGCAATTATTTCAGTTAATCCATCAACATGTGCTGATGCTGTAAATTTAACGCCTGCTACTGGAGTGTTTGTTCCTTGTTTATATTTAATAAGTTTAACGTGATATGTTCCTTCTCTTTCGACAAGAACGTTTGTTGCAACTATGCTGATTGACTTTGTTGATTCACTATATGATACTGTAACTGTTGCATCTGAATCTGGATCATCATATGTATATGAGAATCCTGATCCTGTTACGTTATTTGTAGAACCATTTACCTTTAATCCTAAAGATGATACATAGTAAACATCTTTTGTTTCTAGGTGATTTACGTCCTTATTAATTGTTAATTCAAATTCTTTTCCATCTAATGCTAGATAGTAATTTCCATCTACTGCAGTTCCTTGATCATCAACTGCTCCATTTGCATATCCAGATTCTTCAAATGTAATAACATCTGCATCTGAATAATGATTTTCATCGATTTCAACTATACCATTGAATGATGATGGTAACATATCAACTGTTGCGTTTGGAAGTGTTGTTACTGTGTATTCGCTTCCTGTCGTTCCGTTGAAATGACCTGTTGTATCAAATTCAACTCCACCAAGTTGTCTACCATTTGTAGCCATCTTTTTGATGTTGATTGAATAATCACCTTCATGTGTTTTTGTTGGGTTAGATACAACTATATCTATTCTATTCGTTTGCGTATTTAATGATACTGTTAATTTAGCTCCATTTGTTTCATTTACATACTCGTATGTGTTAGCTACTCCAGATTTAGCTGGAACTGCATTTCCATCTAAAGTAACGCTTATCTCCTCAATTGAATATACGTCTTTAACTGGATCAGTTTTATCAACTGTTTTCTTAATATTAATTGCAATTGGCTTATCCTTAAATCCTAAATAGTACTTAGCATCAACTGAATCTCCATCTTCATCAGTTGCTCCAAATTCTAGTCCAGTTTCTGTTAATGTGATTCTATCATTTGTTTTGTATCTATCTGGATCAATTACTATTGATGTCTCACCAGCTGGCATAACTGCAACTGGATTTGTTGCATCTGTAACTAACTTTGTGTTCTCATCTGGAATATCAATGTATTCTTTATTGAAATAACCAACTGCATCAAATTCAACTCCACCTAATTGTTTACCATTTGTACCAGTCTTTGTTAAGTAAACAGAGTATGATCCTTCTGGTATTCTTAGTGGGTTTACAACCCTTATATTTATGTTATTTGTTTTTTTATCATATGTTATTTTTACAATTGCTCCAGTTGTTTGATCAGTATATGTCTTTATATAATCAGAACCTGTAGCTTGAACTCCATCCACTTCTAATCCTATTGAAGATACAAAGTAAACTGGATTTAATGGATCTGTGTTATCTACATCCTTATTAATTGTTAGTTTTATTTCAGCATCTTTAAGAGCTAATTGATATATACCCTTAGCCTCATCTCCATCTGAAGAAGTATCAAAATCTTTTTCCTTAATGATAATATAGTCTGGTGTAGTTAAAGCTATGCTTGGATCTATTTCAATTATTCCATCTGTCATATCATGTGGAACAAGTGATACTGGCCTATCAAATAATGTAATAACCTCATAGTCGTTTCCTAATGTAGAATTGTATCCTGCACCACTAAATTCTCCTGAAACGTTGAATTTAATTCCAGCAACTTCTGTGTATGGATCGTCTTCACCTGTCTTAGATAAACTAATGCTATAACTTCCAGAAGGAATTATCTCTGGGTTATAAATAAATACAGAAATAGTATAATCCTCATATCCAATGAATCTTCCTGTATGGTCCATTATTGGACTACCTGGTCTTGCTGATACTGATATTTTAGTACCATTTTCTAATACATATCCATCTGGAATCTCAACACCATCTAACTCAAGCTTAATAGTATCTACAGTATTTAGTTTTATATATTGATCAGTAATTGATGTCTTATTAATAATAACTTTAAGGTCATGTCCTAGTAATCCTGGGTAATATTTATCCGCTATTAGATTTCCTTGAGCATCTTCTGCATTGCTAGCTATACCTGTCTCTGTTAATGTGATTTCATCAGGAGTTCCAACATTCATTGCATTTGTCATATCAATGTATCCGTCTGGAATACTATCAGGAATAACCTTAACTGAATTGGTTGCTGATGTAACTAATTTGTTTCCTTGGCTTGGAATTGCAACTGGAGTTGCTCCATCAAATTTACCTGTTGCATCGAATTCTACACCACCAATTTGTACACTTGTTCCGTCTTTATTTAATCCATATTTGTATAAATTAACTGTATATTTACCATATTTTTCTTGGATTCTATTTACAATTTTTACTGTAAACTCGTTGCTTCCACTTGTTTTTGCTATACGTACATAGCTATATATATTATTAGTTTCTCTTGGATTGTACGCAATTAATTGGTCATTTGTATAGTCATCGTCTCCATTATCTTCATATATTTCTGCATATAAATTTCCAAGCAAATAACGGAAATTTAGTTTAGGTTCATTTTGATCACCCTTTATAGAGAACTTAATGTACTTACCTTCAAATGGATTATAGTATCCATCTGGACTAGTAATTTCCTTTATAATATAAACATCGCATTCACGACGTGTTGTTGGTGCTGAAGTATAGTATGATGCTTCACCAGTAGCACTCAATTCATCCTCTTCATCTGAAAGTTCAACTTTCTCAGATGAAGAGATTTCTACTAATGGATTTGGATTAAACCAATTCTCTATATTATATTGTATATCTGGTGTAAGACTACTTATTGCTCTATATTTTAATATTTTTGCATCTACACCTGTAAGATTGTTTTCACCATCTGTTTTACTGAACTTAACACTATATCCATATACATAGATTGTATCAAAGTCATCGTCATCTTCTTCACCTGGAATGAAGTATCCTTGTGTATTTGCTTCATCAACTTTTGGACGTCTAGGATCATCTCCTGTATACCATGTATCAAGTCTTAAGTTTGTTAATTGATCTGGATTAGAATCTCTATCTCCATCGAAGTCTGGATCTGCTACATCTCCACCATCATAATCAAAAGCTTTATCTCCTGTAATAGCAGCTCTGTTTGTTAATGGTTTTCTGATAAGACTAGAATCATTAACAACATCTGCCGTAACTTCACAAACAATTCCAATTTCTTGGTAATATTGCTCTGGATTTTCTACGTCAGGATCTGCAAGTGCACTGATAGAGTTAACTGGTAATATTTTATTTCCTTTATAGTTAAATACTACTTTACTTGAATTTGTATTTGTTTGATCAACTTCCCATTCATTTGTATATCCACTTTCAATATACTTAAATTCAAGACCCTCTGGTAGGTAATCTGTTATTTGTGTTGCTCTACCTCTGTAATCATCTTCATAACCTTCGTTATACACTCTGATTCTATATGTTATTAAATCTCCTTTTTCAACACCTACTTTTATTTTCATGTGTTTGTAAGGAACTCTTATATCATCTTCAATATTTTTTGCTGACCATACATCTTCTGATTCTTCATCGATAACAGGTACTCTATCATCTTGTGTAAGTATTACTGGATTTCCATCATCGTCATCATAGCCTTTATCTACCTTATATATGTATTTTCTTAATGCTAAGTCAAATCCATGGTATGGTTCTTTTACTTCAACTACATCAACATCATCATCGTCTTCATATTGTAAGTTATTTTTTTCAAATTTAGACAAATCGAAATGTGCAATTTCACTAGCTTCATGGTTATTTTGATGATATTTTGCTAATGAAAGACTTGTTCCATCACTCTCAGCTCTCGCTGAATTTTTGAATGAAGAGTCTCTATCAACTCCAGACTCTTGAGCTGAATAGTACACTCCATCAGCACCAATATATCCATAATTTGTTATTGCAGCTGAATTATACATTCTTCCGCTTGCTGTTCTATCAACATCAAATACTATTTTTATTTCGTATTTATCACAGTCATTTGTATAATTTTCAAAGTTGTTTAATGTAATTCCTTCTGTTGAGCTATCTTCCTTTAATTTCATTATTAATCTATGGTAATATGAATCATAAGTAAATGCTACTTTTCCATCGTTTAATGCTTCTGTATCAGCTTGATTAAATACTAAACCACCAGGAACATAGTCAGTTACTTCTTTTATAACTGCATCAATTGGACCTTCATTGTATACAGTTATTACTGTTACAAGTTTTGTTCCTCTTGTTACCTGAGCAACTTTTTTGTTCATCTCATATTTTAGTGTACCTTCTGTACCTCCATGTACATCTGAATATCCACTTATATTAACAACATCTTTACTACTTAAGGTTGAATTTTCCGGTACTAATGGTTGAATTTGGTCGTTGCTGTCTATATATCCTGCAATTCTCTTTGTTAACGCAACATCCATATATTCGATTTTTATTTTTTCAAAGTCGTCATCATCTTCTACTCCAACGAATGGATGTAAATCACCATCAAGCTTTTCATCTTGATTGTTTGAATAATGAATCCATGCATTGTCCCCTCTATTCGCAGAAGGTGCTGGCCAGTTGCTAGGTTGTGAATCCATGTCGTTTCCAGTAGCTAAATTATATTGTGATATTTCAGCTATGTTTGTATATATCTCTTGATTTTTTGGTATTCCAACAGTACATTCTACATATATTATTTGAGAATTATCTTTGAATTGTTGTTCAGTCATACTTGTAGCATATGCAGCTAGACGTCCTTGTGGATTGTTAATTGTAATATCTTGTCCAGTTTGAGATGTAACAAGATCTACTTGCGTTGCTCCATTCATGTAATATGCTCTATTAAAATTCAAGTAATTTGGTAAGTGATCTGTTATCTTTGCTGCTGTTCCTTCAATGTTACCTTCATTAAATAATCTAATTGCATAAGTTACCTTGTCACCAATTCTAACTGTTATAGGTGTCTTGTTCATTGTATATACAGCATTATGATCTTCTAAGTTGTTATTTTGTAAATTAGTTAAACTAATTGTTGTTAATCTTGCTGGTACATCTGTATTATTTACTTTTGTAATATATTTCTTAAGTGCTATATCTGCAGTACCATCAACGTTCTTTTGCCAAGAACCTGTTGACTCTTTATCTTCTCTTTCTACATTAATAAGTACTTGGGGATCAGTTGTTCCTGCTCTTGGAACAAATAATCTAGCTGTTGTTATACCTTCAAAAGAAATTCTCCATCCAAAACTTACTTCTTTGTTAGCTACAACAGGTACATTATCATGTAGCTGAATGTAAAATACTTTTCCACTTCCATCTGATGCTGTTTTATCAGAAAGATTTAAAGCATTTCCATTTTCGTCAACTATGTCATAATCACTTGAACTAATTGGTCCATTATATAATAAGTAGCTTGCTTCTACTTTAAATCCATACTTATTGTATAGTGTAAATGGACCTATTTTTTTTGTATTTATATCTAACTTTGTCTCATCAGTATATGTTATTTTAGTATTAACATATGCATTCGTATCAAAGTTTTTAAATCTATCAGCTTGGTATGAATTTGCGTTATATCCACTTTGAAGCATTTTAACATAAGCTTCAAGGAATTTTATAGAATCTGTTCCGACATTATAATTTGTAAACAACTCATATCTTCCTATATTTCCATTTAATTCCATAAGTGGATTTATAAAGTGACCTTCATCGTTTAACAAACTACTTCTAGTTCCACCATTTCTTTGTAACGCATAAGAAAGCATGAAGTAGTTTTGTACTATCTTGATTAAATTATCTCTTACATTTGTTGTGTATGTTACACCTGCTATAGGTGGATTTGGCCATAATTTATCATATATATCCGGATAAGTTACAGTATGATTTGTACTATCTACACTAAGAGCTGCTCTTCTATAACGTTGCTCTAATTCAGCTACCATATTATCGTAGTAACCTCTTATCTCTGCACGTTGACTCTCTGGAAATAAATTAAAGAAATGCTCTTCCATTAGTGGTTTATACTTTGCATTTTGCTCCACCAAATACATATTCTCCATTATCCATAGAAAGTTATGGTAATTATTATAATCTGGATCCCCTGTAGAGGTTGTTCCAAAATATTTTTTAATTAGCTCATCACTAATATCGTATAAATCATAGATATCATACTGATTAGCATGAGATTTTCCTGATTGTATACAATATATGTTTTTATAATTTCCATTACTATCATAGAACAAGGCTTTTTCCTCGTAATTACCTGAATATGTTAGGTATCTACCCATTCTTGTTCCATAACTATAGATATGGGAATGCCAGTTTTCATCAGCTGTTGGTTCACCTGGTTTTAATGCAGCCGGTGCATCTTGTTCTTCGATTGTTTGAACATTCTTTGATATTTGCATTGGTACAACATCTTTTATAATTATCATTGATACCATTAATCCAATGATTACAAAAAATGTTAGTATCTTGTTTATTTTCCCTTTCATAAATTTATCTCCTTTCGAATTAACAATATTGATGTTAGTTTAATTATTAATATAAGATTCATCAAATTTATGAAATAATGGACTATATTATTCAGCCCATAGGGAAACCTAGTTTGATTTAATTAATTACAGTTCTGTTACATTTTTATTAATTTAATATTACTATTATTTTACCTTTTATTTTTCTTCTGTATATGTTATAATCACAGCGTTCACAGGTATTCATATTTCTACGAATTATGAAGGAGGAATTACAGATGAACGATTTTGGTCTAGACTTACGGTTTTACTTCTTAGTTGTGACACTTACAGAGCGTCTCCGTACGGGTTACACGCCTAAGTACTGGAACGTACAGACAGAAAAAGTCGAGGACATCGGACAGCATTGCTTCAAGGTTGCTATTCTTGCAATCAATCTCAATAAAAAATTCAGATTACCCGTTAATCTTGAACGCGTGGTACTTATGATAGTACTCCATGAGATTGGTGAGGTACTCCTGGGAGACATTACGCCGTTCGATAACATTACACCTGAGCAGAAAAAGACAATGGAACATAAGGCAATGCATATGATGCTCGAGGGACTTGATGATGCAGATGAACTCTATGCTCTTCTTCTTGAGTTTGATGAGCACAAGACTAATGATGCAATGTTTGCATTCTTCTGCGACAAACTTCAGGCATGCATTCAGGTGAAATGGTATCAGGATAAAGGTCTTCTTAAGTTGTCCGACGAACATGAGGATAGTGTCGTATATGCCTCGCCCAAGGTTCAGAAGATTCTTGAAGATGGTGCTAAAACAGTCTTTGACGTATGGTATGTATGCGACAGAATACTCTTTAAAGATGACCCGCTCTTTACTGGAATCATGGATTGGCTCAAGGTTAACGACACCACCTATACAGAAAAGGATTCAATTTTTACCGAGTACAAATGTTGGCTTGACATTTTCACAGCAACAAATAAATAAGCAAGTAAATAAGTATGGATTTGAACCAAAACAAGCGAGAGCCGGCACATGCCGGCTCTCGCTGTTTCATTTGCTAATTGCCATATACATTCGAAGTTCAAAAGTTTCCTTATTTCCTCCAAGTGTGTATGCAATAGCTCCATGTTTTGTTTCGGTAATTTTTCGGTATTTTCCACGTCCTATTACTGTCTGTCCATCTTTGTAGAATAAACATTCAGTCTTTCCATATCTAGCTTTGATATAACTTTTTCCAAAACTTGTTATTCTGTCGAATTCGTGCTGTAAAATGATTCCGTTTTCGTAGTCGTAGACTCCCCACTTGCTATTTTCATCTTCTGCAATAATGTAATTTTTTTCTACAATTATGCTTCTCATTTTTTTGGCAATTAATTGAGAGCCTTCCTTCGTGAAAATCTCTTCAAGTCCATTTTCCCTAGCTACTATAGAATTTTCATATACGATAATTTGATCATATCCTTTGTCCACGTCATCTCGAAATGGCTCTTTAAAAAGACACTGACCATATCTGTTAAATGCATAGAGCTTGCTTTCGTACTTGCCTCTCTTTTCTCCAATAATTACACCGTGCTGAATTAAAACATGTTTATATTCAACCGGTAAAACCATTCTTCCTTTGTAATCATATACACCTAAACTTCCGTTTTCCGTAGATGTTACAAGAAATAAATTGTCAAAAAGAGTGATGCCTTTTTTGTATTTGATTGGAACAAGTTGAAGTCCGTATTTGCTATATGCTCCATAGAGCCCGCCTATACTAACTTCAAAAAAGAGTTCTTCACCGCTGCTTTCTGCGTACCTCTTCTTCCTGGTATCACTATGCCTAAGCTCGATTGTATCAAAGAAATCGTAAAGTATTGGTAGCCCATTGTCTGCCCTATACAATCCCATCTTCCCTGTATCATGCCGTGTTATTACTGCATAATCGGAATAAATGGTTACAATATCTTTATCTCTCAGATTAAAGCTCGAGTGATATACAAACGACACTGCTTTATTCCGGAAGGAACTAGCATCTTGTGAATTTTCAGGACTGAAGATGAAATCACTGTCACCCATGACCAATAACCTCACTTTCTTCTTAGAATTTGATTTACTCATTAGATCAGGATTACACCTAATTCACCTCACATATTATTTACTAAGGTTATTTACCTATAGTGAGTTCATTATATCTCATAAAATGCGTAAAATCAATAAAACTGACGATATTAATATCGTCAGTTTTATTATCTTTTAGTTATAACTTCCGTTTATAACTAATTTATACTATTTTAGATTTCTTTAAAAGATTTTTTGATACCTTTTACACCGAAAACTAATATGAATAGTACTGCAACTCCTAGGGCAACGCATTGTGTAGCGATACTACCTGTTTTAATTGCAAGCATAACTGGTGCATCATCAATATCATCTTCACCCCATTTATAATTTCCAGGTGTTGAATCAATATCAGCTACTCCATATTCATTATAATCCTTGCTTATTTCGGCAATATTATTCTTAATACCTAAGTTACTTGCAGAGTTTACCCATCTTAATACAACAGTTACTTCTGCACTTTCACCTGGCTCTAAGTATGTATCTTTTAAGGCATCTGTTACGATAGTATTGTCATCAACTTTAGTCCAAATTGTGTTATCAGCTTCATCAAATACTAAGCCTTCTGGAATGTGATCAGTTACTTCTGTTGCGCTTCCACCAATCTTGCCTTCATTTGTTACTCTAATTTGATATTCAAATTTAACAACAATTGAACTTAACTTGCTCTTCTTTAAGTCAACCTTAACTACATCTTCTGGATCATCTTCTGCATGATGTCCTGTTTCATAAACAACTTCTTGTCCGTTCTCATATACTATTGCTTTTGTTACCCATTTTCTTAGGGCTAAGTCAAAGTATAATAATTTGATATTCTCTATATCTTGATCATCTTCACCTTCGTTCCATTCGTCTGGTTTAGAATCTCTATCTGTAACTACTTTTCCTTTCGCATTTGTCATTTCTGAAATTTGAGCATAATTTGTTAAGATTCTTTCTGACGTATTTGGCTCTGTAACTCTAAATTGTACTTGTAGAGTTCTAAAGTCTAATTCATTCATTGTATCTGGATCAAATGCTTTAATTAAGTTTTCTTCTCCACCAGCTAAATAATCTGTAATGATGTATTTAGCATTAGATATCTCTGAAGTTTCATTTCCATCAGCATCTAATAATTTCCAGTTATATTTATCATTTATACTTCCGTCACCTTCTGTATAAGCAACAAACTCTGTTCCTTCTGGAATATCATCTTTTACTAAAGATGCATAAGCATCTTCTGGACCTTCGTTGTAAACTCTAATATTGTATGTAACAATATTTCCTTGTTGTACAATTACTGGTTCCTTAGTATGTTCATAAATAGCTGTTGTTACTTCTTTGTTCTTAAACTCGTCTGTTATTGTAACTCTTGGCTCTCTATCAGTAATATTTCTGTCAATAACATTTCCATCATGATCATATGCTTTTACATTAGTAATATATTTACGTAATGCTAAGTCATATTCTTTTGGTCTATTTCCTATTTCAACATATTTTGTTAAATCTATATTGTCATAGTTTTCAGCTTTAACAACTGCTGGTACAACATCTGTAATCTTGTTATACTCCTCTGGAGCTTCAGTTTCTACAATGTAATATGTTGTTGAAACTTTTTTCCAATCGTATGTATAAATACCATTTGACATCTCAACTTTACCTTCAGCATCTTCACCGAATTCTAGTCCAACAAACTCTGCATGTCCGTTTGCATCTGAAACAACTTCGTAGTCTTCATCAGTTTCATTTCCGTCTTCAGCTCTTAATTTGATAAACTTACCATTTCTAGCATCTTCTTCGCTTCTTGCAATTTTGAAGTGAGCTCCTTCTAGTGCTTTTCCTGAAACTTCATCATATTTGAATACTCCAACTCCACCTGTATGAACTTCTGGTGTTTCAGATTTTGCAGTTTCTTCTTTACCACTTACACCATATGTTAAATGAGAAGTATTTGGGATTGATTGATTTAATCCTATAATATTTCCATCTGCATCTAATGTAAATTTAGTCTTGAATGTTATTTCTAATTTTGTTCCTTCTTTTAATGATTTTCCACCTTCAAAATCATTGTTAATAAATGTAACAACTAGTACTTTAGTATCTTTATCAAAGAATACGTAATAATCTTTACCTTCTTCTAATACTGTATCAGTTCCTTTATATTTAACAACAACGTTTTCTTCTGGTTTATCTTCATTAATAAATTCTATTCTCTTTTCTTCTACTTTTGATTTTTCATAATCAATAGTATCAGTTACAACATATTTTGTGTAATCTTTGATTCCATATGGAACTGTTGTGTTGATTACCCATGTTTGAATTTCATTTTTGTCGTATCCTGAGTTTTGGTTTTCCACAGTCTTTACACCTTTATGAATTACTGGTACTGCTCTGTTCTCTGCTTCAATATAAATTTCATCAGCTTTTATTTCTCTTGAAATTCTAGCTTCGTTCTCTAATGCAGACATTTCTACTGGCTCTAGAACATATACATTATCTTTAATTGTAGATTTAGCTGTAAATGTTACAGGTTTATCAAGTCCAATATATCCTTCTGGTGCTTTTGTTTCTTCAACTGTAACTGTATATGTAACATTCTCATCTTCGATTGCGATATCAGAAATAGTTGGTATTCTACCATTTTTATCAGTGGTTAAACCTTCTTTAGTAACTACATTTCCTTTACCATCATCGATTGTGATTTTAAATTCTGCACCTGCTAATGGATCGTTTGTTCCATCATTATTGTTATCAACATCTTTTCTCTTAACTAGGTTAAGGTTAAATGTTCTGCTATCACGCTCATTCTTTAAATAGATATTGATTGTTGCTGTTTCTTCATCAATAAACCATGAAGCTGTTTCATTATTATCGAATACTCCTGCTTCACTACTTGGAGCTACAACAGTTGATCCAAAGTTGAATACAGTATTTTCTGTATCGATAATACGTTTTGTACCAACTTCTTTAAAATTCATTGCTAATACTAGTGTTTCTAATACTTTCTTGAATCCAACTGGAGCTTCTGTTTCGTTAATCATATATTTGTATGAATCATTAATATCTTCAATTACAACATTTTCATCAATTGTTGCGATACCATTAACTGTTTCAACTTTGATGTTTTTAACATTAATCTTACCATTATGTCTCATTCCTTCGAACTTAGCACTATAGTTTGTAATTAAGTTACCTTTTTCATCAACTTTATATAGTTTAACACTAAAGTCTCCTGATGATCTTACTTTTGGTTTGTTCTTTAGGTAAATGCTAATTGTTGCTGTTTCTTCATCTATGAACCAAGCAGCACTATTTTCACCTATGTATTCACCATCTTTTTCACTTAATGAAATTTCATCAGATCCTAAATTAAATGTTGTCTTTTCTGTATCTAATACATATTTATTATCTACTTGTTTAAAATCTACATTTAATACTAGTAATCTTAATTCTTTTTCATATCCTTCTGGTGCCTCTGTTTCTTTGATTTGATATTGATAGTGGTCTTTTACATCTTCTATTTCAACATTTTCATCAATTGTTGCAACACCATCTTTTGTCTTAACATCAATATATCCAATGTTAATTTTTCCGTTATGTCTTGTTCCTTCGAATCTAGCACTATAGTCTGTAATTAGTTTTCCTTCTTCGTCTACTTTATATAAGTTAACGTTGAATTTACCTTCTGGTTTTACTTCTTCTTTGTTCTTTAAATAAATATTAATTGTTGCTGTTTCTTCATTTATAAACCATGAAG
>JAFWHH010000025.1 GCA_017512025.1 Clostridia bacterium
ATAATCACTATTTTATACCCCACTCAAAAGTGGAGCTTTTTTATACTTTTACCCCAGTAAAAAGTGGAGCTTTTTCAAAAAAGGACCCCACTCAAAAGTGGAGACCTATTCATTTTTCTTCCCACTCAAAAGTGGAGAGCCGTATTTTTCATATTAAATTTATGAGCCAGTACTTACGCTTGTCCCCTAAAGAGGACACGAGAAAGCATTTATGAATGAATTTCTGAAGATGTGCGCGTGCCTACAATCGCATTCGCTCTTTCGGCACCAGTACGTTCGCATATTATGCGAACGATGGATATTTTGTCATAGGCAAAATATCAGATTCTAGATATCAAGATGTAGGGCCAGGCTGGACAGGCGGCCACCCCTCACCACAACTTGAACTGCCACCAATATCGATATTACAGCGCTCAGAAGAAGAACCATCAACTCCGACATTTCCATCTGAGTATGATACTACGTGACTGAAGCCGCCGCCATAACAATATGAGTACGAAGAGCCGAAAGAGCAGCCTGGATTTGCATTATCTGGAAGATTATTAAAAGTTTGGAAATCTCTTATAGTTTGTGTGTTAGCTGCAAATGAAGCTCCATTATCTGCTCCTTTCATACAATGCTCTGCATTGTTATACACAAAGCATACATATGATGCTGTTATAATATCATCTACTACATCATGTTTTAAATAATATGTTTTATTTAATGCAGAAACATCTGTTGTATATTCTCCTACTCCTCCAAATGTTCCTGTTTTTTGTTGGCATACATATGATTCTGGCATTCCTTGTCCTAAATAAGTATTTCTTTGAGCAGTACATACTTCTTCTGTATCAAAAATTCCAGAAGAATTTGTTCCATCAGTTAAAATGTATTTTGTTCCATTTACTGGCACTATTGAATCTCCATTTTTTGCTGTTGTTGTACTCCATCTGTAAATAGTTCCTGTAAATTTTGGCTCTGTGACTACCATTCCACCTTCACCATCATCTTGTTCTGTATTTATTTTAACTTCAATTGTTTCTGTTTGTCCATTAATGTTTCCTGTAACAGCTGTTTCATTTTGAAATCTAGCTATTACTTTCATTGTAGTAGATGCATTAGGTACAAGTGTTGTTGACTCTGGCATATTTACTATATATGTTATATTACCCTTTTTCTTTGTTGTATTACTTGTTACACTTTCATTATCTACGAGTATTGATTTAATTGCTGCTGTTACACTAGATTTATTTACTATAGTAAGTGTGTACTCTATCTCATCACCTGGCTGATAAAAATGTGCAGTTAAGGATGATGCTGGCTGCAAAGTGCTTTCACATGAGTTGCCAGAATAGCTCATTGAACCTGTTGGAGCTGTAGCTCCTGTTATTCCTGCTTTAGCAGTATAAGCTGCAGTCTTTGTATTATCAAATCCGACACACCATGAATTTGATATATTTGCTGTTCCATTAATTGTAAGCATCTGACTAAATGCTGCATACCCTACCCCCATTATAACTAGTATGGCACATAGTGCGATTATAAGATAAGTTCTCTTATCTCTTTCTGTTTTAATCTTCATGATATTTTTTACTCCCTTCTATTTTATATATTTATTATTGCAAAATTTTCTTAAGAAATCAATAATTTTTATTTGATTTTTTTAATTAATTATTGATATATATATATATATAT
>JAFWHH010000026.1 GCA_017512025.1 Clostridia bacterium
TTGCATTATGCACCTCTTTTAAATTGTACGTGCCAACAGTCACCGCTATCTATGCACTCTAATTCACAACAAGTAGGAATAGGTTTATTTTTAAATATTCCGTACTTTTTAAAATCTATAGCACACCCAAATAAATGCAAAGAATCAGCAACACCATAATGCCTATTATTAGTACTAATAGAACGGAATCCCGAAGTTTTAACCAAACTCGTACACCCATCTTGCCCATATTTATCTTTTACTTTCCTGTACACTCTATCAAATAGATTTTTTTGTGTACTACTTATAAAATATTTCAATATACTAGGAAGTCTATTCCAAGCTTTTTTATTATCGATACCATCAATACCGTAAGAATCAAAAATTTCATCATTTTTCATATGTAACTCTTGTACTTTCTAAAATCAAAAATGTACAGCTAGTACATTATGCACTAACTGTACATTCAATTCATTAATTATGGATTAGTACCATCATCAGGTTGAATTTCTCCGTCGTCTTGACCCGATTCAGAATCCCATCCACTTTGTTTTTCAGAAAGAACTTTATCGTCAATAATACCACGCTGACTGTCATTATTAACGAGCAACTGACCGAGGTTATAACTTCTTTCAGCAACTTTAATAGAATGTAATCCGGTAGTAGGAATTGCTACCAAATCTACCTTATTATCATCTTTAAACTTGACCTGTCCTACCTGAAATACAAAACCACTACCACCTGTACCGGTATCATCATAACGCCAATCATCGAGATTGTTCTTTATATCTTGTCTACTTATATCATCACGCAACCACGGTATTCTTATAGCTGTAGAGGCAGGTGTAGCAGGTAATTCTGCATTTCTACCGCATTCATCACTAGAATATTCAGAATCAACAGAATTATTATATATAAGTGTACCATATGAATTGTCTCCTGTCGGAACATTAATGGGCATTTCGTCCTGTCTGTATTTTCCTAATTTTGCAAAGAAACCAACTATTACACCTTTACTCATCTTAGCAATTAATGATGCCATTCTAGAACCCGCCTCAATAAGTCCGTACATACCATTACCTATTTCAGCACGTCCACCTGTAGCGGTTTCATTTTTACCAACTATAGTAAATGTTGTACTACGTACTCTATACCTATCTCTACCGCTTAAAATCTTAATATTAGCCTGAAACTCCATAGCTAAACCAAGCTTAGTATTTAAAGAATCTAATGTACCAGTAGTACCGCTAGAGGCGTCATAAGTGACTACTCTATCATCGAAAAACACAGGTTTATTATATGTCTGTAAACTCATAAAACTAACCTCAACCTCGTATTATTTTATATTTATAGATACTAATTTTAAATATGGTTTAAAATTAGTTGCTATACCAACATCATAATTTAAAGCAATTTCCTTACCCTCTAAGACATCAGGAATCAACTCTTCTCTAACCGTCTGTTGAAACATGCCCTTATCATTCATAATACCCTGTATGGTAACAAAATGTTTACCATCCATAACAAATTTCTTAGTAACAATAACTTTTGCATTAAGAATCATCTTTAAAATCTCCTGTAGCCTCTTAGCATATAAACTTTAAACCTACCGCCATTAACTGAACGCGGTATTGTGTACATTCTTATTTTATACCTAAATCTACCTTTTGTAAAGGACTTTTTTCTGAATCCTCTATCGTATCTAATAGATGGAATTTTCCATCGTGTACGCATATTTTTTAAATATTGCGCAAATGTAAGTTGTTTAAAAATATTCCTTTTTCTCATTCTATAAACTCCTAAGATAAAGATTAATAGCATAGCTATACTTTAATAATAACGATAATAAATCATTATCATCTAAGCATAATTCAAATAATTCTTTGTAATTTCTGCATTTATTATCATTTGCAATCTTAATTAATGTACGCATATTATTTAAATTCTCTTCTTTTGTACATTTGAAATATTTATCTATATCCCAATTGTACACCTTAATATCTTTTTTGTCTAGTTGTTGTTTCTCGGGATTATCTTTATGTATTAAATACCTAATAACACTTTGTACATCACTTACTATTTGTACCATGCTAGAACCTAATTTATACATCATTTCTCTAACCTGATCTATGCTTTTATTCCCACTGAACGAAAAAACTATATGATAATGTGGTTTCTTACATTCTTCATCAGGCGTATGTAATGGACTTAAAGCGCACTTAACTTTAAAGTTTTCTATAATTTCTAAGAAATTAGGTGGACATGACTCAGGATAAAAAACTCCCGCAAAATTTCTACCTCTATTATTCATTTATTGCACTCCTTAAAGCATATAATCCCGCCATGTTATAGCCATTACTTACAGCTTCTTTAATAGTCTTAGCATAAACGATTCTTTCTTCATAAACGAAACCATTGTCGAAATAATAACTAACTACCCATTTAATATTGCCATTCTCTTTGTTTATACAATCTAGTTCGCTATTGTGAAAATCATTATTATAATGATAGCAAAAAGGCACCACATTAGCATATCCACACCAAAGCGGAACCTGAACAGCGAATTTATATTCTCGCATATAAGCAAGAGCCATTTCTATTTTTTGATTTTTTGTTGTCATTTTAACACCTCCATTTTTTTTATTGCAAGGAATATGCCAACGCAAGAATGTAGTTATAGACAGTGTTTTAAGATGTTTGATGTAGGTAAAAATTCCCTAATAGGGAAAACTTCCCTAGGTAATTTATAACTAAGGAAAAATTGTAGGGAATTATTCTATAGAAAATGGACAACGAACAACGCGCGCTAATGACGTAGTAAGCGCGCGCTCTAAAGCAGACCTAGGGGAGGGGAACCCTCTACGCCCCTAACCCCTCCCCTAAAACACAGAGGGAGCCCCTTGTACATTGAAAAAAGGGGCCCCCTCTAGGCGTACTCCTCCACCAAACCCTAGGCTATTACATTAAACATCGTTAAACTCTAACGACCCTTTTGATACATAAGTGCTTAGCGGAGACTCTACAATTGTTTCGTTAGAAACACACATTTCTTTATATGACCATATTTCAGCAATATTTTTATCATTAAATGTTAAATTGTCAGCAATTTTCTTTACATACCATATTATGTTTCTATCCGTGTTTTCGTCATACATTCTTAAACGACCACTTATAGCATGTAATTCTTGCCCAATATATGATATAGCTGTACCTGTATTAATCGAATCGTTTATATCATATAATCTAGAATTTTGTTGATTTAATCTATTATTTATATTTCCTAAAGCTGTCACTATATCACTCAAAACACTATGTATTGCTATCAAATTTGTACAAATGCAATCGTCAGCCATTCCACCATCCCTCCTCATCGTTCATTTTATCCTGTACCCTACCGTTAAATGTATCGTATTCTACGTTTGATTTATCAGTTACCGAAATATCAACACTCATTTCTTTTTCTTCTAATATGTCAGCAATCCTTTTTAATTGTTCACACAAACATTCTTGTGTACTTTGTGCCTTATCTACCTTACACATTATTTTACAAAACAAATACCATATAAGGGCATAAAATACTTTGAATCCTATTTGCAGTGTACGACATACCCACATTAACCCATTCCAAGGTAATCTTTCTTCTTCTCCAGTTTCAGGATTAATATATGTATCAGGACACTTTATTGATGAAAACTCATTTAAATCACTAGTGAATATATCATCATTACAACAAGATTCAATATCGGCAACACAACTATCACAAACACATTCTTCAGGTTCAGGCTCAGGCTCAGGCGATTCAGGCTCTAAATATACCTCATATAATGATGTTTCATCGGTATCTATAGTGTCTCCGCAATCCCCTACGTTAGAACTATTCATAAAATGATGTTCTTCCGACATAATAGAATTATTAATTAAATCTATATTGTACGTGACATCGGCATAATTACCATTAATAGAGTTTAAAGTAAATAATTCAATACCATTTCTAGTAGGTTGCGAAACCTTACCGCAATATATCAAATTACCCATATTATTTAAATCTATTTTGCTATTATCATTTTGCGATGGTGTACCAGGTTTCACATAAAATTGATACCATCCTACCATGTTATAAGGTTTTAAAAATATCCATGCTTCATGACCTGTATAACCTAATATTCGATTATAATTGCTATTTAAATCACTAGAAAATTTATCTATAACCCACGTATTATTACCTTGATTGCAAACATGTGATAGATTGTAACCTATATCTTGTTTATCTACTTGTATATTGTTTTCTGCATCTATTTGTATAGTGTACGATTCTCTTATTATACCATCATTGTTAGTACTATAATCTGATGTACCCCATTGTATTTTATCAGGGCAACCCCCCCCCAAACAATCAGAATCACTATATCTATAATTGTTATCTTTTTGATATGCACCAATAGCACCTATTGATAATACTATTCTTAAAGCTTGCGTAACATTAGGTTTATATACTTGCATTATGCACCTCTTTTAAATTGTACGTGCCAACAGTCACCGCTATCTATGCACTCTAATTCACAACAAGTAGGAATAGGTTTATTTTTAAATATTCCGTACTTTTTAAAATCTATAGCACACCCAAATAAATGCAAA
>JAFWHH010000027.1 GCA_017512025.1 Clostridia bacterium
ACAAAGAAAAATCAATTAGAAATAAATAATGCATTAGAAAGTGCCGTAAATACAATGATGACAAGTTATTCAGAAGTAAATAAATCATGGTATGAAGCATCATATATAGAAAGTATAGATAATAAAGTATCAGAGTATAATGCAACAGATAAAGATTTATCAAAGATAAGTGTAAGAGAAAAAGTAATAGAAATAGAAGGATTAATAAATGGATTAAGTAATCATTTATTACCAGCAGATTACACAGTAATAAATGGATATAAAGAAGTATTACAACAAGAAGTAGATAAAGAAATATATGAAGCATTATATCCACAAGCAGTAAGAGATGAAATAGAATATTACTTAAATATAATAAAAGATAATACAAGTGAAATAATGAATAAAACAAAAGATCAACAAGATCAAGTAGATTCATTTGCATTATCAGTAAAAGAAGTAATAGATAATTTACAAGCATCAAAGAATCCTGCACCAAACTATGCAGAATTAATAGAAGAATTAGATATAGATGAAAGTAAATACACGGTAGGATCATTAACATCATATAAAGAAAGTAATGGATATAAAGTTGCAAAAGAAGAAAGTGAAAAAGAGATAAGTCAAAGACATAAATATGATGAACAAGACGTAGTAGAAGAAATCATCAATAATTTAAAAGATGCAAAGAACTTACTAAAAGAACCAGCAGATTACACAAGTTTAGATCAAAAGATAAGTGAATCAAAAGAAGTACAAAATAAAACGAGTGTAGGAAATCATGCATTATATACAGAAGCATCATGGAATAACTTACAAAGTACAATTCAAGAAGCAGAAAATCTATCAAGAGATTTAGATGAAGATTCACAAAATGTAATAGAAGAAGAAATAACAAAATTAAATACTGCAATGACAGTAGGTGTTGGTGGATTAGAATATCATGAAGGATATTATGAGAATGTAGAAAGTAAATTAAGTACATTAAGTGAATATGGAATAAATGTAAGCTTAAGTAATTTAAACATAACAAATCCAAGTATGACAATAGGAAATCAAACATATGAAGTATTCACAGAAGGAAAGATAAATGATTTACAAAGTACATTAAATAATATAGATACAACAAAGAAGGCAAATGAACAAGAAACAATAGAAGAGATGGCAACAAACGTAGAAGAAAAAATAACAGCCTTAACAGTAAATAATGAATTAAAACAAGCAGTAAAAAATATGTTAGATACATATGAAGAAGTAAATAAATCATGGTATGAAGCATCATATATAGAAAATATAGATAATAAAATATCAGAGTATAATGCAACGGATAAAGATTTAAAGAAACAAAGTATAAGAGAAAGCATAGATGCAATAGAAGAATTAATAAATAATTTAGATTCACATATATTAAATGCAAACTATGATAATTTAGATGCAAGAATAAAAGTTGCAGAAAAAATAGAAAATAAAACAAGTGTAGGAGACCATGCATTATATACAGAAACAACATGGAATAAATTGCAACAAGCATTAACAAATGCAAAGAACATTTCAAGAGAAATAAAAATAAATAATCAAACTCAAGTAGATGAAATGGAAACTGCATTAGAAAGTGCAATGACAGTAGGTGTTGGTGGATTAGAATATCATGAAGGATACTATGAGAATGTAGAGACAGCATTAAGTACATTAAGTGAAAAGAGTATAGAAGCAAGTTTGAATAACTTAAACATAACAAATCCAAGCATGACATTAAAAGGTCAAACATATGA